>NZ_CP048836.1:1210469-1815704 GCF_010983895.1 Nitrogeniibacter mangrovi
ACTACGACGCCACTTTCGTGCCTCGCTACATGAGCCGGCGCGGGCTGCAGCTGGGCGGCGAATACCGTTACCTCACCGATGATGCCAGCGGCACCATCCGGGCCGAGTGGATGCCCAACGACCGCGTGGCCGGGCGTGACAATCGGGCGGCGGGCTCGATCCTGCATCAGCAGACGTTCGGCAGCCACTGGTCCACCTACCTGAACCTGAACGGGGTGTCGGACAAGCACTACCTCGAGGATCTCAACTCCCGCCTGGCCATCGCTTCGCAGAGCAACCTGGTGCGTGAGGGGAGCGTTAGTTACGCGTCAGGCAGCTGGTGGTCTGCGACGATGCTGGCGCAAAGCTACCAGACCCTGACCGGAGATAAACCCTACCGGCGCCTGCCGCAACTGACGCTTGGCGGGCAGCGACCCTTCCTCGACGATCGTGCCGATTTCATCTTCAGCAGCGAGTACGTGCGCTTCTCCCATCCCGACCCGGACAAGCCGGACGGGTCGCGCTTCGTGGCGTATCCGAGCGTGCAGGTGCCGCTCGGCGGCACCGCGTTCTCGCTCACGCCCAAGCTGGGACTGCACTACACCCGGTACGCGCTCGACCAGGCGCTGATCGGCGACAAGAAGGAGATCACCCGCACCCTGCCGATCTTCACCCTCGACAGCTCGGTGGTGATGGAGCGTGACACCCGCTGGGCGGGGCGCGACACCATCCAGACGCTCGAGCCGCGGATCTATTACGTCAACATTCCGTATCGCGACCAGAGCGCCATCCCGAACTTCGATTCCGGTCTGTACGACTTCAACTTCGCGCAGATCTTCTCCGAGAACATCTTCAGCGGCAGCGACCGGATCGCCAACGCCAACCAGGTGACCGCCGCCGTCACCTCGCGCCTGATCGACAGCGACAGCGGGATCGAGCGGTTGCGTTTCGCCCTCGGCCAGCGCTATTACTTTGCCGACCAGCGTGTGACTCTGCCGGGCGTGCCCGCCCGCACCGGGCGCCGGGCCGACATCCTGGCCAGCCTCGATGGCCGCCTGTCGCAGGATTTCAGCCTCAATTCGGGCTGGCAGTACAACCCGCGCGACAAGATCACCGAGCGCTTCAACGCCGACCTGCGCTACCAGCCGGGCTTTGCCCAGGTGGTCAATCTGGGCTTCCGCTACACCCGCGACGTGCTGCGCGACCTCGACGTGTCGGGGCAGTGGCCACTGGGCGGACACTGGTATGGTGTCGCCCGATACAACCGTTCGCTGCGCGATCACCGCGTCACCGAGGCCCTGGCGGGTCTGGAATACGCGGGCGACTGCTGGGTCTTCCGCACGGTCTTCCACCGCTTCGCCACCAAGGAGAACGCCGTGACCCAGGCGGTGTTCCTGCAACTGGAACTGACCGATCTGGCCAGTGTCGGATCGAGTCCGCTGGATCTGTTGCGGCGGACCGTCGGTGGCTATGGCACCATCAACCAGCCGGTGGCCGATCCCGTCTTTGGTCAGCCGTAATGGCCGGCCCCATTGTCAGAACAGGAAACGTATGAAGAAGGTACTGTCCGGACCCCTGCTCGTCGTGGCCATGCTGGTCGCGTCCGCCTCCTTCCTCCAGCCGGCGCGCGCTGCGCGCATCGAGCTGGTCGACCGCATCGTCGCGGTGGTCAACAACGAGGCCATCACGTCCTCGACGCTGGACGAGCGGGTCGAGCAGGTGCAGCGCCAGTTCGCCCGCCGCGGTGACCGTCTGCCGCCGTCCGACGTGCTCCGCCGCCAGGTGCTGGAGCAACTGGTCGCCGAGAGTGCCCAGGTGCAGCGCGCCAAGGAGACCGGGCTCAAGATCGACGACGACGCCCTCTCCGGCGCCATCGAGCGCATTGCCCAGTCGAACAAGATGAGCGTGTTCCAGTTCCGCTCGGCGCTCGAGAACGACGGTATCTCGTGGGATGCGTTCCGCAACAACATCCGCCGCGAGATGCTCATCTCGCGTTTGCGCGAACGCGACGTGGAGTCGCGTGTCGTGGTCACCGACGCCGAGATCGACAACTTTCTCAAGAACAATCCCGATGTCGGCGCCGGTAGCGAGTTCAAGGTGCAGCACATCCTCCTGCGCGCGCCCGAGGCGGCCAGTCCGGAGCAGCTCAAGGCGCTGGCCGACAAGGCGGCGGCGGTTCGTCAGCGGGCCATTGCCGGCGAAGACTTCGGTGCCCTGGCGGCCGAGGTGTCGAATGCGCCCGATGCGCTGCAAGGCGGCGATCTGGGCTGGCGTGCCGCCAGTGCCTTGCCCGGTCTGTTCGCGCAGGCGATCCAGTCGATGCAAGCGGGCGACATCTCGCCGGTGATGCGCAGTTCCGCCGGTTTTCACATCATCAAGCTCGACGGCAAGCGGGCGGCCCAGGGGGGTGAGGACATGGTCGAGCAGACGCGCGTCAGCCACATCCTCATCAAGACCTCCGAGCTGGTCTCCGACGACGACGCACGCAAGCGCCTCGAGACCCTGCGCACGCGCATTCTCAATGGCGAATCCTTCGCCGATCTGGCGCGTGCGAACTCGGCCGACCTGTCGGCGGCCAACGGCGGCGAGATCGGCTGGGTCTATCCGGGGGATACCGTGCCCGAGTTCGAGCGCGCCATGAACGCGCTCAAGCCCGGCGAGCTGAGCGAACCGGTCAAGTCCCCGTTCGGCTGGCATCTGATCCGGGTCGAGGAGCGGCGCAAGGAAGACGTATCCGACAAGCGCAAGCGCGCGATCGCGCGCAACACCCTGCGCCAGCGCAAGATCGAGGATGCCTACGACGACTGGCTGCGCCAGCTCGTCAGCGGAGCCTTCGTCGAATACCGCCTCGAAGACGTGTATTGATCGCCATGGCCGACGCCGCTCCCGTTCTGGCCATCACCAGTGGCGAGCCCGCCGGCGTCGGCCCTGAACTGTGCCTGAAACTGGCCGGGCACGACTGGCCCGGCAGGGTGGTCGTGCTGGCCGACGAGGCGCTGCTGGCCGAGCGGATGGCTCAAGTCGGCGTGTCCGTGCCGCTGCAATCGTATGATCCCGGTATGCCCGCTGCGCGCGGCACCCTGGAAGTGCTCCATACGCCGATCTCGGTGCCGTCGCGGGCAGGATGTCTCGACGCCGGCAACGCGCGCAGCGTGCTGGCGATGCTCGATCGGGCGATCGACGGGTGTGTGCGCGGCGAGTTCGCGGGCATGGTGACCGCGCCGGTTCACAAGGGCGTCATCTGCGACGCCGGCATCGCGTTTTCCGGCCACACCGAATACCTGGCCGAGGCGACCGCCGCCTCACGGGTGGTGATGATGCTGGTCGGCGGCGGGTTGCGGGTGGCGCTGCTCACCACCCATCTGCCGCTGGCGGCAGTGCCCGCGGCGGTCACGCCCACCGCCCTGGCGGAAACCCTGCAGATCCTCGATCACGACCTGCGTACCCGTTTCGGCCTGGCGCAGCCGCGCATCCTCGTCGCCGGCCTCAATCCGCATGCCGGCGAGGGCGGTCACATGGGGCGCGAGGAAATCGACGTCATCGAGCCGGTGCTCGAGCGCCTGCGCCAGACCGGCATGTGTCTGCTCGGCCCGCTCCCGGCCGATACCCTGTTCGTGCCGCATACCCTGTCCCGGGGCGACGCCGTGCTCGCCATGTATCACGATCAGGGGCTGCCGGTGCTCAAGCACGCGAGTTTCGGTGGTGGCGTGAATGTCACCCTCGGCCTGCCCATCATCCGCACCTCGGTCGATCACGGGACCGCACTCGATCTGGCAGGGACGGGGCGTGCCGACCCCGGCAGCCTGTTCGCGGCCGTGCGCCTGGCCTTCGAGATGGCCGGCGCCGGTGCCCGATAGGGCGTCCAGGCCGGCGGGCCGATCGCTGGTGGCCGCCCGCGGACACGGGCATTTCCCCGGGCGGCGCTCTATAATCGCCCACTTCGCCCATTGCGCCGCCGACCGGATACGCCCTTGACCCATCAAGCCCGGAAACGCTTCGGCCAGAATTTTCTGTCCGATCCCAACATCATTCGCAAGATCGTCGAGGCGATCGCGCCCCAGCGCGGCCAGAACATGGTCGAGATCGGCCCCGGGCTGGGGGCCATGACCGATCCGCTGCTCGAGCGGGTGGGGCATCTGCAGGTCGTGGAGATCGATCGCGACCTGATCGCGCGCCTGCATGAGCGCTACCTGCCGGAGCAACTGACGGTCCACGAGGGCGACGCGCTCAAATTCGACTTCGCCCGCCTCGGTGACGACCTGCGCGTGGTGGGCAACCTGCCCTACAACATCTCCACACCGCTGCTGTTCCATCTGGCGCGATTCGCCGACCGGGTGCGTGACATGACCTTCATGCTGCAAAAGGAGGTGGTCATGCGCATGGTGGCGGCGCCCGGGTCGGGCGACTACGGGCGCCTGTCGGTCATGCTTCAGTACCGCTTTCGCATGGGACGCCTGTTCGACGTGCCGCCGGGCGCCTTCCGACCCGTGCCGAAGGTCATCTCGAGCATCGTGCGCCTGGTGCCGCGACCGGCCGAGGCATTGGAAGCCAGGGACGAAGAGATCCTCTCGCAGGTGGTGACCGCCGCTTTCGGCCAGCGCCGCAAGACCCTGCGCAATACGCTGCGCGGTCTCATCGACGAGGCCGGGCTCGAGCGCCTGGGCATCGACCCGGGCGATCGGGCCGAGCGCCTCGCGGTGGCCGATTTCGTCCGCATCGCCAACGCCCTGTGAGGCGTCGGCCCGCCAGCCGGGTGACGGAAATCTTCCGTCGCCCGGCTGGCGGGGGCCGTCACGGCTTCTTCATCGGGCAGGTGTTCATGCCGAGCAAGGTGTAGGCCGGGCACCAGCCCATCAGGCCGGTCGCCAGGGGCACGATGCCGATCCAGGCCCACACCGGCCCGCCCATCAGTGCCCAGGCCATCAGGGCCAGGCCGGCGACGATGCGAAGAATCTTGTCGATACCGCCCACATTCGTTTTCATGATGCGCTCCCGCTTGGAGTGAGGTGTCAGTGTGTGCATTGCATCATCCGGCCGCCCTGGTGTCTGTAACCAAGGTTACATAGCCGGGCCGCCGTGGCGGATGCGCGCAGCGATAAAGTGTCGCGTCGTCCTGCCGATAATGCACTGAAGACATAAATCAGCCGTGTCACGGTCGGGCCTGAAGCAGGGGTTATTGCTTTCGGCTTAGTGGCTGGGCGCCCCCGGCAGGGGCCTCCGGTTCGCGACCGGCCGGCGCCTGTGCGGGCTTAGGGGAGGGAATGATGCAGAGGGTATCCGATACACCGATCTGGCTGCGGCTCACGGCCGTCATCGGTGCGATGCTGGTGTGTGCGTTCGGGGCGATGATCTACTGGGAGACCCAGGTCAACCGGGACACGGCCATCGACCAGGCGCGGGAGTTTGCGCTGTCGGTGCACGACATGACCATGGCGGGGCTGACCGGGATGATGATCACCGGCACGGTCGCGCAGCGCGACGTGTTTCTCGACCAGATCAAGGAATTGTCGTCGGTGCGCGATCTGCGGGTGATTCGCGGCGAACCCGTCACCAAGCAGTTCGGCCCCGGGGCCGCCAGCGACGGCAAGGTGGTGGATGACTTCGAACAGCGGGCGATGGCGTCGGGCAAGCCCATGTCCGAGCTGCAAAGCGATCCGCAGATCGGCGAATACCTGCGCGTCGTCGTGCCGGCGGTGGCATCCACCAACTACCTGGGCAAGAACTGCCTCAGTTGCCACATGGTCAGCGAAGGCACCACGCTGGGCGCGGTGAGCATGAAGATCGATCTGGCCAAGGTCAACGCGGCCGTCAGCGCCTTCCGGACCAAGAGCACGCTGTTCGCGCTGCTCGTCTCCATTCCGTTGATGGCCTTCATCTTCTTCTTCATTCGCCGCTTCGTCACCACGCCGCTGGCGCACATGACCGGCTCTCTGGCGGAGTTGGCCGACGGCAAGGGTGACTTGACCCGTCGCCTCGACGTGACCCACCGCGACGAGATCGGTCGCGCCGCCGAGAGCTTCAACCAGATGCTCGCCACGATCGGCGATCTGGTCCGCCAGGTGGGTGGATCGGCCGGGACCGTCGCCGATGTGGCCCGTGGGGTGTCGGACAGCGCGAGCCGCCTCGCCGACGGATCGCACCAGCAGAACCGTCAGTCGGTGGCTGCCGCCGAGGCCATGGAAGAACTGATGCAGAAGACCGCGCACATCGCCGCCAGTGCCGAGCGCGTACGCGACCTGTCGCACGAGTCCCTGGCCCGTTCCGAGGAAGGCAAGCACCGCCTGAGTCACCTGATGGGCGAGGTCGACCACGTGGAGCGGGCGGTGGTGCAGATGGACGAGACCGTCAATGCCTTCGTCGAGTCGACCACCTCCATCAATCACATGACCCAGGAAGTGCGCGAGATCGCCGAGCAGACCAACCTGCTGGCCTTGAACGCGGCCATCGAGGCGGCACGCGCCGGCGAGCAGGGGCGTGGATTCGCCGTCGTCGCCGACGAGGTGCGCAAGCTGGCCGAGAAGTCGGCCCGTTCGGCCGGCGAGATCGATGCCATCACCACCACCCTGTCCAAGCAGTCGGGTGAGGTGCGCGCGTCGCTGGACAGCGGTCGCGGTCATCTGGACAGCTCGCGCAAGGCCGCCGACGACGTGGCCGGGGTGCTCGAGGCGGCCAACGCCTCGGCGGCCGAGGTGCGCAGCGGCCTCGACGACATCGCCGAGGCCACCGAGGCCCAGCGCGCGGCCAACGAACAGGTCACCCAGAGCATCGAGGCCATCGCCGCGATGGCGCGGGAGAACGACGCGGCCATCGGCAAGACCGTCGATTCGGCGCACGACATGGCGCGCCAGGCCGTGGGCCTGCAGGAAGCCGTCGGGCGCTTCCGGGTCTGACGGGCGCGATACCCGAGGGCCGCCGACCGGGCGGCCCTTTTTGCGTCAACCGGCGGCGATGCGCCGCAAGCCGGCCGGATCGAGGATCTCCACCTGCTCACGCGAGAGCCGGACCAGTCCCTGCGCGGCAAAGCCCTTGAGCAGGCGACTGACGATTTCGCGCACGCTGCCCAGTTCGTCGGCCAGGTGCTGGTGCGTGGTGTGCAGGAGGCGCCCCTTGCCCAGCAACAGCGCGGCGAGGCGCTGGTCGAGCTTGTGGAAGGCCACTTCCTCGATCAGTTGCATCAGCTCGGCGATCCGTTCCGAAAACAGATGGAAGACGAAACCGCGAAACGCCGGCTCGGCCAGCAGGGCGTCGAACACGCCCTTGGGCAGCAGCGCCAGAACGGTGTCCGTCTCGGTGATGCCGCGGGCGTTGTAGTCCTCGTGGCCGAGCAGGCAGGCGGAGGAGATCACGCAGGTCTCGCCGGGGGCGACGCGGTACAGGGGCAGTTCGCGTCCCTGCGCAGAGGCCTTGATCACCCGGATCGAGCCACTGAGCACGAAGGGAAAGCCCTCGCACGCCTGATGGTCGTCGAAGAGCACGGTGCCGGCAGGCACACTGATCCATTGGGCGCGTTCGAACAACTGCGTGCGCGCCTCGGGCGACAGGGCGGCGAGGACGGGGTAGCGATCGGCGAGTTCTTCGGATGCGTTCATGAGGTCGTGTCCAGGGTGCGCAGCCAGTCCATCACGTGTGCTGCGCCGGCTTGCGGTGTCGTGGCGTGGTCGGCCGCGATGCGTGCATAGCGATCGAGTCGATGCGCCGGCGTGCGCGCGAAAGCATAGTCCATTCCGAGCCGTGCCGCGGGGTCACCATGGCCCACGACCCACAGCATCGGGACTTCGGGTGCGAGGCGCCGGGTGTTCTCCGGCCACACCAGGGGGCCGACCGGTTCGAAGTAATCCAGATAGACGGCCGGCGCGACGCGCAGGCGCCGGGTTCGGCCCTGATGCACGTCCACCAGCGGCATGCGTGCTGTCGCCGACTCGGCCTGCCGGGCCTGTGCCAGCGCTTCCGTGGTCAGCCCTTCGTCGGCCAGACGCTCGGGAAAATGCCCCGGGGCGAGCAGCGCCAGCGCGTCGACGCCGCCGTGGCGGGCCGCATGGGCCAGCGCGACGGCGCCCCCGAGGCTGTGACCGCACAGGACGACGCGCTGGCAGCCGGAACGGCGCAGCTCGGCGATCTGCGCGGCGAGTCCTTCGTGGACCTGCTCGAGCGCTTGGTCGTACAGGCGCCGCAGGGCCCACGGCCAGACGGTCAAGCGCACGGTGTAGCCAGCGTCGGTGAGGACTCGCGCCAGTGGTGCGACCGCAAACGGCGGCGTATCCCACTTGCCGTGCAGCAGGATCACGCCGGTCGGCATCACGGGGCGAGATCGAGCACCACCGGGGCATGGTCGGAGGGGCGCTCCAGCTTGCGCGGCGCCTTGTCCACCCAGCAGGCGGTGCTGGCACCCGTTAGCGCCTCGCTCACCAGCAGATGGTCGATGCGCAGCCCGAAGTTGCGCCGGAACGCGCCCATGCGGTAATCCCACCAGGAGAAGCTGCGCTCTTCCTGCTCGAACAGCCGGAAGGCGTCGGTGAGTCCCAGTTCGGTGAGCGCACGGAAGGCTTCGCGCTCGGGCGCGGAGACGTGAATCTCGTCCTTCCAGTCCGGATGGGCGTCCCGGTCCTCCGGGGCGATGTTGAAGTCACCGGTCAGCACCAGCTTGGGATGGACGGCCATTTCCGCGCGGACCCATTCGGTGAGCGCAGCGAGCCAGCGCAGCTTGTATTCGAACTTTTCCGAGCCGACGGCCTGGCCGTTGGGGAAGTAGCCGCAGATGATGCGCACGTCGCCGAGGGTGCCGGCGATGATGCGCTTCTGCGCGTCCTCGAAGCCGGGGATGTCCCGCACCGGATCGGCCAGCGGCTGCGGCGAGAGGATGGCGACGCCGTTGTAGGTCTTCTGGCCGTTGAAGATCGCCTGGTAGCCGGCCTCTTGCAGCGCCTCGAGCGGAAACGCCTTGTCCTCCATCTTCAGCTCCTGAAGGCACAGGGCGTCGGGCTTCTCGGCGGCCAGCCAGTCGAGGACGTGGGGGAGGCGAACCTTGAGGGAGTTGACGTTCCAGGTGGCGATTCTCATGGGGGGCGGGTTCCGAAGTCTTGATCCGGGTGCCATTGTGCCAGCAGTTGAGGTGCCGGGGCGTCGGCGCTCGGGCGCGACGTGTCACGAAAGCTTCATTCAAGCGGGTGGCCGCCGCGCCGTTGATCTGCCTGGTATCTGAACTGGGGAGTGAAGGTGTTGGCACGGGCAAAAACGCTGGCAAGCGTGACGCGGATCGAGCAGATCATCTCGACCCGGGCGCTGGGCTTTGAATTCCAGCCGATCGCACATCTGTCGCAGCGGACGCTGCACGGTTTCGAAGCGCTCATGCGTGGGCCCGCCGGCAGCGAGCTGGCCTCGCCCGAGCGCATGCTCGAGGTGGCGCGCTATGCTGGTCTGTCGCTGGAGCTGGAGCGGCTCAGTTGCCTGGAGGCGATCAAGGCCTTCGCCCGGCTGCAGTTGCCGGGGCTGCTGTTCCTCAATGCCAGCGCCGGGACGATCGCGTCGTTCGCCGAGCCCGGCGGTGGTGGCCTGATTGCCACGGCGCGTGAGCATGGCATCTCGGAAGCGCGGCTCGTGCTCGAGCTGACCGAGCACGAACGGGTCACCGACATCGACCGCTTTGCGGGGACGGTGGCGGTGTTGCGCGATGCCGGCATCAAGCTGGCGCTGGATGACTTCGGTGATGGTCGCTCGAGCGTGCGCCTGTGGACGCAGCTCAAGCCCGAACTGGTCAAGTTCGACCGCTTCTTCGTGCGCGATGCCCATGTCGACGCGCGCAAGCATGCGGTGCTCAAGTCCCTGTTTCAGCTCGCCGAGGCCCTCGACACGCCGGTCGTGATCGAAGGCATCGAGACGCGCGAGGATCTGATGGTGGCGCGGGATCTGGGCTGCCAGTTCGCCCAGGGCTATCTGCTCGGACGTCCGCATCCGGCACCGGCGCGCGAGCTGCGCACCGAGGTGTGCGCGTGGCTCGCGCAGGCAGGGCTCGCCAGTGCGCCGATGCCGGCACAGCGGCGCAATGTGCTCGAGACCGTCGAGTCGCTGCTCGTCCATGCGCCGACGGTCCGGCCCGGGGACAGCTGCGAGGCGGTGTTGCGCACCTTTGGTCGCCACGAGGATGTGCACGCCCTGGCCGTGGTTCAGGATGACCGGCCGATCGGGCTCATCAACCGGCAGAAGTTCACCGACAAGATGTCGCAACCCTTTCACATCGACCTGTTCGGCCGCCGCCCCTGTGCCATCTTCATGGACCCCAACCCGCTGCGGGTGGACCGGTATTCAGGCATCGAATCGTTGGCGACGGTGATGCTCGGCGAGGATCAGCGCTATCTGACCGACGGTTTCATCGTCACCGACGGGGGTGCCTATGCCGGCCTCGGTACCGGCGAGCGCCTGGTGCGGGCGGTGACCGAGCGCCGCATCGAGGCCGCGCGCCTGGCCAACCCCCTGACCTGTCTGCCCGGCAACATCCCCATCACCGACCATATCCGGCGATTGTTGGGGGCCGAGGCGCCGTTCTCGGCGGCCTACTTCGATCTCAATCATTTCAAGCCCTACAACGATCTGTACGGCTACTGGCGCGGAGACGAAATGATCAAGCTGGCGGCGGCGGTCATGGTGCGCCATTGCGACAGCCGCTGTGATTTTCTCGGCCACGTGGGCGGCGACGACTTCGTCGTCCTGTTCCAGAGTCCGGACTGGGTCGAGCGCTGCGAGGCGATCATCGAGGAATTCAACCGACGCGCCCGATGTCTGTTCGACGATGCGGAACTGGCCCGTGGCGGCTTCGTCTCCGAAGACCGCCGCGGGCACGAGACCTTCTTTCCGCTGACCTCGATCAGCGTCGGCGTGGTGACCGTGCCGCCCGGTTGCGCCATCGATCCCGAAGGCGTCGCCTCCAGCGCCGCGGCAGCCAAGAAGGCCGCCAAGCGGGCGAAGGATCACTTCTTCGCCGCTGGCGACATCCGCCGTGATTCAGGCCGCTTCGAGCATGCCGCTGTGGCGTAGCAGCGCCTCGACCTGCGGCTCACGACCGCGGAAGGCGCGGAACGATTCGATCGCCGGCCGGCTGCCACCGACCGCCAGGATCTCGCGCCAGAAGCGTTCGCCGGTGTCGCGGTCGAGCAGTGAATGCCGGCCTTCGCCGGCTTCCTCGAAGGCGGCGAAGGCATCCGCGGAGAGCACTTCGGCCCACTTGTAGCTGTAGTAACCGGCCGAATAGCCGCCCGCGAAGATATGCGAGAAGCTGTGCGGGAAGCGGTGCCAGGGGGGCGGCATCAGCACCGCGACCTGGCGGCGCACCTCGTCGAGCAGCTTGAGGATGGTCTCCACCGCCACCGGCTGGTCCGCCTCGACTTCGTGGTGGAGGCGCAGGTCGAAGAGGCTGAATTCGAGCTGACGCACCATCTGCATGCCGCTCTGGAAGTGGCGCGCGGCCACCATCTTGTCGAACAGCGCACGCGGCAGCGGGGCGCCGGTGTCCACATGGGCGCTCATGCCCGACACCACATCCCATTCCCAGCAGAAGTTCTCCATGAACTGGCTGGGCAGCTCGACCGCGTCCCATTCCACCCCGTGGATGCCGGACACCGCCACGTCGTCCACCTCGGTCAGCAGATGATGCAGGGCATGACCGAACTCGTGGAACAGCGTGGTGACGTCGTCGTGGCTCAGGGTGGCCGGCTTGTCGCCGACCGGGGGAGCGAAGTTGCACACCACGTACGCCACCGGGGTGAGCAGGCGGCCGCCGCTGTTCTGGCGGCTGCGCGCCGAGTCCATCCAGGCGCCGCCGCGTTTGGTCTCGCGGGCGTGCAGGTCGAGGTAGAGCTGGCCGATCAGGCGCGCGTCGCGCTCGATGCGCAGCACCGTGACCGACGGATCCCAGGTCGGCGCGGTGTCTCGCGCGAGGCGCACGCCGTAGAGCGATTCGATGACGCCGAACAGGCCATCGAGTACCCGGGGCTCCGGAAAATACTGGCGCACCTCGTTCTCGGAGAAATCATAGCGGGCGTGGCGCAGCTTCTCGCTGGCGTAGGCCACGTCCCAGGGGTGCATCTCGGCCATGCCCAGGCGCTCGCGGGCGAAGGCCTTCAGTTCCTCCAGATCGCGCTCGGCAAAGGGTTTGGCCTTGCCGGCCAGATCGTTGAGGAAGGCCAGCACCTGAGCCGGGCTGTCGGCCATCTTGGGCACCACCGACAGCTCGGCATAGCTTTCGAAGCCGAGCATCTTCGCCTCCTCGGCACGCAGCGCCAGGATCCGGCCCATCAGCGGCCCGTTGTCCCATTTGGCTTCGCCCTGTTCCGAGGCGCGGGTCGCGTAGGCGCGGTACATGGTCTCGCGCAGGCGGGCGCTGTCCGCGTACTGCATCACCGGCAGGTAGCTGGGCATGTGCAGGGTGAACTTCCAGCCGGCCTTGCCATCGCGCTCGGCCGCCGCCCGCGCCGCGGCGATCACGTCGTCGGGCAGGCCGGTCAGCTCGGCCGCGTCATCGACGAATTCGGCGAAGGCGTTGGTGGCGTCGAGCAGGTTTTCCGAGAAGCCCGCCGCCAGGCTCGACAGCTCTTCCTGAATGGCCTGGAAGCGCGGCTTGCGATCGTCGGCCAGTTCGGCACCGGAGAGGCGGAAGTCGCGCAGTTCATGTTCGACGATGCGTTGGCGCACCGGGGGGAGCCGATCGAAGGCGGTGCTGTTGGCCAGTTGGCGGTACTTCTCGTACACCGCCTGGTTCTGCCCCAGCTCGGCGAAGAAGCGGCTGATCTCGGGCAGCAGTGCGTTGTAGGCGGCACGCCAGTCCGGCGTGTCCATCACGCTGTGCATGTGGCCGACCACGCCCCAGGCGCGTCCGAGATGCTCGGTCGCCTCGGTCATGGGGACGACGAAATCGTCCCAAGTGGCGGGCGTCGCCGGTTGTGCCAGCGCGTCGATGGTCTTGCGCGCGTCGTCGAGCAGATGACGAATCGCCGGTTCGACATGGGCCGGGGTGATGCGATCGAAGTGGGTGAGGTCGGTGAAGTCCAGCAGCGGGTTGTCTGCGAGCGTGCTCATGCGTGAATTCCGTGGGAATGGCCGCGCGCATTGTACAGGCGCACGCAGCCCGGCGGGGTGACAGGCGTACCCGGAGTAGATCGGGGGCGGAAGGGGCAAATTCAAGCCCCCGGCGCGTGTGGCCGGGGGCGGCGGGCCGGGTAGGTCCGCTTCGGGTCGAACGGGATGTCAGCCCACCATGTCGCGGTAGGCGTGCCAGCTCGCGTGGCCGAGCAGCGGTAGCAGGATCACCATGCCGACCATCAGGGTGGCGAAGCCCATGGCCACGAGGGCCACGATCAGTACCGCCCACACGAGCATCGGCAACGGGTTGACCGCCACCGCCCGGGCGCTGGTCGCCATGGCGGTGAGCATGTCGGTGTCACGCGCCATCATCATGGGGATGGCAATCACGGTGGCGCAGAACACCAGCACCGCCAGCGTGCCGCCCACGAAGAGATAGGCGACCAGCAGGGCAGTATGCTCGCCGGACAAGATGATCGACTGGAGGAAATTGCCCAGATCGGGGACGTTGTCGGCATAGAACAGGGCGAACACCACCGCCGAGATCCGCTCCCAGGCAATCAGCAGCAAGGCCAGCAGGAGTCCGAAATGGAGCAGCACGTCGGCGCGACGACGCAGGCCGGCCAGCGAGGATCGGAAGGAGGAATTGCGGCCGCGCTCATGGCGCCGGGAAATCTCGTAGAGCCCCGCGGCGGCCAGCGGGCCGACCAGCAGAAAGCCGGAAATGGCCGTCGTGAACAGGTAGGGACGCGGCGCTGCGAAGGTGAGCAGCGCATAGCCGATCACGGCGAAGAACAGGCCGTAGCACACGCTGGCGCCGAGGTTGTCGCGCATGTCGCTCCACCCGCGCGAGAGCCAGTCGAGCGGGCGTTGGGGCGTCACTTCACGAATGTGGGGGATCGCAAAATGCTGCGACAGAAAATCTGCCGGTTTTTCCATGCACACGCTCCTTGTCCGGGGCATCGTGAAACCACTTTAGATCGCGTGCGGGGAATTGAAAAGTTGCGCTGCATCATGTGCCTGGCATAAGCGCAGGGCGGCCCGGGGTCGCCCCGTCGATGCAGGGCTCAGGGCAGCGTCTTGCCGGTGAGGCGTTCGTAGGCTTCGACGTATTTCGCGCTGGTGCGTTCGATGACCTCGGCGGGCAGATGCGGCCCCGGGGCACGCTTGTCCCAGTCGAGCGTCTCGAGGTGGTCGCGCACATACTGCTTGTCGAAGGACGGCGGGCTGATGCCTTCCCGGTATTGATCCGCCGGCCAGAAGCGCGATGAGTCGGGCGTGAGCGCCTCGTCGATCAGGTGCAGCGTGCCGGCCGCGTCGATGCCGAACTCGAACTTGGTGTCGGCGATGATGATGCCGCGCCCGGCCGCGTACGCCGCCGCTTCCTCGTACAGCTGGATGGCGACACGGCGGGCGTCTTCGGTCAGCGCGGCGCCGGTGACGCCGGTGCCGGCCAGGGCGCCGGCCAGCACCGCCTCGGTGCGCGCCTGGGCCTGTGCGAAGGAAATGTTCTCGTCGTGGTCGCCGACTTCGGCCTTGGAGGCCGGGGTGAAGATCGGCGCGGGGAGTTTGGCCGCCTGCTGCAGCCCGGGCGGCAGCGGGATGCCGCAGATGGCGCCGGTGAGCTGATAGTCCTTCCAGCCCGAGCCGATCACGTAGCCGCGCACCACCGCCTCGATGGGCAGCGGGTTGAGGCGCTTGACCACCAGCGCACGGCCGACGACCTGATCACGCTCGTCGGCGGCGACCACGTCTTCGGGGGCGATGCCGGTGAGCTGGTTCGGCACCACGTGGGCGAGCCGGTCGAACCAGAAGTTCGCCAGCGCGGTGAGCACCTGGCCCTTGCGCGGAATCGGGTCCGGCAGGATCACGTCGAAGGCGGAGAGCCGGTCGGAGGTGATGATCAGCAGCTTTTCGTCGTCGACGGCGTAGATGTCGCGCACTTTTCCGCGACCGAGCAGAGGCAGGGAGCGGAGGGTCGATTCAAACAGGGGCGAGGTCATGGCGTGCGACTTTCATGGGACAAAGGCGAATTATACCGGGCCTCGGGACCGAATCGCTCATTGCGCCGGGTGTCCCATGGCGGCCGCGACCGTTTCGGCGGCCACGCGATGGGCCGCTGCGTTCCAGTGGCCGTCGTAGGGGCCGACGGCGGTCGACAACCCGGTGCGGGCCTGCCACTGTTCGAACGCTTCGGCCAGCCGGACCACGGGCATGCCGGCCGCCGTCGCGCGTTCGGCGAGCTGTTGCATGTCGGCGGCGTTCCAGCGGGCGCTCTGGCCGCGTGCATGCGAGGTGCCGATCACGATCAGCGGCGGTTGGGTGGTCGCCGGCAGCGCGGCGAAGAAATCCGTGATCAGGGTGTCGGCCAGGGCGGGCGAGACCGGGTTGGTGTCCGCCTTGGGTTTGGTGCCGGTGGCGCCATGGGCGGCGGCTGGCGCGAACCAGGCCTTGACGGCATGCAGCCACTGGCCGGGATCGACGCGCAGCTGCGAGAACAGGTATTGCGCCAGCGCCGAGTGGCGCACGATCTGCTTGAGCGTGCCGGCCGGTGCGGCCGAGATCTCGCGCAGCTGCAGGGTCTTCGGGTCGATGCAGTCGTGATCGTAGTTGCCGGAGCCGCACAGCATCTGGCGCACGTCGCCGGTCTCGATCACGAACACGAAGCGCTCGATCTTGAGCGTCTTGTGGGCGAAGCGGGCGCGGCGCGCGTAGTCGAGCAGGCTGGTGCCGGGCACGCCCATCGAATACACCGGCACGCCGAGAATCCGCTCCAGCTGCGGGCCGATGCGGGCGGACGCGGGCAGCATGTTCGCCTCGATGAAGCTGTCGCCGATGACGGCGATGGCGCGCGGGTCGGGGTGAAAGTCGCGGTCGTCGACGAAGCCGTAGTTGTTGGTGCGGTGGGTGCGGGCGTTCTTCAGATCCCAGCCGGTGGCGACGGTGAAGCGGTGGTGCGGCGGGTAGGTCTGGATGGCCGGGTCGATGTAGTGGCCGACCATCGTCGACGTGGACACCGGCAGGCACTGCAGCACCGCTTCGAGCGCCACCAGCAGGAGCAGCGCGCCGAGCAGGAAGAGGGCCGTTTTTCGGAGCATGGGCGGCCTCAGAAGTTGAAGTAGATGAAGGCGCTGAGCGAGTCGCGCGTCTCGTTGATCAGTACCAGCAGGATGGCCGCCGTGGTGACGGCGCCGGCGAGCAGGGCGCGCAGCCCGGCGCGCTCGCGCACCAGTGCCAGCGTCCGTTCGCCGATCCGGTTGCTGTTCGGCCCGAGGAAGGCGAGCGCGCCGAGGACCGCGCACCAGAGCACGCCGGTGGCGACCGCCAGGCCGTCGTTCCACAGGATGGTGTGCGGCTGGTCGGCTGCCGGCAGGTGCCCGGTCATGGCATGGAGGATGCGGAAGGCGGACGTGAAGCTCTCGGCGCGGAAGAACACCCAGGCGACGACCACGCTCAGGAAGGTGAGTGCCCAGGCCGCCAAGCGGTAGATCACATGCCGTGTCCAGCGCGGTGCGATCCGCGCCATGAGTGCGCTGAAGGCATGGTCGATGGCCAGGTACAGGCCGTGCAGCCCGCCCCAGACCACGAAGGTCCACGCCGCGCCGTGCCACAGCCCGCCCAGCAGCATGGTGATGAACAGGTTCACGTAGCGCCGTGTCGGCCCCTTGCGGTTGCCGCCTAGCGGAATGTACAGGTAGTCGCGCAGGAAGTTGGACAGGCTCATGTGCCAGCGGCGCCAGAAATCGCTGATGGACAGGGCCTTGTAGGGGGAATCGAAGTTGTAGGGCAGGCGGATGTTGAGCATCCACGACAGGCCGATGGCCATGTCCGAGTAGCCCGAAAAGTCGAAATAGAGCTGGAAGGTGTAGGCCAGCGCGCCCATCCAGGCTTCCACCAGATCGGGGGTGGCGCCGTGGTGAACCGCGTTGAACACGCCGTCGGCGTAGGGCGCGACCCCGTCGGCGAGGACGACCTTCTTGAACAGGCCGAGGGCGAAGATGGCCAGCCCGCCGACCAGATTGCCGGTGTTGAGGCGGTAGGTCGAGGCGTCGCGGAACTGCGGCATCATCTGGGCGTGATGCAGCACCGGGCCGGCGATCAGGTGCGGGAAGTAGGTGACGAACAGGCCGTAGTGGGAAAAGGCGTATTCCCGCGTTCCCTTCTGATAGGCGTCGGCAAGGAAGGCGATCTGGGTGAAGGTGAAGAAGGAGATGCCGATCGGCAGGGTGATCTGCACCGGGCCCAGGTCCAGCCCGCTCACGGCGGCGACGCTGTTGACCAGGAAGGCGGCGTACTTGAAGTAGGCCAGCAGCAGCAGATCCACCGTGACGCCGAGGATGAGCCAGAAGCGGCCCCCCGGGGTGCGCCCCCCGGCCGCGGCGATGCGCATGCCCGCCAGGTAGTTCCAGACGATGGACACGAGCAGCAGCACCACGTAGCTCGGCATCCAGTAGCCGTAGAAGAACAGGGACGCCACGAACAGCCAGCTCGCGCCCCAGGGGCGCCACTTTTGCGGCAGCAGGAAGAAGCCCGCGACCGTGATCGGCAGGAACAGGAAGGCGAATGCCGCGCTGGTGAATAGCATGGAGGTGGGGGCGAACGTCGAGTCGCCCGACTATGGCGTCATTCGCACGGGCCGACAGTGACCCCTGTCACGATGATGGCATCACTCATTGATGGCATCACTCATGCGCCTCGGCCGCGGCCAGATGCTTGCGCATCCGGTGCAGGCCGAGGGCGACCAGGCCGGCGATGACCGGGATCGACACCGCGGTGATGATCTCCGGCGTGAGCGGCTTGATGAAGGGTTTGGCGCCCTTGGACAGGTAGTTGACCAGCTGCGAGGCGTAGTAGGTGATGGCGACCACCGACAGGCCTTCGACCGTTTCCTGCAGGCGCAGCTGCAGCTTGGCGCGCTGGTTCATCTGCCCCAGCAGGGACTGGTTCTGCTGCTGCAGCTCGATGTCCACGCGGGTGCGCAGCAACTGGCTGTTGCGGGCGACGCGGGCGGACAGTTCTTCCTGGCGGTGGGCGATGGCGGCGCAGGTGTTCACCGCCGGTGCCAGCCGGCGCTCGATGAAGTCGCCGATGCTGGGAAAACCGGCGTAGCGGGTTTCCCGCAGCTCGTGGGTGCGTTGCTGGACCAGGCGATAGTAGGCCGCCGCGGCACCGAATCGGTACGTGGTGCGCGCCACCGACTGCTCCACCTGCGCGGACAGCCGGGTGAGGCGGGCGAGGATGTCGCGCTCGTCGTCGGGCGTCTGGGCGCGGCCCATGGTGTCCATGAGATCGGCCAGCTCGTTTTCCGCCTCGGTGAGCACCGGGCCGACGGCCTTGGCGACCGGGAAGGCGAGCAGCGCCATGAGCCGGTAGGTCTCGATCTCGAGCAGGCGTTGCACGTTGCGGCCCGCCTGGCGCCGGTCGAGGCGCTCGTCGATGACCGTGAAGCGGGAGAACCCGTCGTGGATGCGGAAATCGGTGAAGATCCAGCCGGCGTTGTCGGCAAAGCGCGAGATGACCCACATCTGCGACGGATCGCGGTAGCCCTCGAGCCGTTGCTGCGGCGGATAGGCGCGGGCGTCGAGCACGGCCACGTGGGAGGCGACCAGCAATTGCCCGGGAATCGCCTTGCGCCAGGCGGCCGGTACCGCGAGCAGGGCGGTGGTGTCCTCGGGCTCGTTGTCGGGCACGTCGCGGAAAAAGGTGTAGCTCGAGAACTCGGTGTGGCGCTCCCACTTGAGGCGGAAGTCGCCGGCGTCGATCAGGATGTGACCCTTGCCGGTCTCGGGCAGATCGATGCCCAGCTGCTGGGCGAGCTGTTCCAGATGATGGTGTTCGCGATCGCTGCTGCCGTTGGCATGGACGAAGGCCAGGTAGCTGATGCGGGTCGGCCCGGTCAGGGGCACCGACGGACGGGCGTGGACCTCTTCGTTGAGGGCGTGGCGCAGCGGATGTTCTTCGAAAAGGGTCATGACGTTGGCGCAGTGCTCGGCAAGGCACTTAATGTAACAGCCCGGGCCGGGCCCGAACAGCCGGTGACGGGGCGTGTTACAGCGGTGCAGGAGGATGGCGCAGCAGGAAGCGCGCCTTGCCTTCACGCAGGAAGTGCTCGAAGTCCCACGGGCCGGCATCGAGGCGATGCCCCTGGGCGGTGTCGAACACATAGACCCAGGCCGCGACGGTGTGTCCGTCGCACAGGGTGACCTCGAGCCGCTCGCGCCGATACTCGTCGCCCTCGAAGCGATCGAGGTAGGCCACGCCGGCCGGACTGACGTTGCGGTAGAGCCTGCCGGGCACCCGGGCGCCGTCGCGGCGGCGAACGCCCGGGTAGTCGGTGCCGATCACCGGGTGGCGGGCATAACCCTCGAGGACGGCCGCTTCCGGCCTCAGCACCAGACCGGTGACCGCGGTGAAGATGTCCTCGCACATCAGCGAGCCGTAGGTGAAGCAGTGGTCCATGAATCGTCCAGGTCACAAAAAACGGCACCGCTCAGGATGCCGTCCCACATTGGGGGCCGAGCGCACCGCCCGCCGGGCCGCCCCAAGGGCGGTGCAGCCCCCTCGGGGGGCAGCGAGCGGATGTGAGCGTGGGGGCAGTCCACTCTCCGCCGGGCCGCCCCAAGGGCGGTGCAGCCCCCTCGGGGGGCTGCGAGCGGATGCGAGCGTGGGGGCCGAGCGCACCGCCCGCCGGGCCGCCCCAAGGGCGGAGCAGCCCCCTCGGGGGGGGCAGCGAGCGGATGCGAGCGTGGGGGCAGTCCACTCTCCGCCGGGCCGCCCCAAGGGCGGTGCAGCCCCCCCGGGGGGCAGCGAGCACAGCGAGCGTGGGGGCCGAGCGCACCGCCCGCCGGGCCGCCCCAAGGGCGGTGCAGCCCCCTCGGGGGGCAGCGAGCGCAGCGAGCGTGGGGGCCTGTTTCCCGCCCCTCAGCGCACCACCTGGCGCAACTCGCCAGCCTTGTAGAGCGCGGCCATCTTTTCCAGCGACACGGGCTTGATCCGGCTCGCCTGACCGGCGCAGCCGAAGGCCTCGTAACGGGCCTTGCACACCTGCTTGGCGGCCTCGCGGGCGGGTTTGTTGTACTCGCGCGGGTCGAACTTGGACGGGTTCTCGGCGAGGAACTTGCGGATCGCGCCGGTCATGGCGAGGCGGATGTCGGTGTCGATGTTGATCTTGCGCACGCCGTACTTGATGCCCTCGACGATCTCCTCGACCGGCACGCCGTAGGTTTCCTTCATGTCGCCGCCGTACTGGCGGATGATCTCGAGCAGCTCCTGCGGCACGCTGGAGGAGCCGTGCATCACCAGGTGGGTGTTGGGCAGGCGCTGGTGGATGGCCTTGATGCGGTCGATGGCGAGGATGTCGCCGGTGGGCTTGCGGGTGAACTTGTAGGCGCCGTGGCTGGTGCCGATGGCGATGGCCAGGGCGTCGCAGTCGGTCTGCTTGACGAAGTCGGCCGCCTGGTCCGGATCGGTGAGCAGGGCGCTGTGGTCGAGCACGCCCTCGGCGCCGATGCCGTCTTCCTCGCCGGCCATGCCGGTCTCGAGCGAGCCCAGGCAACCCAGCTCGGCTTCCACGGTGACGCCGATCGAATGCGCCATCTCGACCACCTTGCGGCTCACGTCCACGTTGTATTCGTAGGAGGACGGGGTCTTGCCGTCTTCCATGAGCGAGCCGTCCATCATCACCGAGGAGAAGCCCGAGCGCATGGCGGCCATGCAGATGGCGGGCGACTGACCGTGGTCCTGGTGCATCACCACGGGAATGTGCGGATAGGCCTCGACGGCGGCATCGATGAGGTGGCGCAGGAAGGCTTCGCCCGCGTATTTGCGCGCGCCGGCCGAGGCCTGCATGATCACCGGGCTGTCGGTTTCGCTGGCCGCTTCCATGATGGCCTGGACCTGTTCGAGGTTGTTCACGTTGAACGCGGGCAGGCCGTAGCCGTTTTCGGCGGCGTGGTCGAGAAGCTGTCGCATGGACACGAGCGGCATGGGGTCTCTCCAGAGTGTCGTTGGGGTCGGGCGACGGTGCTGATGCCGCCCGGACGATCCCGTGATTTTACCTTGCCCGGATCAAAGTTGTGATGCAACGCATCACAGCGGTGGGCAACCGTTTGTTGCGAGCGCCTGGGCCTCGCGCAGATGGGCCTTGAGGGCGTCGCCCGAGGGGCTGGCGCCGTCCCAGCAATCGAAGTGGATCAGTTGATCGAGCGGCAACCGTGCGCGCCAGCCGGCCGCTTCCAGTTCCGGCCGGTCGAGAAAGTGGCTCACGTGGCCGATGCACAGGTAGGCGACCGGCATCACCCGCTCGGGCAGTTGCAGGATGTCGCGGATCGCCGCCTTGTGGAAGATGCTCACCCAGCCCACCCCGAGGCCCTCGGCGCGTGCCGCCAGCCACAGGTTCTGCACTGCGCATACGGTGCTGTACAGGTCCATGGCCTTCTGGTGGGTGCGACCGAGCACCACCGGGCCGTCGCGGTCGCGGTCGCAGGTGATGCACAGGTTGACCGGCGCTTCGAGAATGCCTTCGAGCCGTAGCGACTTGTAGGCCTCGCGCCGCGCGCCCTCGAACATGTCGGCGGCCTCGGCATTGGCCTGGGTGAAGGCTTCATGTGCGCGCTGTTTGACGGCTGGGTCGCGCACCAGCACGAAGCTCCACGGCTGCATGAAGCCGACCGAGGGGGCGAAGTGGGCGGCGGTGAGGATGCGGGCGAGCACCGCGTCGTCCACCGGATCGGGCACGAACTGGCTGCGCACGTCGCGGCGGGCGAGCATGTTGCGGTAGATGGTGGCGCGCTCTT
Source organism: Nitrogeniibacter mangrovi (assembly GCF_010983895.1). Classification (GTDB taxonomy): domain Bacteria; phylum Pseudomonadota; class Gammaproteobacteria; order Burkholderiales; family Rhodocyclaceae; genus Nitrogeniibacter; species Nitrogeniibacter mangrovi. The sequence goes on from NZ_CP048836.1 coordinate 1,232,312, forward strand.
CGCGACTGAAGGCGTGCGCATGGAGGGCATTGGACGCTTGCATGATTCCCCTTGCTCAAGCGTGTTGGGCATCGACCCGGCCTTGCCGATACCGTGTGATGGCTTCCGGGCCGGTCTTCTGACTCGGGGTCATCCGCGTGCGACGCCTTCCCGATGGCTCAGTGGCGTGTGTCGCGCGCGTCCCCCTCACAGCGCTGGGCGCGTTGCGGAATCCGGGCGAGGCGCCCGTCACCGCATTCCCGATTCTCCCGCCGGGGCGGGCACCTGGAAGCTGTTCGATTGTGGAGTGAAGCCTACCAGACCCTAGTCAGTCACTCCCGGCGCCGGATGATCGCCGACGCGCACGATCTTGAGGGTGTTGGTGCCGCCGCTCGAGCCGATGGGCTCGCCGATGGTGAGCACGATCATGTCGCCGTATTCGACCACGCCCTGGTCGAGCAGGATCTGCTCGGCCTCCCACAGCAGCACGTCGCGATCCTGGTGGGTCTGCGACATGAGCAGCGGATAGACGTCGCGGTACAGGGTCATCTGGTTGCGCGCCGCCTTCTCCGGGGTGAGCGCATAGATGGGCACGCCGCAGTTCAGGCGGCTCATCCACAGCGCGGTGGAGCCGGTCTGGGTGAGCGCGGCGATGGCCTTGACCTTGAGGTGGTAGGCGGTCCAGATCGCCGCCATGGCGATGGACTGGTCGATGCGGGTGAAGGTGCGGGCGAGCACGTCGCGCTCGAGCATCACCTCGTTGGATTTCTCCGCCTCGAGGCAGATGCGCGACATCGCCTCGATGACCTCGACCGGGTAGTTGCCGGCGGCGGTCTCCGCCGAGAGCATGACCGCGTCGGTGCCGTCGAGCACCGCGTTGGCCACGTCGGAGACTTCGGCTCGGGTGGGCACCGGGCTGTTGATCATGGATTCCATCATCTGGGTGGCGGTGATGGTGAGCTTGTTCTTGTTGCGCGCCGCGCGCAGCATCTTCTTCTGCAGCGCCGGCACCGCGGCGTCGCCCACTTCCACGGCGAGGTCGCCACGCGCCACCATGATGCCGTCGGAGGCGTCGAGGATCTCCTCCAGATTGGCCACCGCCTCGACCCGCTCGATCTTGGCGATCAGCAGCGCCTTGCCGCCGGCGGCGCGCAGCAGCTGGCGCGCCATGTACATGTCGGCTGCGCTCTTGGGGAAGGAGACGGCGACGAAATCGACCCCGATCTTCGCCGCGGTACGGATGTCGTCCATGTCCTTGGCGGTCAGCGCCGGGGCCGACAGGCCGCCGCCCTGGCGATTGATGCCCTTGTTGTTGGAGAGCACGCCGCCGACCTTCACGGTGCAATGGATTTCGGTGCCCAGCACCCGCTCGACGCGCAGTTTGAGGCGACCGTCGTCGAGCAGCAGGATGTCGCCGGGGCCCACGTCCTTGGGCAGGTCGGCGTAGTCGAGGCCGACACGCTGTTCGTTGCCCTCGGCGCAGGTGGCGTCGAGGACGAAATCGGCGTTCTCGCGCAGCGTGACCTTGCCGCCTGCGAACTTGCCGACGCGGATCTTGGGGCCTTGCAGATCGGCGAGGATGCCCACCGGGCGTCCGGCCCGGGCACTGGCCTCGCGGATGGCCTCGGCGCGGGCGATATGATCGTCGGCGCTGCCATGGGAAAAATTCATCCGGACCACGTCGACGCCTGCCTGCACCATGCGTTCGAGTACGGGCAGGTCCGACGAACTGGGGCCGAGCGTGGCGACGATCTTGGTGTGGCGGGACATGGGCGTTCCTGTGCGTGTGCGTTGAATTTGTGCTGCACGCATTCTAGCCCGGATAGGTTGCGCCGGTGAGGCACGACACCGGGGCTCGTGGCCACGGCGGACTCAGGGCCGATGCCAGCGGTCCCCGCCGCCGCGCTTGGCTTCGTACATGGCGTGGTCGGCCTGGGCGATCAGGGTGTCGATGTCGTAGCCGTGATCGAAAAAGCTCGCCACCCCGATGCTGACGCCGAGCTGTTTCGGGGCGAGTTCGTCCGGCGTGAGCTCGGCCATGGCCTCGACAATGCGTCGGCACAGATCGTCGATGGCGTGGGCGTCGACCAGGCCCGGGCACAGGAGCACGAACTCGTCGCCGCCGATGCGCGCCACTTCGTCGCTTTGCCGCGCCGTCAGCCTGAGGCGTTCGGCGAAGCGCACGAGGACGGCGTCGCCGACCGGATGGCCGAGGCGGTCGTTGACCGGCTTGAAACCGTCCAGGTCGAGCAGGATCAGGCTGCCTGGCTCCTGGCCCCGCTTGGCACGCGCCAGCTGGCGTGCCGCCGCCTCGAAGAAGCCCTTGCGGTTCGACAGGCCGGTGAGCGGATCCAGCCGCGCCAGGGCCTGCCAGCGGGCGGATTCCTCTTCCGCTTCGCGAAAGCGCCGGTTCAGGCCGACGACGATGAGGACGAAGTTGGCCAGCGCGAGGAGGAAGGCGCCCGACTGGATCAGGCGCAACTGCTCGGTGCGCCGCACCGAATCGCGCTCGAGCGCGGTCGTCAGCGTGTTCATGAGCGTGAGGATCTCGACATTGTGCTCGACCAGATAGTCCGCTGCGCGTTGCAGGCCCGCCTGCTGCTCGTCCGCGAGGGAGGCCGGAAGCGGCGCGAGCAGGGCCTGGGTCGAGGCGACTGCCGCTGCGCCGCGATCGCTGACCGGATCGAGCACCACCGGACGGCCGTCGCTGCCGGTCGTCTGGCCGCCACCGGCGAAGGCGTCGAGGGTCCGCATGAAGATCGCGTGGGCGTTGCGAAATTCGTCCTCGGCGATCGCTTGGGCGACCGGATCGGCGGCCTGGGCCCTGAGCAGGAGCGCCTTGGTCATGCGTTGCGAGAGCATGCGCTGGCGGCCCGCCAGGTTGATGGCGACCGCGTCGCCGGCCACGTGCCGGGCGATCCACAGGTTGGTGAGCAGCACCGTGAGGTCGAGCGCCAGGAACAGCAGGATCGCCGCCACCAGGCGGCGTCGCGATCCGATCAGGGTGCTCAGGGGGAAAGGCATGGTGCGAAGCCGCCGGTGTTTTCGGGTCGATACCTCTTTATACGGTAGGGGCGGGGTCGACATGAAGTCCGGGAAACCCGCAGGAGCTGGCGCGTGAAACGACAATGGCGGCCTGCCGGCCGCCATTTCCGTGGTGGATGGTGTCGCCCCTCAGTCCTGGAAGCGTGCTTCCAGTGCCGCGATGGCCGGCAGGGTCTTGCCTTCGAGGAACTCGAGGAAGGCGCCGCCACCGGTGGAGATGTAGCCCACGTCGTCGGCGATGTCGAACTTGGCGATCGCCGCCAGGGTGTCGCCGCCGCCGGCGATGGAAAAGGCCTCCGAGTGGGCGATGGCCGAGGCCATCATCTTGGTGCCGCCGGCGAACTGGTTGTACTCGAACACGCCGACCGGGCCGTTCCACACGATGGTGCCGGCGTGGGCGATGATGTCGGCGAGGCGGGCGGAGCTCTTGGGCCCGAAGTCGAGGATGCGGTCGTGTGCGCCCACGTCGTCGATGCAGATGCGGTTGGCGCGCGCCAGGGCGGACACCTCGTCGGCCACGACCACGTCGGTGGGCAAGGGGACTTCGGCGCCGCGGGCCTTCATGATCTCCATCACTTCGCGCGCTTCGTTCACCATCTCCGGTTCGGCCAGCGACTCGCCGATATTGTGGCCGGCGGCCAGCAGGAAGGTGTTGGCGATGCCGCCGCCGACGATGAGCTGATCCACCTTCTCGGCCAGGGTCTTGAGGATGGTGAGCTTGGTGGACACCTTGGCGCCGCCGACGATCGCCACCAGCGGCCGGGCGGGCGCGTACAGGGCCTTGGAGAGGGCGTCGATCTCGGCGCCCATGAGCATGCCGGCGCAGGCCACGGGAGCGAAGCGGGCGATGCCGTGGGTGGTGGCCTGGGCGCGGTGGGCGGTACCGAAGGCGTCATTCACGTAGATGTCGCACAGGGCGGCCATCTTCTTCGACAGGGTCTCGTCGTCCTTCTTCTCGCCGGTGTTGCAGCGGCAGTTCTCGAGCAGCACCACCTGGCCGGGTTCGACGCCGAAACCGCCGTCCACCCAGTCGGAGATCAGCTTGACCGGTTTGCCCAGCAGCTGGCCCAGGCGCACCGCGATGGGGGCCAGGGTGTCCTCGGGGCCGACGGTGCCTTCGGTCGGGCGCCCCAGGTGGGAGGTGACCATCACCGCGGCGCCGTTGTCCAGGCAATACTGGATGGACGGGATGGAGGCGCGGATGCGGGTGTCTTCGGTGATGTTGCCGGCCTCGTCCTGGGGGACGTTCAGGTCGGCACGGATGAAGACGCGCTTGCCGGCCACGTCCAGATCCTGAAGTTTCTTCACTTGCATGGGATGAGTCTCCTGAGAATGGTGAGGATGGCGATGGAATCGGAAAATCAGCGTGGCCAGCGGTGGTGCCAGTGCGAGAGCACGTCCACCATGCGGCTGGCGAAGCCCCATTCGTTGTCGAACCACAGCAGCAGGGTGGCGAGCGTGTCGCCGCTGACCAGGGTCTGGCCGCCGTCGATGACGGCCGAATGGGGGTCGTGATTGAAATCGATGGAGGCGTGGGCCTGCTCGGTATAGGCGAGCAGACCGGCGAAGGGGCCGCGCGCGGCCTCGGCCATGAGCCGGTTTACGGCGGCGGCATCGACCCGCTGGCGCAGGGTCAGCGTCAGTTCGATGGCCGAGACGTTCAGGGTCGGCACGCGGATGGCCTTGGCCTTCACGCGGCCGGCCAGTTGCGGCAGCAGCCGCTCCACGCCGCGGGCGAGGCCGGTCGACACCGGAATGATCGACTGCATGGCCGAGCGGGTGCGGCGCAGGTCGGTGTGGTGGTAGCCGTCGATGAGTGGCTGGTCGTTCATGACCGAATGCAGGGTGGTCAGCAGGGCATGGTCGACGCCGAAGCTGTCGTCGAGCAGGGCCAGGACCGGCACCACGGCGTTGGTGGTGCACGAGGCGTTGGAGACGATGCGCTCGTCGCCGCGCAGGGTGTCGTGATTGATGCCGAACACCGTGGTGGCGTCGACCTCCTCGGCCCCCTGGGCCGGGTGCGAGAGCAGCACGCGCGGACAGCCGGCGTCGATGAAGCGCTGCAGCTGGTCGCGGGTGCCGTAGCGGCCCGAGCATTCGACGAGCAGATCGATGCCGAGCGCGGCCCAGTCCACCTGTTCCGGCTCGGTGGCGTGGGTGATGGCGATCGGGCGGCCGTCGATGCGCAGGGCGTCGTCGCTCACGTCCACCACGCCGGGAAAGCGGCCGTGGGTGGAGTCGAAGCGGGTGAGGTATTCGATGCTGGCCAGATCGGCCGGCTCGTTGATGGCGACCACCTGCCACTGGTCGCGGTACGTCGATTCGTACAGCGCGCGCAGAAAGCAGCGGCCGATGCGGCCATAGCCGTTGATGGCGAGGCGGACGGTCATCGAAGGTGTTGCGTCAGGTTGAGGAAACCGGGGGCACAGGCGTGCCCCCGGGGTCCGGTCTTACTGGGCTGCGGCGAACGCGCGGGCGGCGTCCACCATGCGGCAGGAGTAGCCCCACTCGTTGTCGTACCAGGCCAGCACCTTGACCAGCACGGAGCCGTCTTCGGCCTTGATGACGCGGGTCTGCGTCGCATCGAAAGTCGAGGAGACGGCGGTGTGGTTGAAGTCGGAGGAGACCAGCGGCTCGTTGTTGACGGCCAGGATGCCCTTGAGCGGGCCGTTGGCCGCCGCGGTCATGAGCTCGTTGATTTCTTCCTTGGTGGTCGCACGCTCGGCGGTGAAGGTCAGATCCACCAGCGACACGTTCAGGGTCGGCACGCGCAGCGCGAAGCCGTCGAACTTGCCCTTGAGCTGCGGCAGCACCAGGCCGACGGCCTTGGCGGCGCCGGTCTTGGTGGGGATGATGTTGGCGGCCGCGGCGCGGGCGCGGCGCAGATCCTTGTGGCGCACGTCCACGGTCACCTGGTCGTTGGTGTAGGCGTGCACGGTGGTCATCAGGCCCTGCTTGATGCCGACGGACTCGGACAGCACCTTGGCCACCGGGGCCAGGCAGTTGGTGGTGCACGAGGCGTTGGAGACCACGGTCATGTCACCGCGCAGGTCGCCTTCGTTCACGCCCATCACGATGGTGGCATCCACGTCGTCACCGCCGGGGGCGGAGATCAGCACGCGCTTGGCGCCCATCTCGAGCAGCTGCACGGCCTTGGCCTTGCTGGTGTAGGCACCGGTGCACTCGAGCAGCACGTCCACGCCGTGCTCGCCCCAGTTGACGCCCTTCGGGTCCTTGGTGGAGTAGAAGGGGATCGGCTTGCCGTCGATGATGATGCAGTTCTCGCCTTCGGTTTCGACCGAGGTGGCGAAACGGCCGTGCGTGGTGTCGTACTTGAGCAGGTGGGCATTGGTGGCCAGGTCGCCCGAGGCGTTGATGGCAACGACCTCGAGTTCGTTCTGCAGACCTTGCTCGTAGATGGCGCGCAGGGTGCAGCGGCCGATCCGGCCGAAACCATTGATTGCGACTTTGATGCTCATCGGATTGCTCCTTCTCAGGTTTTAAATTCTGTTGTTCGTCGCGCTGGCGCTCAACCGACCAGGGTGCGCACGGCGTCGACGACGGCATCGCTGGTGATGCCGAATTCCTTGAACAGCTGGCCGGCCGGGGCGGACTCGCCGAAGCGGTCGATGCCGATCACGGCCCCCTCCAGGCCCACGTACTTGCGCCAGAAATCGGTCACGCCGGCCTCGATGGCCACGCGCGGCACGCGCGCCGGCAGCACCGAGGCCTTGTAGGCGGCTTCCTGGCGGTCGAAGACATTGGTGCTCGGCATGGAAACCACGCGCACGAAGGTGCCGACTTCGGCCAGCTTGGCCTGGGCTTCCATGGCCAGGGCCACCTCCGAGCCGGTGGCGAGGATCACCGCATGGGGGGCTTCACCGCGTTCGGCGTTGCCGGCTTCGGACAGCACATAACCGCCGTGGCGGATGGCGGCGACCTGGGCGGCGCTGCGCGGCTGGAAGGCCAGGTTCTGGCGCGAGAAGCACAGGCTGCTGGGGCCGTCGGCGCGCTCGATGGCGCAGGCCCAGGCCACGGTGGATTCGGTGGTGTCGCAGGGGCGCCACACGTCCATGTTGGGGATGAACCGCAGGGTGGCGATCTGCTCGACCGGCTGGTGGGTCGGACCATCCTCGCCCAGGCCGATGGAGTCGTGGGTGAACACGAACACTTGGCGGATCTTCATGAGCGCGGCCATGCGCAGGGCGTTGCGCGCGTACTCGCTGAACATCAGGAAGGTGGCGGTGTAGGGAATCAGGCCGCCATGCAGCGACAGGCCGTTGGCGATCGCGGCCATGCCGAACTCGCGCACGCCGTAATACACGTAGTTGCCGCCGTGCTCGCGGGTGACGCCGCGGGCACCCGACCACAGGGTGAGGTTGGAGCCGGCCAGGTCGGCGGAGCCGCCGATGAGCTCGGGCAGCCTGGGCGCGAAGGCTTCGATGCTCTTCTGGCTGGCCTTGCGGGTGGCGATGGTCTCCGCCTTGTCGGTGACCTGGGCGAGCACCGCATCCACGTGCGCGGTCCAGTCGCTGGGCAGCTTGCCGCTCATGCGGCGCTCGAACTCGGCGGCCAGTTCCGGATGGGCGGCGCGGTAGGTTTTGAGGCGCGCGTTCCATTCGGCTTCGGCGCTGGCGCCGGCCTCGCGCGCGTTCCAGGCGGCATAGACCTCGGCCGGGATCTCGAACGGGGGGTGATGCCAACCGATGTGTTCACGGGTGGCAGCGATTTCCGCGTCGCCCAGGGCCGCGCCATGGACGTCGTGGCCGCCCTGCTTGTTGGGGGCGCCGGCGCCGATGATGGTCTTGCAGCAGATCAGGGTCGGCTGGGCGGTGTTGGCCTTGGCCTGCGCGATGGCCGCCTCGATGGCGACCGGGTCATGGCCCTGTACATCGCGGATCACCTGCCAGCCATAGGCTTCGAAGCGCTTCGGCGTGTCGTCGGTGAACCAGCCGTCCACATGGCCGTCGATGGAGATGTCGTTGTCGTCGTAGAAGGCGGTCAGCTTGCCCAGGCCCCAGGTGCCGGCCAGCGAGCAGGCCTCGTGGGAGATGCCTTCCATCAGGCAGCCGTCGCCCAGGAACACCCAGGTGCGGTGATCGACGATGGCGTGGCCGGGGCGGTTGAATTCGTCGGCCAGCACCTTCTCGGCCAGCGCCATGCCCACGGCGTTGGTGATGCCCTGGCCGAGCGGGCCTGTGGTGGTCTCGATGCCGGGGGCGTAGCCGTATTCCGGGTGGCCCGGGGTCTTGCTGTGCAGCTGGCGGAAATTCTTCAGGTCATCGATGGACAGATCGTAGCCGGTCAGGTGCAGCAGGGCGTAGATCAGCATGGAGCCGTGCCCGTTGGAGAGCACGAAGCGGTCGCGGTCCGCCCATTTCGGGTTGGCCGGATTGTGTTTCAGATGGTGGCGCCACAGCACCTCCGCGATCTCCGCCATGCCCATGGGCGCGCCCGGGTGGCCGGAGTTGGCCTTCTGCACGGCATCCATCGCCAGGGCCCGGATGGCGCCGGTGATGGGGTTGAACTGGGGAGGGGTGACGTTGCGCTCGGACGACATTGCGGTTCTCGCGGTCCGGGGACCGGTTGGGGAAAAGGCGCAATTATCGTCGAAATGGGCCCGCTTGGGTAGCCGTCTGTGCGCGCGGCATTGTGACCGCACGCGTTACAACGTCTCGATTTATTTCAATGGAATCATTGGCTTGGCCAATCGTCAGACCCACTGCCGGCGACGCTCCATGAGCTTCCAGATCAAGGGCGTGAGGATCAGCTGCATGGCCAGATCGAGGCGGCCGCCGGGCACGACGATGGTGTTCGCGCGCGACATGAACGAGTCGTGGAGCATGCGCAGCAGGTAGGGGAAGTCCACCCCGCGTGGATCCTTGAAACGGATCACCACCTTCGACTCCTCCAGGGTGGGCACGTCGCGCGCCGAGAACGGGTTGGAGGTGTCGACCACCGGCACGCGCTGGAAGTTGATGTGGGTGCGCGAGAACTGGGGCACGATGAAATGCACGTAGTCGTGCATGCGCCGCAGCACCGTGTCCTGCACCGCTTCGCGGGAGTAGCCGCGCACCCGGGTGTCCCGGTGCAGCTTCTGGATCCATTCCAGGTTGATGGTCGGAACCACGCCGATGAGCAGGTCCACATGGCGCGCCACATCCACCTCGTCGGTCACGACGGCGCCGTGCAGGCCTTCGTAGAACAGGCAGTCGGTGCCGACCGGGAGGTCCTCCCACTCGGTGAAGGTCCCCATGGGCAGGCCGCGCTGCACTGATTGCGCCTCGTCATGGATGTAGCAGCGGCGGCGGCCGGTGGCCGAATCCCCGTAGGAGCGGAACAGCTGTTCGAGCAGGTCGAGCCGGTTGGACTCCGGACCGAAGTGGCTGATGCCGCGCTTGCCCTGCGCTTCGGCCTCCTCGATCTGCTGCTTCATCTCGTCGCGCGTGTAGCGATGGAAGCTGTCGCCCTCGACGATGGCGGCATTGACGTTTTCGCGGTGGAAGATCGCCTGGAAGGTGTGCTTGACGGTCGTCGTGCCCGCGCCCGACGAGCCGGTCACGGCGATGATCGGATGCTTCATGGACATGATGGAACTCCGCGCAGAAAAGGAAGACGGTCAGTGGTCGCGTGGCCGGCGCCGATCAGGCGTGATTCTGCAGCCAGGCGCGCCAGTCGGTGAACAGGCCCGGGCTGGCGGCGGCGACCACGCCGCGCTTGACGGCCGGGCCGGCGAGCAGATCGCCGCCATCGAGGGCGGCGGCGACGCCACCGGCTTCGGCGAGGATCAGGTGGCCGGCGGCGTAGTCCCACAGCATCTGGCCGCCATGGATGTACACATCGAGCCGCCCGGCGGCCACGAAACACCATTCGAGCGCGCTGGAGCCGAAATTGCGCTGGGAATAGTAGGGCGGGCGCACCGCCAGTTCATCGCCCAGATGGTGGCTGACACGCTTGAAATCAACACCGGCGACCGCATCGCGCAGGACCGTGGCGGGTTCGCGCAGGGGCAACTCGGTGCCGTTGAGATAGGCACCGGCGCCGGCGGCGGCGTAGAAGGACTCGTCGGTGACCGGGTTGTAGACCACGCCGAAGATCGGTTTGTGCTCCATGAAATAGGCGATGGAGACGGCGAAGAAGGGGATGCCGTTGGCGAAGTTGGTGGTGCCGTCGATGGGGTCGATGCACCACAGGCCGCGCTTGCCCTCGGACCACAGCCGCGCCTGCTCCTCGCCGGTCATCTCCTCGCCGAGGACCGGCCCCGGGGCCAGATCCGGCAGGGCCTCGGTGAAGCGCCGCTGGGATTCCAGGTCGGCCTCGGTGAACAGGGAGCCGTCGTGCTTGCGATTGCGTGCCGTTTTCAGGTAGCGCGGCAGGATGGCCTCGCGGGCAATGTCGCGGACCAGGGATTCGAGCGCACGGGCGCGCGACAGGCGTTTTGCTGCGTTGTTCATGAAGCCTCCAGCCGCCATCGGCCGGGAAGGTGGCGACAGGTCGGAATGCGGTCGGGCGCGGATCGGGGCATCGGGCACATGCCGGCGTTCGAACCGCATCGGGCGAGCCCTATAATAGCACGATGATTTTTCGCTTCTTTTGCCCGATCCCGCTGGCCGCGGGCGATTGCGTCACGCTGCCCGAGGCGGCGGCGCACCATGCCACCCGTGTGCTGCGCCTCGCCCCGGGGGCGTCGGTGATCCTGTTCGACGGCGAAGGCGCGGCCTGTGCCGGCACCCTCACGGCGCTCAAGCCGCACGTCACCGTGCAACTGGCCGAAGCGCTGGCGCCGGAGCCGGAGCCGGCCTGCCGGATCACCCTGGTGCAGGCGCTCGCCAGTGGCGACAAAATGGACTGGGTGGTGCAGAAGGCTGTCGAGCTCGGGGTCCATGCCATCGTGCCGGTGGCCGCCAAGCGCTCGGTGCTGAAGCTCGAGGGCGAGCGCGCGGTCAAGCGTCTGGCGCACTGGCGCAGCGTCGCGGTGTCGGCGTGCGAGCAGAGCGGTCGCAACCGGGTGCCCGAGGTGGCGCCGGTGCAAGCCCTGAGCCGGTGGCTGGCACGGGCCGACGGTGGCTGGGTGCTGGCACCGGGGGCAGCGCAGGCGCTGCGCACGCAGCCGGCACCGGCCGGAGCGCTGACGCTCCTGGTCGGCCCCGAGGGGGGCTGGGAAGACGAGGAGCTGGCCGCCATGACGGCGCGCGGCATCCAGCCGATCCGCCTCGGTCCGCGCGTGCTGCGCACCGAGACGGCCGGGCTCGCGGCGCTGGCCGCCATCCAGGCCCTGTGGGGCGATTTCTGAGGACAGGCCATGTTTGAATCCGCTGAGCTGGGACATCGTGTCGACAAGGATGACTACGAAGCGGAGGTCCCCGAACTGCGGGCACAACTGCTCGATGCCCAGTTCGATCTGCTCGACTGCGCGACCTTCTCGGTCGTGATCCTGGTCAATGGTGTCGATGCCGCCGGCAAGGGTGAGACGGTTAACCTGCTCAACGAATGGCTCGATCCGCGTCATGTGGTGACCCGCGCGTTCGATGTGCCGTCGTCGGAGGAGCGCGAGCGCCCGGTCATGTGGCGTTTCTGGCGGGCGCTGCCGCCGAAGGGCAAGATCGGTGTGCTGTTCGGCAACTGGTACGAGTACCCCATCCGCGAGCGGGTCGGCAAACGGCTCAAGCGCAGCGTGCTCGAACAGCGTCTGGCCGAGATCAACCGTTTCGAGGAGATGCTGACCCGCGAAGGCGTGGTCCTGCTCAAGTTCTGGTTCCATTTGTCCAAGGACGCGCAGAAGGAACGGTTCAAAAAGCTCGAGTCCGACCCGCTCACCCGCTGGCGGGTGACCAAGACCGACTGGCGCAACTACAAGCAGTACGCACGCCGCCATGACGTGGCCGAGCATGTGCTGCGTCACACCAGCACGGCCGAGGCGCCGTGGATCATCGTGGACGGCTCCGACGACCGCTATCGCGGCCTGCTGGTGGGGCGGACGCTGCTGGCGGCGCTGCGCAAGCGTCTCGACATCGGGACCCGCTGGAAGCCGCGCCTGAGTACAGCGCCGATGCCCCCCCAGCTCGACGGGCGCAACGTGCTGCGCGAACTGACCCTCGACCGCCCCATGAGCAAGCGCGATTACGATCACGAACTCGAGCGCCTGCAGGGGCGGCTGGCCGTGCTGACCCGCGGCAACGGCTTCAGCGCCCACTCGCTGGTGCTGGTGTTCGAGGGCATGGACGCGGCGGGCAAGGGCGGTGCGATCCGCCGCATTACCGCGGCGCTCGACGCGCGCCTCTACCAGGTGGTGCCGATCGCGGCACCGAGCGAGGAGGAGCGGGCGCTGCCGTATCTGTGGCGTTTCTGGCGCCATGTGCCGCGCCGCGGCAAGGTGACGATCTTCGATCGGTCCTGGTACGGACGGGTGCTGGTCGAACGGGTCGAGGGCTTCTGCTCCGAAGCCGACTGGATGCGTGCCTACGAGGAGATCAACGACTTCGAGGATGCGCTCACCAGTGCCGGTGCGGTGGTGGTGAAGTTCTGGCTGGCCATCAGCGACGCCGAGCAGCTCGCGCGCTTCGAGGCGCGCGCCAACGCCCCCCACAAGCGCTTCAAGATCACCGACGAGGACTGGCGCAACCGGGAGAAGTGGCCGCTGTACGAGCGTGCGGTGTGCGACATGATCGATCGCACCAGCACCGAGACCACGCCTTGGACCCTGATCGAGGCCGACAACAAGCGCTACGCACGCATCAAGGTACTGCGCACCATCTGCGAGCGGCTCGAAGCCGCTTTCGATGCGCAGAAGGGGGCCAAAGCGTGACGCCGATGCGATGCCGCGCGCGCCGCTTAGCGTTTAAACTTGGCGCCATTGCTTGAATCCGAACGACGGCGGCATGGCCCGCCCGACCGCTCCAGGAGCCCCCGTGCACGAAGATCCCTCCGCGCTCGACCCCGCGACTACCGCCAGCGATCTGACGCAACATTTCGTCGCCTGGGTGCGCGGCGCGGCGCCCTACATCCACGCGTTTCGCGGCAAGACCTTCGTGATCGGATTCGGCGGCGAGGTGGCGGCCGGCGCGCTCGCCCAGTCGCTGGCCTATGACTGCAACCTGCTCGCGGCGCTCGGCATCCGCCTGGTGCTGGTGCATGGCGCGCGCCCGCAGATCGAGGCGGAGATGGCGCGTCGCGGGCTCGAATCCCGTCTGCACAACGGGGTGCGGGTGACCGACGCGACCGCGCTCGACTGCGTCAAGGCCGCCATGGCGGTCACCCGGCTCGAACTCGAGGCGCAGTTGTCGCAGGGCTTGCCCAACACACCGATGGCGGGCAGCTACATCCGCGTGACCGGCGGCAATTTCATCACCGCCCGCCCGGTCGGCGTGGTCGACGGGGTCGATCTGCAATTCACCGGCGCGGTGCGCAAGATCATGGCCGACGAGATCGCCGCCGACCTGGATCAGCAGAACGTGGTGCTCATCTCCCCGCTCGGGGTGTCGCCGGCCGGCGAGATCTTCAACCTGCCCATGGAGGAGGTGGCCGAGGCGGTGGCGGTGGCGCTGCGGGCGGAGAAGCTTCTTTACCTGTGCGATGCGCCCGGACTGCTCGACGAACAGCAGCAACTGATCGACTCGATCACCGCCGATGCGGCCGAGCGCATGATGCAGGCGGGGCAGGGGCTGACCGAGGATCTCGACCTGTATCTGCCCTGCGCCATCCGCGCGGTGCGCCAGGGGGTGCACCGGGTGCACCTGATCGACCGCGACCGCGACGGCGGCCTGTTGCTGGAGTTCTTCACCCATCACGGGGTGGGGACGGTGGTCTCGCGCGATCCGCTGTTTCGCCTGCGTGAAGCCACGGTGGACGACGTCGGCGCCCTGGTGAGCCTGCTCGCGCCACTCGAGAGCGACGGTACCCTGGTGCGTCGTGGCCGCGAACTGCTCGAGCAGGAGATCACGCGCTTTTCGGTGGTCGAACACGACGGCGTGCTGGTCGGTTGCGCGGCCCTCTATCCGTTCAGCGAGGAGCGCGCCGCCGAGCTGGCCTGTCTGGCCGTGGTGCCGGAATATCGCCGCTCGGGGCTGGGCGAGATGCTCATGCGGCGTATCGAGCGGCGCGCGCGCGAACAGCACCTGCAGGCGCTGTTCGTGCTCACCACGCGCACCGCCCACTGGTTCCGCGAGCGTGGCTTCGAGGAGGTCCACCCCGACCGGCTGCCGAGCCAGAAGCGCGAACTGTACAACCTGCAGCGGCGCTCCAAGGTGTTCATGAAATCGATCTGAGGCCGCCCGGCACGGGTCGGGCATTCGGGCTAGAATGGGCTCATCGCAACCTTCTGGACGAACACGCAGGAATCGACATGACGAGAATGGTCAAATGCATCAAGCTGGGGCAGGAACTCGAGGGCCTGGACCGGCCGCCGGTGCCCGGCGAACTGGGCAAGAAGATCTACGAGAACGTTTCCAAGGAAGCCTGGGCTCAGTGGGTCAAGCACCAGACCATGCTGATCAACGAGAACCGCCTCAACCTGATGGATGCCCGCGCGCGCAAGTACCTGAGCGAGCAGATGGAGCGCCACTTCTTCGGTGAGGGCTCCGACGCGATCGGTGGCTACGTGCCGCCGCAGAGTTGAGACGGGACACGAGACCCACGAAAAAAGGACGGCCGCGGCCGTCCTTTTTTGTCGCTGCCGCAGGCGGCTACTGCGAGACTTCCTGTTCGATCGCCTCGATGCCGGCGTGACGGATGTCCCGCCCCTTGACCATGTAGATCACGTATTCGGACATGTTCTTGGCGTGATCGCCGATGCGCTCGATGGCCTTGGCCATGAACAGCGTGTCGATGCCGGCGGAGATGGTGCGCGGATCCTCCATCAGGAAAGTGATGAGCTGGCGGATGATGCCCTTGAACTCGGCGTCCACCTGCTTGTCCTGACGCACCACGTCGGCCACCGAATTGATGTCCAGACGGGCGAAGGCATCCAGGGTCTTGCGCAGCATGTCGATGGCGAGGTTGGCCGAGTGACGCAGTTCGATGCGCGGCGTGAAGGGTTTGTCGCTGGTGTGCAGGCGCCGGCTCATCTTGGCAATCTTCTTGGCCTCGTCGCCGATACGCTCCAGGTCGGTGATCATCTTGAACACCGTCATCACCAGGCGCAGGTCGCGCGCCGTGGGTTGGCGCTTGGCGATCATCTGGGTGCAGGCTTCGTCGAGCTCGAGCTCCATCTGGTTGATGCGGTGATCGTCGTCGATGACCTGGTCGAGTTCGCCGATGTCCCCGCTGGCCAGGCCATCCAGCGCCTTGGCGATCTGCAGCTCGACCATGCCGCCCATCTGCAGCACGCGCGTACGCATCTGCTCGAGTTCGGCGTCGAATTGCTTGGAGATATGTTCGTTCATGGGGGGCAGGGCGTCGAAATTCATCTACAAGCTTCCCAGATTATCAAAAGTAGGTGACAGTTTGATGTCACGCGGCGGTCAGCTTGCGCACGCCGTTCGGTGTGGCCAGCAGCAGGACATCGGCGCCACGGCGGGCGAACAGCCCGTTGGTGACGACGCCGGGGATCTGGTTGATGGCGGTCTCGAGCCCGGCGGGATCGCGAATCTCGAGGCCGTGGACATCGAGGATGAGATTGCCGTTGTCGGTCACGAAGCCGGCCCGCGGCACCGGACGACCGCCCAGCGCGCTCAGCTCGCGGGCCACCAGCGCCTGCGCCATCGGAATC
This sequence comes from Nitrogeniibacter mangrovi, assembly GCF_010983895.1. Taxonomy (GTDB): domain Bacteria; phylum Pseudomonadota; class Gammaproteobacteria; order Burkholderiales; family Rhodocyclaceae; genus Nitrogeniibacter; species Nitrogeniibacter mangrovi. The sequence continues at coordinate 1,248,042 of NZ_CP048836.1, forward strand.
ACCTCGACCGGTAGCGGATAATGCCCCAGCACCTCGACCTGCTTGGTCTCGTCGCAGATGCAGACGAAACGGGTGGCCACCTCGGCGACGATCTTCTCGCGCGTCAGTGCGCCGCCGCCGCCTTTGATCATGGCCAGCGAGGCATCGATCTCGTCGGCACCATCCACATAGACCGGCATCTCGCTCACGTGATTGAGGTCGAACAGTTCGATGCCATGGCCGGCGAGCCGTTCGGCGCTGGCCTCGGAGCTGGCCACCGCGCCGCGGATGCGCGACTTCATCCGCCCCAGGCCGTCGATGAAGTGGTTGGCGGTCGAGCCGGTGCCCACGCCCACGATGCTGCCTTCTTCCACGAAGGCGAGCGCCGCTTCGGCAGCGGCCTGTTTCATTTCGTCCTGAGTCATGCGTGTTGCCGAGAAAGTGGTATTGCGCATTATTCTAGCTCGGATAGGTGGCGGCGGCCGCTGGCGATTCGCATCAGAACAATCGTGAAACCCTGTTTCAACTCTTGTGGTGCGGCGCGGTGCTGGTCATCATGCCCACTTCAGACGACAACGGAATACTCGGAGGTGCGGCATGGGTTTGTTCGATCAACTGGCCGGCGAAGTGGCCGGGCAACTGCTCGGTGGCGACGGGCAGGGGGGCACCCTGGTCAAGCTGGTGATGAGCCTGATCAACCAGACCGAAGGAGGGCTGCCCGGCTTGCTGTCGCGGCTGCAGTCGGGCGGGCTGGCCAGCCAGGTGGCGAGCTGGCTCGGGAGCGGTGAGAACGCGCCGGTCGCCGGGGCGGACATCGCCCACGCGCTGGGCAACGACACCATCGCTCAGCTGGCGCGCCAGTTCGGTCTGTCCGGCGACCAGGTGGCCGGTGGTCTGGCGGAGGCATTGCCCGGCTTCATCGATCGGGTCTCGCCCCAGGGCGAGGTGTCGGGGGACAATGCGCTGATCGAACAGGGCCTGTCGATGCTCGGCGGGTTGCTGGGCAACCGCTGAACCCGGTGCCGCAAGCGATGGGAGGCGCCCCGCGGGGCGCCTTTTTCATGCGCGCGCGGGCGATGCGGCGTCGACGAGCTGGGCAGCGGATTCGATCCGCACGCCGTCGGGCAGATGCAGGGTGCGCGTCGGAAACGCGATTTCGGCGCCGTTCCGTTCGATGATCGCGGCGACCTTCAGCAACACGTCCTGCTTGACCTCGTGATACTTCACCCACTGCGTGGTCTTGGTGAAGGTGTAGACGAAGAAATCCACGGACGAGGCGTTGAACGCGTTGAAGTGGACGATCATGGTCTGGGTCTCGTCGATTTCGTCGTGTTCGACCAGCATCTGGCGCACCTCGTCGGTGATGCGCTGCATCTTGTCCAGATCGTCGTAGCGGATGCCGATGGTCTCGTAGATGCGCCGGTGGGTCATGCGCGACGGGTTCTCCACCGCGATCTGGGTGAATACCGCGTTGGGCACGTACAGGGGGCGCTTGTCGAAGCGGCGGATGCGGGTCAGGCGCCAGCCGATCTCCTCGACCGTGCCCTCGATGTCCTGGTCGGGGGAGCGGATCCAGTCGCCGACCACGAACGGGCGGTCGAAATACACCATCATGGCGCCGAAGAAGTTGGCCAGCAGATCCTTGGCGGCGAAGCCCACTGCGATGCCACCGATCCCGCCGAAGGCGAGCACGCCCGAGATCGAAAAGCCCAGCGATTGCAGCACGATGAGCACGGCGGTGATGAGCACGGCCAGGCGCAGCAGCTTGGCGATGGCCGACACGGTGGTGTGATCGGTGGTCTTGTTGATCCGCTCCCGGTGCTTGAACAGCGCCAGTTCGATGTTGCGGATCAGTCGTGAACACCCCCAGGCGATGAGCGCGACCACCCCGATCTTGCGGATCGGATCGACGGCGGCGAAGATCGGCGCGTCGGTGTGCGTGCCGACCATTTGCGCCGCGAAGGCGATGCCGTTGAGCCAGACCAGGGCCCGCAATGGCCGCCCGACCGCTTCGATGGCGGCCTCGTCCCAGACGCTTGTGGTGTGGTGGGCCCGGGCAAGCAGCTGCCGCAGCACGATCGCCAGCAGGAAGTTGATGAGCAGCACGCTGGCGACGACGAGGAAGACCTGAACGGCGAGGCTGCTGCTGGCCGTGTCCAGGCCAAGTTCGGCGAGCCAGGTATGGAGGAAGTCCGGCAGTTGCATGGTGTTGGGTGCGGTCAACGAGAACTCGGGAAGGTGCGGCCCGGTTGCGCCTCGGGCGGGCCGTAGCGGGCATGATACCAGCCGCATCGCCCGCCAGAAGGCACACAGGCCCGACATGCGGGCCCGTGAGGAGGGGGGGCGGGCGGTCGCCGGCTCAGTCCGGCGCGATGCCTCGCACGATCAGCACGGAGATGGTGACCTTCTTGAGGAGGCGTTCGGCCACGCTGCCGAGCACGAGCCGCTGGACACCGCGTCGCCCATGGGAGCCGACCACGAGCAGGTCGGCGTGCAGCGCCCGGAGGGCTTCGGCCACCTGGTCGGAGGTGGACTGATGCTTGGAGGTGAGCAGTCGCGTCTGCGCGTCCATGCCGGCGTCCGCCGCCACCTGTGCCGCGGCGTCGAGCACGTTCTGGCCCTCGGCGATCAAGGCCTTTTCCACCGCATCGCGGTTGGCCAGGGTGGTGTGACTGAAATGGGCGAACAAGGCTTCGTCCACGGCGTGGACCAGCGTCAGGCTGGCACCGCTGGATTGGGCGAGCGCCACCGCTTCGCGGATGGCCCGGCGGGAGGTGTCGCTGTCGTCGATAGCTGCAACGATATGCTGGTACATCGCAATGGGTCCCGATCAAGGAAGGAAATCCGAAGGCTCTGAGGCTAGCATTCGCACCCAGGCCGCGTCATCGGCGTTTTCCCGTATCGCTGGCCGGATCGCCGATCGGGTGGGTGAACGAAAAAACCCCCGCCGAAGCGGGGGTTCGAAGGAACACCGCCAGGTGTCCTTGGCTCAGTGAGCCTGGGCGGTACCGGCACCACGCGGGGTGCGGATGGATTCGACCAGCTCCTGAATGTGCTGCGGGGGCTCGGCCGTCATCTTGGAGACCAGGATGGCCACGCCGAAGTTGACGATCGCACCGATGGCGCCGAAGGCGTTCGGCTGGATGCCCAGGAACCAGTTCTTGCCCATGGAGCCGAGGAACTCGGTGCCCGGGATGAAGAAGATCCCCTTGTGCTGGAACACGTACAGCATCGTGACCGTAATACCCGCGACCATGCCGGCGATCACACCTTCCTTGTTCATGCGCTTGTAGAAGATACCCATCATGAGCGCCGGGAAGATGGAGGAAGCGGCCAGACCGAAGGCGATGGCCACCGTGCCGGCTGCGAAGCCCGGAGGATGCAGACCGAGATAACCGGCGACCGCGATGGCACCGGCCATGGCGATGCGGCTGGACATCAGTTCGGTCTTCTCGGAGATGCCCGGGGCGAACACGCCCTTGAGCAGGTCATGCGAGATGGCGGACGCGATGGCCAGCAGCAGACCGGCAGCGGTCGACAGGGCGGCGGCCAGACCACCGGCCGCGACCAGGGCGATCACCCAGTTCGGCAGCTTGGCGATTTCCGGGTTGGCCAGCACGATGATGTCGCGGTCGACCTTGACCATCTCGTTGCCTTTCCAGCCGAACTTCTCGGCCTTGGCCTGCATTTCCGGATTCTTGTCGTTGTAGTACTGGATGCGGCCGTCACCGTTCTTGTCTTCGAACTGCAGCAGACCGGTCTTTTCCCAGTTCTTGAACCAGGAGGGACGCTCGTCGTACTTGAGGTTGCCTTCGGGCGAGCCGATCTCACCGGTCTGGATGGTCTGCATCAGGTTCAGGCGAGCCATGGCGCCGACGGCCGGAGCGGTCGTGTAGAGGATCGCGATGAACACCAGCGCCCAGCCAGCGGAGGAACGGGCGTCCTTGACCTTCGGCACGGTGAAGAAGCGGACGATCACGTGCGGCAGGCCGGCGGTACCGATCATCAGCGACATGGTGTAGACGAACATGTCGAGACGGCCGGCAATGGTCTGCTCGGTGTATTTCGGGAAGCCCAGTTCCGTCACCACCAGGTTCAGCTTGTTGAGCAGCGTCATGCCCGAGCCATCGGCCATGGTGGCGCCCAGGCCGAGTTGCGGCAGCGGGTTGCCCGTCAGGTTCAGCGAAATGAAGATGGCCGGGATGGTGTAGGCCAGGATCAGCACGCAGTACTGGGCGATCTGGGTGTAGGTGATGCCCTTCATGCCGCCGAGCACCGCATACACGAACACGATGGCCATACCGATGTACAGACCGTGGTCGTAATCCACTTCGAGGAAGCGGGAGAAGGCCACGCCGACACCCTTCATCTGACCGATCACGTAGGTGATGGAGGCCAAGATCAGGCACACCACGGCCACGATACGTGCGGCCTTGGAGTAGTACCGGTCGCCGATGAACTCGGGCACCGTGAACTTGCCGAACTTGCGCAGGTACGGGGCCAGCAGCATCGCCAGCAGCACGTAACCGCCGGTCCAGCCCATCAGGAACAGCGAGGCGCCGTAACCGTTGTAGGCGATCAGACCGGCCATGGAGATGAAGGAGGCTGCCGACATCCAGTCAGCGCCGGTGGCCATGCCGTTGGCAACCGGATGGATGCCGCCGCCGGCGACGTAGAATTCGCCCGTGCTGCCTGCGCGCGCCCAGAAGGCGATGCCCAGGTAGAGCGCGAACGTGGCGCCGACCACAATGTAGGTTAGGGTTTTAAGATCCATTCGTCCGATCTCCTCAGTCTTCGTGCACGTCGTGCTCACGGTCGATCTTGCCCATCTTGGCGGCGTACCAGAAGATCAGTGCCACGAAGATGTAGATCGAACCTTGTTGGGCGAACCAGAACCCGAGCGGATATCCACCGAGGTGGATGCTGTCGAGCATCGGCTGCAGGATGATGCCGAACCCGAAGGACACGACAAACCAAATGATGAGCACGGTGGTCAGCAGACCGAGTGTGGCGCGCCAGTAGGCTTCACCCGACTTGTCCATCGCTTGTCTCCTCTCAAATATTGTTGAAAGCCAGTCTTCCGGACCGACCGATGCCGGTTGTCAGAATGACCCCTGACGCCCGCCACCGGTACGTGTACGGTCAGTGAAGCATGGCCGTACGCGCCCGGATTACATTGGGCAATTGGAGTATCGAGAAGAAAACTTACAGAAACCTTAAAGCTGTTTATGGAGGGATAAATCCCACTGCAAGCCCGGCGCGAGGGGGGTTAGTGCGACGCCGTGTCCCCGCGCGACGCCTCGGCGGAGCGTGATGCGGCAAAGCGGTCGTCGAGCTTGCCCATGACGCGCACGTAGATGGCGATGATCACCAGAAACGCAATCAACGCACCCTGCGCAAACAGGTAGAAACCGAGCGGAAATCCCAGAAAGCTGAACCCGTTGAGCTCGGCCGCGAAATACCCGCCGACAAAGGTGATGAGGAACCACGCCAGGAGCAGGGTTGCGGTCAGGGCGAGGGTCTTGCGCCAGTAAGTGCGCTGGGCGTCTGTCAGTGGCATGGGGTGGCGTCGGTGTTTTTCCGAGTATCGTCCGGCGTGCGCCTGGACGCAACGCCCCGAGCTCAGTGCGCGGCGAACAGCGCCTTGAGCCAGGGGATCAGCCATGGCACCAGTACGGCCGTCAGCAGGCCGTTGGCGGCCATCGCCAGTGCCGAGAATGCGCCGGCCTCCGGGCTAAGCTGAAACGCCCGTGCGGTGCCGATCCCATGGGCCGCGATGCCGATCGCGAAACCTTGCGCTGCTGCGTCCCGGATGCGCAGGAGGTGAAAGACGCCTTGTGCCGTCATCGCGCCGAGGATGCCGGTGGCGATGACCAGTGCCGCCGTGAGCGATGGCAGTCCGCCCAGGGCTTCGGCGACCGCCATGGCGATCGGCGTGGTGACGCTCTTGGGGGCCAGCGAGATCAGCGTCTGCTCGTCCGCACCGAGCCATGCGCCCACTGCCCAGGCCGAGGCGATGGCGATGGCGGACCCGATCAACAGGGTGACCCCCAGCGGCAAGGCGAGCCGGCGCAGACGCTGCAACTGCCCGTAAAGCGGGATCGCCAGTGCCACAGTCGCGGGGCCCAGCAGGAAATGCACGAATTGGGCACCGTCGAAATACCGCTGATAGGGCGTGTGGGTGAGCGTGAGCACGGTCACCAGGAGGAGCACCGCGATCAGCACCGGGTTGGCCAGCGGATGGGACTTGAAGCGCTGGTGAATACGCCACGCGATGCCGTAGGCCACCAGGGTCATTGTCAAGCCCAGCAGTGGGCGGGCGGAGAGGTAGACCCAGAGGCCGCTCACACTGTCCTGATTCATTGGCGCTGTTGTCCTTTGCGAACCAGCAGGTGCAGACAGACGGCCGAGACGCCGAGCGTCAGCAGGGTGCTGGCGAGCAAGGCGGCGGCCAGGGGCAGCCACTCGCTGGCGAGGCGGTCGGCGTGCAGCATGATGCCGGTGCCGGCGGGTACGAACAGCAGTGACAGATGGCTGAGCAACCCATTGGACGTCCGGCTCAGTTCTTCGCCCGGGCCTCGGCGCAGGACCAGCACCAGGAACAACAGCGCCATGCCGATCACCGGCCCCGGAATCGGCCACCCCGCCAAGCGGGTGATGATTTCACCGATCAGCTGGAAACCCAGCAGGACGGTCATGGCGTTGAGCATCGGCTTGTCGCCTCAGGTGAACAGAAGATGGCCGAGCGTGCGCAGGCCAATGCCGATGATCGCCCCGATCAGCGCCGTTTTCCAGACCCCGGCGACGCGCTTGCCCGAGGAGATCAGCACCGCGACTCCGGGAATGTCCAGCGGGTGGAGCAGAAATCCGGCGCTTGCGTTGAGGGTGTTCACCGTGGCCGTGCCGGCCTTGAGCATCTCGTCCATGACCCCCATCATCGCGGTGCCTCCCCCCAGGTACTTCGTCAATGTCGGCAGCACCAGGGCCGGATCGATACCCAGCGGAATCAGCACCGGGGAGATCAGCGTGGTGAGCGCAGCGATGGCGCCACTGTTACGCAGGATCGCCACCGCGACAAGCGCAAGGACCAGCATGGGGATCGCACCGATGGTGATCTTGAACGCCTCGGCGCCGGCGCGGTTGATGACGTCGAGCACCCCCTTGGCATCCTCGGCCACGGGATGCTTGAGGGTTTCGTCCATGGGGGCTTCGGTCGCCGACAGGTGGCGGCCGACGACGTGATAGCACATTGCCGCGGCCGTCAGCCCCCCCAGAAGGGAGAAGAGCAGGGTGGTGCCGAGCGACAGGCCCATGGTCGACATGGGCAGCAGCACGTTGGCCTGGGACATGGCCATGACCATGGCCAGGGTGGCCGCCAGATGCCGATCGGAGGCACCCCGCTGCTCCATCATCGCCAGGGTCGCGACCGGCGCGGCGAAGCTCACGAAATTGATCTGCAAGGCGGCGAACACCCCCAGCCCGGTCAGACCGATCGGGCGCAGGGCCGGGGCCAGCAGCCGCACCAGTCGGTCGATGACGCCACGCGCCTCCAGCAGACGCATCAGCGCGAGCATGACCACCATGACCGGCAGGAGCACGAAAAGCGCGAGTTCCACGCCGGAGCGGCCGGCGCGCAGGACGATGTCGAGGAAGGAGGCCATGGCGATGCGGGGCCGGTGGGCGGGTCGGATGTGAGTTAAGGCTTGCCGCTAATTGTAGGGGAGATGGCGTGCCGTCAGGACGGATTCGGATCGACGCTTACCCGAGGCTTAGAAAGGAGAGGCCGTCGTGGTGCTCGACTGCCTCGAGCGTGGTCGAAGGAGCTCACCCGGTACTGAAACTGGGTAGTTGCAGTACGCCACCGCGGTGGAATGATTTGAGGTGCCGCAAGTTTGCCGAGTGGAGGTACTCGGAAGCGCTCCGGCTTCAGGCGCGCGTGCAGAGGGGTAGGCGCGTCGAGGTGCTGGCGCCTTGCCATTGGAGGGCTAGTGCCAGCACTCGGCTATCGTACCGCCTGTCGCGCCTTTCGCGCCGGTCTGGGTGAGGGTCAGGTTGCCACACTTGTCCCCCGTTTGTGGCCCTTGCGGCGTTGCAGTGATGGTGAAAGTGTCCGCTGCGAGTGCTGCTGCCAGATTATAGGTTGCCGTGCCACCATCGGCCGGGCAGGTGAAGGCCGGTGCCGCCGCGCTGTTGTAAGCACCGGAAGTCGAGTACCGACGCTCGAGCGCGGCGGCCATGCTCGTCATCTGACCCTCGCATTCGTTGCGCCGCGAGCGCTGGACATACTGCGTATAGTTGGGATAGGCGATCGCGGCGATGATGCCCAGGATGGCCACCACGATCATCACTTCGATGAGCGTGAAGCCGCGGGATGCACGAGGTGCCGTCATGTGTTCACCCTTGCGTGTCATTGCGTCGTACCACTGAAGAAATGCAGCTGACGAATGGCGATCTGGCCGTTCTCGGTCTCGTAGGTTTCCATCCCTACCTGATGCCCTTCCCAGGTTTGCGAGATGGGCGTGTGTGCCATGGCCTCGTCGTCGGCGGTGATGCGGGTCGCGCTGGTGATCAGGAGTTTTCGCTTGCCGACGGTAATGGTCGAGGTTGCCGGACTGACCGCTGTGATCTTGCCCACTTCCTCGAGTGGGAGCGTCATCCCGGCCTGAGCGTGCACTGCGCTGCTGCACAGTGCGAGGGTCGCCAGGAGGCTGCCGAGGGCCGCATTACGCAAAATGGATTTCATCCGAATGCTCCTTACTGAATCTGACGCCACGAGATACGCCGGCCGCCTTCGCCTTCCTGAAGACTGGTGTCGAAGGAGGCGCTGGAGGTTGAGCCGATCTTGAGACGTTTTCCGTCCTTGGCCTGCATCTGGCCCAGGCCACCGATCATACCGCCCTTGACCTTGCGCCCGTTGATGGCCGTGCCCTTGTTGATCTGGCTGCTGGCGCCGTAGGTGCCGTCCTTGGCCAGGTCGAACGGATTGAAGGTGGTGCGGCCGCCCGTCTCGGGCGCCAGCTCGATGATCCAGCTCTCGCCGCCGCCGTTGCACGAATCGTCATCGGGGATGGCGGTCACGTAGATCACACGGTCCGACCACAGGATCGGGGTGGCCAGGACACGTTCCCCCTGATAGTTGGCGTTGTACACCAGATCGACGTAGAAACCCTTCTGCGTGTTGTTGGGCTGGTTCTGGGAAAACTCGCGCACGTCCCAGCTGTTGCCGTTGAAGCTGTTCGTGCCCTCGTAGGTGATCTCCTGCTTGAGCAGGTCGCTGCGGGAGACCTTGGAGCTGCCGCTCGCCGTGCATGTAACCGTCAGTCCGCACTCGTCGCGCACACCGTACAGGGTCTGAAGGCTCAGGTCGGTGTTGTCCCCGGTTTCGAAGTACTTGCCGGTACCGAAGTACACCATGAAGCCGCCGTCCGAATGCACCCCGACCTGGGGACGCGTGGTGATCGGTTGCCTGATGGTGACGTTGCTGCTGTTGAGGTACTTGGCCTGGAACAGGGGCTTGCCCGAGAAAGCGATCTTCCAGCCATTGCTGGTGCTGTTGGTCGTGGTGAAGTCGAACTTCCAGATGTTCCCGTACAGGTCGCCGGCATACACCAGATCGATCGAGCCGTTCCGGTTGGCGTCGATGGCGATGGGGGACGAAAGGCCGTTGGGAGTGGTGGTGCTGCCCACGCCGGTGTCCAGTTCCTTGAGCAGCGCGCCGGTGGCCAGATCGATCACGAACAGGCGCGCAGTTTGCGAAGTGCTGTTGTAGCCGTTGCCGACGATGGCCACCCACTTGCCGTTTTCGGTGCGGCCAACGGCCGCCTGGCCCATGGTGTAACCCAGTTCCGAGAAACCGGCCGTGGTGTTCGACACTTCCCAAAGAACGTTGCTGGCGGAGAAGTTCGCCGCATTCTCCACGTCGAGGGCAAAGTAGGCTTTGCCGCCGGCCCCGGTCGACCCGACCAGCACTGATTTCCACGATCCGCCGAGGATGGCATCGGTGGTGACTGGCGAGCCATCCACGTAGTAGCGGTGGGTGTAGTCGGGGTCCGCCAGGTCAGGCAGGTTACCGATGATGGCGTTCGGGATGTAGCCGAACAGCTCGTCGCCCGTGTCGGCTTTGACCACGTGCAGGATGCCGTCGTTGGCGCCAAAGAAGAGGGCCGGCTCCCGGTTGATGTAGCTCGAGGTGCCCCGACGGTTCCGGTAGGCGGCGCGTTCCGTCGACGTCAGCGAGGCGGCCTGCGCATAGCCATAGTTCTGGGTGCCGACATAGGCCGGACTGGAGTTGACCACGTCGCCGATGATCTTGTAGCGGTCGCGGAAGCTGCCCCCGTTGGCTTCTTCCTTGGTCTGGTCGCCGCGAATGAAATCGAGCAGATCGCTGCTGCCCAGTGCGGCCTGCTGGGTGGCGTTCAACGATGCCCAGCGGAAGGAGATGGCCGAGTTCGTGACCGTGTTCCAGGTCAGGAGATCGCGACCGCTGGCGGCGCCGATCTGATTGCTGGCCTTCCATTTGGGCGCGGATTTCGGTGCGTAATAGGTCACGCCGGTGGCGCTGGTCTTCTCCTCGATCTCATAGGCCAGCATGTCGCCGGTCCAGCCATCGCTGCTGAACAGGGCCTGAAAGACGAGGGTGTCCGTACCCAGATAGGTCGAGTTGGTGGACACCGCCGCGGCCGAGCTCGTCCGGGTGTTGATGGTGGCGAGCGTGGTCGCCAGGGCGTTGGCGAAGGATTGCGGATCCTTGGCGCTGAAGAAGTCACCGCGGCTGTTGACGGCTGCGTGCAGCAGATCGTCGATCTTCGCCGGGTTGCTGCTGGACGGATCGCCCCAATTGATGGTGCTTTGCGTGCTGATTGCCGAAAAGGCCGAACTCGGGGTGACATTGCCTTCCACGCCCAGACCCACGCCGAAGGTCACCATGTGCTGCCAGAAGGCCGGATCGTCGGCGTTGGCGGGCACGTCGTTGGTCAGGTCGGTGCGCAGGTCGCGTTTCCAGTAGTACGCCGCGATATCTGCGAGCGTATCGCTGTAGTTGTCGGCAAAGGGTGCGACGGCGCGGAACTGGACCGTATTGCCGTTCGCATCGGTGTAGGCGGTACCGTCGGTGCCGTCATTGTTCTGGCGTGCCGCGGAGGTGCTGGCCGCACTCGAGTTCCAGTAGCCGTCCGTCATCAGGATGGTGTAGTTCTGACGGCAGGACAGGTCGTTGCCACCGCTGACGCCCGGCGTGGTGCTGGCGGGGCCTTGGGAGTCGTTGCGCTCGTAATACCGGCCGGCATCGTCCAGCGCCTTGCGCAGGGGGGTGTTGCCGACCCAGTTGACCGCATACAGCCAGTCGAAGAAGCTCTTGCGGTAGTTGGTCGTGTTGCCGTAGGAGTCCACGTCGCTGAAGTCGCGCACACCGCGCTCCAGGGTCGAAAAATTCAATCCGTCGATCGAGGTGCTGCCTTTGTTGATCCGGCCATAACCGACGCGCAGGCCGGTGCCCTGAATGCCGAAGGCGCGTGAAATCCCGGCCTTGGCGGACATCAGGCGGGTGCGATAGTAGGAGTACCAGTTGGCGAAGTTGGTGCGCTCGTCCGTATTGCCGGGGCCGGAGGTCGAACTCACGACGACCTTGTCGTAGCAGTCGTCATCGGTGAGGGACCCGAAGCAGCCGCTGTTGGTTCTGTCGAACACATAATAGAAAGCGGGTTGCGCGGTGTTGTTGGAGTACTCCGTGCTGTAGCCCGGGTAGTACCAGGTCGGGCGGAACGAGGTGCTCAGGTTGACCGTATTGTACTGGCGGGTGCTGCTGTAACCGTCCCACCACGCGGCAGTGAAGCTCGCGTTGCTGGCCTTGTTGCCGTTCTCGTCCAGCGGTGGCGTGTAGGTGACGTTCGGATTGTAGTAGAGCGAGTTGTAGGTGGACGACTGGGCGCCTTTGCGATTGTAGTAACCGTAGATGTCATCCGGCATGAATGACCAGGCCATCGACCCGGAGTCGTCGAGAATGAACATGACGTTGGGCTCGACCGTGCCGCCCAGGTACAGCGGCACCTGCGCAATCGAAAGGGGGGCTGCCTGCACCTGGAAGGCGCTGGCGAGTGCCAGGGCGCCGAGCAGCAGCGCGAGGCGCGGTGAGTGGAGGGGGCGAGAGATCGTGGTCATGATGACACCTGTTGTCGTGTGTCGCTGAATCAGTACAGCGCGGTCGAGCGGAGGATGACGATCGCGTTACCGCTGGCGCCGCCTGAGCGGGCGGTGATGTCGTAGGCGTCGATTCGCTCGCAGGCCACCTGGAGGGAGGCTTGTACGCACGGACCCGTGCGGCGTTCGATCCAGTATTCCGGCTCGGCCTTCAACTGCGGGAAGGCATTGGTTGGCCAAGTGGAGGCCCGGATATTGGCAGTTGTCCAGTTGGCGGCGCTGGATGCGTCCGGCGCCGGGGAGGTGTCGACATCGAAAAAGCCGGCGCCACTGTTCGGCGGGCCATTGAAGACTTCGGCCTCGCCGGCGCGCAGGGCCAGCTCGGCCGCCTGGAAGGCCTTGCCACGGTCGAGCATGTTGCCTGCCATGCGCTCTTCGAGCGAGGTGGTCTGCATGGCGGTGATGCCCAGCATGGTCATCACCAGCAGGAAGATCACGCCGACGATGAGCACTGCGCCGGTCTGGCGGCGGGGTGGCGGGCACGGAGTGTTGCGGGGGGCCATGATCGATACCTCAGAACGTGCGGCGCAGGGCGACGGTGGTGGTCGCCACCGTGTACAGGCGCTTGTCGGCGTAGGTCTTGCCGTTGAAGACGATGCCCTGGGAGTCCGAGATCACGCTGTCATCCACGCTGGACAGGAGCAGGTCTACCTTGACCGCAATCACGTCGTTCCATTTCAGGGTGCCGGCGGCGATGTCGGCAAGCAAGGCGGCGGAGTTTTCGTACTTTGAAACCTCGCTGCCGCCGGTGCTGGCGGGTACGCCGTAGCTCACCACCATGTCCACGACCCCCTCGACCATCTCGCTGACCTGGTTGCTTGCCAGGCCCGGGGCCGCGACATACAGCGAATTGAACGCCTGCCCCTGGCGATTGGTCGTGCGTCCGGTCGATGGGCCGATGAAGAAGGTCGTGTTTGCCAGACGCATGATTCGTGTTTCATCCGCAAAGGAGACCTTGCTGAAACCATCCCTCGAGTTGTTGCCGCCGGAAGTATCGAACTGCAACGTCACGTTGTTGCCTGAGCCGGGGGTGTTGCTGATGCGCGCGATGCCGGCGGCCTCGCAACTCGCGATGAGGACGTTCTCGCCGTTCTTGAAGCCGAGCGCATTGTTCTGGATCACGAGGGAAGTGGCGCCCGCGTCGAACTCCGCATTGGCGGGCATGCTTGCGGAGGCGCCGCTGCCGTAGACGACGGTGATGACGTCCGAACCGTTCACGGCGGTATAGCCCGCATCGGACACAATGCCCGAATAGGCGCTACCGAACTGTTGCGCTTCGATGGCGTTGATGTTTTTCATGTCGCCGGCGGGCGCCGAAATCCATTCGTCGGTGAAGTTGCCGGTGCCGATGTCCTGAAGCTTGGCGCAGCCGATGTGACCGGCCATGCGCAAGGTGCGCTCGATGGTGGAGACCGCGTAGCGGCTGTTCTCCTGCAGGCGGGCCAGTTCCTCGTTGTAGCGGTAGGTCTGCCTGTTGCTGACGAACAGGGCGATCATGCCGCCGACCAGGATCAGGCCGATGAGCATGCCGATCATCAGCTCGATGAGTGACAGGCCGTACTGGCGTGCCCGGGTGTGGCGGACGTTGAAGGCGCGGGCTGGCATGTTCATTTGACGACCTGGGAGACGAGTTGGAATGTCTGCGCGGTGCGACTGCCCTGGTCGTCGGCTTCGTTCCACTGGACGGTGATCATGACGTAGTCGCCGGCGCCGGTGCAGGCGACGGTCGGGTCAGGCGTGTTGGTGCGGCAGATGCTGCCCTGGCCGCTCGGCAGACCGACCGAGGTGGCGGCGAGATTGGTCTTCCATGCGGTCACTTCGCTGGCCGCGGCGGAGGTGCCCGAGATGGTGCCGGTGAGGGTGACGTCGAACTCGCCGTTCTTGGCAGCGTCGCCACTGGCACGCATGGTGTCGAGCATCTGGTAGGCGAAGGTGGCCGCCTGGGAGCGCAATTGGGAGACCTGGTTGTAGCGCAGGGCGTTGATCTGAAGGCTGGCCAGGCCCAGCAGGCCGAGGGACAGCACGACCATGGCCACCAGGGCCTCGATCAGCGAGAATCCGCCTTGGTGACGACGGGGATGACGATGGGTCATGGGCATGACGTCACCTCGATACGGGCGTGGCCCGACAGATTGACCGTCAGCGTGCGCTGACGGGTGTCACCGCTGGCGCAATTGGGGGGGTGAGCGTGATGACGCGGCCGGCGTCGGCGGCGCCGAAACTGTCGAAGGAGATAGCCTGATCGTTGTCGCCAGCGAAGACGACCTGGGTGTACGCCTCATGGTCGCGGAAGGTGTTGATGCCGCCCGCGGTGCACGCGGCGGCAGCGCTGCCATCGTGCACACACCAACCATTGGTGTAGTCGTTGGTCTTGGGGGTGATGGTGACGCTCACGCCGCGCTTGATGGCTTCGGAACGGGCCGAGGCGATGCCGGTGAGCAGATCGTTGGCCTGGGTCGTGATGCGATTGTCTTCAATCATGCGCGTGAAACTGGGCGCGGCGATTGCGGCGAGAATCGCCGCCACCGCCAGTGTCACCATCAATTCGATGAGGGTAAATCCGCGATTCATCTGTGATGATCCAAGTTCGTTAGCCTGACTGTAGAAAAGAATGCAGGGAAAGGGCGAGGGGCGGGCGCCCAGTTGCGGTTTAAGCACGATGAACGGCGGGTGGCGGTCGATTCGGCCGCAGGGTTTGCAGTTTTTCCGGGCTCTGGATAGAATTCGCAGCCTTGCTGCTGTAGCTCAGTCGGTAGAGCAACTGATTCGTAATCAGTAGGTCACCAGTTCGATTCCGGTCAGCAGCACCAGATGTGCGAAGCGGGGTGGCGCGTGCCATCCCGCTTTCTTTTTGGCGCTTTGAGTTACGTTGACGTAAACTGAACTTTCAATTCGTTGGACGCGAGGCAGTCATGAAGATTTCGGGATCCGTGTTCGTGGTGACCGGTGGGGCATCGGGGCTGGGGCTGGCGACGGTGCGCTTGCTGGTCGATGCCGGGGCGTGCGCGGTGCTGGTGGATGTGAACGAGGCCGACGGGCTGGCCGCGGCACAGGGGCTGGGTGAGCGGGTGCGTTTCGCGCGCGCGGACGTGACCCGCGAGGACGAGGCGGCTGCGGTGTTCGATCTGGCAGTGCGCGAGTTCGGAGCGGTGCACGGGCTCGTCAATTGCGCCGGGGTGGCGCCGGCCGAGAAGGTGCTGGGGCGTGAGGGGCCGCATCGGCTCGAGGCATTCGCACGTACGATCAACATCAATCTGGTGGGTACGTTCAACATGGTGCGGCTGGCGGCGGAGGCGATGAGTCGCAACGCGCCGAACGAGGCCGGCGAGCGTGGCGTGATCGTGAGCACCGCGTCGGTGGCGGCGTTCGACGGCCAGATCGGGCAGGCGGCCTATGCCGCGTCCAAGGGCGGTGTGGTGGCGATGACGCTGCCGCTGGCGCGCGAGCTGGCGCGCCATGGCATCCGGGTGATGACGGTGGCACCGGGCATCATGGAAACGCCGATGCTCGCCGGCATGCCGGCCGAGGTGCAGGACGCGCTGGGCCGGATGGTGCCGTTCCCGCCACGGCTCGGAAAGCCGGCGGAGTTCGCCGCGCTGGTCGGCCACGTCGTCGAGAACGGGTATCTCAACGGCGAGGTGATCCGGCTCGATGGCGCGATCCGGATGGCGCCGAAGTAACGCGCGTTGGCCCGGCGCCCGGCGTTGACCTGGTACAGGCTGCCGGTCGCGCATTTGTGATACAAGGCATCGGTCGGCGTCGCAACGGCGCCTGTTTCCGTCCGAGGGTGTTCCGTGTCCGATCCGTCCGCATCATTCCGCCCCCGTGAGGCCGAGTGCTACCACTGTGGCCTGCCGGTGCCGACGGATGCGAACTTTCCGGTGCGGGTCGGTGGTGAAATGCGGCAGATGTGCTGTGCCGGCTGCCAGGCGGTGGCCCAGGCCATCGTCGACAACGGCCTGGACGATTACTACCGGCACCGGGATGCGATGCCGGAGTCGCAGAAGGAGGCCCTGCCCGAGGCGTTGGGCGAGCTGGGCCTGTTCGATCACCCCGACTTCCAGAAGAGCTTCGTGCGCCCGGTGGACGAGCACGAGCGGGAGGCCGCCCTGATCCTCGAGGGGATCACCTGCGCCGCGTGTGTGTGGCTCAACGAGCAGCATGTGGCGCATCTGCCCGGGGTGACGGCGATCGACATCAACTATGCGACCCGGCGCGCCCGGGTGCGCTGGGACGAGCGCCGGATCCACCTCTCCGACATCCTCGGGGCGATCCAGTCCATTGGTTATCGCGCCTATCCGTACGACGAGGCCCGCTCGGAGCAGATCGCCCGGCGTGAGCGTCGCTCGGCCCTGTGGCGCCTGTTCGTGGCCGGCTTCGGCGCCATGCAGGTCATGATGTACGCCATCCCCGCCTACATCGCCCGCGACGGGGACATGACGGTGGACATCGAGCAGTTGCTGCGCTGGGCGAGTTTCGCGCTCACCCTGCCGGTCATCTTCTATTCGGCGGCGCCGTTCTTCCAGCGGGCGTGGCGCGACGTGCGTCTGCGCCGGCTGGGGATGGACGTGCCGGTGGCGCTGGGCGTCGGCAGCGCGTTTCTGGCCAGTTGCTGGGCCACCGTCACCGCCACCGGCGACGTGTATTTCGACTCGGTGGCGATGTTCGTGTTCTTCCTCCTGTGTGGCCGCTATCTGGAGATGGTCGCGCGGCAGCGGGCCGTGCGCGGGGTCGAATCGCTCGGCAAGGTGCTGCCGGTGTTCGCCGACAAGCTGTTGCCGGAGGGGGGCGAGGAGCGTGTGCCGGTCTCCACACTGGCGCCGGGTGACCGGGTGCGGGTCAAGCCGGGCGAGGCGATTCCGGCCGACGGGGTGGTGCTCGAGGGGCGCAGCGCCGCCGACGAGGCGCTGCTCACGGGCGAGAGCCGGCCGGTGCCGAAGGCCGCGGGCGATACGGTCACGGGCGGGAGCCTGAACGTCTCCAGCCCGCTGGTCATCGATGTGCGCCAGGTCGGCGATGCCACCCGCCTGGCGGCCATCATGCGGCTGATGGAGCGGGCCGCCACCGAGAAGCCGCGTCTGGTGAAGCTCGCGGACCGGATCGCCGGGCGGTTTATCGCCTTCCTGCTGCTGGTGGCTGTGGCGGCCGCGGTGGGCTGGTACATCGTCGATCCATCGCGCGCGCTGTGGGTGTTCGTGTCGGTGCTGGTGGTGAGCTGTCCGTGCGCCCTGTCGCTGGCCACGCCCGCGGCGCTCACGGTGGCGTCGGACGCGATGGCGCGGATCGGCGTGCTGGTGACTCGCGGCCACGCCATCGAGACCTTGGCCAAGGCGGATACCTTCATGTTCGACAAGACCGGCACGCTCACGGTCGGAGCGCTGCAACTGGTCGGCGTCGATACCGTCGAGGCGTGCGCTCCGGCGCAAGCCCTGCAGATTGCCGCGGCGCTGGAGCAGGGCTCGGAGCATGCGATCGCGACCGGCATCCGGCAGGCTGCGCTGGCGCCGCTCCCCGTTGCCAGCGAGGTGCTGGCGACCACCGGACAGGGGGTCGAGGGGCGGATCGACGATGTGCGCTACCGGATCGGGCGTGCGGACTTCGTCGCCTCTCTGGTGGGTGCACCCGTGCCGGAATCGCTCGCGGGAAATGGTGATGGTGTGCAGACTCGGGTCTTTCTCGGTGGGGAGGGCGGCTGGATGGCGGCCTTCTGCTTCGACGATCGCGTGCGCGAGGATGCTGCCGATCTCGTAGCGTCGCTGCGGGCGGATGGGTGTGCGCTGGGGGTGCTCAGCGGCGATGCGCCGGATACGGTGGCGGCGCTCGCCGCGCAGCTGGGCATCGACGATGCGCGCGGCGGGCTGTCGCCCCAGGGCAAGCACGACGCGATCGCGGCGCTCCAGCGCGAGGGACGGGTGGTAGCCATGGTCGGCGATGGCGTCAACGATGCGCCGGTGCTGGCTCAGGCGCACGTCTCCGTGGCCATGGGCGAGGGCACCGAACTGGCGCGCACCCAGGCCGACGTCGTCCTGCTGGGCGGGAAACTCGTCGCGCTCGGCGACGGGATCGCGATGGCTAAGCGCACCTTCGCGATCGTCCGCCAGAACCTGATCTGGGCCTTTGGCTACAATGTGATTGCGATTCCGCTGGCGGTGGCCGGCTGGGTGACGCCCTGGATGGCCGGCATCGGCATGTCGGCCAGTTCCCTGCTCGTCGTGCTCAATGCCTTGCGCCTGCAGCGGTCGAAGAAATCAACGGACCTCTGAATGGAAAGCCTCTATCTGCTCATTCCCCTGTCGGTTCTGCTGGTCTTCATTATCGGCTTCCTGTTCTGGTGGTCGGTGCGCAGCGGCCAGTTCGACGATATGGAAGGTCCGGCCTATCGCATGCTGATGGACGATGACGATCCGAAGACGGGCAAGGCACGCCACGCAGCCCCCGAGGGGAGGGCGGCCCGGCGGACGCCGAATCGCCGGACGACAGGTAGTTCAGTCGCGCGGCTGCGGTCAGATCGTCGAAATTCCCGTTTCGGGCGCTGACGATTGATCCAAATCAATGCACGGTCCCACCAAATAGTCACAATGCACCCATGGTTAATCGAGTCGTGCCGGCGGTCCTCTTCGGTGCGATTCATGACGCAGGGATTTTTGTCTCTCTGTTGGGGTTGGGGGTGCGTGCGAACGCACCCTTTTTTTTGCCCATTCGCTTCAAACCAAAGCCCCATAAGCCTTTGCCGTCCATCGTGCGGTGCAATACAATGCGGTATTGATCTGTATCAAAAGACTTCCCGGGCCGACGCGTATCCTTCGGTTCGACCGTCCCGGCATGCGTCGGGGCGCGGGAGGTTAAAAGGTTTTAAATCAAAGAGGTGACTCACATGCAATCGCAAGCGACTTACAACTACAAAGTCGTGCGCCAGTTCGCCGTAATGACGGTGGTTTGGGGGATTGTGGGCATGCTGGTCGGCGTGATCGTTGCCGCGCAGCTTGTCTGGCCCGAACTCAACTTCGCCGAGTGGTTCCACTTCGGTCGACTGCGCCCGCTCCATACCAACGCTGTGATCTTCGCGTTCGGCGGCTGTGCCCTGTTCGCGACGTCCTATTACGTCGTGCAGCGCACGAATCACACCACGCTGTTCGCGCCCAAGCTCGCCTCATTTACCTTCTGGGGATGGCAGCTGGTCATCCTGCTGGCCGCCATCACGCTGCCGCTCGGGTACACGACTGCCAAGGAATACGCTGAACTGGAGTGGCCGATCGACATCCTGATCACCATCGTGTGGGTGTCCTACGCCATCGTGTTCTTCGGCACGATCGCCAAGCGAAAGACCTCCCATATCTATGTGGCCAACTGGTTCTACGGTGCCTTCATCATCGCCGTCGCGTTGCTGCACCTGGTCAACAGCGCCGAAGTGCCGGTCAGCCTGACCAAGTCCTATTCCGCCTACGCGGGTGTGCAGGACGCCATGATCCAGTGGTGGTACGGCCACAACGCGGTGGGCTTCTTCCTGACTGCCGGCTTCCTCGGCATGATGTACTACTTCGTGCCCAAGCAGGCTGATCGTCCGGTGTATTCCTATCGTCTGTCGGTGGTGCACTTCTGGGCCCTGATCTTCACCTACATGTGGGCCGGCCCGCACCATCTGCACTACACCGCGCTGCCTGACTGGACCCAGTCCGTCGGCATGATCTTCTCGCTGATCCTGCTGGCACCGTCCTGGGGTGGCATGATCAACGGCATCATGACCCTGTCGGGTGCCTGGCACAAACTGCGTACCGATCCGATCCTGAAGTTCCTGATCACCTCGCTGTCCTTTTACGGCATGTCGACCTTCGAAGGCCCGATGATGTCCGTCAAGACGGTCAATGCGCTGTCGCACTACACCGACTGGACCGTCGGTCACGTGCACTCCGGTGCCCTGGGCTGGGTGGCCATGGTGTCGATCGGTTCGATCTACTACCTGATCCCGCGCATGTACGGCAAGACCGAGATGTACTCCACCAAGCTGATCACGACCCATTTCTGGATCGCGACCATCGGCGTGGTGCTCTACATCGCCTCCATGTGGATTGCCGGTGTGATGCAGGGCCTGATGTGGCGCGCCACCAATGCGGACGGCACGCTCACCTACTCCTTCGTGGAATCCGTGAAGGCCAGCTATCCGTTCTGGACCATTCGTCTGGTCGGCGGTGTGCTCTTCCTCGGCGGCATGCTTCTCATGTTCTACAACGTGGTGAAGACCATTGCCGGCCAGAAGGCCTATAGCGCACCTGTGGTGACCCCGCAGGCAGCACACGCCTAATTCCAGGAGACGAAAATGGCTCAATCGAAACACGAGTTTATCGAGCGCAGCGTCGGCTGGATGATTGTCCTCACGCTGTTGGTGGTGAGTGTCGGCGGTCTGGTCGAAATCGTGCCGCTGTTCTTCCAGAAGTCGACCACCACGCCGACCAACGAGCTGGTCAAGCCGTATGACCCGCTGCGTCTGGCCGGTCGCGACATCTACCTCCGCGAGGGCTGCTACAACTGCCACTCGCAGATGATCCGTCCGTTCCGCGCGGAAACCGAGCGCTACGGTCACTATTCGGTCGCAGGCGAGTTCGTCTATGACCATCCCTTCCAATGGGGTTCCAAGCGCACCGGGCCGGATCTGGCCCGCGTCGGCGGCCGCTACTCCGACGAATGGCACCGGGTTCACCTGAACAACCCGCGTGACGTGGTGCCCGAGTCGAACATGCCTGCGTTCTTCTGGCTGAATCGCCCGCTCAAGACCGACATCGCCTCGCACATGAAGGCGCTGCGCAAGGTCGGCGTGCCTTACACCGACGAGGAGATCGCCGGGGCAAACAAGGCCATCGAGGGCAAGACCGAGATGGACGCTGTCGTCGCCTACCTGCAAGGGCTTGGCGTCGCGCTCAAAAACGTCCAGTGATCGGGTGAGGTTGCGTCGTGGAAATCAATGATGCGCGTTCCATCCTGACGGTGTTGGGCTTTGTGTGCTTCCTGGGCATCTGCGTCTGGGCGTACAGCAAGGGCGCCAAGAAGGGGTTCGACGAGGCGGCGCAACTGCCCTTTACCGATGAAGATCCGCCCGCCGACCATCAGGACGACGGGCAACGGAAGGAAGGATAAGAAAATGGCTGACTTTGTTAGCGGCTTCTGGAACGGATACGTCATGGTCCTGGTGGGCCTGAGTCTCCTGTTCTGTGTGTTCATCCTCGTGTCCAACATGGGCAAGGGGGCCAAGAAGGGGGAGCAGGTCGAACTGCACGGTCACGTGTGGGACGAGACGCTCGCCGAGTACAACAACCCGCTGCCGCAGTGGTGGATGTACCTGTTCTGGATCACGGTCATCTTCGCGATCGTGTACCTGACCCTGTATCCGGGGTTCGGTAACTTCCCGGGGCTGTACAAGTGGAGCTCCAAGGACGGTGACGGCAGCCAGTACGCTGCGGAAATGGCCAAGGCCGACGCCAAGTATTCGCCCATCTTCAAGAAGTACGCGGATATGGACCTCAAGGCCGTGGCCGCCGATCCGGAAGCGCGCGCCATGGGGCAGCGTCTGTTCCTCACCTACTGCGCTCAGTGCCATGGTTCCGATGCGCGCGGTGCCAAGGGTTTCCCGAACCTGACCGACAATGACTGGCTGTACGGGGGTGCCCCTGACACCATCAAGACGACCATCATGGGTGGTCGCCAGGGTGTGATGCCGCCGTTCGGTCCGGCGCTCGGTGCCGAAGGTGTGGAGGACGTGGCCAACTACGTTCGCTCGCTCTCCGATCTGGCGCACGATTCCCTGCGTGCCCAGCGTGGCCAGGAGCTGTTCCAACAGAACTGCGCCGCCTGCCACGGTCCGGACGCGAAGGGCAACCAGATGATCGGTGCGCCGAATCTCACCGACGGCACATGGCTGTACGGTTCGTCCAAGGCGACCATCATCGAGACGGTCACCCATGGCCGCAGCAACAAGATGCCCGCCTGGGAAGCCTTCCTCGGCAATGACAAGGTGCATCTGCTCGCTGCCTACGTGTATGGTCTGTCGCACAACGCCGCCGCGAAGTAATCAGGCAGTGTTCGACACGGTATCCCCGGGCCCGGCCCGGGGATATTTTGAGTTTGAAAATCAGTAGCTACTAATATATTAAATTATGAGCGACCCAGCCCCCAAACGAACAGTGCATCCAGCGCCGCTCAAGCGCCTGAATCCACCCTCTATGCAGCGCGCAAGAAGATCTACGTGCGCTCGACGACGGGGCTGTTTGCCAGTTGGCGATGGGTGCTCGTGTGGGTCACGCAGCTGCTGTTCTACGGACTGCCGTGGCTGCAATGGAACGGCCGCCAGGCGGTTCTGTTCCATCTCGTCGAACGCAAGTTCTACATCTTCGGCTGGGTGTTCTGGCCGCAGGATGTCTTTTTCCTCGCGATCCTGCTGATCATTTCCGCCTACGCGCTGTTCTTCTTCACGGCGATCGCCGGGCGTTTGTGGTGCGGCTACGCCTGTCCTCAGACGGTCTACACCGAGATCTTCATGTGGATCGAGCAGAAGATCGAAGGGGACCGCAACAAGCGCATGAAGCTGGACAAGGCGCCGATGAGCGGTCGCAAGTTCGCCCTCAAGGCTGCCAAGTTCAGTGCCTGGGCCGCGGTGGCGCTGTGGACCGGTTTTACCTTCGTCGGCTACTTCACGCCGATCAGCGAGCTCGTCGCGTCGGTGCCGACCTTCGGGTTCGGGGCCTGGGAGGTTTTCTGGATCCTCTTCTACGGCAGTTTCACCTTCCTGTTCGCCGGCGTGATGCGCGAGCAGGTCTGCAAGTACATGTGTCCGTATGCCCGTTTCCAGGGCGTGATGTTCGATCCGGACACGCTCGTCATCACCTATGACGAGGATCGCGGCGAGCCGCGTGGTTCGCGCAAGAAGGGGGTCGACCCGCAATCGGTGGGCAAGGGCGCCTGCATCGACTGCGGCATCTGCGTGCAGGTCTGCCCGACCGGCATCGATATCCGCCAGGGGCTCCAGTACGAATGTATCGGGTGTGCCGCCTGTATCGACGCCTGCGACCAGGTCATGGACAAGATGGAGTATCCGCGCGGGCTGATTCGCTACTCGACCGAGAACGCGATGAAGAAGCACTGGGGCGGCAAGGAGATCTTCGGCCACGTCATGCGGCCGCGCACGCTCATCTATGGCGGCATTCTGGCGCTGATCTGCGTCGCCTTCGTCTGGGGGCTGGCCACCCGCGAACCGCTGCGGGTGGATATCATCCGCGATCGCGCCACCCTGGCGCGCGAAGTAGCCGGCGGCATGATCGAGAACGTGTATCGCCTCCAGGTCATGAACATGACCGAGAAGCCGCGCACCTTCGACGTCAGCGTGACAGGCTTGCAGGGGATCCGGCTCGGGGACTTCAACGGCACCATTTCGGTGGAACCGGCGACGACGCAGGCGGTCACCCTTCAGGTGCAGGTGCCGGTCGATGTCGGCCAGCCCGGCTCGTCCAACCCGATTTACTTCGACGTCAAGGCGAGCGATGATGCCAACATCGCCGTGAAAGAAAAATCCACCTTCCTGTTGCCCCGATGAGTACCACTGCCATGTCTGCCCGCAAACCCGCCGCCCCCTGGTATCGACAGGGGTGGCCCTGGTTCCTGATCGCGTTGCCGGCGACCGCCGTCGTCGCCGGGACCGTCACGGCCTGGATGGCGATCAAGTCCAATGACGGTCTGGTCGTCGACGATTACTACAAGCAGGGCCTCGCGATCCAGAAGACGATGGCCCGCGGACAGGAAGCGGCCACCCTCGGCTTGTCGGCCACGATCCGGCTCAGCGCCGGTTCGGCGCAGGTCGAACTCAGCAGTGCCACAGGCGAGCCGCTGCCCGATACGCTGTTCTTTACCCTTGCCTATGCCACGCGGGCCAACCTCGATCAGACGGTCACGCTGGTGGGCAACAACGGAAAATATCAGGCGCCGATCCAGCCCCTGCGTGCAGGGCACTGGAAACTGCTGCTTGAAGACGAGTCCCGCGCATGGCGATTGACCGGGGCCATTCATCTCCCGACAGAGACTGAAGTGAGGTTGATTCCTCCCGACAAGTAGTCTTACGACCAAGGAGATGCGTCATGGCAATACAAGAGCTTTTCACGACCGATATTGGACTGCTCAGCGTGTTTACCATCGGCTTCATCGTGGTGATGGCAGCGTACATCTATCGCTTCGTCAAGCGGCACGTGCAGGAAGACGAGCAGTTGCATCGACATAGCCACTAGGAGCCGCACGACTGCGGATCAGGGGAGTGAGTGCAATGATGAAATTGATTCAGGTGTTGTGGCCTTCGTTTCTGATTGCAGGCCTTGCCGAGGCGCTGTTCTTCACGATCTTCGATCCGCAGGAACTCTACCTGTTCGGCGAAGCGGTGCACTATCCCGCTGTCGCCACCTATTCGATCGGCTTTTTCGGATTCTGGCTGGTGTGCGCCGCCTCGAGTCTGACCACCGTCTTTCTCCAGACGCCGGCCGAGGAACTCAACCGGCATTGAACGGCCGCAGTCGGAGTGCGAGCGCTTTGGCGCCTGTATTCCGCCGTAATGGCCGCATGAGACGCTCAGGCCGCCACAGCACGGACCCACGGCGACGCGACACACCCCACGCGACCGGTCAGCGATAGACCAGTACCGGCGTCTTCGAGTGCGTCAGCACCTTCTGCGTCTCGCTACCCAGTAGCAGGCTGGCCAGCCCACGACGGCCATGTGACGCCATGAAGATCAGATCGCAGCCGTGCCGCTCGGCAGCGTCGATGATGGCCTCGTAGGGAATTTCGCTGACCAGGGTGTCGGTGTCGCACACCACGTCCACCGCTTCGGCCTTGCCGCGCGCATCGTCCAGAATCCGGGCGGCTTCCTGAGCCGCGCCCTTCGCGAACTGCTCCGGCGTGGTCGGGTCGATCAGTGCCCCTTCACCATAGATGGGCATCGGAAAATCGGGTTGAGCGTAGAAGAAGGTGATGCGTGCGCCGGTTTCCTTGGCGAAACTGATGGCCCGATTGACGGTCGCTTCCGACAGGTCGGAACCATCGGTGGGTACAAGCAGATGCTTGAACATGGTGCCCTCCAGCTAGGTTGCCTGAGCGATTATAGTCGCCGAAGGAGGGCGAGGGTGCTTGACCCTGATCAAACCTCGGTGTTCGCGGCGGCGCACAATGACATCTGATCGTTTTTTGACGACTGAGTGCCGATCTGTGGAGGCGGCAACATGACAGCAAAGAAACCCCTCGCGCCCGTCCAGGTGGTCGATCGGGCGATGCATCAGGTTCATGAGCACTGGCAGACCATGGTCGACCCGCTGGGCATGGCGGCGCCCATCATCCATGCCCATCTGGCGTGGCTCGCGCATCCGCAGGAGCTGGCCGAGAAGTGTGTCGCCTTCTCCGGCCAGCTGTGGGCGTTGCAGTGGCACAGCCTGCGTCGCATGATCGGTGCGCCGAGCCGCAGCCCCATCGAGCCGCATTCGGACGATACCCGCTTCAACGACCCGATCTGGACCGACTCGGCGACCTGGGACCTGGTGAAATCCTGGTACCTGCTGGCCACCCGTCACACCCAGGACATGCTGTATTCGACCCCCGGGCTGTCGAGCGAGAACCGGCGCCGCGCCGCGTTCTGGTGGCGCAATTGGCTCAACGCCGTGGCGCCGACGAACTTCCTGCTGACCAATCCGGTGGCGCTGCGCAAGGCAGCGGAGACCCATGGCGACAGTCTGCGCCAGGGCTGGCACAACTACCTCGAGGACATGCGCGCCCGCATGGTGCGCATGTCCGATCCCGACGGATTCAAGGTCGGTGGCAACCTGGGCAATACGCCGGGCAAGGTGGTGATGCGTAACCGCCTGCTCGAGGTGATTCACTATGCGCCGCGTCAGCGCAAGGTGCATGCCCGGCCGGTGGTGCTGATCACCCCCTGGATCAACAAGTTCTACATTCTCGATCTGAACGAGCGCAAGAGCATGGTGCGCTACCTGCTCGACCAGGGGCTCGACGTCTACATGACGAGCTGGAAGAACCCGGACGCGTCCATGCGCGAGGTCAGCTTCGACGACTACATCCTCGAGGGCGTGCATGCCATCGTCGAGACGGCGCGCGCGCAGAGCGGGCAGCCTTCCGTGCATGCGGTGGGGTACTGCATCGGCGGCACGGCGCTGTCCATCTACATGGCCTGGGCCAATCGGCGCTTCGGCGAAGCGGCCATGCCGGTGTCCGACTGGACCCTGCTCACCACCCTGGTGGATTTCCGCAAACCCGGCGATATCGAGGTGTTCATCGACGAGGGCAGCGTCCGCTACCTGTGCGACAGCATGGCGCGCACCGGCTATCTGGACGGCGCCCAGATGGCCTCGGCATTCCGTCTGCTGCGTTCGAACTCCCTGATCTGGCACTACGTGGAGCACGGTTGGCTCTACGGGGAGCCGCCGCCGGCCTTCGACGTGCTGTTCTGGAACATGGACACCACGCGCATGCCCTACGCGATGCACGCCTGGTATCTGCGCGAGCTGTATCTGCACAACCGGCTCATCGAGTCCGACGCACTCACCGTGGCCGGCGAGCCGATCGACCTGCACCGGATCATGCAGCCGCTCTACATGGTGGCGGCCGAGGACGATCACATCGCGCCGTGGCAGCAGACCTTCCGCATGATTCACTTCGTGCGCGGCGAGAAGCGCTTCGTGCTCTCCAGTTCGGGGCACATTCTCGGCATCGTCAATCCCCCGGTCACGCCGCCCAAACGCCACTACTGGGCGGCCACGGCCCACCGGGCGGATCGTTGGGAAGCATGGCATGCGCGGGCGCCGCAGAGCGGCGGCAGCTGGTGGACCGACTGGATGGACTGGCTCAAGCCGCGCAGCGGTGATCTGATCGCGGCCCGCCCGGCCGAGTCGGCTGATTTTCCTGCACTGGACGATGCGCCCGGGCGTTATGTGCTTGAGTCGTGAACGAGCCGTTCATCGGTTCGCGCACGCGATGTCGCGTCTGTTTTCCCATTCCGGACGGGTTCGCCGGGTGCGGTTGATTCGGGTCAATGCGCGCACAGGGGGTTCGCGCAGAATCGATGACAAGACAACCGATTGCAGGAACCCCGTCCATGACCACCCTTTCACGGATCATGCATCGCGATCACACGCGTTGCGACATGCTGTTCTCCGAGGCCGAAGCCTGCGCGCAGGCCGGTCAGTGGCGTTCGTGCGCGGCCCTGACGGCCCAGTTTGCCGAGACCGTGCTCAACCACTTTTCGATCGAGGAGAACGCCATTTTTCCCGGCTTCGAGGCCAGCACCGGCATGACTTCGGGCCCGACCGCCGTCATGCGTTCGGAGCACGAACAGATGCGTCGCCTGCTCGAGGCGCTCGGCAACGCGGCGCGCAACGAAGATGCGGACGGGTTCGGCGACAGCGCGGAAACGCTGCTGATCCTCATGCAACAGCATAACTTGAAGGAGGAGAACATCCTCTATCCCATGTGCGAGCAAGCGCTGGCCGACGATGCCGGGGTGCGCGAGCACCTGGTGATCCTGCAAAAGGAGATGGGCGATGAGCAATGAACGAGCCGAGCCGGCCGTGGTGGTCGATGCGCGTGGCATGGTGCCGCCCGAACCCCTGGAGCGCACGCTCGAAGGTCTCGATGTGCTCGGGCCCGGCGACACCCTGCTGCTGATCATCCCGCGCCAGCCCGGGCCCCTGTTCGACATGCTTGACCAGAACGGCTACACCTACGAGGTTTCGACCCGCGAGGACGGGGCCTTCGACATCCGGATCCGTCAGGCCGGCTGAGCCAGCGCCCATGCAGGCCCTGTCGTTCGAGCAGGCGCCGCCGCCGTCGGTCCCCCTGCGTTTCTTCCTGACAGCGCCGGCCTTTCTGATGCTGGCCGGCGTGCTCCTGATGGTCAGCGGACGGGAGGTGTTCGCTTCGCGGTGGACCCCCGCCGCCTTGGCGCTCACTCATCTGCTGACCGTCGGCTTCATGCTGCAGGTCATGCTCGGCGCCCTGTTCCAGATCATGCCGGTGGCGATCGGTGCCAACCTTCCGGCGTTGGGGCGACTGGCCCGGGCCGTGCACGTGGCCGTTACGTTCGGCGCGGTGCTGCTGGTCGGCGGCTTCTACTGGGGGCTGGGTGGGCTCCTGGTGCCCGGCGGCGCCCTGATTCTCGGAGCGGTCGCGGTGTTCTGTGTGGTGGCCTTGCGGGCCTTGTGGCACACGCCGGTTCACAGTGGCACGGTTGTCGCCTTGCGCTGGGCCATCGCCTGGCTGGGGGCCACGGTCGGGCTCGGCTTCACCATGGCGCTGGCACGCTCGGGGCATGCCGACGTGGCCGTGCTCGGCTGGTCGAGCGTGCACGTCGCCGTCGGCCTGGGCGGCTGGGGTGGGTTGCTGGTGGCGGGAACGGCCTATCTGGTCGTACCCATGTTCCAGCTCACGCCCGCCTATCCGACCTGGTTCGTGCGGGGCTTTGCGCCCGCCGTGGCCCTGGCGCTGATCGCCGGGAGCGCCCTCGACTCGGCCTACGGGTGGCTGCCACTGCTGGCGGTCGCCAGTGCGTTCGCGCTGATGACGCTGGACCGGCAACGGCGCCGACGCCGCGCGCGGGCCGACACGACCTTGCGTCTGTGGCGACTGGCCATGGGGTGTGTGGTGGCTGGCAGTGTGGCGGGTGCGATCGCCTCGCTCAGACACTGGCCGGAGACGGCGCTGATGAGCGGCGGTGTCGTCCTGTGGGGCGCCTATGTGTCGCTGATCGTGGGCATGCTCTACAAGATCGTCCCCTTTGTCCTGTGGCTGCATCTGCAGCCACGGCTGGCCAATGTGCCGCCGATGACCCGCATGCTCGACGACGCGCTGATCCGCTGGCACTGGCGCGCCCATCTGCTTGCCCTCGGCCTGCTGCTGATCAGCCCGCTCCAGTCGTCTGCCGGGCTCGTTGCCGGTGCGGTGGTGACGATTTCCGCCGCCCTGCTGGCGCTGCAGCTGGTCGGTGTGACACGCCAGGCGCGACGTGCCCTGGCGCGCGCTCAGGCGTCGTAGTGACGCAGCTTGTCGATGTCGTGCAGCGTGATCTGCTTGCCCTGTACCGTGATCAGCTTGTGGGTGGACAGATCGTTGAAGATGCGCGAGAGGGTTTCGGGGGTGAGATTGAGCCGCGAGGCGATGATCTGCTTGCTCGTCGGCAGGTCGATGACCAGCTGCGTGTCCTGGCACGGCTCGGCGTGGGCCTGCTGCAGCAGGTAGCCGATGACGCGCTGGGTGCTCGAACGCAGCGAATAGGACTCCACGTCACGCACCATGCTGTGCAGGCGGATCGCCATGCCCGCGAGCATGCGCCGGGAGAAGCCGGGGTCGTGATCGATCTGCTCGAACACCGCATCGCGGGCCACATGGAGCAGCAGGGTGTCGGCGAGCGATTCGGCAAACACGGGGTAGGGCTTGTCCATGAACAGCACCGCCTCGCCGAAGCTTTGATGCGGGCCAAGGATTTCCACCACCTTTTCGTTACCCTGTGGCGAGGAGAAGGCCAGTTTGATCTGCCCGAAGATGACGTAGTAGAAGCCCTTGGGCTGATCGCCGCGCTGGAACAGCATCTCGCCCTTGCGCAGGCGCTTCTCGCGCGTGGCCTCGGCGATCTGGGTCAGATCGTCGGCGGACATGGCGCTGAACAGCGGCATGCGACTGAGCAGACCGGGAATGTCGATTTTGTCGTGGCTCATGGCAAAGAGGGCGATCGGGGCGTTGGAACAACAGCCGGAATTTACCATGCAGGCGTTGCGGCAGGTGGCTGCGGTGCGCATATCAGGAACGACTCATGAATGAAACGCGTGCACCTTCACGTCGCGCCATGCTGCTGGTGGCCCCTCACCGGGGCATGTTCTTCCTCGGCATGCTCCAGTGCGTGCTGGTGATGTTGCCCTGGTGGGTGGAGATGATTCTGCGCGCGGCGGGGCAGGGCCTGGCCTGGCCATGGCCCGCGCCCTGGTGGCATGCGGTGATGCTGTTGTACGGCGTGTTCCCCTTCTTCGTGTTCGGCTTCCTGCTCACCGCCATGCCCCGCTGGCAGTCCCATGGCGATCTGGCGCCGTCGCGGTACGTCTGGTGTTGGGCTGTGCTGGTCGCCGGTTGGGGGCTGATCTATGCCGCCTTCCTGTGGCCGCTGCTGCGCATTCCGGGCGTCGTGCTCGTGGGTGCGGGCTGGGCCGGGGTGTGTGCGGTGCTGTTTCCGGTCATGCGACGCCCCGGGCGCGGGCGGCTGCATGCGGTGCCGGTCTGGGCCGCCCTGTGTGCCGGGCTCGCCGGCTGGTCGTGCGTCCTCATGCTGGCGCTGGGCGGAGACGGGCGCTGGGCGGCATGGGCCATCGATCTGGGGCTGTGGGCCTGCCTGCTGCCCATCTTCCTCAGCGTCTGCCATCGCATGGTGCCGTTCTTCTCCTCATCGGTGCTGCCGGACTACACCATGGTGCGTCCCGCCTGGGCGCTGTGGGTGCTGGTGGCCGGATCGGTGCTCCACGGGGCGCTGAACCGGCTGGGGCTGGCCGAGCTGACGTGGCTGGTGGATCTGCCGATGGCGGCCGTGGGGGGATGGCTGACCGTTTCCTGGCAGTTGCGTCGCAGCTTTGCGGTGCGCCTGCTCGCCATGCTTCATGTCGGCTTCGCCTGGTTCGGTGTGGCGATGGCGTTGTTCGGGGTGCAGTCGTTGCTGGCGTTTTTCGGTGTGAGCGCACTCGGGCTCGCACCGCTGCATGTGCTGGTGATCGGCATGTTCACCGTGCTGGCGCTGGGCATGGTGTCGCGGGTCACCCTGGGTCACTCGGGGGCGGCCCTCAAGGCCGATGGACTGACGTGGGCCTTGAGCTGGGCCGTGCAGGGCGTGCTGCTGCTGCGCGTGGCGGCCGAGCTGCTGCCCGGCGCGCCCCTGTGGCTGGTGTTCGCGGCCACCGGATGGCTGTGCGTGTTTGTCCTGTGGACTTTGCGGTATCTTCCTGTCTATCTGCGCCCGCGTGTGGATGGGCGCGACGGATAGGACATTTTCATGTACCAGGTCATCAAGCATGTGCATCTGACCAGCGTGGCGTTGAGCCTTGCCGGCTTCCTGTTGCGGGGGTTCTGGATGGTCACCGGTTCGCCGTTGCTCAAGGCGCGCCTGACCCGCGTCCTGCCGCACGTGGTCGATACCGTGCTGCTGGGCAGTGCCCTGGCGCTGGTGAGCTTCTACGACAGCGTGCCGGCGTGGGTGTGGGCCAAGGTCATCGGTTTGCTGTGCTACATCGTGCTGGGTACGATTGCGCTGAAACGTGGCCGGACGCTCACGATACGCCTGGTGGCGATGGGGGCGGCCCTGCTGACCTTCGCGTGGATCGTGTCGGTGGCCCTGACGAAACAGCCGGCCGGATTCCTGGCCTGACGGAGCGGAGTTGCACGCATGACCGAATCGCTCATTCCCATCGCACCGGATCTGGACGAACCGCTGGAGATTCTCGTTGCCTGCCACGGCCGCATGGCCGCACAGCTCGAAACCCTGGACCGGCTGGTGCGCTGGTTGCCCGAGCATGGCGCCGACGAGGATGCCCGCCGCGCGGCGACGAACGTGATGCGCTACTTCGACACCGCCGCCGTCAACCATCACCGGGACGAGGAGGAAGACGTCTTTCCCCTGCTGCTGGAGCGCTGTCCGCCAGCGGCACGGATGCGGATCCGCAAGCTCGTCGCCTGGGTCAAGGACGACCATCGGGCCCTGGAGTCGGCCTGGGCGGAGCTGCGCGCATTCCTGACCGACATCGCGGAGGGGCGTCAGGCAGTGCTTGACGCCGACGAGGTGGCGAACTTTTCCGCCCACTACCTCAATCACATCGACCGGGAAGACAACGAACTGTTTCCCTTTGCCGTGAATGTGCTGACGGCGGACGATCTGAAACAACTCAGCAAGAGCATGCGCGCGCGCCGGACCACGACGCGCGCCGGATGAATCCGCCCGGGTGGCTCAGATCCCGCCGTGGTTGCCGAGCAGCTGCTTGAGGCCGTCGATGTCGATGATGCGGATGTGTTTCTGCTGCACCGAGATCAGGCCCTGATCCTGAAATCGGGAAAACGCCCGTGAGACGGTTTCGAGCTTGAGCCCGAGATAGGAGCCGATCTCGTCGCGGGTCATCCGCAGATGGAACTCCGCGGCGGAGAACCCGCGCGCCGTAAAGCGCTGCGAGAGGTTGAGCAGGAAGGCCGCCAGCCGCTCCTCGGCGCGCATCGAGCCGAGCAGCATCATCACGCTGTGGTCGCGGACGATCTCGCGGCTCATCACCTTGTGGAACTGGTGCTGGAGGGATTCCACCGCGCGCGACAGCTCTTCGAGCTTGGAGAACGGGATCACGCACACTTCACTGTCCTCGAGCGCTTCGGCATCGCAGGTGTGCTGGTCGGTGCTGATGCCGTCGAGGCCGAGAATCTCCCCCGACATCTGGAAGCCGGTGACCTGATCGCGTCCGTCCTCGAACAGCACGTTGGTCTTGAACGAGCCGGAACGCACCGCGTAGATCGCTTCGAAGGTGTCACCGGCCCGGTAGAGGTGCTGGTGGCGCTTGACCCGCCGGCGTGCGCCCACGAGGGCGTCGAGTTGTTCGATCTCGGCATTGCCGAGGCCCACCGGCAGGCACAGTTCCTGAAGATTGCACTGGGAACAGGCAGTCTTGAGGTCGGCTACGGTGATCGGGATGGTCGCTCCGCGTGGCATGCTGCAGGCTCTCCGTATTTCTTGCTTGGTTTTTTCGCCTTTCCGGACAAGCCTTTGCACCCGTTGATCCACGTCAACTCAAGCGCGGCGGCTTTCTGCGATGGTTGCACCCTACAAGGTATCGTACTCATCATGGACAACCAGAAAGAACTTGTTTTCGACCCACAACTGATCCGCCGGTTCGATGTCAATGGCCCGCGCTATACCTCCTATCCGACCGCTGACCGGTTCGTGGAGGCATTCAATGCGGATGCCCTCGAGCATTGGCTGGGGCGACGGACGGTTGGTGGCTTGGGCCGACCCCTCTCATTGTACTTCCACATTCCGTTCTGCAACACCATCTGCTATTACTGCGCCTGCAACAAGATCATCACCAAGGATCACGGGCGTTCGGCCAAGTACCTGCAGTACCTGGCCAAAGAGGTGGCCATGCAGGCAGGGTCGCTGACCGGATCGCACGAGGTCATCCAGTTGCATCTGGGCGGGGGGACGCCGACCTTCCTGTCGCACGACGAGATGCGCCAGCTCATGGCGACCGTGCGCGAGCACTTCACGCTGCTGCCCGGCGGCGAGTATTCCATCGAGGTGGACCCGCGCAAGGTCGACTTCGAGACCGTCGCCATGCTCGCCGAGCTCGGGTTCAACCGCATGAGCATCGGCGTGCAGGACTTCAACATCGACGTGCAGCGCGCGGTGAACCGGGTGCAGAGCTTCGACGAGACCAAGCTGGTGCTCGATTCGGCGCGCCAGACCGGTTTCGAATCGATCAGCATGGACCTGATCTACGGCCTGCCCAAGCAGAACGTGATCAGCTTCAACCGCACGCTCGAGCAGGTGCTGGAGCTGTCGCCCGATCGCATCTCCCTGTACAGCTATGCGCACCTGCCGGGGCTGTTCAAGCCACAGCGCCGCATCGACCCGGCCGACATGCCCAGCGCCGACACCAAGCTGCAGATCCTGCAGCTGGCGATCCGGCGTCTGACCGAGGCCGGCTACGTGTATATCGGCATGGATCACTTCGCCAAGCCGGACGACGAGCTCGCCGTGGCGCAGCGCCAGGGGCGATTGCATCGCAACTTCCAGGGCTACAGCACCCATGCCGACTGCGACCTGCTCGCCTTCGGGGTGTCGGCGATCAGCAAGGTCGGCACCACCTACGCGCAGAACGTCAAGACCCTGGACGAGTACTACGACATCCTCGACCAGGACCGCCTGCCGGTGCTGCGCGGCATCGAGCTGACGCCCGACGACATCCTGCGCCGTTCCATCATCCAGGCGCTCATGTGCCACTTCGAGTTGTCGTTCGATGCCATCGAGCAGGCGCACATGATCGACTTCAGGAAGTACTTCGCCGACGAACTGGCCGATCTGGCGGAGATGGCCAAGGCGGGGTTGGTGAAGATCGAGGACCGCTGGATCTCCGTGCAGGCGCCGGGCCGCCTGCTGGTGCGCGGTATCGCCATGGTCTTCGACAAATTCCTGCGAGCCGACCGCGAACGCGCGCGCTACTCCAAGGTGATCTGAGCGCGGACGTCGCCGCGGGAGAGGCCATCGTGCTAGTCTCGCGGCGTCACCCGCCCGGCCCGCACCATGCCTGAAACCGGTTATCTCGCTGTCTTCCTCATCGGTCTGCTGGGCGGCACGCACTGTGTCGCCATGTGCGGCGGCATCGTCAGTGCGCTCACCGTCCAGATCCCGGGCCAGGTGAAGCGCCAGTGGCCCATTCACCTGGCCTACAACCTCGGACGCATCACCACCTACACCGCGCTGGGCGGCCTGCTCGGCGCCATCGGCTCGGTCGGGCTGCTGTTCGAGAACTTCCTGCCGGTGCAGCTGGGCCTGTACGTGCTGGCCAACCTCATGCTGATCGCGCTGGGGCTGTATCTGACCGGCTTTACCCGGCTGCTCGCCCCCGTCGAGAAGGCCGGGCACCATCTGTGGCGGCGCATCCAGCCGCTGACCCGACGCTTCCTGCCCGCACGCGGGCCCGCCCAGGCGCTGCCGCTGGGGCTGTTGTGGGGCTTCATTCCCTGCGGGCTGGTCTACAGCGTGCTCGCCACCGCGCTGGTGACCGGCTCGGCGGCGCGCGGTGCGGGCCTGATGCTCGCCTTCGGCCTGGGTACGCTGCCCAACCTCCTGCTCGCCGGTCTGCTCCTCAAGCGCCTGCGCGGCATCACCCGTAATGCCTGGGTGCGCACCGTATCGGGCGTCGTCGTGCTCGGTTTCGGGGTCTTCGGCCTGATCAACGCCCCCACGCTGGGCGCGGCCCTGTGGGGCGGGGTGGTCTGCCACACCTGAGCGGCGCGTGACGGCGCAGCACGGCGTGCGCCGCGCTATGATTCGTATTTCACGAATTACTGATGGAGACTTGCCATGGCGAAGACCAGCCACGATCTGGTGATGGCGGCCAAGAGCCGTATCCGCGAAGTGAATCTTGCTCAGGCGCGCGAAATGATGCAGGCCGGTGCCGTGGTGCTCGATGTGCGCGAACCGGCCGAATACGCCGCCGGACACCTGCCCGCAGCGATCAACATCCCGCGTGGGCTGCTCGAATTCCGCCTCGCCGGCACCCCCGAACTGACCCAGACCCAACAGCCGATCGTCGTGTACTGCAAGACCAGCGGGCGGGCCGCGCTGGCCACGGCGGTGCTGCACGAGATGGGGGTTGCCAATGCCGTGTCGGTGGCCGGTGGCTATGATGCCTGGGCCGAAGCCGGCCTGCCGGTGGATACGCCGCCGCCGGTCGACTTCGAGTGAGCGCTCGCCTCGTCCGGATGGGCGAGGGCATGCAGAATGGGGCAGGGCTGGGCGGCGTTGCCGTCGGCGCAGCAACTGACCAGCTCGGATAAGGCCTGCTTCATGGCGTTGAGCTGGCGGATCTGGTCGTCGATGCGCCGGAGTTTTTCCGAGGCGATCCGGCGTGCCTGGTCCCGGTCCTCGTGTTCATCCAGATCCAGCAGTTCGGCGACTTCGTCGAGCGAAAAGCCGAGCGCCTGGGCGCGGCGCACGAAACGCAGGCGCGAGAGGGTGTCGGAGTCGTAGCGTCGAATACCGCCATTGGGCAGTTGCGGTGTCGGCAGCAGCCCCCGGCGCTGATAGTAACGGACCGTCTCCACGCCCACGTCGGCGGCGCGTGCCAGTTGGCTGATGGTCATTTCCTGCATGGCGGATTCCTCTGACAAGGTGCTTGACTCCGTACCCAAGTACAGAGTTTAGACTCGATCCCTCTGATTGGTTCGGAAGGCACCATGAATGCTCCACAGACCGTTGCTGCCGTGATCCAGCTCGACCTGCCCGTCGAGGGCATGACCTGCGCCGCCTGCGCGACACGCATCGAGCGTGTGCTGGGCCGTCTGCCGGGCGTCGAGGCTCAGGTCAATCTGGCGGCGGAGCGGGCGCGCGTGCGCATCCGCGACGGCGCTTCGGGTCCGTCGGCGGTGGTCGAAGCGATCCGCAAGGCTGGTTTTCAGGTGCCCGCGAGCGAGCTCGAGCTGGCGATCGAGGGCATGACCTGTGCTGCCTGCGCCACCCGCCTGGAAAAAGTGCTGGCACGTGTCGATGGGGTGGATTCGGCGGTGGTCAACTTCGCCACGGAAACCGCGCAGCTGCACTATCGGCCCTGGATCGCGGACGTGCCCACCGTACTCGCTGCGGTCGAGCGGGCGGGGTTCGCCGCCCATTCCCGCGGCGATGACAGCCGTGCCCAGGAAAAGGCGCGCAAGCAGGCGGCGTGGACCGCCGAGCGCAACCGCTTCCTGGTGGCGCTGCTGCTCACCTTGCCCCTGCTGGCGCAGATGCCGTTCATGCTGTTCGGCGACGGCGGACACGAGCTGATCCCGCGTGGCTGGCAGTGGCTGCTGGCCACGCCGGTGCAGTTCTGGATCGGGGCGCGCTTCTATCGGGGGGCCTGGTCGGCCCTGCGCGGCGGCGGTGCCAACATGGACGTGCTGGTGGCGCTGGGCACCTCCATGGCCTACGGCTTCAGCGCGATCGTCACCGCGCTGGGGCGTGCGGACCTGCATGTGTATTTCGAGGCCTCGGCCACCATCATCACCCTGGTGCTGATGGGCAAGCTGCTCGAGGCCCGCGCCAAGGCGAAGACCGCGGATGCCATCGAAGCGCTGGTACGGCTGCAGCCGCGCACGGCGTGGATCGAGGCGGACGGGCAGTTGCACGAGGTGCCGGTGGAGACGCTGCGGCCGGGGCAGGCCTTCGTGGTGCGCGCCGGCGACCGGGTGCCGGTGGACGGGGTCGTCGTCTCGGGGGCGTCGTCGATGGACGAATCGATGCTCACCGGGGAGAGTTTGCCGGTGGGCAAGCAGGCCGGCGACAAGGTCTTCGCCGCCACGGTCAATGGTGAAGGCCTGCTGCGCTGCCAGGCCGAAGGCGTGGGCGCCAACACCCTGCTGGCCGGCATCATCCACATGGTGGAGCAGGCCCAGGGCTCGAAAGCGCCGGTGCAGCGCCTCGCCGACAAGGTGTCCGCGATCTTCGTACCCACCGTCGTGGGCCTGGCGGTGCTCACCTTCGCCGGCTGGTGGCTGACGGGGGGCGACGGCGTGGTGGCGCTGGTCAACGCGGTGGCGGTGCTGGTCATCGCCTGCCCGTGCGCGCTGGGCCTGGCCACGCCCACGGCGATCATGGTGGGCACCGGGCAGGGCGCCCGCGCCGGCATCCTGGTGAAGAACGCAGAAGCCCTGGAGCGCGCAGAAAAGCTCGCGGTGCTGGCGGTGGACAAGACCGGCACCCTGACCGAGGGACGTCCGGCGGTGGTGGAGGTGTGCCCGGCGCCCGACCTGGAGCGGGAGCCGGTGCTGGCGCTCGCGGCGGCCCTTGAAGCCGCCAGCGCACATCCGCTGGCGCGTGCGGTGGTCGAGGCGGCCGGCGCGGCCGTGGCCGCCGAGACGGTCGACACCGTGGCCGGCAAGGGCGTGAGCGGCCGGGTCGATGGCCGGGCCGTGCTTGTGGGCAGCCCCGGGTTCGTGCGCGAGCACGGCGTCGAGGTGCCGGCGGCGATCGTCGACCGGGTCGTCGGCGCCGGGCGCACGCCCGTGATCGTGGCGGCCGATGGTCGCTACGCCGGCCTGATCGCCATTGCCGATCCGGTGCGCGCATCCTCCGCCGCGGCGGTGCGGCGCCTGCAGTCCGAAGGGGTGAAGGTGGTCATGCTCACCGGCGATCACCCCGGCACGGCGGCTGCGGTGGCGCAGGCGGTGGGCATCGACGATTTCCAAGCCGGCGTGCTGCCGGCCGACAAGGCGGCCGCGGTGGCGCGGCTGGCCTCGGCACGGGGCCTGGTGGGCATGGCGGGCGATGGCATCAACGACGCCCCGGCGCTGGCGGCGGCGGACGTGTCCTTTGCCATGGGCGGCGGCTCGGACGTGGCGCTCGATGCGGCGGATGTGACCCTGGTGCGCAACGACCTGAACAGCGTGGCCGATGCGGTGGACTTGTCGCGCGCGACCCTGTCCAAGATCCGCCAGAACCTGTTCTTCGCCTTCTTCTACAACGCGCTCGGGATTCCCCTGGCCGCGTTCGGCTTTCTCAATCCGGTCGTGGCCGGTGCCGCCATGGCGGCCAGTTCGGTGTCGGTGGTGAGCAACTCGCTGCTGCTGCGCCGCTGGCAGCCGGGGCGCGCCCGACGACCCAAACATGCGAACGAGGAGTGATCATCATGGAAACCATTCAGTTCAAGGTCGAGGGCATGAGCTGCCAGGGCTGCGTCAAGGGTGTGACGGCCGCGCTGTCGGCCATCGACGGCGTCGCCGAGGTCAAGGTCGAGCTCGAGGCGGCGCAGGCGACCGTGCAGTACGATCCGGCCACCGCCTCGGTGGCGCAGCTGCATCAGGCGGTGGAGGAGGCCGGCTTCGACGTCGCCTGATATTTCAGGTCGATCTGCATCTGGCGGAAGTCCGCCGCCGGCAGGGGGCGGGCATAGAGGTAGCCTTGCGCCTGATCGCAGCCCAGCTCGGTCAGGAAGCGCTCCTGGGCTTCGGTTTCGACCCCTTCGGCGATGACCAGCATGTCCAGGGTGTGACCGATGCCGATGATGGCGCGGGTCAGGTGGGCGTCGTCGTTGTCGTCGGGCAGATCGTTGATGAAGGAGCGGTCGATCTTGAGCTTGTCGAGGGCGAATCGCTTCAGATAGCCCAGTGAGGAGTAGCCGGTGCCGAAGTCGTCGATGGCCAGCCGCACCCCCATCGCCTGGATGGCCTTGAGGGTGGTGGCGGCGGCGGCCTGATTGGCCATGAGGGCGCTCTCGGTGACTTCCAGTTCGAGCAGGTGGCCCGAAAAGGCGGTCTCGTTCAGGACCTGCCGCACGGTCAGCTCGAGCTGGCCACGGCGGACCTGATGCGCGGAGATGTTGACGGCGATGGTGATGTCCGCCAGCCCCTCGTCGCGCCAGGCCTGGCCGGTGGCGCAGGCCTGGCGCAGGATCCAGGCGCCCAGCGGCACGATCAGACCGGTTTCCTCGGCGATCGGGATGAACTGGTCCGGCGGGATGATGCCGCGCTCCGGATGGTGCCAGCGCACCAGCGCCTCGGCGCCGATGAGGTGCCCGGTGGCGAGGTCGAACTGGGGCTGGTAGGCCAGGGTGAACTCGTGCCGGGCGAGCGCGCGGCGCAGGTCGTTTTCCAGATCGAGGCGGACGCGCGCCCGGTCGTTCAGCTCGCGGGTGAAGAACTGGTAGCTGTTGCGGCCGTTTTCCTTGGCGTGATACATGGCCGCGTCGGCGTTCTTGAGCAGGATGTCGCGGTTCTCGCCGTCTTCCGGATACACGGTGATGCCGATGCTGGGCGTGATCGTCAGTTCGTGGCCGTCGAGGAGGAAGGGGGCGGCCAGCGCCTCGAGCATCTTCGCGGCGACGGTGGCCGCGTGGCCGGCGCTGTCCAGTTCGGTGAGTAGCACCACGAACTCGTCGCCGCCGAGGCGGCTGACGGTGTCGCTGCCGCGCACGATGGCGCCCAGGCGGGCCGCGACCTGGCGCAGCAGCTCGTCGCCCACCGCGTGGCCGAGCGAGTCGTTGATGTTCTTGAACCGGTCCAGATCGAGGAACAGCACCGCCAGGTGGTGGCGGTGGCGCCGGGCGCTCTCGATGGCGGCGCTCATGCGGTCGAGCAGCAGCACCCGGTTGGGCAGGCCGGTGAGGGCGTCGTATTCGGCCAGGTGGCGCAGACGTTGTTCCGTTCGCTTGCGATCCGAGATGTCGGCGATGGAGACCACGTAGTGGGTCACCTGGCCGGCCTCGCTGGTCACGGCGCCGACCGATACCCAGGCCGGATACACCGCGCCGTTCGGTCGGCCCAGGGCCAGCTCGCCCGACCACTGGGCCTCGAGGTGCAGTTGTGCGGCGGTGTCCACCCAGACCGGATCGTCGGTTTGCCCGCCGGCCAGCAGCTCGGCGCAATGGCGGCCGAT
Organism: Nitrogeniibacter mangrovi; assembly: GCF_010983895.1. Classification (GTDB taxonomy): domain Bacteria; phylum Pseudomonadota; class Gammaproteobacteria; order Burkholderiales; family Rhodocyclaceae; genus Nitrogeniibacter; species Nitrogeniibacter mangrovi. The sequence continues at coordinate 1,288,384 of NZ_CP048836.1, forward strand.
CAGGTCGGGGCGGTCGCGACCACTGATCCGCTCGAGCGCCGGGTTGACCGAGACGATGCGGAAGCGATGGTCGAGAATCGCGATCGCCTCGCTGCTCGCTTCGAAGACCCGGGCCGACAGGTGCAGCTCGCGCGCATTCTCGCTCAGGGCGCGATTGCGTTCGGCGATGTCGGCGTGATAGCGCCGGAAGCGTGCCTCGATCCAGCGGTAGAACAGCACCGAGAGCAGGGTGGCCAGCGTCGCCGCCGCCAGCATGGTGATCGCGGTGAGACGAAACTCCTGGCTGGTGCTGGCGTTCATGCGTTCGCGCTCCTGCGCGATGACATGCTCGATCTGGTCCAGCGCCGAGATCGACACCAGCGTCCATCCCCATTCGTCGGGCGTCGAGGTGTAGGCCATGTAGCGGCGCGCCGCGTCGGTGCCGGTCGGCGGCGTCTCGAAGCGGACCGGTCCGCCGCCGCGCTGGCTCTGGGCGACGAAGCGCTGCAGATAGCGCAGCAGCATCGGTGGCGGGGTGTCGTCGGCGTCGTGCATGATCGCCGCGGGCCCCGCCAGCAGCTTGCCGTCGCGGTCGATCACCAGCAGGGTGTCGTCATCGTCGATGCCGGTCACCGAGGCCTTGGCATTGGCGCGTTCGGTGAGCAGGGCGAGCGCGTTCTGGCGCAGGTCGGCATAGGCGATATGGATGAACTCGGCGCTGCCGACGACCCAGTCGAGCGGGTCGAAGCGACGCACGTAGGCGATGGCGTCGGCCATGGCCTCGTGCTCGCCCGGCGGCGACCAGCGGAAACGCACGAAGCGGCCGCGGCTGTCCGCCGCCGCGTCGATGAGCTCCTCGCCGAACTTCAGCCCGGTGTCGTCCTGCAGTGTGCGCAGGTCGGTGCCTTCGAGGCGGGTGTCGATCGGGAACAGGCGGGCGCGCCCGTCGATACCGATCACGAAGCGCGTGCCGTTGCCGCTCAGGCCGTACATCGGGCGCAGGGCGTGCAGGATGTCGGCTTCCATGCGGGCCTTGGTGCGGGTGCCGGACAGGGCGGCGTGCAATGAGGCGATGACATTGATGCTGGCCGCTACGCGCAGGCGCAATTGCTCGCGCAGGTCCGATTCGAAGCGGAGCCGCTGGCTCTGCAGGTCGCGGGTGAGGAGGGTCACCTCGTCGCCGAGGATGCGCTCGCGGTCGGCGTAGGCGCGCGCCGCGATCTCCTCGGTCTGGGCTTCGACGGCCTGTTGATGCTGGTAGATGTAGTAGCCGCCCATGCCGGCCATCAGCGCGAGCACGAGCGTGAGCATGCCGCCCAGAATGACTCGGGGCAGCCAGCGTTCGAAGCCGGGCTCGGCGGCCGTGCGCCCGGTACGGAGCAGGAAGGGGGTCGTGGACCGTTGCGGCAAGCGGAGTCGGTCGTCCTGAGTGTGCGCTCGGATCGGCGTTCGACTGGTAACGGACGCGTTTGATGGTTCTTGAGTGCCCTCGCCTGCGCGCAAAAGGTTTTTTGCAACGCGCAAAGTCCCTATAATCGATGGAATTTTTCAAGCGGAGGGAAGCATGGGCTTCGATCAAGTCAAGGCCGGCAAGGACGTGCCGAACGACATCAACGTGATCATCGAGATCTCGGCGCAGGGCGAGCCGATCAAGTTCGAAGTGGACAAGGACAGCGATTGCATCTTCGTCGACCGTTTCATGGGCACGAGCATGCGCTATCCGGTCAACTACGGCTATGTGCCGCACACCATCGCCGGTGACGGCGATCCGGTGGACGTGCTGGTGGTGACGCCGTTCCCGCTGCCGCCGGGTGCGGTCATCCGCAGTCGTCCGGTCGGCCTGCTGAAGATGCAGGACGAGTCGGGTGAGGACGCCAAGGTCATCGCCGTGCCGGTGTCCAAACTGACTCCGCTGTACGACAACGTGCAGACCGCCGACGACCTGCCCGAGCTGCTGCTCAAGCAGATCCAGCACTTCTTCGAGCACTACAAGGATCTGGAGCCCGGCAAGTGGGTGAAGATCCTCGGCTGGGGCTCGGTGGACGATGCCCGCAAGGAGATCCTCGACGGCATCGCCAACGACAAGTAAGACGTCCGAGTGCCGTGACGAAGGCCCGCCTCCCGGCGGGCCTTTTCATTTGGCCGTGGCGGTGCGGAACGGCTGGCGTTCGTTCAGCTCGTCCAGATAGAGGGACATGCCCTGGCGCTCACGGCGCAGGAAGTCGTCGATGGCGTCGGCGAAGCGCGTGTCGCGAATCCAGTGGGCCGAGCAGGTCGGCGTGGACAGCAGGCCGCGGGAGAGCTTGTGCTCCCCCTGGGCGCCGCCCTCGAAGCGTTGCAGCCCCTGCGCGATGGCGTACTCGATGGCCTGGTAGTAACAGGTCTCGAAGTGCAGGCAGGAGATGTCCTCGAGCGCCCCCCAGTAGCGGCCGTACAGGGCCTCGTCGTCCATCAGGAACCAGGCGCAGGCGACCGGCTCGCCGGCGCGATCGGCCACCAGCAGGCGCGTATGCGCCGGCATGTCGCGGTGCACCTGCGCGAAGAAGGCTTCGTTCAGGTAGGGCATGGAGCGGCGCAGGGCGTAGGTGAGCGCGTAGCAGCGGTAGAAGAACTCCAGGGCTTCGGTGTCGATCTCGTCGCCGCGAAGCCAGCGGAAGGTGATCCCCGCCTCGCGCACCCGGCGCCGCTCCTGGCGGATCTTCTTGCGTTTGTCACGGTTGAGCGAGGCGAGGAAAGCCTCGAAATCGGCGTACCCCGCGTTTTGCCAGTGGAACTGGACGCCATCGCGCAGCATCAGCCCGGCGCCTTCGAGCAGGCGGGCGTCGGCGGCGGTGGGGAAGAGCACATGGAAGGAGCTGTGTTCGCTCGCACGCACCCGCGCCAGCACCGCTTCGAGCAGCTCGGTGCGGGCCGCCTCGGAGACGCCCAGCAGGCGGCGCCCCGGCACCGGGGTGAAGGGGATCGCGCTGAGCCACTTGGGATAGTAGGCCAAGCCGTGCTGTTCGTAGGCCTGCGCCCAGGCCCAGTCGAATACGTATTCGCCCCAGGAGTGCCATTTCTCGTAGAGCGGCATGGCCGCGATGAGCTGTCCGTCGGACCACAGGGTGGCATGGCGGGGGTGCCAGCCGCTGCCCGGGCCGACCGCGCCGCTGTGCTCGAAGGCGGAGAGGAAGGCGTGCTGCACGCATGGCTGCGATCCGGCCAGCGCGTTCCAGGCGGCCGGGTCGATGTCGGCGAGGCGGGGGATGAAGCGGATCGGGTGGGGCATCGGTGTGAATCGGCTCAGACGAGCAATGGACCGGTGGGCCGGAACGATGGTTCCGGCTGCTGCATTTTTGGGCAGTCGGGGTGGTGGCTTTGCACCACACAGGACCGCCGGCTTATCCACCCATTATCCACAGGCTTGTTCACGATGGGTGTGAATAACCCGCCAAGCGCGGCGTGGCGGTCGTGATGCACGGCACAAACGGGCGGGCTGACGGTATAGTTACACCGCTATGAACACGACGCTTGCCATTGCCGTTGCCCAGATCAACCAGGTCGTGGGCGACCTTGCCGCCAACAGCCGGCGCATCCTCGACGCCATGGCCGAGGCCGAGGCCCAGGGGGCCCGACTGATGCTCACGCCGGAGCTGTCGATCTGCGGCTATCCGCCCGAGGATCTGCTGCTGCGCGCCGATTTCTTCGAGGCCTGCCAGGAGGCGGTCGAGACGCTGGCGCGGCGCACCGGCGACATGGCGGTGATCGTGGGCTTTCCGGATTTCGACGAATACGGCCGCTACAACGCCGCCGCCGTGCTGCAGCATGGGCGCGTCGTCGCGCGCTGCCGCAAGCAGCGCCTGCCCAACTACGAGGTCTTCGACGAAAAGCGCTATTTCGACGCGGCGGTCGAGCCCTGCGTGTTCGAACTCGACGGCGTGCGCCTCGGTGTGCTGATCTGTGCTGACCTGTGGGGGCCGGCCCCGGCGGCCGGTCTGGTGCGCGCGGGGGCACAGGTGATTGTCGCCATCAACGCCTCGCCCTGCCATCTGGGCAAGCAGGCCGAACGCTACGCGGTGGCCCGCAGCCGCATCGCCGAGACCGGGCTGCCGGTGCTGTACGCGAACATGGTGGGCGGGCAGGACGAGCTGGTGTTCGATGGCGCTTCGTTCGCCATGCAGGCGGATGCCACGGTGGCGTGGCAGGCGCCGTCCTTCGAGTCCCTGGTCCGGGTGGTGCACTTCGGCGACGGGCGCTGGGTCGAGGCGGAGCGGGCCGAGCTGCGCAGCGTCGAAGACGAAGCCTACGCCGCCATGGTGCTGGGGGTGCGCGACTACATCGGCAAGAACGGCTTTCCGGGCGCCATCATCGGCCTGTCGGGCGGTATCGACTCGGCCCTGACCCTGGCGGTGGCGGTCGATGCGCTCGGGGCCGAGCGGGTGCGGGCGGTGATGATGCCGTCGCCCTACACCGCGCAGATGAGCCTCGACGATGCCGCCGACATGGCGCGGCGGCTGGGCGTGCGCTACGACATCCTCCCCATCGCGCCGGCCATGGAGACCTTCCGCGGCATGCTCGCCGAGCAGTTCGCCGGTCTGGCCGAGGACACCACCGAGGAGAACCTGCAAAGCCGCATCCGCGGCATGCTGCTCATGGCCCTGTCCAACAAGACCGGCTCGATCGTGCTCACCACCGGCAACAAGAGCGAGATGGCCACCGGCTACGCCACGCTCTACGGCGACATGGCGGGCGGCTACGCGGTGCTCAAGGACGTCTACAAGACGCTGGTGTACCGGGTCTCGCGCTGGCGCAACGCGCGATCCGAGGTGATGCCGGAGAACATCATCACCCGACCGCCCTCGGCCGAGCTCAAGCCCGACCAGGTGGATCAGGACACCCTGCCACCCTACGAGATCCTCGATGCGATCATCGAGGCCTACATGGAGCGCGACGAATCGCCCCGCGAGATCATTGCCCAGGGGTATGATGAAGCGATCGTCCGGCGCACCGTCACCATGCTCAAGCGCAACGAATACAAGCGGCGCCAGGCCCCGGTCGGCATCCGCCTCACCCGGCGCGGTTTCGGCAAGGACTGGCGCTTCCCAATCACCGCCCGGTATCAGGACCCGTATTGACACGGCCAGGCGACTTACCAACAGGCATACAGGAGAAAGCGATGAAAAAAATCGAAGCGGTGATCAAGCCGTTCAAGCTGGATGAGGTCCGCGAGGCGCTGTCCGAAGTGGGGATCACCGGCCTGACCGTCAGCGAGGTCAAGGGTTTCGGCCGCCAGAAAGGGCATACCGAGCTCTACCGCGGCGCCGAATACGTCGTCGACTTCCTGCCCAAGATCAAGGTCGAGATCGTGGTCACCGACCCGACCGTGGACCAGGCCATCGAGGCCATCGTGAAGGCCGCGCACACCGGCAAGATCGGCGACGGCAAGATCTTCGTGACCCCGGTGGAGCAGGTGGTGCGGATCCGCACCGGCGAGACCAACGAGGATGCGATCTGAACGCATCGCACCGAAGGGATGCAAGACAACGGCCGCCGATGCGGCCGTTGTCGCGTCTACGGCCGGCTGCGCTTGTCGGCCGCGCGCAGCAGCACCCGCAGCGCGCCGCTGCCGCCTTCATGGGCGCGGGCCTGGCAAAAGGCGAGAATCTCCTCGCGCTGGGCCAGCCAGCCGCGTGACAGGTGCTTGAGCACCCCCACCTTGCCCGGTGAGCGCAGTCCCTTGCCGTGGACCACGCGCACGCAGCGCCAGCCGCGCAGCAGCGCGCGGGCGAGGAATTCACCCAGGGCGGCGCGAGCCTCGTCGCGGGTCAGTCCGTGCAGATCGATTTCGCCCTGCACCACCCAGCGGCCGCGACGCAGGTCGGCGAGCACCCGGCGCGGCAGGCCCGGGCGCAGGAATACCGCCTCTTCGCCGATGTCGAGCCGGTCCTCGAGGGTGAAGGGGTCGAGGCTCTCGTCGAGCACGGCGCGCGCGTCGGCTTCGAGTTGCCTTGGCGCGGGCACCGGGGGCGGGGTGTCGATCTCGATCCGGTTCTTGTCCTTGAGCGGGGTGGTGCCGGCCGCGAGCAGGCCGAGCACGTCCTCCGGGTCGAGGGCGCTGTCCGTCGGGGGCAGGGGGCCGGGATCGGGTTTGAGCGCGTCGGTCTCGGCCAGGTTGCGATCCGCCAGCGGGGTGACGTCGTGCATCAGGTGGCGGAAATAGGCGCTGTCGTCGCCGGCCAGCGTGGCCGGCCGGGACGTCGTCTGCGGGGCGTCGCTGTCGGCGTCGTCGCGCGGTCGCGGCACCGGGGCGGGGCGCTCCGGCTCGAGCACGACCCGGTTGGGCGCGTCCATCGGCGTCGCGTCGCCGACCGCGCGCCGGAACAGCTCGAGCTCGTCGTCGACGGTGTCGGCCGGTGCGGGGCGACGTTGCGCGGGGGCGGGCGCCGGGGCCGCCGGTGTGGCGGCGGGGCTTTCCTTCATCCGCCGGAGGGCGGCGAAGCGCTCGTCCTTCAGGCGCGCCGGGCGCTCACCCGGGGCGGGTGCCGTCCGGCGCTTCCTGGCCATCAGGCGATGCCGAGGCTGTCCAGGTAGCGTTCGGCGTCGAGCGCGGCCATGCAGCCGGTGCCGGCGCTGGTGACGGCCTGGCGGTAGATGTGGTCCTGCACGTCGCCGGCGGCGAACACGCCCGGCACGCTGGTGGCGGTGGCGTTGCCCTCGCGCCCACCGTGGGTGACGATGTAGCCGCCCTCCATCTCGATCTGGCCTTCGAAGATGTCGGTGTTGGGCTTGTGGCCGATGGCGATGAACACGCCCATCAGCTCGATGTCTTCCGTGGCGCCCGTGTCCACGTGCTTGAGGCGCATGCCGGTCACGCCCATGTCGTCGCCGAGCACCTCGTCGAGGGTGGAGAACAGCTTCAGTTCGATCTTGCCGGCCTCGACCTTCTCCATGAGCTTGCCGACCAGGATCTTCTCGGCGCGGAAGCTGTCACGGCGATGCACCAGGGTGACCTTGCTGGCGATGTTGGCCAGATACAGCGCCTCTTCCACGGCGGTGTTGCCGCCGCCCACGACCGCCACCGGCTTGTTGCGGTAGAAGAAGCCGTCGCAGGTGGCGCAGGCGGACACCCCCTTGCCCATGAACGCCTCTTCGGAGGGCAGGCCGATGTACTTGGCGGTGGCGCCGGTGCAGATGATCAGCGCGTCGCAGGTGTATTCGCCCGCGTCGCCCACCAGGCGGATCGGCTTTTCGTTCAGGTGCGTGGTGTGGATGTGATCGAACACCATCTCGGTTTCGAAGCGCTCGGCGTGCTTCTGGAAGCGCGCCATGAGATCCGGGCCCTGCACGCCGTCGGCGTCGGCCGGCCAGTTGTCCACGTCGGTGGTCGTCATGAGCTGGCCGCCCTGGGCGAGGCCGGTGATCAGCACCGGGTTCAGGTTGGCGCGGGCGGCATAGACCGCGGCCGTGTAGCCGGCCGGGCCGGAGCCGAGAATGATCAGTTTTTCGTGTCGCGTGCTCATAGGGATCTCGTGTGGCTGGGCGATGATGGGTTCGAAGAGGCGAATTATAGCTTGCGCCCGGCGGCGAGGTCGGGCGCCGGCAGTGGCCGGCGGAAACGGTGATTTGCAAATCCGCCCTCAAGCAATTGGCATGGGCGACGTTATACTTTTGCGGATTCGTGATACTTTCGTGGTAACAACAATTCCAATGCGTGGCAGGCCGCCGACAGGGACCGAGGGTTGCCACTTTCCCAACAAAAGGGGGACGAGCATGGGCCAAACGGCTGCAGTATCGAACATTGCCTTGCGGACGTTTTCGCTCTTCCAGGGGCTGAACGACGAGCGCCTGGCCAATGTCGCACGGTGCGCCATGATGCGGCGGGTGCCGCGCGGCCAGGCCGTGGTGCACGCCGGAGACCAGTCCGACTACGTATATTTCGTGCTCACCGGCAGCCTCAAGGTGCTGGTCAGCGACGAGGACGGGCGCGAGGTGATCCTGACCATTCTCGGCCAGGGCGAACTGTTCGGCGAGATGGCCATCTTCGACGAGCAACCGCGTTCGGCCTCGGTGGTGGCGGCGCAGCCCTCCGATCTGGTGATGATCTCCAAGCAGGATTTCAAGCAGCTGATGCGCGACGATTTCGACATCGCCTGGCGCATCATGTGCAATCTGGCCGACCGCCTGCGCAACGCCGACCGCAAGATCGAGAGCCTCGCGCTCATGGACGTCTACGGCCGTGTCGCCCACCTGCTGCTCGAGATGGCCGAGCAGCGCGACGGCGAAACGGTGGTGGTGCGCAAGATCTCCAAGCAGGACATCGCCAAGATGATCGGCGCCTCGCGCGAGATGGTCAGCCGCGTCATGAAGGATCTGGGCGTGCAGGGGCTCATCGAGGAAACCTCGCGGGGCATCATCCTGCGCGATCGCATTCTCGACATCTGACGCGTCGCGTCGCAACGTTCCCTCACATCGCCCCGCCGGATCGGCGGGGCGTTCTCGTATAATGCCCCTGTGTTTTTTGTCAGCTGTCCCGTGCAGCACACCCGAATCCAGACCTGATGGCGTCACGTACCAGTACCCGCAACCCGCCGCTGCCCGAGCGCATCGCCCACCTGCTGCAGGAGACCCGGTGGATCATCCTCGGGGTCATGTCCATTTATGTGGCGATGATCCTGCTCGGCTACAGCAAGGCCGACCCGGGGTGGTCGCATGCCACCGACGCGACCCGTGTGGCCAATCCCGGCGGGCGTTTCGGCGCCTGGCTGGCGGATGTGCTGCTCTATCTGTTCGGCGGATCGGCCTGGTGGCTGGTCATCTTTCTCGGCTATGGCATCGCCTGGGGATTCCGCCGCTTCCGTGAGGAGTTCAGCGCCGACAAGCGCTCCTTCGCCATCGTGATGACCGGCTTCCTCGTCGTGCTGCTGGCCAGTTCGGCGCTCGAATCGCTGCGCTTTCATTCCACCGGCGCAGGGCTGCCGCTGGCACCGGGCGGGCTGATCGGCGTCGAGCTGGGCGAGGCGGCGCGCAAGTACTTGGGCTTCACCGGCGGCACCCTGGTGTTGCTGGCGCTGATCGCGGGTGGGCTGAGCCTGTTTACCGGTATCTCCTGGTTCGCCGCCACCGAGCGCCTCGGGCTGTGGATCGAGCAGGGCTGGGCCGCGGCGCAGCGCGCCTACTACGCCTGGAAGGACCGGCGTGCCGGTCAGGCCCTGGCGCAGAAGCGCGAGGCCGTGGTGCAGACCCGCCGCGCCAAGGCGGAGAAGGCGCCGCCGGCACCGGTGCGCATCGAGCCGGCGGTGAAGGTGGTCGATCCCTCCGAGCGGGTCATGAAGGAGCGTCAGCAGACCCTGTTCGGCGACAGCGGCGAGGGCATGCTGCCGGCCATCTCCCTGCTCGATCCGCCCGCCGACGATGTGGTGCCGCCGAGCGCCGAGTCGCTCGAGTTCACCTCCCGCTTCATCGAGCAGAAGCTGGCGGACTTCGGCGTCGAGGTGAAGGTGATCGCGGCCTACCCGGGCCCGGTCATCACCCGCTACGAAATCGAACCGGCGGTGGGGGTGAAGGGCAGCCAGGTGGTCAATCTGGCCAAGGATCTGGCGCGGGCCCTGTCGCTGATCTCGGTGCGGGTGGTGGAAACGGTGCCGGGCAAGTCGTGCATGGCGCTCGAGCTGCCCAATCCCAAGCGCCAGACCGTGCGCCTGTCCGAGATTCTCGGCTCCAAGGCCTATCACGACATGCATTCGGCCCTGACCGTGGGGCTGGGCAAGGACATCTCGGGCAATCCGGTGGTGGCCGATCTGGCGAAGATGCCCCACCTGCTGGTGGCCGGTACCACCGGCTCGGGCAAGTCGGTGGGCATCAACGCCATGATCCTGTCGCTGCTCTACAAGAGCGAGCCGGACAAGGTGCGCCTCATCATGGTCGATCCGAAGATGCTGGAACTGTCCATCTACGAGGGCATTCCGCACCTGCTCGCACCGGTGGTCACCGACATGAAGCATGCCGCCAACGCGCTCAACTGGTGCGTGGCCGAGATGGAGAAACGCTACAAGCTCATGGCGGCGGTGGGCGTGCGCAACCTGGCCGGCTTCAACAAGCAGGTGGCCGAGGCCAGGAAGAACGACAAGCCGCTCACCAACCCCTTCGCGATCAACCCCGACAACCCGGAACCGCTCGAACACCTGCCGCACATCGTCGTCATCGTGGACGAGCTGGCCGACCTCATGATGGTGGTGGGCAAGAAGGTCGAAGAGCTCATCGCCCGCCTGGCGCAGAAGGCGCGCGCCGCCGGCATCCACCTGATCCTGGCCACGCAGCGCCCGTCGGTGGATGTGATCACCGGCCTCATCAAGGCCAACATTCCCACCCGCATGGCCTTCCAGGTGTCGTCCAAGATCGATTCGCGCACCATTCTCGACCAGATGGGCGCTGAAAACCTGCTCGGCATGGGCGACATGCTCTACCTGCCGCCCGGCACCGGCCTGCCCATGCGGGTGCATGGCGCCTTCGTGGACGACAACGAGGTGCACAAGGTGGTGGACCACCTCAAGAAACAGGGGCAGCCCGACTACATCGAGGGCATCCTCGACGGGCCCGAGGAGGCCATGGACGGGCTCGGTGGCGGTGAAGGCGGCGAGGACATGGAGGCCGATCCGCTCTACGACCAGGCGGTGGAAGTGGTGGTCAAGACGCAACGTCCGTCCATTTCCCTGGTCCAACGTCATCTGAGAATCGGCTACAACCGGGCGGCCCGGCTGATCGAGCAGATGGAGCGCTCCGGTCTGGTCTCGCCCATGGGCGCGAACGGCAACCGCCAGGTGCTGGCACCGTCGCGCGAGGACGAATGATGTCTTTCAATCCCCTGCGCGCCCTGGCCCTGGCCAGCGCGTTCTTGTGCGTCCAGGCGCCGGCCGTGGCGGCCGACGGGGTCGCGCTGCTCAAGCAGTTCGTGGCCCGCACCCATGCGGCCAAGGGCAGTTTCGTGCAATCCATCTACCGGGCCAATGGCGGGCGTGGCGAGCAGTCCAGTGGCGACTTCGTGTTCGAGCGGCCGAATCGTTTTCGCTGGCACTACCGCGAGCCCTATCCGCAGGTGCTGGTCGGCGACGGCGAGAAGCTGTGGTCCTACGATCCGGAGCTGGCGCAGGTGACGGTCAAGCGCATGGGCGACGCCCTGGGCAGCACGCCCGCCGCGATCCTGGCGGGCAATACCGACCTGGACGCCACTTTCACCCTCGACGACGGCGGCGAGGCCAACGGCCTGACCTGGGCCGTGGCCACGCCGAAGGCGACCGACAGCAGTTTCGCGCGCATGAAGCTGGGTTTCGACGGCTCGCGCCTGGTGGGCATGGAGATCCGCGACAACTTCGGCCAGATCACCATCCTCAAGTTCACCGCCTTCGAGACCAACCCGACGATCGATCCGGCAGTGTTCACCTTCACGCCGCCGGCCGGGGTGGACGTGGTGGGCGATTCCTGAGGCCATGGACGACCTGTTCGCCGATCAGGCCCCGGTGAACGTGCCGCTGGCCGAGCGCCTGCGGCCGCGCACGCTGGACGAGATCGTCGGCCAGCGCCATCTGCTCGATCCGGGCAAGCCGCTGCGTCTGGCCTTCGCATCCGGCAAGCTGCACTCGATGATCCTGTGGGGGCCGCCGGGCGTGGGCAAGACCACGCTGGCGCGGCTCATGGCCGACGCCTTCGACGCGAGCTTCGTGGCCCTGTCGGCGGTGTTCTCGGGCGTCAAGGACATCCGCGAGGCGGTGCACAAGGCCGAGGCGGAGCAGGCCCGCGGCCGCCACACCATCCTCTTCGTGGACGAGGTGCACCGCTTCAACAAGGCGCAGCAGGATGCCTTCCTGCCGTTCGTGGAGCAGGGCCTGGTCACCTTCATCGGCGCCACCACCGAGAACCCGTCCTTCGAGGTCAATGCGGCCTTGCTGTCGCGGGCCGCGGTCTACGTGCTCAAGCCGCTGGCCGACGACGAGTTGAAGCAGCTGCTCGAACGTGCCCGGGTCGAGGCCGATCCCGAGCTGGCGTTTGCCGACGAGGCGATCGAGCGGCTGGTCGGTTTTGCCGACGGCGACGGCCGGCGCCTGATCGGCCTGGTGGAGCAGCTGGTGACGGCGGCGCGCACCGCCGGGGTCAATCCGGTCGGGGCCGATTTCATCGACCAGGCCCTGTCGCGCAACCTGCGCCGTTTCGACAAGGGCGGCGATGCCTTCTACGACCAGATCTCGGCGCTGCACAAATCGGTGCGCGGCTCCGACCCGGATGCCGCGCTGTACTGGTTCTGCCGCATGCTCGACGGGGGCGCCGATCCGCTCTACATCGCGCGGCGCCTGGTGCGCATGGCCAGCGAAGATATCGGCCTGGCCGATCCGCGCGCGCTGGAAATGACCCTGCAGGCCTGCGCCGCCTACGAACGGCTCGGCTCGCCCGAAGGCGAACTGGCGCTGGCGCAGGCGGTGGTGTTTCTCGCCTGCGCGGCCAAGTCGAACGCGGTGTACACCGCCTACAAGGCGGTCCGGCGCTTCATCGAGCAGGACGGCTCACGCCCGGTGCCCATGCACCTGCGCAACGCCCCGACCAAGCTCATGAAATCCCTCGGCCATGGTGACGGCTACCGCTACGCTCATGACGAGGCGGACGGCTACGCGGCCGGCGAGCGCTACCTGCCCGACGAGGTGGCGGCGCAGCACTGGTATGCGCCCACGGATCGCGGCATGGAAGCGAAGATCCGGGAAAAGCTCGAGCGCCTGCGCGCGCTCGACGCGCAGGCCAGGGCGCCGGGAAAGTAGCGGGGGAATCGCCTCAGTGCGGGACGGGGTGGTCGGCCACGAAGCGGGCGTAGATCGCCTGGGCCTCGGTCACCTTGTCGACCTCGCCGCTGGCCTCGGCCCGGGCGAGCAACTCTTCGATGAAACGGGTGAGCAGCAAGGTGCCTTCCGGCGTCTGCACCAGCCCGCAGGCCATCTGCGCAGCGGCCACGTCGGGTATCCCTTCGTGCTCGGCGATCAGGGCGACTTCATCGTCCGTCAAATCGCAATAGTCGAGGCAATCTCGAATCGAGAGCATCGTGTTCTCCTCCGTCGCAAATGTGCCGTCTGACGCGGCGTTTTGGCGATATGGCTTCGCCTGTATCGAACTGAATCGTATGCCATTGATGCCGCTTTGCAAGGGGCTCGCATCTCTCGTTTTCGGGCGCCCGATTGGTCCGGACAATGGTGCGCTGCGAGCGAAAATGACGAAGGTGGTGCCGGTGTCCTGTGACACTCGGGCGGATGCGTTGCAGCAATGGGGGATGCCCCGAGGCGTTGATCGCACCGACCGTTCGTCGGTTCGTGGCCCGCGGTGAAAACCGGGTGGTCCGCGGTGTCGGGCCGGGGGTGACCGGCGATGGGGCGGGCAGGCTAGAATAGCGCCTTTGCCAACTGCCTCAGCGCCTCGACCGAGGCCCCTCCTTCATGCTCGACATTCAACAACTTCGTTCCGACATCGACGCCGTGGCCCGTGCGCTTGCGACCCGCGGGGTGAACCTCGATACGGTCACCTTCAACGCCCTGGAGGCCGAACGCAAGCAGCTGCAGACCCGCACCCAGGAGTTGCAGGCGCAGCGCAACGCGCTCTCCAAACAGATCGGCATGCTCAAGTCCAAGGGGGAGGATGCCTCCGAGGTGATGGCCCAGGTCGGTGGCATCGGTGATGAGCTCAAGGCCAATGAGTCAGCGCTCGGGGAGCTGCTCGCGCGCATCGAGGCCTTCATGAGCGCCTTGCCCAACCTGCCGGCCGAGGGGGTGCCCGAGGGCGCCGACGAGGCGGCCAACGTCGAGGTCGCGCGCTGGGGCACGCCGCCGAGCTTCGACTTCGAGGTGAAGGACCACGTGGACGTGGGCACCGCGCTGGGCGGGCTCGATTTCGAGACCGCCGCCAAGATCTCCGGTGCCCGCTTCGCCATGATGCGCGGCGGGGTGGCCCGGCTGCATCGTGCGCTCGCCCAGTTCATGCTCAACACCCATGTGGGCGAACATGGCTATACCGAGATCTATTCGCCCTACCTGGTCAATCCGGAGAGCATGTACGGCACCGGGCAGCTGCCCAAGTTCGAGGAAGACCTGTTCGCGGTGCCCAGGGCGGACGGCGGCAAGTTCTACCTGATTCCGACCTCCGAAGTGCCGGTGACCAACATCGTGCGCGGCGAGATGGTGGCGGCCGAGACGCTGCCGCTCAAGTTCGTCTGCCACACCCCGTGCTTCCGCTCCGAGGCCGGCTCCTACGGGCGCGATACCCGCGGCATGATCCGCCAGCACCAGTTCGACAAGGTCGAGCTGCTGCGCATCGAGCATCCGGACAATTCCATGGCCGCGCTCGAGGAACTGACCGGCCATGCCGAGGCCATCCTGCAGGCGCTGGACTTGCCATATCGCAAGATCGTGCTGTGTACCGGCGACATGGGGTTCTCCGCCACCAAGACCTACGACCTGGAAGTGTGGCTGCCGGCGCAGAACACCTATCGCGAGATCTCCTCGTGCTCCAATTGCGGACCCTTCCAGGCGCGCCGCATGCAGGGGCGTTTCAAGGATGCCCAGGGCAAGAAGGGCCTGCTGCACACGCTCAACGGCTCTGGCCTGGCGGTGGGCCGCACCCTCGTGGCGGTGCTCGAGAACTACCAGCAGGCCGACGGCTCGGTGCGCGTGCCGGCAGTGCTGGTGCCCTACATGGGCGGTGTCGAGGTGCTCGAACCGACCGCCTGATCGATCGCTGCCGCCCGGGTCTCGATCGGCGCGGGCAGGGGCAGCGCCTCGTCGCCCATCGGGCTGTCCAGGCGCTGGAGGATGTCGTAGAAGGCGCGCACGTTCTCGGTCATGATCACCGCTTCGCCCCCGCGCGCCGGGCCGGCCTTGAGGCGGCGCGCGAAACTGGGGCGCGACAGCAGCGGCAGCACGCCGCGCATGGCGATCCACGCGGTGTTGTCGCGGCCGAGGCTGCGGGCGATCTGGCGTGCCCCGCGCAGGTGACCCAGGCCCAGATTGTAGGCGGCAACCGCCATCCAGCTGCGATCCGGTTCCGGCACTGCCGCGTCGATGGACTCTCGCATCAGCGCATAGTACCGGGCGCCGCCGAGAATGCTCTGGGCCGGGTCGAGCCGGTCGTGCACCCCCATGCGCGAGGCCGTGTCGTCGGTGAGCATCATCAGCCCACGCACGCCGGTAAACGACACCGCGAGCGGATCCCACTGCGATTCCTGATAGGCGATGGCCGCCAGCAGGCGCCAGTCCACACCGGTGCGGTCGGCGGCCCACTTGAACATCGGGATGAAGCGCGGCAGGCGCGTCTGCATGCGTTCGACGAAGGCCGCGATGTCGGTCTGGTCGAGGCGTTCGATGTAGCCGAAATAGCGATCCTCCAGCCGTTCGATCAGTCCTTCGGCGTGCGCGCGTTCGAGGAAGTGGCTCACCGTGTCCACCAGCTTCGGCGACGCCGTGGGCGGCATCACCCAGGCCATGCGGGCATCGTTGGGCAGCGGCAGTACCGACTTGAGCTCCGGGCGCAGCACCGCCGCGGCCGACAGATGTACCGCGTCGGTCACCAGCAACTCGATCTTGCCGTCGGCCAGATCGCCGAGCAGTTGCCCGTCCCGTCGCCCCGAGACCCGTTCGAGCCGGATACCGGGCACATCGGCCTGGAACGCCTTCATCTGCTCGGCGGCCAGGGTATTGCGTCGCACCGTGACGGTATGGCCGGCCAGGTCCTCGGCGCGCTTGATGGTGCTGGCGAGCGGCTCCGTGGCCGCGATCACCAGATGCATCTGGCGCACCGGCGGCGACCAGATCAGCCCCCGGCGCTGGCGGTTGAGTCCAAGGCCCGCCGCGCCGAGGTGGGCGTCGCCACGGCGTACCGCGTTGAGCACCTGCGCCGTGCTGCGATAGACGATGAAGCGCACCGGAATGCGCAGCTCGTTGCCCAGCTCCACCAGCAGATCATGCTCGAAGCCCCCCGTTTCGCCCTCGGCGGTCTGGCGATAGGCGACGGTGTCGACCCGGGTGGCCACGCGCAGCTCGCCGAGCGTTTGATAGTCCAGGATGACGGGCGCCTCGCCACGCGGGCAGCCGGTCAGCAACAGCACGAGCGCCAGGGAGGCGAGCAGGCGCATGACAGGTCTCGAGTCGGGAACGAACGCCGATTGTGAACGCTGGCGCCGATGCACGCAATTTGCCGGGGATCGGGGGTTTCCCTGAGTCGCCAGACGGGTCGTACCCGGGCTGGGTGCGGGGCCGTGCTTGCGCTAGAATATATATTCGTCAGTTCTAATATTCAGGAGTCGCACGTGAGCAAGTCGTTCGTCCAGATCACCCAAGACGTATCCCAGGGGCTCGCCGCCATGCGCAAGGAAGTGCCCGAGGCCATGAAGGGTTTCAACGATCTGGCCAAGGCGGCCATGGCCGGTGGTGCCATCGATCCGCTGCACAAGGAACTCATCGCCCTGGCCATCGGCATCGCCTCCCGCTGCGACGCCTGCATTGGCTTCCACATCAAGGCCCTGATCCGCCTGGGCATGACGCGCGAGCAACTCATGGAGACCCTGGGCATCTGTACCTACATGGGCGGCGGCCCGACCCTGATGTACGCCGCCGAGGCGGTGCGGGCCTACGACGAGCTGCTGCCGCGCCTGAAGCCGGAATCCGCCTGACACTTGCCGCAGCGCACCCGGGCAGTGTTATAATCCGCAGCCTTCTCGCCGGAACGTCGATTCCGGCTCGCGGAGAGGTACCGAAGTGGTCATAACGGCGCCGACTCGAAATCGGATGGTCGGGGAAACCCGGCACGTGGGTTCGAATCCCACCCTCTCCGCCAACATTTTCCAAAAAAACGCCGCAGCTCATGCGGCGTTTTTCTTTTGGCCCATCACTGCGTCGATGCGCGAGAGCGCCTCACTCCTGTTTACCCGCGCCATCCGGAGCCTTGAGCGGCAGCTCGACGATGAAGCATGTGCCGGCGCCGGGGGTGCTTTCGACCCGTAGCTGGCCGCCCAGCATCTCCTTGACCAGGTCTTCGCAGATGTTGAGCCCCAAGCCACCGCCGTGGTCCGTGCGGGTGGAGAAGAAGGGGGTGAAGATGCGTTCGAGGTCCGTTTCGCTGATGCCGCAGCCGTCGTCGCAGACGCGGATGACGACGCGCTCGTCGCCCTGTCTCCGGGCGTCGATGGTGACGGTGCCGCGTACCCGGTCGGCGAAGGCGTGTTGCAGGGCGTTGTTGATGAGGTTGCCGAGCACCTGGGCGAGCGCGCCGGGGGTGCTGTCCATGGGGATGTCGGGGGGGATGTCCTGGGTCACGGTATGGCCGCTGGCGCGGATGCCGGGGCCGAGCGTGGTGAGCGTCTCCGCGACCATCTCGGCCAGATCGAAGCGCCGCCGCCGTTCGCTGACCTGATCGATCGCCACGAGCTTGAAGCTGTTGACCAGCTCGGCCGCGCGGGCGAGGTTGCGCATCACGATGGCGGCGGTGGTGTCGGTGCGTTCGACAAGGCGCGGGATCGCGCCGCCGGTGGTGTCGTCGCCGACCTGTTCGGACAACTCCGCGGCCAGATCCTTCAGGGTGCTGGCGGCGATGATGCTGTTGCCGATGGGCGTGTTCAGTTCGTGGGCGATCCCCGCGACCAGGGCGCCGAGGGAGGCGAGGGTTTCGCGTTGGCGCAATTCCGAGCGCGCGTGCTCGAGCTTGTCGATGGCGCTCCTCAGATCCTCGTTGGAGCGGGTGAGCGCCTCGGTACGTTCGCGGACGCGCTCCTCGAGCAGTTTGTTGAGGGCCGCCATGTCCTGTTCGTGGCGGTGGATCGCGGTGATGTCCTGCTGGCTCACCAGGGCCAGCGTCTGGTCGCCATATTCGACCGTGCGCCCGGTGAAGCGACACAGGAAGGGCGCCCGGGCGCCCTTGGCCTTGACCCAGGCATCGTGCACCCCAACGTTTCCGGTCGCCTCGATCTGGTCGATGATCCGGCGCCGGTCCGCCGGATCGGTCCAGATGCCCAGGTCGACGCCGGTCTTGCCCAACGACTCCTCACGGCTGAAGCCGAACTGGCGAACCCACTGGTCATTGACCTCGACGAAGGCGTAGTCGAGGTCGCGCCGGGCCACGCCGATGGCGATGGGGGAGGCGTTGAACAGGATGCGGAACTTTTCCTCGGCGTGGCGCAGGGCGTTTTCGGTGCTGATGCGTTCCTGCAGTTCCTGCTGCAGGCAGGCGTTCTTCTGGTCGATCTCGGCGATCAGATCGCGCAACTCCTGGCGCATGGTGTCCAGCCCGCCGGCCAGCTGGCCGATCTCGTCGTTGCGTTCCCAGTACAGCGGTTCGTCCAGCTCACCGCGGGCCAGCCGGACGGCGTCGCGGCGCAGGCGCTGGATGGGGTGGATGACGCGCTGGTCCAGGAGGATGAAGACGATCCACACCGAGATGAGCACCTGGAGCAGCAAGGTGACGATGCTGGCGTTGATGTCCCGATGGATGCGTCCGTCCACGTTGGTGGTGTTGACGGTGACGATCGCGGCCCCGATCGGGTCGTTGCCGTGCACCACCAGGCGACGCACGTCGCGCGAGGTGTCGGGTTCGGGCGCCGCCCCGGCCCGTTGTTCGGCAAACACCGTCCCGTCCAGCTCCTCGAGGCGCACGCGGACGATGTCGGGGTTGCGCATGATCGCTTCGGTCAGGGTGGCGGCGGCCTCCCGGTTGAAATTCCACATCGGCGCCGCCGCGGCCTGGGCCAGCATGTCGGCATACTGGTTGGGCAGCGTGTCGACGAGGAGCGTCAACTCCTGGTCGTGGCGCTGCTTCAGGGACCAGGTGCCGATCAGCAACGCCGGAAGCAGAATACCCAGGCCGACCGTGATCAGCGCGAGCCGGCGGAGCGAATGGTATTTGTGGTGCTTTTCTGAGACCGGAGACATGCCGTGAGCGAGGTCCGTGAGACGGTGGCCGGATTGCGTGGTGGTGACGTCAACCTTTATTGCGGCACGGACGGTGCGGACTTGACCCCCGCTACCGCCCCCGCGGCGGGGGCGGTAGCGCAGATCGGGCCTCGTCTCAGAGCTTGAAGCGGTTGAACTGCTCCTGGGTGCCGCGGGCCACACTGGCGAGCTGGTCGATCGTGGAGCGGGCTTTCTGCAGGGCCCGGTCGGTCTCCTGCACGCGTACGGTGATGTCTTCGGTGCTCTTGGCGATGGCCGAGGTGGCGCCGCGCTGTTCGTTGATGGACAGGGCCACCTCGCTCATGCGGTCGGCCACGGCGTGGATCTTCTCGCCGATTTCGCCGATCTTGTGCCGTGCGTCGCCGGTCAGGCTGGCGCTGTGTTCGACGGTGGCCACCGTCTTCTCCATGAACTGCACCGCCTGCTGGGTGTCCTGACGCATGCCGTCGAGCATGCCGGAGATTTCCACCGTGGCCGATCCGGTGCGCTCGGCCAGCTTGCGCACCTCGTCGGCGACGACGGCGAAGCCGCGCCCCTGTTCGCCGGCGCGCGCCGCCTCGATGGCGGCGTTCAGGGCCAGCAGGTTGGTCTGGTCGGCGATCTCGCGAATGGCGCCGACGATGCCGTGGATGCTTTGCGAGCGCTGATCCAGGCCGGAGAGCACCTGGGCGAGGTCGCGGACCCGTTCGGCGGAGCTCGCCGCTTCGTTGGCGATGCTGGCGATCTCGGCGGCGGTGTTGCCGGTCAGCGTGCCGGTCTCGCGCGCCAGCGAATCGGCGTCGGCGCTGTTGTCGGCGATGTGCGAGACGCTGACGGTGATCTGCTCGATGCTGGCCGCGTTGGCCGTGGAGATGTCCGCCAGCGCCTCGGAGCGGCGGTTGATGTCGGCGATGATCGATTCGAGCTGGTGCACGCCGCTGGCGAGGCGGTCCGCGTCGCCGTGCAGGCGGCCGAACATGCCGGCCAGATTCTCGAGCAGCTTGTTGACGCTATCGGCCATCTGCCCGAGCTCGTCCGACGACTTGACCGGCAGGCGCATGGTGAGGTCGCCGCCGCCGGTCGAAATGCCCTTGAGCAGGGTGTTCAGTTCGCCCAGCGGGCGCAGGACCAGGCGCGGCACGGTGAGGAGCACGAGCGCGATCAGGCCCAGCGCCACGACGGCGATGGTGATCGAGCCGGCGTAGGCCGCGCTGGTGGTGGTTTCGGCCGCCGATTCCGCATCCTTGGAGGCACTGCCGAGCAGTTCCGTCGCCTGGTTGATCTGCTCGCGCATCGCGTCGAAGTGCGTCGCCGCGTCGTTCAGGCTCAGCGCGCGGGCCTGTTCCAGTTCCGGGGCCTGGGCATGATCGAGCAGGCCGAGCATCCGGTCGATGTCCTTGTCCCACGCGGCGCGGTTGGCTTCATAGGTCTTGAACAGGGCGGCGGCCTTGTCGGCCACCGTGGGCATGGCCATCATCAGGGCGGTGGCCTTGGCAATGCGTTCGGCCGACTGCTGGCGGTTCTCGTCGATCTGCTTGCGCCAGGTTGCCGCCCGCCCGTCGTTGCCCTGGATGAGCCAGGAGCGCTCGGCTACCAGGATCTGATGCAGATCGCGATCGGCCTCGAGCAGCAGGCTCGTGGCGGGCAGGTAGCGGGACCCGATCTCGACGGTGAAGTCTTCGCTGTGTTTGGCGTTGACGATGCTGTAGAGCGCCAGGACGAGGGTGATCAGGCCGAGCGCCAGGATCGGGCCGAGAATCTTCCAGCGGACGGAAAGCTGGTTCAGCATGGCGTGTCTCCAATGCCCCTGAGGGCGCCATTGGGTTGTTCGTGTTGTCGCTGCCTGACTCGCGTCGATCATGCGATCACTTGCAGGCGTCTGGCTTGCGTTTCGCTGTTCACGGCAGGGCTGGCGAAAGCTTTACCTGCAGATACACTGTGTGTGGATGAGATTGCCGATGGATGGCCCGAGATGGACGAGACGGACGATTGGGTGACGGTGGCGCGCAGCCTGACCCCCACCGAAGCCCACCTGTGGGGCGAGTGCCTGCGCGCGGCGGGGCTGGAGGTGATGGTGGCTGACGCCAATCTGGTGCAGACGCATTCGCTGATCGGCGTGGCGGTGGGGGGCGTTCGCGTCATGGTGCCGGCCTCGCAGGCCGACGAGGCGCAGGCCGTGCTCGAGGCCTTTCACCGTGGCGATTTCTCCCTGCCGGAGGACGAGCCGCCGCAGTGAGCGCCCCGTCGCAGGGGTCAGGGCATCGCGGGCGAGGCGTCCGCGGCGGCGTCGCGCCGTTCGACGCCCTTGAGCACGAGCAGCAGCACGGTGCCGACCATCATGACGACGGCGGCCATCCACAGGCCCGCCGAGTAGCTGCCGCCCAGCGATTCGGCCAGCTTGCCGGTGATCGCCGGGCCGAGGATCTGCGCCACGCCGTAGGAGACGGTCATCTTGCCCATCATCTTGGCCGGCCGGGTGGGGTAGTAGCGCCCGGCCATGGTCAGCACCAGGCTCACCAGGCCGATGAAGGTGCCGCCGAACAGGATCGCGCCGGCCACCGCCGCCGGCAGCGAGGGGCTCAGCGCCGGGAGCAGGATGCCGACGATCTGCAGCACGGCGGCGAGGATCAGCGCGTTCAGGTCGCCGGTGCGGCGCGCGACCAGATCCCACACGATGCAGGCCGGCGCCGCCGCCAGGCCGAGCACGAGGAACACCAGCGTGCCGCGCCCGTGCAGCGCCGGCAGGGCGTCCACGATGGCGACGATGAAGGTGGCCGAGACCACGTAGCCCACCCCGGCGCAGAAGTAGGCGGCCATGAACAGGCGCAGGAACAGGGGGCTGGGCGGTCTGTCGACCAGGGGCTGGCCGGTCTTGGTGACCGCGCTCG
This sequence comes from Nitrogeniibacter mangrovi, assembly GCF_010983895.1. GTDB lineage: Bacteria > Pseudomonadota > Gammaproteobacteria > Burkholderiales > Rhodocyclaceae > Nitrogeniibacter > Nitrogeniibacter mangrovi. The sequence goes on from NZ_CP048836.1 coordinate 1,310,171, forward strand.
TGTCCGGTGGCGGCAGCCAGCGCAGGGCGGGGACCAGCAGCACCGCGGCGATGGCGGTGAACGCCAGCCACTGCGCACGCCAGTCCAGGGTCGGATGCATGAGGGTGACCGCGGCGGCGCAGCCGGCGATGCCCAGGCCGATGCCGGCGAAGTGGATGCCCAGCTCGCTACGATGGTTGTGACGGATGAGCCAGTTGAGGATCAGACCGGTGCCCAGCAGCAGGGCCGCCGCGCTGGACAGCCCGGCGATGTAGCGCGAGACCACCCACACCGCCAGGTTGGTGCTGGTGGCCATCATCAGGGTGCTGAGCACCGCGACCCCCATGCCGATACGGTAGAGCCGGTCCTTGAGCACGAGGTCGCTGATCTGCGAGGCGACCAGGGCGCCGGTCAGGTAGCCCATGTAGTTGATCGCCGCCAGCCAGCCGGCGTCGGCAACCCCGAGACCGGCCTGCTGCTGCATGATCGGCAGCAACGGCGTGTAGGCGAAGCGGGCCACGCCGAGGGCGAGGAGCAGGCTGCAGATGCCGGCCGTCAGGACGCGGGCGCGCTCGGCGTGATCGTTCATGGGCAAGATCGGCTCGGAAGGGGAGCTTCACGCTACACAAAGCGCTGCCATGCTTCAAACGTTTTTTTTGCGCCGCATGACTGCGCCGGGCGCATGCGTGTGGCAGGGCGCATGGATGCTGGATCAACGCCCGGTTGGGCGCCGGCAAGCCGCGGGACCGATGACCGGCGCTCATGATCCGGGGGCGGGCGAGCGGCTCAGGCGGTGGTTTCGTTGCTGCGCTGCGCCAGAAAGATCTCGAAGGCGTCGGCCGGCATCGGCCGGGCGAAGTGGTAGCCCTGACCGAAATCGCAGCCGGCCTCGCTGAGCGCGGTGCTGTGCGCTTCGGTTTCCACACCTTCGGCGATGACCTGGATGCCGAGCTTGTGGGCCATGGCGATCACGGCCTCGACGATGGCCCGGTCGCTGGGGTTGGAGAGCATGTCCTTGACGAAGGAACGGTCGATCTTGAGGGTGTCGATGGCGAACTTCTTCAGATAGGCCATGGCCGAGTAGCCGGTGCCGAAGTCGTCCAGGCTGATCTGCACGCCGCTGCGGCGGAAGGCTTCGAGCTTGCGCACCACTTCGGCGCTGGCATCGAGCAGCAGCCCCTCGGTGATCTCGATGGCGACGTATTCCGGCGGAATCGCCGATTCGGTCAGATGATTGAGCCAGATCTCTTCGCTCTTGCCGGTGAGGATCTGGCGCGGGGACTTGTTGACGCTCACCTGGATCACCGGGCTGCCGGGCGAGCGGGCATCATTCCAGACGACCACGTCGTGACTCGCCTGACGGAACACCCAGTCGCCGATCTCGCCGATGAGGTTGATCTCTTCGGCCAGCGGAATGAAGCGGTCGGGGGGGATCAGACCCAGGCGCGGATGGTGCCAGCGGATCAGGGCCTCGGCCTTCACCACCGCCAGGTCGTCCAGTCGCACGATGGGCTGGTAGAGCAGCTGGAACTGATCGTTGGCCAGCGCCTCGCGCAGATCGCTGGCCAGCTCGCGCCGGGCCCGTGCGGCCGCCTGGTGGGCGGGAATGAACTGGCAAAAGCCGTTGCGTCCGGCCGTCTTGGCGATGTACATGCCCTGGTCGGCGTAGGACATCAGGGTCTCGACGGAGTCGCCGTCGTCGGGAAACAGGGCCATGCCCACGCTGGCGGTCACCGTGGTCGGCTGGCCGTCGAGGACGAAGGGCGCGGCGAGGGTGTCGAGAATGCGTTGGGCAATGCGACCCGCCGTGTCGGCGCTGCCCACCTCGGGCAGGGCGGCGATGAACTCGTCGCCGCTCCAGCGCGCGACCGTGTCGCCCGGCTGCAGACAGGCCTGGATCCGCTGGCCCGCCGCCGCCAGCAGCAGGTCGCCGGTGCGGTGGCCCAGGGTGTCATTGACGTCCTTGAAGCGGTCCAGATCGATGAACAGCAGCGCCAGGGTGCTGCCGTCGTGTCGTGCCTGCTCGAAGGCCTTGGCGACCCGTTCCTCGAACAGGCGCCGGTTCGGCAGGCCGGTCAGGGTGTCGTAGTAGGCATCGCGCCGGATCTGCGCCTCCATGCGCTTGCGATCGGTGATGTCCAGCACCACCCCGAGCAGCCCGCCCAGCGCGCCGTCGGCCCGCTCGAAGGTCGCCTTGTAGAAGATCACGTCCCGGTACTCGCCGTCGGCTCCCTTGACCTGGGCCTCATAGACCTGGGTGCCGGGGTGGTCGAACAGGGCCTGGTCGGCGGCGTGGTAGCGCGCCGCCAGCTCGGGGGGCGAGATCTCGAACACGGAGCGGCCGATCAGTGCTTCGCGCGGGGTGCCGAGGAAGGCCTCGAAGGCCTTGTTGCAGCCCAGGTAGCGGCCCTGCTCGTCCTTGTAGAACACCGGGTTGGGAATGGTCTCCATCAGGCCGGCGATGAAGTGCAGCTTGTCGGCCAGATCCCGCTCGGCCACGCGCCGCTTGGTCACGTCGGTGAGGATGCCGATGATCGCGGTGCGACCCTGGAAGCGGGTGGCCACGCCGAACACTTCGGCGTCGAAGGTGCTGCCGTCCTTGCGCGTGCCCTGAAAGCCGTAGAAGCTCGCCTTGGCCTGTCCGGAGAGGCGCTTGTCGATCTCCGACTGGGCGATGGGCTGTTGGTCGGCGTCGGTCAGATCGAGGGGGCCGAGCTTGCCGCAGACTTCGTCCTGGGTATAGCCGAACATGGCCGCCAGCGTCGCATTCACGTACACGAAGCGGTCGTCCTGGATCACGTAGACGCCCACCAGCGCGTTGTCGAAGAGGCCGAGCAGCAAGGTGTCGGCCTCGCTCATCAATGCGTTCAGCAGCGCGTCGGTGACGGTCATGTGGGGTCTGTTCCGGGGAGCGGGCTCGAACCGGGTCGGGCATCCATTGGGAGGTTATCGGCAGCGCCGGCGCATTCTTGACCGTGTCACGGGGCGTCGGCCATCGGCCCGCGGCGGTGTTCAGTTCAGCGCCTGGAGCATGGTGGCGATGGTCTCGAAGCCGCGATCGTAGAACATCTGCATCACCGGCCCGAAGGCCTCGAGCGAGAGCATGAGGACCACGAAACCGGCCGTCAGGGTGATCGGGAAGCCCACCGCGAACAGGTTGATCTGCGGTGCTGCGCGAGTGAGCACGCCCATGGCGATGTTGGTGATGAGCAGCGCGGTGATGAGCGGCAGCGCCAGCAGCAGGCCGGCGGCGAACAGCAGGGCGCCGGTGCCGGCGACATGGGCCAGGCCCAGGGCCTTGATCGGCTCCGCGCGGATCGGCATCCACTCGAAGCTATGCACCATGGTCTCGATCATCATCAGGTGCCCGCCCAGGGCGAGGAAGATCAGCGAGGCGAGCAGGCTCATGAACTCGGCGAGCACGGCGGTCTGGGCGTTGGAGTCGGGGTCGAAGAAGGTGGCGAAGGACAGGCCCATCTGCAGCCCGATCAGCTCACCGGCCAGGTCGACGGCGGAGAACACCAGGCGCATCACGAAGCCGATCGCCACGCCGATGACGATCTGCTGCACGAAGATGGCGATGCCGAGCCCCGAGCCCGGGTCGATGGGCGGCAGCGGCGGGATGGCGGGGACGATTGCCACGCCGGCGGCGATGCCGAAGGCCACGCGGACCCGGATGGGCACCGCGCTGTTGGAGAACAGCGGCGCCGAGGACACCATGCCGAGCACGCGCCCCAGCGGCAGCATGAGCGCCGCGATCCAGGCATCGAGCTGGGCGCTGGTGACCTCGAACATCAGCCGATCAGGGTCGGGATCGACGAGAACATGCGCTGGATGAAGTCGGTGAGCATGGTGATCATCCACGGGCCGGCGACGATCAGGGTCACGAAGATGGCGACCACCTTGGGCACGAAAGACAGGGTCATCTCGTTGATCTGGGTGGCGGCCTGGAAGATGCTCACCAGCAAACCGGTGACCAGGGCGGCGCCGAACAGCGGCGCGGCCACCAGCAGGGTGACCTCGATGGCCTGGCGGCCGATGTCGATGACGGTGGTGGGGGTCATGGGTCAGGTCCTCACGCGGCGAAACTCTGCACCAGCGAGCCGATGAGCAGCGTCCAGCCGTCCACCAGCACGAAGAGCATGATCTTGAAGGGCAGCGACACGATCACCGGCGACATCATCATCATCCCCATGGACATGAGCACCGAGGCGACCACCATGTCGATGATCAGGAAGGGGATGAAGACGATGAAGCCGATCTGGAACGCGGTCTTCAGTTCCGAGGTGACGAAGGCCGGCACGATCACCTTCATGGGCAGATCCTCGGCCTTGTCCACCGGCGGCACCTTGGCCATGCCGGCGAACAGGTTCAGGTCCGGCTCGCGCACCTGCTTGAGCATGAAGGCCTTCATGGGCACCGCGGCGCGCGTCGTCGCCTCCTGGAAGGTGATGGTGTCCTGGGTCAGCGGCAGGTAGGCGTTGTCGTACACCTGCTCCAGCGTCGGCCCCATGATGAAGAAGCTCAGGAACAGGGCCATGCCGATGATGATCTGGTTGGGCGGCGAGGTCTGCGTGCCCAGGGCGTGGCGCAGCAGCGAGAACACGATGATCAGCCGGGTGAAGCTGGTCATCATCAGCAGCACCGCCGGCAGGAAGGTCAGCGAGGTGAGCAGCACCAGCGTCTGCACGCTGAGGCTGTAGGTGGTGCCGCCGCCGCCCGAGGGCGTGCCGGTGATCGCCGGCACTGCCTGGGCGAAGGCCAGCTGCGGCAGCAGCCACAGCAGCGGCAGCGCAAGCCGGCGCATCAGGGCGCGATCAACCATGCTTGCGCGCCTCCATCATCTGCTTGAGGCGGCCGGCGAAACCGCCGGTCTCGGGGGTCGGGCCGGCCGGCGCCTGCAGGCCCGGCAACTGGGACGGATCGAGGGTGTGCAGGGTATTGACCCGGCCCGGTGCGACGCCGAGCACCAGCACCTTGTCGGCCACCTCCACCAGCACCACGCGCTCGCGCTGGCCCACCGGCGTGGCACCGAGCACCCGCAGCCCGCGGGCGCCGCCGCGCGGGGCGCTGATGCGCTTGAGCAGCCACAGGCAGGCCACCAGCACCGCCACCACCACGAGCAGCCCGAGCAGCATCTGCCCCAGCGAGCCGAGCAGATCGCCGCCGCCGACGCTCGAGGGCGGCAGCGTGCGCTTGGCGACATCGTCGGCCGCCTGCGCGAGGGCAGGGGCGAACGACAGCAGGATCAGGGAGCGATACAGCATCGGGGGCCTCGAGACCGTTTGGTACGTGCTCGCAGCGTAGCCCGGCGGCGGTCAAGTCGAGGGCGGGAACAGGCGGCAAAAATTGCCGTTATTCGGACGCTGGCCCAAGCTGGCGTGGCCGTGCGCCCCGTTCCACGGCGTCGGTTGGACTTCAGTCCGACCTACGGCGACTGGTGGTGTGCGCGTCACGACCGCGTGGCGGCATCCCGATCGGTCTGGCGCCCCAACAGCGTGTCGAGCGACAGTCGGCCCGGGCCGAAGGCGACCAGCACCAGCAGCAGGGCACCCCAATAAAGGTGGTCGTTGATGGCGGCGGGGCACTCGAACTGGAACAGGGCCGGATAGCTGATCACCGCCATGGCATTGACCGCGAACAAGCCCAGCGCCGCGGGGCGGGAGAACAGCCCCACGAACAGCAGCGCCGGGAACACCAGCTCGCCGAAGGTACCCGCCACCGCCGCCACCTCGGGCGGCAGCACCGGGACGGAATATTCGTCGCGGAACAGGAACAGGGTGCTGTCCCAGTCGTTCAGTTTGGTCAGGCCAGCCTTGAAGAACTGCCAGCCCACGTAGAGCCGGATGGCGAGGGCGAGCAGGCTGCCGCCCCAGCGGGTCAGGCGCTCGTCGCAGCAGGTGCTCAGGCGGTGGAGGCGGATCAGTGCGTTCATGGGGTGATGTCCTTGTCGTGGGAATGGTCCGGGTGCGCGATGAGCAGGCCGGCGAGCAACCAGCGGGGCAGGGCCTGTCCGGGATCGAAGCCGGGTTCGGCGGTGAGCCCCGTTTCGAGGGCCGCGCCGAGCGGCAAGCCCCGGGCGATCGCCGAGAGCGCGGCATGTTCGCCGGCGCTCAGCGGCTGGACCTGCGCGCGCCAGCGCGGCCGGCACACGGCCACATGGCAGGCCCGCGCGAGCGGGTCGGGCCAGGGCGGGCCGTCGGGTTGATGGGCCAGCCACAGGGCGTCGATGGCCCACTCGGAGCGCATCAGGGCGACGGCGGGGTGCAGGTCGAGGCGGATGCCGTCGAGGCCGGCGACGTCGAGCGCCGCGAGCCACGGCGCGTCGATGGCCGGGGCGTCGGCGGCGCCGTGAGCGACATGCAGCGCCCATTCCAGGCGCGCCATGTCGGGCAGATAGGGGTAGTCGGCCACCGGGGCGAACCCGGCCAGGAAGTCGGGCAGTGCCGCGCCGAAGCGGTTCAGGTCGCCTTCCGCGTGGGGGTGGGCACGGCCGAATGCGCGCGCCATGGCGCGGAAGAAGTCATCGCCCAGCATCTGCCGGATCACCGGGCAGGCGTTGCCCAGGGCGCGATCCCAGTGGGCGGTGAGGTTGCCGCGGTAGAGCGCGAAGCGCCGCGCAGCGAGCCCGGCGTCGCCCCGGAACAGTGCCGCCGGTGTCTCGTCGGCGTCCAGCAGGCCGGCGGCAAAGCGGGTCTGCAGCTCGGCCAGCTCAGACATGGGTGGCCTCCGTCGCGAGCACCACGGTACGCACCTCGCGGGCGCGTGCCGCCTCGGCGAGCAGCACCGGCAGCGCAGGCAGCTCGGTGTCCCACTCGATCAGCGTCGGCACGTCGCCGAAGCGCTCGAGGCTGGCGCGATACAGCGCCCACACCACCTCGGCCACCGGCGCGCCATGGTGGTCGATCACCGCATCCTCGGTGACCCGATGGCCCGCCAGATGGATCTCGCCCACGGTGCCGGGCCGGATCGCCTCCATGGCCGCGCGGGCCGCCTCGCCATGGTTGCATTCGTTCACGTACAGGTTGTTCACGTCGAGCAGCACGCCGCAGCCGGTGCGGCGCGCCACTTCGGCGAGGAATTCGGTTTCTGCGAGGGTGTCGGCGGCAAAGCGCAGGCCGGTGGACACGTTCTCCAGCAGGAGGTGGCCGAGCACCGCCTGGGCCTGATCCACGCGGGCGCACACCAGGTGCAGGGCCTCGGTGGTCAGCGGCAGGGGCAGCAGGTCGTTCAGGTGCCGGCCGGGCACGGCGGCCCAGCACAGGTGTTCGGAGATCAGCGCCGGTTCGACGCGGCGCGCGAGGGTACGGATCCGGGCCAGGTGGGCAGCGAAGTGGGCCGCGCTGGCCGAGCCGATGCCCAGGCCCACGCCATGCAGGCTGAGCGGGTAGTCGGGCCGCAGGCGTTCGAGCACGTGCAGGTCCCAGCCGCCGGCGGCGAAGTAGTTCTCGCTATGGACCTCGAGCCAGTCGACGACGGGGCGCTGTGCGAGGAAGTCGCGATAGTGCGCCGCGCGCAGACCGACGCCGACGCCGCGAAGCGGATGAGCGGTGAATGCCATGATGTGCCGGGGCGCCGCCGGAGGGGGCGCCCCGTCCGCTCGCTTACTGCTTGCCGCCCGGCTTGAGGCTGCCGCCCATGTCGGCGCAGGTGCCCTTGGCCACGTACTTCCACTCTTTCGGGTCGTTGTCCCGGCTGGCCTGGCCAGCGCAGGAATGGGTGCCGGTGACGCTGGCGCAGTCGTTGGCGCCGGCCTTGGCGATGCCGAAGCATTTTTCCTTGCCGGCGTCCGCCGCATGGGCGGGCAGGGCACTGGCGGCGGCGACGCCGGCCAGGGCGGCGGTGATGAGGATTTGACGCGTGTTCATGAGGGTTCTCCTGTGGGTCTCGGGGGGCAAACGCAGAGTGCGGTTGGGCGGCGAACGGTGCGTCGTTCGCTTGCCAGATGAGACCCAGGAGGGGTGTCAGGTCTTACAGCGTCATCGGAAAAAATGCGATCGGGGTGGGGTGATGAGGCGGGTTCAGATGGCCTTGCCGCGCGCGAAACAGGCCTGCAGCAAGGCACGCATGTGCTCGGCACCGAGGGCTTCGACGGTCTCGATGTTGCGTGCCGGGATGTTCTCCGGATCGGGATAGTTCATGACCGCCGCCTCGAGGCTGGCCTCGCGGATCAGGTGCAGCATGGGGTAGGGCGAGCGGTTGGTGGTGTTCTCCACGTCGTCGGCTTCGGTGCCGGCGAACTGGTAGTCCGGATGAAAGCTGGCCACCTGCAGTTCGCCGCTCAGGCGCATCTGCGACAGAAGCACGTCGGCCACGTCGAGGAACTGGTTGTAGTCGTCGAAATCGGTCAGCGCCTGCGGGTGGATCAGCAGCGTGGTCTCGACCGCGTCGTTGTCCTGCAGCCACTGCAGCTCGCGCTCCAGATCGTCGACGAGGGTGTCCGCGTCGTCGGCCTCGGAGACCACGAAACGGATGCGATCGCGCACCAGCTCGCGCTTGGCGAAGGGGCACAGGTTGAGGTCGACGACCACGGTCTCGACCCAGTGGCGGGTGGCGGCGATGACGGCTTCGGGAGTCACGGATTCGGGTCCAGGTCGGGCAGCGCTCGGCCGGGCGGGGCGGGCTTGAGATGCACGTCGCGCTGCGGGTAGGGGATGGTGATGCCGGCGGCCTTGAAGGCGCGCCAGATCGCCAGGTTGATGTCGGTGCGCACGTTGCCGATGCCGTTTTCCGGATCGGCGATCCACACCCGCAGCTCCAGCTCGATGCCGTTGTCGCCGAAGGCGAGCAGACGGGCGGTCGGCACCGGATCGCCGAGCACCCGCGGCGAGGCCTGGGCGGCCGCCTCGAGCAGCGCGATGGCCTGCTCCGGATCGTCATCGTAGCTGATCTGCACCGGCAGGCGGATGCGGGTGTTCTTGTCGGTGTAGCTCCAGTTGATCACTTCCGAGGTGATCAGGTTCTCGTTCGGGATCAGGCGTTCGACGCCGTCGCGGTCGCGCACCACCACGTAGCGGGCGCGCAACTCCTGCACCCAGCCGTACTTGCTGCCGTCGGTGCCGACCGAGATCACGTCGCCGGGCTTGATGGAGCGGTCCAGCACCAGGATGAAGCCGCTGATGAAGTTGCTGGTGATGCGTTGCAGGCCGAAGCCGATGCCCACCCCGAGGGCGCCGCCGAACACCGCGAAGGTGGTCAGGTCGATGCCGACCGCGTCGATGGCCACCAGGAACGCCAGCGCGATCAGGAACACCCGCGCGAACTTGGCGAAGGCCACCTGCAGCGAGGGCGTCATGTTGGGCGAGGCGCGCATGCGCCGCTCGATCACGCCGGAGATCCAGAAGGCGAGGGTCAGCAGCAGCGCGATGAGGCCGAACAGCTTGATCGTGGCCAGCAGCGAGATGCGGGTCTCGCCCATGGTGAAGGCCACCGCGTCGAGCGCCGCCGCCACCGCCGGCAGCCAGCCGAGCAGGTGCAGCGCCACCGCCGACCAGATGCCGATGACGAAGAGGTTCTCCCAGGCCTTGAGCGCGCGGGTGACGCGAAAGCCCTTGCGCAGCAGGTAGACGCCGATGCGGATGGTCGCCAGCGAGGTGAGCAGCGGCACCGCCACGTCGAGCACCGGCGTGGCCTGGGGTCGGGCCTGCAGGGCGATGCGGGCGACGAACACCACCACCAGCATCGACACCGGCCACAGCACGCGCTGCAGGCTGCGGATGGCGAGGTGATGGAGGCTGCCCTGGCGGGTCGCCTCGGCGCGTCGGGTCAATGCCCGGCGCGCCAGATGGTGCGCGACCAGCGCGAGCACGCCGGCCAGCACCAGGGCGAGCAGTTCGTGCTGCACCTCGGCGCGGGCGAGCTGCTCACCCACGAGGGGGAGCTGTGCGATCAGGGTTTCGAAAGCGTCGGGCATGGGAGGAGTGTACTGCGAGCGGGCTCAGCGCGAGCGGGTCGCGAGCCGGTCGAGGCGCAGCCGCTCGCGCTCGTCGAACAGGCGCCGGCTCGCCGCCATGACCGCGGCCATGGTACCGAAACCGGTGCCCACGGTGATGGTGAACATGATGAGGATCTGGTACTTGACCGCCACCGCCGGCGCCGCACCGGCGAGGATCTGGCCGGTCATCATGCCCGGCAGGCTGACGATGCCGGCGGCGGCCATGGAGTTGACGATCGGGATCAGGCCACTGCGCATGGCGTCGCGGCGGGCGTCGCCGACGGCCTCCTGCCAGCGTGCGCCGAGCATGAGCCGGTTCTCGATGAGCGCGCGCTGGCGCCACACCGCGTCGGTGAGCCGGTCCAGGCCGAGGGCGACGCCGGTCATGGTGTTGCCCAGCATCATGCCCAGCAGCGGAATGGCGTATTGCGGCTCGTACCAGGGCGCGGGTTGCACCACCGCCACCAGGGTGAGCACGGTGACGCTGAAGGCCGAGATGAACATCGACAGGGTGCCGATGCCGAAACCCCAGCCGCCGGCGAGCCGGTACTTCTGCCGGGCATTGACCTCGCGCCCGGCCATGAGCAGCATCACCAGCGCCATCAGGGCGATCCACGGCAGGGCGGCGACCGCGAACAGGGCCTCGAGCACCACCCCGATCAGGCTCAGCTGCACCACCGTGCGCAGCGCCCCGACCAGCACGGTCCGCCCCATCTCCAGGCGCAGCGCCCAGGTGCTGGCGGCCAGCGCGATCACCAGGGTGGCGGCGAGGCCGAGCTGGCCGACGGACAGGTCGATGACGTTCATGCCACCTCCGCGAGCGTGTGACCGTCGATGCGCAGGTGGTGGTCGGCAACGCGCTCGACCTGGGCGCGGTCGTGGCTCACCCACAGCGTCGGCCAGCCGTGTGTGCGGATCAACTCGAGCAGCCACTGCTCGACCTGTCGGGTCGTCTCGGCGTCGAGATTGGCGGTCGGCTCATCCAGCAACAGCGCCTGCGGGCCATGGGCGACGGCGCGCAGCAGCGCCAGGCGCTGGCGTTCGCCGGAGGACAGGCGGCTGATCTGCCAGTCGGCCACCGCCGGCTCGAAGCCCAGCGGCGCCCAGTCCACCCGGGCCGGATCGGGCAGGTGCTCGCCCACCGTGTCGGCCCACCACTGACTGTCAGCGGGCACCAGCATGACGCGCCGGCGCCACTGGTGCGCCGGGGTGCGGGACTGGCAGGTCGGCCCCAGCCACACCTCGCCATCGTGCGCGTCCAGATCGGCCAGGGCCCGCAGCAGGCGGCTCTTGCCCGAGCCGGACGGGCCGGACAGGGCGGTGACGCGGCCGGGGGCGATGCTGAAGTCGGTGGGCTGCAAGGGGCCGACCGCGACCTGGACCACGCGCAAGGCCGCTTCGGTGTCGGTGGGCAGGTCGGGATGGGATGCCGTCATGGTCCGATGATACGGTGTCGCAAACGCCCGTGGCGAGCCGTTCATGCACGATTCGTCTACTATCGAAGCATGAGAGATATGCCTCACATCGCGCCGGTGGCGGCCTTGATCGGCGATGCCGCCCGCGCCGACATGCTCACCGCGCTCATGGCCGATCGCGCCCTCACCGCCACCGAGCTGGCCATGGTGGCGGGCGTGACCCGGCAGACCGCGAGCGCGCATCTGGCCAAGCTGTGCGAGGCGGGGCTGGTGATCATGCAACGCCAGGGGCGGCATCGCTATTTCCGCCTCTCGGGGCACGATGTGGCGGTGCTCATCGAGGCCTTGATGGGGGTGGCCTTTCGCACCGGCGCGGTGAGGCCGCGTGCCCCGGTGCGCGCGCCGGCCCTGCGCAAGGCGCGGCTGTGCTACGACCACATGGCCGGCGATCTGGCCGTGGCCGCCTTCGAGGCGATGCTCATGCGCGGCTGGTTCTGTGCCCGTCCGGGCGAACTGGCGCTGTCGGGATTCGGCCGGACGGCGCTGGTGGCGCTGGGTGTCGATGCCGCGGGGCTCGAGGCCGGGCGGCGCGTGACCTGCCGCATGTGCGCGGACTGGGGCGAGGGGCGCCAGCATCTGGCCGGCGCCCTGGGGGCGCGTGTGCTCGATCATGTGCTCGAGGCCGGGTGGGCGGTGCGCGATCCCGATTCGCGGGCGCTGCGCTTCAGCGCCGCGGGGGAGGCCGCGTTCCGCTCGGCGTTCCTGCTCGACTGATCAGCGCCGCCGGAACACCAGCTCCAGTCCGAACCAGAGCACGCCCACGATCGCGCCGAGGCCGCCGGCCAGGGTCCCGAACATGGCCAGCAGGGCGACCCGGGTGGCACCGCCGTCGGCATCGCCGAACTGCAGGGTCAGCCACAGGGGCAGGGCGCTGAGGGTTCCCAGCACCAGGCTGGTGACCAGGATCTTGATGCCGGTGCGCGCCGGGGAGCGATAGAAATTGACGATGGCCTTCATGACGGGTGCCGACCGAGGTGCGTGAGTTTCCACCATAGCAAACCGGCTCGCCCGTGTGACTTGACCCAGGTTCAAAAAAAAACGCCGCCCGAAGGCGGCGTGTTTCACGTGCCCGCGCGCGGGCGGCCGGCGACGCCGATCAGGCGGCGCGACGGCGGCGGGCGATGGCACCCACCAGGCCGAGACCGGCCAGCAGCATGGCGTAGGACTCGGGTTCCGGCACGGCGGAGACGCTGATCTTCATCAGACGGTCGTTGTCGCTGCCCGGATGCTGGATGTTGAGGTAGGCGGTGTTCGGATCGTAGGGATCGAAGAACAGGCCGGTGGGCTCGGCGCCGGCCACCTGAAGGGCGGCCCAGCGCTTGACGCCTTCGGCCACGCCGTCGCCGTCGCTGTCGATGACCTGCCAGATGTCGGCGTTGGGCACGCCCTGGTCCTCGACGATGTAGAGGTTGCCGTCGGCGTCGATGGCGATGTTGTCCGGGCTGGTGAAGTCGGAGCCGACCGCCAGGCCGGTGGCCACGTCGATGGTGTTGCGGGTCACCAGTTCGGTGATCGACATGTCGGACAGGTCCACCGTCCAGGTGGTGTGGGTGCCGGTGGCGTTGAAGGCGATGGCCTCGTGACCGTTGCCCAGGGTGAACACCTCCATGTCCTCCGGACGGTTGAAGGCGGTCGCGCCGGCGGCGTCGGCCAGCGTGCGGCCGTCCTGGCCGGCGCCGCTCACGCCGATGTCGACCCAGTTGAAGCTGCCGCCGACATCGGCGTTGCTGCCGGTGCCGACCTGCAGGGCGTAGGTGGTGCCGTTGGCGAAGAAGTCGTCACCGTTGGCGGCGTTGGGGTTGGCGGAGACGAACTTGTAGAAGGAGCCGCCGCTGTTCTCGTCGATGAAGTAGAAGTTGTTGGCGCTGTCGAAGGCCAGGCCTTCGTGCGACACCAGCGGCAGCATGGTGTTGCGCTGGACCAGATTGCCGTTGCCGTTGGTCAGGGTGGTGGCGGTGGCGGTCACCGGGTTGGTGACTTCGAACAGGCGGCCGGTGGCCGAACCGGCGACCCCGTTGAAGTTCTCTTCGCCGGTCATCCAGCCACCCCAGGGGGCCCAGCGCGAGGCGTCGCCACGCTGCCAGTTCTGGGTGCCGACCGCGACGATCGTGGTGGTGGCGCCGGTGAGTTTGTCGTAGCGCAGCGCGCCGGAGCCGGTGTTGGCGCCCGACTGGTTGCTGGGCTCGAAGGGCATGAACAGGTAGCGGCCCTGATCGGCACCGGTGCGGTTGGTGTCGATCATGTCCCAATAACGGCCGACGTTGATGTCGGACAGGCTGCCCACGGTGCTGCGCGACGCCAGCGTGCTCTGGGTGACGGTGATGCCCGGGGCGGTCGACAGCAGCAGGGCCTGGGTGGCTTCGTCGGCGACCGACACGGCCGACGAGGGCGCGGTGAGCGGATCGAGTTCGTCGAAGAGGGTGTTGCCGGCAGCGAACGCCTGGGCGGAGGCGAACACGCCGAACACGGCGAGGGCGAGCGGTTTGACCATGGCTACAATCCTATGTTTGGCTAGGTGGGGTTGTGGAACGGTCGATCGGAACGAGGCGTGTTCCGACCGCCGCCAAAGCTAGCCTGCGGATGTAACTGGGCGATGAACCGGGGTGTAGTCCGTTGGTATGATGCGCGCCGCAAAAGCGAAGGGCCGCGGCATGGCTGCCGCGGCCCCGATGGATCGGTGCTCGCGCGTCAGTGGCGCAGTTTGCGCATGCGTTCGGCGGGCGTGATGATGTCGGTCAGGCGGATGCCGAACTTCTCGTTCACCACCACCACTTCGCCCTGGGCGATGAGGGTGCCGTTGACGAGGACGTCCATGGGCTCGCCGGCGAGCCCGTCCAGTTCCACCACCGAGCCGTGCGCCAGCTGCAGCAGGTTGCGGATCGACAGCTTGGTGCGGCCCAGCTCCACGGTGATCTGCACCGGGATGTCGAGGATCATGTCCAGCTCGGCGTTGCCGCCGGCGCTGCCGCCTTCGGCGCCGAAGTCCGGAAACAGCTGGCTGGCGGGCTTGGCCTGGTAGGGCGAGTCGGCCGAATCGGCGGCGGCCTGCAGGTCGGAGGCCACCTGTTCGGCGTCGGCCTGCTCCTGCATGGCGGCGGCCCAGTCGTCCTCGGCCGCGGCGTCGCCGCCACCCTCGGTGTCGGCCTGTTCCTGCATGGCGGCAGCCCAGTCGTCGTCGGAGACCTGGTTTTCGTCGGTGTCGGTATCAGCCATGGTTTTCTCCCGGTGGCGGGGGCTCGTTGGTGTCTTCGGGCGGAATCATGCGCTCGACGCGGATGGCGTACTGCCCGTTTTGCACGCCGTACCGCCCCTCGAGGACGGCCACGCCGTCGACCTCGGCCCGGATGGCTTCGGGGACCTCGATCGGAATGACGTCGCCCACGCGCATGTTGACGATGTCGCGCAGGGTGACGGTGGCTTGACCCAGGTTGACCGTCAGCTCCACGGGGGCCGACTTGATCTGCTTGGTCATGGTGCCGATCCAGCGCTTGTCCTGGGTGATGTGGTCGCTCTGCATGGTGGAGTAGAGCGTCTCGCGGATCGGTTCGAGCATGGAGTAGGGGAAGCAGATGTGCATGTCTGCCTGGGCCCCGCCCAGTTCGAGGGAGAACGCGGTGGAGACCACGATCTCCGAAGGGGTCGCGATGTTGGCGAACTGGGAGTTCATCTCCGAGCGCAGGTACTCGAGCTTGAGCTTGTACACCGGCGCCCAGGCACGCTCGTATTCGGCGAACACCGTCTCGAGCATGCCCATGATGATGCGCTGTTCGGTGGCGGTGAAGTCGCGCCCCTCGACCCGGGTGTGGAAGCGGCCGTCGCCGCCGAACATGTTGTCCACCACCAGGAACACGAGGTTGGGATCGAAGACCACCAGCCCGGTGCCGCGCAGCGGCCTGGCGTTGACCAGGTTGAGGTTGGTGGGCACCACCAGGTTGCGCACGAATTCGCTGTACTTCTGCACCTTGATCGAACCGACCGAGATCTCGGCGTTGCGGTGCATGAAGTTGAACAGGCCGATGCGCAGGTAACGGGCGAAGCGCTCGTTGATGAGCTCCATCGTGGGCATGCGCCCACGGACGATGCGTTCCTGCGTGCCGAGGTTGTATGGGCGAACGCCGCCTTCGTCGCCGTCATCGGCGTCGCTTTCCTCGGTTTCCCCGGTCACGCCGCGCAGCAGCGCGTCGACTTCGTCCTGGGAGAGAAAATCGGCTGACATGGTCGCCCGTTACCCCGTCTGGTTCATTGCACGATGAACGAATTGAACAACACCGAAATCACCGGTCCCCATGGGCCCGGATTGCGCTTCATCTGTTCGGCGCTCGGCTTCTCGAAGCCGAGCACGTAGTTGATGCGTTCCATGGCCTCCTTGGCCAGTTCCTCGCGGCCATCCACGGTGGAAATCTCCGAGGGCAGCTTGCTCGAGAGCACCAGGTTCACCTCGTGGCGAATCTCCGGCATGTAGCCCTTCATCTGTTCGGCCACTTCCGGATCGACCACCTTGAGCACCATCACCACCTGCAGGAAGTGATCCCCTTCGGCCGGTGCCAGGTTGACCGTGAACGGCTCCAGGGTCACGAAGGTGGGCGGATGCGACAGGTCCACCTTCAGATGCGTTTCTTCCTTCGCGTGCGCGTCGGTGGCGCCATCCTCGCCCTGATTCTTCTTGAGCAGCAGCACCACCACCGCGCCGCCGGCCACCACCAGCAGCAGCACCACCACAAGGATGATGATCAACAGTTTCTTGCCACCCTTCTTGGGCGGTGCTTCTCCTTCGGCCTCCGGTTTGGCGGCTGCTTTCGACATGCCTATCGTCTCCAGTTACTACAATCGAATTGTCCCGGACACCGTGCCAGTCGAATGCCGCGAAAAGCGGGGCTCAAGACCCGCTTTTCCCGCGCTCAGGCGAAGGTGTCGATCATGCCTTCTCCGCGCGAGATCCAATGGCCCGCCGGGGTGCCGACCGCGCCGACGGCCAGTTCGCCACCGGCGCCATGACGGCCCCCGTGGAACTGTCCGCCCTGGCCGCGTTCGCCGGGCTGGTCCTGGGGCGCGGTGTTCACGTTACTGTCGGCCAGCATCACGCCGGCCTGTTCGAGCATCTCGCGCAGCCGCGGCATGGCCTGTTCCAGGGCCTCGCGCGCGGCCGGCGTGGCCGCGGTGAAGTGGGCCGTGGTGGTGTCGCCCGACATGTGCAGCGAGATTTCCAGCTTGCCCAGGCTCGGCGGGGTCAGGATCAGCTCGGCGCGCGATTCGTCCTTGCCGGCCATCCACATCACCCGGTTGCCCACCGCGTCCGGCCAGTCGGCGCTGTCGACGGGCGTGCCCAGGTGGGTGGGCAGCACGGGTTGCGACAGCCGGGCCGCCTGGGCCGTCTGACTCGGCGCGGCGGCGGCCAGGGCCGCATGGGCATTGACGCCGGGCGAGGCGGCGCCGGGGGTGTTCATCTGGATCGCGTCGCCGGGCTTGGCGGTACCGAGCTGCTTGTCCAGTTGCGCGGCGAAGTTGGCGATGCCGTCGCGGATGGGGGCGGGCTTGGTGCGCAGGTCGGTGTTGGTGTCGGCGTCGGCGGCACGAGCTTGTGCGCCGGTCAGCCCAGCGTCCTTGCCTGGACGATCGCCACTGGGGTCGGTGGCGGTTTTGGCGGCGTCGTCGCTCACCCGCGCCGTCAGATCGACCACCGTGGTGGCTTTGCGGTTGCCCGATGCGGTCGCGGCGACGGCCGCGCCAGAGTTGGCGTCGGCGGCGGGCAGGGCGGCGTCCTTTGCCGGCGTGGCGGCAACGGCTGCCGGTGCGGCAATCACGGTCGCCGGATCGACGGCCGGATCGGCTGCCGGGGTGGTGCTGGTCGCCGCGTCGGCCGCCGCTGCGGTCTTGCTGTCGTCGCTGGCCTGGGTGTCCTTGGTGGCCGCCTTGGTGTCGCCGTCGGCCTGGGCCTGCTTGCCGTCGGCTGCCGGGGCCTCGTCGCGCCCGGGCGCGTCGGCGGTCTGCGCGGATTCGGGCGCCTTGTCCTGAACCGGCTGATTTTCCTGGGGTTTGTCGGCGTTCTGGCGCGCCTGGGCGCGTGCTTCGGGCGGGCGCTCCGGTGCCGCCATCTTGCGTTCCAGGGTGTTGGAGAAGGTCTCTTGCGTGGCGCCATTGCCCTCGCTGCCACGCGCGCCGGCACCCTTGCTCGGGGTCGGGGTGGCTTGCAGCATCTGCGTCAGGGTCTGTTTCACCATTGCGGCCATGGCCGTTGTCCTTGAGTGGATGAGTCAGACCGTATGCTGCAAACCCCGTGCCAGTTGCT
Organism: Nitrogeniibacter mangrovi; assembly: GCF_010983895.1. Lineage (GTDB taxonomy): Bacteria > Pseudomonadota > Gammaproteobacteria > Burkholderiales > Rhodocyclaceae > Nitrogeniibacter > Nitrogeniibacter mangrovi. Next base: position 1,327,845 of record NZ_CP048836.1, read on the forward strand.
TACTCGTCGTCCGATTGCCGGTCGCGGAACTGCTTGCTGGCGTGCTCGTCGGTCATGCGCTGTTCGCGCTTGAGCTCGTCCCGCGCCTCCTTGGCCTGATGACGCTTCGACAGGGCGTCGAAGGCCTTGGCCCGGGTGCGCTGGTCCATCCACGCCTGCTGCCCCTTGACCGTGCGCTGCTTGGACTGCGTGACCGTGTCCCGCTGCGCCGCGATGGCCTCGTCCAGCTTGCCGATGAACAGGCTGTAGTTGCGCATGGCCTGCGGATCGATGCCGTTGCGCAGCGCCTCGGCGAACTTCGCCTGATATTCGGCCCGGTAGTTCTCGAGCAGTTCCAGCTTGCGACAATCTTCCGTCTCGTTGGCGATCAGTTCGCCCAGACGGCGCGCGGCGTCGTCCATGCGGCTGTTGGCCATGTCGAGCAGGGTCTGCAACGGAAACGGTTTGGTCATCCGTCTGCTCCGTTGCCGATGGCGGCACGAGGCCGCCATGCAAGCCGTTCAACGGCCAGGGGGGCGAATTCTTTAGGGGCGGGGCAGGCCGGCATGGTTCAGATCTCGTCGCCGAACAGCCGGTGCAGCTTGGCGACCGCATCCTCGTAGCCTTCGCGCTCGTCGATGGCCTGCTGCAGGTAGGCCTCGAGGGCCGGGTAGGCCTCGACCGCCTGGTCGAGCACCGGGTCGGAGCCGGGCTGGTAGGCGCCCACGGCGATGAGATCGCGCGAGCGCTGGTAGCGCGAGAACAGTTGCTTGAACTTGCGCACATGCTCGAAGTGGGCCGGCTTGACCAGGTTGTGCATGGCCCGGCTGATGGACTGTTCGATGTCGATGGCCGGGTAGTGCCCCTGATCGGCCAGCGCGCGCGAGAGCACGATGTGGCCGTCGAGGATGGCGCGCGCCGAGTCGGCGATCGGGTCCTGCTGATCGTCGCCCTCGGCGAGCACGGTGTAGAAGGCGGTGATGGAGCCGCCGCCGTCGGGGCCGTTGCCGGCACGCTCGACCAGGGCCGGCAGGCGGGCGAACACCGAGGGCGGATAGCCGCGGGTGACCGGCGGTTCGCCGATGGCCAGGGCGATCTCGCGCTGGGCCATGGCGTAGCGGGTGAGCGAGTCCATGATCAGCAGCACCTGCTTGCCCTGGTCGCGGAAGTATTCGGCGATGGTGGTGGCGTAGGCGGCGCCCTGCAGGCGCATCAGCGGGCTGGTGTCGGCGGGGGCGGCGACCACCACCGAGCGGGCGCGGCCTTCCTCGCCCAGGTTCTGCTCGATGAATTCCTTGACCTCGCGGCCCCGTTCGCCGATCAGCCCGACCACGATCACGTCGGCCTTGGTGTAGCGGGCCATCATGCCGATGAGCACCGACTTGCCCACGCCGGAGCCGGCGAACAGGCCCATGCGCTGGCCGCGGCCGATGGTGAGCAGGGCGTTGATGGCGCGGATGCCCACATCCAGCGACTGGCTGATGGGGGCGCGCTGCAGCGGGTTGAAGGGGCGGCTCTGGAGCGAGCGGCTGTGTTCGGCTTCCAGCGGCCCGAGGCCGTCCAGCGGACGACCGGCACCGTCGACCACGCGGCCGAGCAGGGCGTCGTCGAGCGGCAGGTGCTTGGCGCGGTCGGAGGCGCGCCGGCGCGGCACCGTGCGCTGGCCGGCGATGAGCTTGGGCTGCACGGGTTCGATGGGCAGCACCTGGGCGCCGGGGGCGAGGCCGAACACATCGTCGGTGGGCATCATGTAGATGCGCTCGCCGTTGAAGCCGACCACCTCGGCTTCCACCGAGCCGCCGCCGGGCACCACGATGCGGCAGCCGGAGCCGAGCGGCAGCTTGAGGCCGGCCGCTTCCATCACCAGGCCGTTGATGCGGGTGAGACGGCCGGACATCTGGAACGGACTGGTCGCGCCGGCCAGGCGCTGTGCGTCGGACAGGAATCGGCGCCAGGTGTCCGTGTGACGCTCCATGTCAGTCCTGCGCCTCCCACTCGGTGTCGTCGCGGCCGAGGTTTTCCATGATGCGGCGCCAGCGGGTCTGCACGGTGGCGTCGACCATGGAGCCGGCGGCTTCGACGCGGCAGCCGCCGCGTGCCACGGTGTCGTCCTCGACCAGGCGGTGTTCGTTGTGCTTGAGCTGTTCGCCCAGGTACTCGCGCACCAGGGAGGCGTCCTCGGGGTTCAGGTGGATGAGGGCGCGCCCCTGGGGCAGGTGATGCAGGGCCTCGCGCACCACGTCCACCACCATGGCCGGATGCTCGTGCATGCTGTGCTGGACCATCTGGCGGGCCACTTCGAGGGACAGAGCGAGCACTTCCTCGGCCACGTCCTGGTCGAGCTGGGTCATGGCGGCGTCGAGGTTTTCGACCAGGGTGTGCAGTTGCAGGGCTTCCATGCGACCGCGCGCGGTCGCCTCCTCGTAGCCGGCGGCGTAGCCTTCCTTGCGCGCTTCGTCGTGGATGCGTTCGATGTCCTCGGCCGTGGGCAGCTTGAACGGCGGTTCGGCGTCCGCCTCGGGTTCGAAGGTCTCGGGTTCCGGCGGCGGTTCGGGGGAGTCGAGCTCGACCGGTGCCGGCTCGGGTTCGGGCGGGGCGTCGAAGCTGGGCGGGTCCCAGCGGCGATAGGCGCCGGCGGCCTGGTTGCGATGAAAGCTCACGGCCGGCCCCCGCTGCGATTACACGAAGGCATCGTCGCCTCCCTTGCCGCCGAGCATGATCTGGCCTTCCTCGGCCAGGCGGCGGACGATCTTGAGGATTTCCTTCTGCTCCGCTTCCACTTCGGACAGGCGCACCGGGCCGCGCGATTCGAGGTCCTCGCGCAGCATCTCGGCGGCGCGCTGGGACATGTTCTTGAAGATCTTCTCGCGCATCTCCTCGGTGGCGCCCTTGAGGGCCACCACCAGCGAGTCGGACTGCACCTCGCGCAGGATGGTCTGGATGCCGCGGTCGTCGATGTCCATGAGGTTGTCGAACACGAACATCTCGTCGAGGATCTTCTGCGCCAGGTCGGGGTCGTATTCGCGCACGTTGTCGATGACGGCCGTCTCGGCCGCGGCGCCGACGAAGTTGAGGATGTCGGCGGCATGGCGCACGCCACCCATGGCCGCCTTCTTGACCGTGGAGGCGCCGGACAGGGTGCGCGAGAGGGCGTCGTTCAGTTCCTTGAGCGCGGTCGGCTGCACCCCGTCGAGGGTGGCGATGCGCAGCACCACGTCGTTGCGCAGGCGGTCGGTGAAATGCTTGAGGATCTCGCCGGCCTGGTCGTATTCCAGATGCACCAGGATGGTGGCGATGATCTGCGGGTGTTCGTTCTTGATCAGATCGGCCGCGGTGGCCGCGTCCATCCACTTGAGGCTTTCGATGCCGGCGGTGTCGGAGCCCTGCAGCACGCGCGAGATGATGTGCGCGGCGCGGTCGTCGCCGAGCGCCTTGGTGAGCATGGCGCGGATCTCTTCCTCGTTCGCCTCGATGGGCGAGCCCTTCTCGCTGTGGGTTTCCAGCTCGTCGAGCAGGGGTTCGACCTTGGAGCGCGGATGCGAGGGCAGCTTGGCCATGGTGAGGCCGAGCTTCTGCACTTCCTTCGGGCCGAGGTGCTTGAGCACTTCGGCCGCTTCGTCCGACCCGAGCGACAGCAGCAGCAGGGCGCCTTTTTCGGTGCCGTCTTCAGCGCTCATTTGCGCGCCTCCTCATTGACGCCCATCCATTCCTTGATCAGGTTGGCGACCATCTTGGGGTCGCCCTTGGCCAGCTCGCGCGCCCGCGCCAGCTTGGCTTCGTAGCTGGAGGCCACCTGGGCGGCGTGCGACAGGGTCGTGCGGGCGCCTTCCTCTCCTTCCTCGCCTTCGGCCATGGCCGCGTCCTCCTCTTCGTCTCCGGCCGCGCGCGGCGGCGGGGTGATCGACTTCATCAGCGGCTTGATCACGCCGAAGGCCACGTAGGCGAGCACTGCCGCCAGGATGAGGTAGCGCAGCGCCTCCTTGGCCATGGCGATCATGTCCGGATCCTTCCAGATCGGCAACGCGGGTGCGGTCTCGAAGGTCTCCGGCGCGAACGCGCTGGCTGCCACGTTGAGTGTATCGCCACGGGCGGCGTTGAAGCCGACGGCCTCGCGCACCAGCTTGTTGATGCGCTCCAGTTCCGCGTCGCTGGGCGCGACCATGGTCTCCTTGCCGTTGCGATCCGTCTGCTTGCGGTGATTGACCAGCACCGCCACCGACAGCCGCTTGATGGCGCCCATGGCGTGGCGGGTGTGGGAGATGGTCTTGTCCACCTCGTAGTTGGTGGTGACGCTGGTGTTCTTGGTCTGGAAGTTGTCCTGCGTGGTCGCGGTGCCGCTGGCCGGGTTGGTGATCGGTGCGGTCGCCGGCACCGGCGGCTGGTTGGACAGCGCGCCGGGCACGCCCTTGGCGTTGGGGTCCCGGGTGATCGCCTCGCTCTTCTGCTGCGAGCGGATCGCCTGGTCCGGCTCCGGATTGGGCTTGTAGATCTCGTCGGTCTGCTCGACCCGGTTGAAGTCCACGTCCGCGGCCACCTGCACGCGGAAGTTGCCCTTGCCCACGAGAGGTTCGAGGATGGTGTCGACCCGGCGGGCGTAGGTGTCTTCGAGTTCCTGCACGTAGCTGATCTGGGTGGGGTCGAGGCCGGCCGCGCGCAGCGGGTCGGCCTTGTTGGTGAGCAGCTTGCCGGTCTCGTCGATGACGCTCACGTCGTCGTTCGACATGTTGGGCACGCTCGCAGCCACCAGATGGACGATGCCGGCCACCTGGGCGGCGTCCAGATTGCGTCCCGGATAGAGGTTCACAAACACCGAGGCGGTCGGCTGCTTGGCGTCGCGCAGGAAGGCGGTGCGCTTCGGAATCGCCAGATGCACCCGCGCGCCGGCCACCGAGGAGATGGACTGGATGGTGCGCGCCAGCTCACCCTCGAGGCCGCGTTGGTAGTTGATCTGTTCATGGAACTGGGAGACCCCGAGCTTCTGGTTCTCCATCAGCTCGAAACCGACCAGACCGCCCCGGGGCAGGCCCTGGGCTGCCAGCTGCAGGCGGATGTCGTGCACCCGGTCGGCCGGCACCATGATCGCCGCGCCGCCCGCGCCGAACTTGTAGGGCACGTTCTGCTGCTGCAGGGCGGTGACGATGGCGCCGCCATCACGCTCTTCCAGATTGGAGAACAGCACGGCGTAGTCGGGGGTGCGGCTCCACAGCAGCACGCCCACCGCCAGCGCGATCGCCGCGGCGAGCGCGGCCATCATCGCCAGCTTCTGGCGTGCGGGCAGGGCGTTGAAGTTCTGAAACGCTTGCTGCAGGGGCGAGGCGCCGGCTGCAGCGGCATCTTGCGCGGTGGCCATCGGGTCGGTCCTTCGCGATGTCGCTTTTTTCGATGGAGGCATTCTCGCTGCGCAATTGCAAAAGCGTATGGCAAAAAAGCGGCAGTTTTTGCCGCCTATTTGCCGCCTCTTCCGGGCCCGTCCACCCTTAGGCTTCGCACTGTGCATCACACCGACAGCCACCCGGACACCCCGTGACCGAAACCACGACACCGCCGCTCAATGCGGCCCAGTTGGCCGAAGCCTTCGAACAGTTCAACCGCGTCTCGGCGGAACTGACGGAGGCCTATGCCGGCCTGCAGGGGCAGGTCGCCCAGCTCAACGAGCGCCTCTCGGTGCTCATGACCGCTCTGCCGGCCGGGGTGGTCGTGCTCGACCGCGAGGGCTGCGTGGTGCAGATCAACCGGGCGGCGAGCGCCTGGCTGGGCGAGGATCTCGACGGCCAGCCGTGGGCGATGGCGAGCACCCGTTTCACGGCCACCGAGACGCCGGGCGAGATGGAGCTGGAGGCCGCGCCCGGCGCCGCGCCGCGCCGCATCGCGCTGTCGGCCACGGCGCTCGATTCGGGCGAGGGCAGCATCGTGCTCATGCACGATGTGACCGACACCCATCGCATGCAGCGCGAGGCCGAGCGCAACGCGCGCCTCGCGGCCATGGGCGAGATGGTCGCCGGCCTTGCGCATCAGCTGCGCACGCCGTTGTCCGCGGCCCTGTTGTACACCAGCTCCCTGGGCAAGCCCCAGCTCGCCGGCGAGGAGCGCACCCGCGTGGCCGGCCGCGCCGTCGAGCGCCTGCGTCATCTCGAACGCCTGATCCGCGACATGCTGCTGTTCGCGCGCGGTGACTGCCTCGGACGCGAGCCGGTGCCCGTGTGCGCGTTGGTCGAGGAGCTGGCTCACACCCTCGAGCCGATCGCACGCGAGCGCGGCATCGACTTCGAGCACGCCTGCGGGTGTGGCCAGACCCGGCTGGTCGCGGATCGCAAGGCCCTGGCCGGCGCGCTCACCAACCTGCTCGAAAACGCGCTGCAATTCACCCCCGAGTCGGGGCAGGTCCGGCTCGACGCGCAGCGCGATGGCCGCCAGGTGGTGTTCACCGTGTCCGATACCGGCAAGGGTATCGCCCCGGAGCAGCAGCAACGGCTGTTCGAGCCCTTCTTCACCACCCGTGCCGAAGGCACCGGCCTCGGCCTGGCCATCGCGCGCGGCGTCGCCCGCGCCCATGGGGGCGACATCGATCTGACCTCCCGCCCCGAGGCGGGCACCACCTTCCGCCTGAGCGTGCCCCTGGCCGCCGAGGGCGACGACAACGAGACCCCTCATGAGTGAAGCCCTGAACCTGCTGCTCGTCGAAGACGACGACGCCCTGCGTGATGCGGTCGGCCTGACCCTGGAGATGGAGGGCCATCAGGTCACCGCCGTGGATGGCGGCCCCGCCGCGCTCGAGGCGCTGGAGCACGGGGTGTTCAACCTCGTCGTCAGCGACCTCAAGATGGATCCCATGGACGGGCTGACCCTGCTGGGCGAGATCCGCGCCCGCCTGCCGCAGCTGCCGGTCATGCTGATGACCGCCTTCGGCGATGTGGAAAAGGCGGTGTCGGCCATGCAGGGCGGAGCCTGCGACTTCCTCCTCAAACCCTTCGAACCCGAAGTGCTGCTGGCCCATGTACGCCGTTATGCCACCCCGGTGGCCAGTGGCGACGGCACCATCGCCGAGGATGCGCGCACCCGCGAGCTGACCGCGCTCGCCGCGCGGGTGGCCGAGACCGACGCCACCGTGCTGCTCACCGGTGAATCGGGCACCGGCAAGGAAGTGTTCGCGCGCTACATCCATGCTCACTCGCCGCGGCGCGCCAAGCCTTTCGTGGCGATCAACTGCGCCGCGATTCCCGACAACCTGCTCGAGGCGACGCTGTTCGGTTACGAGAAAGGGGCCTTCACCGGCGCCCAGACCGCCCAGGCGGGCAAGTTCGAACAGGCCGACGGCGGCACCTTGCTGCTCGACGAGATTTCGGAGATGCCCCTGGGCCTGCAGGCCAAGCTGCTGCGGGTGCTGCAGGAGCGCGAAGTGGAGCGGGTGGGCGGCAAGAAACCCATTCACCTGGACATCCGCGTGCTGGCCACGAGCAACCGCGACATGGTCGCGGAGGTCGCCGCCGGGCGCTTCCGCGAGGATCTGTACTACCGCCTCAACGTGTTTCCGCTGGCGATCCCGGCGCTGCGCGAACGGCCGGGCGACATCATTGCCCTGGGTCGGCACTTCCTCGCGCGCCACGGCGAACGGATCGGGCGTCAGGCGTCGCTGGCAGCCGATGCGGCCGAACTGATGGTGCGCTATCCGTGGCCGGGCAACGCCCGCGAGCTGGACAACGCCATGCAGCGGGCGCTGATTCTCGCCACCGGGGGCGTCATCGGCGCCGACACGCTGCGCCTGTGTCTCGGCCATACGCCGACCATCGGCGCCAGCCCGGGCGTGGCGGCAAGCGCTGCCGCCGAAGCGGCAAATCTTGCCGCCGTCGCGCCCGCACCGCCGGCCGGCAGCGCCACCAACATGAAGGATCTGGAACGTGAGCACATCCTGTCGACGCTGCGCGCCGTGGGCGGGTCACGCAAGAAAGCCGTTGAAAAACTGGGCATTTCCGAGCGCACGCTGCGCTACAAGCTGCAGCAGTACCGTGAAGAGGGCCACAGCATCGATTGATGCGGCTTGCGATGGCACGCGCCTTGCAACCATACTGTCGACACATCACACATATCTGGACTGATCTGGCATGGATACCGGGGGAATCGACAAGGTTCTGAGCGAATTGCGCGCCACCGCCCAGGCGGCCGGCGGCAAGAGCGCGTCCGCCGCGCAGGCGACCGACGGCCCCAGCTTCGGCGATGCGCTGCAAAACGCCCTGGCCGAGGTCAGCGCGGCCCAGCAGGATGCCCAGCAGATGGCCAAGTCCTTCAGCGCCGGCGATCCGAACGTCAATCTCCAGGACGTGATGGTCAATCTGCAGAAGGCGAACCTCAGTTTTCAGCAGATGACCCAGGTGCGCAACAAACTCGTTTCCGCCTATCAGGACATCATGAACATGCAGGTGTAAGGGCGCATCGCCCCGCACCCGATCAGGCCGCCCGCGGGGCGGCTTTTTCGTGTCTGCAGGAGGCGTATCCGGTGCGGAAAAAGATTCGGTTTCAATGGCCGCCGTATGGCCACCTAGACCGGCCAGCATTGGTCGTCGGCTTGACTATACTGAGTCTTTGTCATGGTCAGCGGTGTCTTGCGATACCCCTCGTCGTGGGCGCGGCAGTCATCGCTGCGAATCTTCCCGGAGGTTGCCAATGGGACAGGAATCCATCTGGTCGGTGGTGTTGGTCGTGGCCGTGGTGTCACTCGGACTCGGCTTCTATTTCGGGCGGCTGGGTCGTGGGACGGCCCGGGTGATCGATCCGCCGGGGCCGCCGTCGGCGTCCGACAGCACGGCGTCAAGGCGTGCGGATGATGGCTTGGGCGACCAGGCGTCCCCGGCCATGCCCGAGGGCGAGCCCTTGATCGATGTGCGCCAGATCGGCGAGCCGCTGATCCCGGAAGCCGAGCGGCGGGAACGGCCCAGGGGGGCCGCTGCGATCTTGCCGACCGCCTGACGGCGCTTGCCGGCAGCCGGCAACGGTTCCGCCGGCGTCGGGGCCTGACACCGTCAGGCGCGTCCAGCCTTCATGGGCGTTGCCGCACTCAGTGATGGTGCGGCGCAGCACCGGTCTTCGTTATACTGGATTCCTTCGTTGTCGGACGACGCGGGGGCCTGACGGCCGCCTTGCGCAACGACGGTTATTGGTGATCTGGGAGGAATGAGATGACGACCGAAATCTTCTGGCCGGTGCTGATCGTGGGCGTGCTGGTGGCCCTTGCCGTCGGCTTCCTGATCGGGCGGTTCGCCGGGGGCGTGCGCAAGCGCGCCGACGGGTTGGCTGCGGAACTGGAGCAGCAGAAGGACGAGGCGGCTCGCTATCGCAAGGCAGTCGACGAACACTTCGAGGAGACGGCGACCCTGTTCGCGTCCATGGCCGGTTCCTACAAGGCCTTGTTCAACCATCTGTCCACCAGCCACAAGGCCTTGTCGGCGGATGCGGAACGGGATCTGTTCCGTGACCGTGTCGGCATCCAGCTCGCGGGTGCCGAGGTGCCGTCGCTGATGATTGCCGGTGCCGGCGCGGTCGAAACTCCGTCGTCGGCGGGATCCGACGAGGCTGCAGCGGAAGCGCCTGCCGGCGCCGAAGACCTGGGTGACCAGGCGTCTCCCGCGATGCCGGACGGGGCGCCGGTGGTCGAGGCGGCACCCATTGAGGCGCCGGCCATTCCCGAGGCGGAACGACGGGAGCACAGTCGGAGCGATGAGGAGAAATCGCAGAACGCATGAACGAAAAACCCCGCCGGACCGGCGGGGTTTTCGCATTGGCGTCTCGCCCGATCAGCGCTTGCGCGTCTGCATGTAGCGGTCGAAGTTGCCTTCCGCCACGCTGTGCCAGAGGTTCTGGTCGTCGCGGAACTTCGAATACGCCTCGTACATGTTCTTGAAGGTCGCGTTGCTGGCGCTGGTTTCCGCATAGACTTCCAGGGCGGCCTTGTAGCAGGCATCCATGACCGACTTCGGGAAGGGGCGCAGCTTGGCTCCATTGGCCACCAGGCGTTTCAGGGCGTCCGGGTTCTTGGCATCGTACTTGGCGAGCATGTCCACGTTCGCTTCGGCTGCAGCGGCTTCGACGATGGCCTTGTACTCGTCGGGCAGCGCCTTCCACTTGTCGTGGTTAATGTACAGGGAGAGGTTGGCACCCCCTTCCCACCAGCCCGGGTAGTAGTAGTACTGGGCCACTTTCTGGAAACCGAGTTTCTCGTCATCGTAGGGGCCGATCCACTCGGCCGCGTCGATGGTCCCTTTCTCCAGGGACGGATAGACGTCCCCGCCGGGAATCTGTTGCGGCACAGCGCCGAGTTTCGACAGCACCTTGCCGGCGAAGCCCCCCACGCGGACCTTCAGATCCTTCAGATCGGCGGGCGACTTGATTTCCTTGCGGAACCAGCCACCCATCTGGGCACCGGTGTTGCCCATCGGGAAGTTCATGATGTTGTAGGTGCCGAAGAACTCGCGCAACAACTTGTCGCCGCCGCCATGCATGAACCATGCGTTGAACTCTCGGGCGTTCATGCCGAAGGGCACCGCCGTGTCGAACGCGAACGTGGGGTCCTTGCCGAAGAAATAGTAGGAGGCCGTATGCCCGGCTTCCACTGTGGCGTCCTTCACTGCATCCATGACCGAGAAGGCCGGCACGATCTCGCCACCGGCGAAGACGCGGATCTGGAACTTGCCGCCCGTTGCGGCAGAGACGCGATTGGCGAAGACTTCGGCCGCACCGTAGATGGTGTCGAGACTCTTCGGGAAACTGGAGGCCAGACGCCAGTTCAGCGTCGGCATGGACTGGGCGATGGCCGGTGCGGCGACGGCGCCGGCAGCAATGCCAACACCCGTTTTTTTCAGAAAGGAACGGCGTTCCATAAGTCTCCTCGCTCTTTAGTGGATCGTAATGACGGCTATGTTTTTGTGATGAAGCGGTCCTGATTATAGGAACCGCCAATCGGCCGCAGAAATAGGGGTTTCCCACAAGCGCCAATCGGCGCAGGGCATCGGGAGGGCGCTGGCCGAGCCCGGGCGCGGGGATCGCCCTCGGAATATGGGCTGAGCTGACGGCGCATCGGTAATGACCAAGGCATTTTCGTTGGGTGTTTCGCCTTGAGTGGCGAACGCCGCCGAGAGGCAAGGTCGGCGCAGCCCCCTCGGGGGGCAGCGAGCGGATGCGAACGTGGGGGCCGTGCGCGCCGTCCGCCGGGCCGCCCCAAGGTCGGCGCAGCCCCCTCGGGGGGCAGCGAGCGGATGCGAACGTGGGGGCCGTGCGCGCCGAGCGCCGGGCCGCCCCAAGGTCGGCGCAGCCCCCTCGGGGGGCAGCGAGCGGATGCGAGCGTGGGGGCCGTTTACTCCCCGCCCACCATCATCCGGTCGATGAGGATGGAACCGGTCTGTCGGGCGCCGCGGTGGAGGACGTCGTTGCCGATGGCCTGGATGCCGAGGAACATGTCGCGCAGGTTGCCAGCGATGGTGATTTCCTGCACCGGGTAGGCGATCTGGCCGTTTTCGACCCAAAAGCCGGCGGCACCGCGGGAGTAGTCGCCGGTCACGGTGTTGACGCCGTGACCGAGCAGTTCGGTGACCACCAGGCCGCGGCCCATGCGACGCAGCAGGCCGTCGAAGTCGTCTTCACCCGGATGCAGGATCAGGTTGTGCGCACCGCCGGCATTGCCGGTGGTCTGCATGCCGAGCTTGCGGGCCGAGTAGGTGCTCAGGAAGTAGCCTTGCAGCATGCCGTCGACGATGACCTCGCGGTCGCGGGTCTGCACGCCGTCGTCGTCGAAGGGGCCGGAGCCGAAGCCTTTCTTCAGGTAGGCGCGTTCGGACAGGTTGACGATGGGCGAGAACACCTGTTGGCCGAGGCTGTCGAGCAGGAAGCTGGATTTGCGGTACAGCGCGCCGCCACTGACGGCGCCGACGAAACTGCCGATGAGGCCGGCGGCGACCGGGGCTTCGAAGAGTACCGGCACTTCGGCGGTGCCCACCTGACGGGCGCCCAGGCGCGCCACCGCCCGTTCGGCGGCCTTGCGGCCGATGGCCTCGGCCGCCATCAGTTTGGTCGCGTCACGCTTGCTGTCGTACCAGAACTCGCGCTGCATGGCATCGCCCTCGCCGGCGATCACCGAGCACGAGGTGGAGTGACGCGAGGTCGCATAGCCGCCCATGAAGCCGAGGCTGTTGGCGGAGACGAACTGGGATTCCTGGATCGACACGCCGGCCCCTTCGGAGTTGGTGATCAGGTCCGAGGTGTCGTAGGCCGCGGCCTCGCAGGCCTGGGCCAGTTCGATGGCCGACTCGACCGGCAGCTGCCAGGGGTGGTGCAGGTCCAGATCCGGAAACTCGGTGGCCATCAACGCTGGATCGGCGAGCCCGGCGCAGTCGTCCGCGGCGGTGAAGCGCGCGATCGACAGGGCGGCTTCGACGGTCTTCTCCAGCGCCTCGGGGGCAAAGTCCGAGGTGCTGGCGTAGCCGCGCTGCTGGCCCAGGTAGACAGTGACCCCGACCCCCTTGTCGCGGTTGTACTCGATGGTATCCACTTCGCCCTTGCGCACGCTCACGGAGGCGCCGAAGCCTTCGGAGACGTCGGTCTCGCAGGCGCTGGCGCCCTTGGCCTTGGCATGCCTGAGAATATCGGCGGCGATCTGGCGCAGGTGCGCCTGCGTGTAGCTGAATCCTGGCTGGGACATGAAATCTCTTGGGCTGGGGCGGTAAAGCTATAATCTTAACCCTTTCGCACCACGGCCCGAGGGCAAATGAATCCGCATTCACCGGACGACCACGACGACGAGGAGTTCGACGCCTACGACGGGCCGAGCAAGTCCCAGCGCAAGCGGGAGAGCCACGCCCTGCAGGATCTGGGCGCGGAGCTTGTCAGACTCAACGCCGACCAGCTCGCCCGCATTCCGATGCCGGACGATCTGCTCGACGCGATCCGCGATCACCAGCGCTTCCGGAAGAACGAAGCGAAGCGCCGCCAGCTGCAATACATCGGCAAGCTCATGCGCAGCATCGATCCGGAACCGATCCAGGCCGCGCTCGATGCGCTCAAGGGGGTGTCGGCGGAGGAGGTGGCGCGCCAGCACCGGCTCGAGCGACTGCGCGAGCGCCTGCTGGAGGACGAGGGTGTGCTGTTCGAGGTGGCGGAGTCCCATCCGGGCGCCGATCTGCAGCGATTGCGGGTGCTCCGGCGCAATGCACTCAAGGAACGGGAGGCGGGCAAGCCGCCCAGAGCCTATCGGGACATCTTCCGCGTGCTGCGCGATATCGACGAAGCCGGCAGCGGCGACTGAAACAAGGGGAGGAAACATGAGTGGCGATCTGATTCGCATCGGCCTGGTATCCATCAGCGACCGGGCCTCGAGTGGCGGTTACGAAGACGAGGGCATTCCGGCGCTCAAGAACTGGTTCGGCGGTGCGCTCACCTCGCCGTGGGAGGCCGTGGAACGGCTGATCCCCGACGAGCAGCCGATCATCGAGCAGACCCTGATCGAGTTGTGCGACACGGCCGGCTGCGATCTGGTACTCACCACCGGCGGGACCGGACCGGCGCCGCGAGACGTGACCCCCGAGGCCACCGTGGCGGTGGCCGACAAGGTGATGCCGGGCTTTGGCGAGCAGATGCGCCAGATCAGTCTCAATTTCGTGCCCACCGCGATCCTCTCGCGTCAGGTGGCGGTCATCCGCGGCAAGACCCTCATCATCAATCTGCCCGGTCAGCCCAAGGCCATCCGCGAGACGCTCGAAGGTGCGCGCGACAAGGCCGGTGCGCTCATCGCCGAGGGCATCTTCGCGGCCGTGCCCTACTGTATCGATCTGATCGGCGGGCCCTACGTGGAAACCAACGAGGCAGTCACGCGGGCCTGGCGCCCCAAGCACGCCATCCGCAAGCCGGCCTGACGGGCTGCGGCGCAGTGAAAAAGGCGTGCCGCGGCACGCCTTTTCTTATTTCGGATGGATCGGGATGATTCGACCGTCGATCTTCGGTCCGCCCGGGGCGCGCGTCGCGTAGGCGCCGCCCAACTGGCGCTTGCGCTCCTCGTTGCGCCAGTGGGCGCGTACGCCCAGCAGGCCGGCGAGGATGAGCCCATAGAGGATCGGCTCGGTCAGATCCGCCTTCACCAGCCACCAGTAGTGCACCACGCCGAGGATGGCGATGGCGTACACCGACCGGTGCAGGGCTTGCCAGCGTTTGCCGCCCAGGCGTTTGATCATCCGGTTGGTGCTCGTGACCGCCAGCGGGATCAGCAGCACGAAGGCGGCGAAACCGACGGTAATGTACGGGCGCTTGAGCACGTCGAGCACGATCGCCCAGCCGTCGAAGAACTGGTCCAGCACCACATAGGTGAGGAAGTGCAGGGTGGCGTAGAAAAAGGCGTACAGGCCCAGCATGCGCCGCAGCCGGATCAGCCAGTGCCAGCCGGTCAGGCGCCGCAGGGGCGTCACCGCGAGCGTGATGAGCAGGAAGCGCAGGGTCCAGTCGCCGGTGGCGTGGGTGATGGTCTCGATCGGGTTGGCGCCCAGATCGTCATGGAAGAAGCGCGCCACCAGCAGGCTCAGCGGCACCAGGCAGACGATGAACAGCACCGACTTGACGATGCGGATGTGCGTAGGCGACAGCATGCGCAGGCCGCCGTGACGGGGTTGGGTTGCGGTGTTCATGGGCTCAGAAGTTGGCGCGCAGGTCCATGCCAGCATACAGCGAGGCGACCTGGTCGGCATAGCCGTTGAAGGGCAAGGTCGGGCGCTTGAAGAAATCGCCGATGCGGCGCTCCTTGGCCTGGCTCCAGCGCGGGTGATCGACCTTCGGGTTCACGTTGGAGTAGAAGCCGTATTCGTTCGGTGCCGCATCGTTCCATGCGGTGTGGGGCTGCTTGTCGGTGAGGCGGATGCGCACGATCGACTTGGCGCTCTTGAAGCCGTACTTCCACGGCACCACCAGACGCAGCGGCGCGCCGTTCTGGTTCGGCAGCTCGTCGCCATACAGGCCCACCGCCATCAGAGTCAGCGGATGCATGGCCTCGTCCAGGCGCAGCCCCTCGGTGTAGGGCCAGTGCAGGATCGGCAGGCGGGTCATGATCTTCGGGTCGTAGAGGGAGGTGAATTCCACGTACTTCGCGCTGCCCAGCGGATCGACCTGCTTGAGCAGGGCCGAGAGCGGAAAACCCACCCAGGGGATGACCATGGACCACGCCTCCACGCAACGCAGCCGGTAGATGCGCTCCTCGAGCGGGGCCAGCTTGATGATCTCGTCGATGTCGAAGGTGCGCGGCTTGCCCACCAGCCCGTCCACCGTCACCGTCCACGGCCGGGTCTTCATCACGCCGGCGTTTTCCGCCGGGTCGGACTTGTCGGTGCCGAACTCGTAGAAGTTGTTGTAGCTGGTCGCGTCCTTGCGGGGCGTGAGCGCCTCCATGGTGCTCAGCGGGCTCTTGAGGAACGGGCCGGGCAGTTGTGACTCGGCCGCGAGCAACCGCCCCGGGCGGGCCAGGGTGAGGCCGGCCGCGCCCAGGCCGGCGAGCTTCAGAAACTCGCGGCGGCGCGCGTACAGCTCGGGGGCGGTGATCTCGGAAGGGCGGATATCGTCGGGGCGTTTGATGAGCATGTCGGTTCTCGTTCGGGTGGCTTCCCCCATTGGACCGATCGGGCCCGCGCTTTCTTACACACGGGGGCCGATCATGTTCGCAATCGGGGTTGCAGGGTTGACCGGTCGCGCCGGGCATCGTTCGGCCGTGGGAGGTCGCCGTCCCACGGGGGGTGAGGATCGCACGGACGACCCGGTTGCCCGTCATCGGGTTTCGCAATCGGCGCGACAGCGACAATCAATGGGGGATTGGGCTACACTTGAGCGCTTGTTTTTACACCAGTTTTTTCAGGAAGCCCGATGCCCGAGTCCCTCAAACCCATCGACGACGTCCGTATCAAGGAGATCAAGGAACTGGCCCCGCCGGCCCATGTCCTGCGCGAATTTCCGGCCACCGAGACGGCCGCCGCCACGGCGTGGGAAACCCGTCGGAACCTGCACCGGATCCTGCACGGCATGGACGACCGGCTGCTCGTCATCATCGGCCCGTGCTCCATCCACGACTACGACGCCGCGATGGAATACGCCCGCCTGCTCAAGGACGAGGCCGACCGGCTCAAGGACGACCTGGTCATCGTCATGCGCGTCTACTTCGAAAAGCCGCGCACCACGGTGGGCTGGAAGGGGCTCATCAACGATCCCTACCTGGACGGCAGCTTCAAGATCAACGAAGGCCTGCGCCTGGCGCGCAAGCTGCTGTGGGAAATCAACGAACTCGGCCTGCCCGCCGGCACCGAGTTCCTCGACATGATCACCCCGCAGTACGTGGCCGACCTCATCAGCTGGGGCGCCATCGGCGCGCGCACCACGGAAAGCCAGGTGCACCGCGAGCTGGCGTCCGGCCTGTCCTGCCCGGTGGGTTTCAAGAACGGCACCGACGGCAACATCAAGATCGCCGTGGACGCCATCAAGGCCGCCCAATCGCCGCACCACTTCCTCTCGGTGACCAAGGCCGGGCACTCGGCCATCGTGTCCACCAGCGGCAACGAGGACTGCCACGTGATCCTGCGTGGCGGCAAGAGCACCAACTTCGACGCCGAGAGCGTGGACGCCGCCTGCAAGGAGCTGGCTGCCAGTTCGGTGCCGGCACGGGTGATGATCGACTTCTCCCATGCCAACAGCCGCAAGCAGCACCGGCTGCAGATCGAGGTGGCCAACGACGTGGCCGGCCAGATGAGCGCCGGTGACGATCGCATCATCGGCGTGATGATCGAGTCCCACCTCAAGGAAGGCCGCCAGGACCTCAAGCCCGGCTGCGAGCTCGAATACGGCAAGAGCATCACCGACGCCTGCATCGGCTGGGACGACAGCGTGCAGGTGCTCGAGACCCTGGCCGAGGCGGTGCGCAACCGCCGGGTGCAGAAAGCCAGCGCCTGAGCCGCGAGCTTGTGACCCGTCCTGACTAGGTGTCAACGCTATTTAGGACAGGTCACGGACGCTCTGATACGGGTTCGATCGGGCGTCGCTGAAAACGTCGCCCGCCCGGATGGCCCCTGGCTAGGGTGAGTCATTGCTCGCCTGGCCATCGTCGTGAGCGGCATGCCCGCTCAGGCCTGCGGTGATTGCCGGGACAGGCCCTGCATCGACACCACGTTCACGGAGCTGACGAACAATCGACGCCGCGATGGCACCAATACCTCTTCTGAAACCTTCGATCAGATCGGTTTGGTGTTCCACCGCTTCGCCAAAAGATCCATAGGCATACTTTGGATCCGCGGGGATTTCCTCGTCATTGTGTTCGTCGGCGTCGACACCGTACTCAATCGACTGCGAGAAGACTTCCGACTGATCGATTCGACCGAGCAGCTCGACATCCACGTTCAAACGCGGCATGAACTTGGTGGACGTCACGCCCGAGTAGATCCCCATTTCATCCAGTTCCACGACAAGAAAGGCGTCCGCATCCGTTTGGATGGCATCAAAGAGAATGTCGGATGGATCCTCAAGATCACGGGGCACCGTGCGGAGATATTCGATTGAATAGCCCTTGTCCCGCAGTTCTGCGAGCAGTGCGTTTGTCAGCTCGTCTCCGGGCAGAAACGCCTGGTTCCGGAAAACCTGTTCGAGGAATTGGCCGCGGTTGGCGTTGATGTGCCGCTGTGCTATCCAGCCAACGGCACCGAGCAAGGGAAGTGGGCCGCCCCGATTCTCCGCGGTGAGTTCGACAGGATTCAGTACGCGAATCAACGCAATCTTGTGGATGGCGGCGGGGGAGAGGGGCTGTTCTTCCTCTGCGACGTCCTTGCTGGGATTCGACGTGCACGCAGCCATGACGATCGAGCACATGGCGATGGCACCGAGGCGCCTGAGAAATGGAATATGCATGATGTCGTACGTGGTGAATGTTTCACGGGTCGGGTTCGTCTTCGTTGCAGACTAGAACATAAAGCGGCGTTCTTGGATATGCAGTAATCCCACCCGTTGCAGTCGATGGAAGGGTTGCGCACTCCGCGCGCGTGATCTGGAACGCACGGGGTTGAGGTAGAACGCATCGGGTGTTGTGGCCGGATCAACGCGCTGTGGCGGACCGGTCCGGTCGTAGCACCTTCCGGTGAGTGCGTTCCCCGCCAGTCGCGATGTTCGCCAGCCGCGCCGGCGTTGCCACGCCCCTGCGCACGATCATGCGGTCGCCGTGCACGGCGACCCGCAGTTCCGGGTCGTCGCTGCGCAACGTGACCGCCCGTCCGGCCTGCCAGTCGGCCACGGAGCCGGTCTCGAAGCGCAGCTGGCCGCGCTGGAGGCGGTTCAGGGAATCGAGCAGCGCCACGAACCGGATCCGGCCGTCGCCGGTCGGGGTCAGTCTGACGCCGTCCCAGGCCAGGTCACCCCGTCCCGTCACCACCCGACCGGCCACGGTGTGCGTGCCGTGCATCAGGCGCTCTTCCATGAGCGTGCGTGCCGAGTGCAGGCGGAACAGGCCGGGTGCGATGCGGACGAATTCCATGCGGCTGTCGAGCTGCTGGATCTGCCGACTCAGTCCGTCGTCCGGCAGCAGGCCGAGCTGATCGAGGCGCTGGTACCCGTCGGCGGCATCCTTGGCCTTGCCGAACAGTTCCAGCGCCGGATCGTCCCGGGCGCTCAGGTCGATCAGCGGGGTGCCATCCGCGAGGACCCCCGGGGACTCGCGCAGCGCCGGCTTGGCCGCTTCGACGGCCTCGGGCACCGCGCCCTTGAAGGTCTTGACTGCGGCGGGGCCGGCGTTGTCGGCGAACTTGGCCAGCGGGATCAGGATCACGAACGCGAGAACGATGAATCCCTTGGCGATCTTTCCGGCCCGTGGCATGGCCGCCGCTGGCGGCCCACGCCTGAGCCACACACCGAGCAGTACGAGCGGCGCCGCGAGGATGAGCAGCCCGGCCATGACCGCCACCGGATCAGCCGGCAGGCGCGCGTCGTCGAGGCAGGCGCGGGTGCCGAGCCGGTTCGTCGGATCGACCCGGGCGAGCGCACGTCGCGCCTGCCGGTGGCATTCGGTGGACTGTCGTCCGGTGACGGCGATGCGGATGCCGTCGTCGACCCGGTCCGGCGGCTCGAGGCGCTCGGCGAGCCGGTCGGCCGGCAACCGGAGCAGGGCGCGCGGGTAGGCATCGTCCGCCAGCGGGCGTGCGGCGGAAAACAGGGGGATGAGGTAATGCCCGTCGATCGCCCGGATGCGCCAGCGGCCGTCGGGCGCAAGCTGCGCGTGGGCCAACGACAGGTAGAGATCGTCGTCGAGCGCGGCGGGCGGGGCCGTCGGCCAGTCGGCCAGTTCGGCGTAGACGGCGCGGCGGGTGTCGAGCAGGGCCGACACCGACACCAGGGCAAACAGCACCGCCGTGAGGATCAGGAGGGCGAGGCCGATGAATCGTCGCATGCCGGTCTCCGTGCGTGCTTCGTTTCAAGGACAGGAGCATAGCGGCTCGGGGCGGTTTTGCCGAGGGCAAAAAAAGCCCGCCACGAGGGCGGGTCGGAAACAACGGCCTGGGCGCCGGGATCGGGACGAGTCTTGCGCTGTGGCCGGGTCAATGCTCCAAATCGTTACTTGCCCGCGTACTGGCGGGCGAGGGCCTCGAGCGGCAGCGGGCGGATGCGGCTGGCGTGGCCGGCCGAGCCGAAGGCCTCGAAGCGGGCCTGGCAGATGTCGCGGGCGGCGTCGCGGGCGGCCTTGAAGAACTTGCGCGGATCGAATTCGGCCTTCTTTTCCACCGCGAGGCGGCGCATGGCGCCGGTCATGGCCAGGCGCAGGTCGGTGTCGATGTTGACCTTGCGCACGCCGCTCTTGATGCCTTCGACGATGGCTTCGACCGGCACGCCGTAGGTTTCGCCGATCTCGCCGCCGAACTCGCGGATGATGGCGAGCCACTCCTGCGGCACGCTGGAGGAGCCGTGCATCACCAGGTGGGTGTCGGGGATCCGCGCATGGATGGCGCGGATGCGGTCGATGGCGAGGATGTCGCCGGTGGGCGGGCGGGTGAACTTGTAGGCGCCGTGGCTGGTGCCGATGGCCACCGCGAGGGCGTCGACACCGGTGGCGGCGACGAAGTCGGCGGCTTCGGACGGATCGGTGAGCAGCTGGTCGTGGGCCAGCGTGCCTTCGGCGCCGACACCGTCTTCCTCGCCGGCCTGGCCGGTTTCCAGCGAGCCGAGGCAGCCCAGCTCGCCCTCCACGCTCACGCCCACGGCATGGGCCATCTCGACCACCTTGCGGGTGACCTCGACGTTGTAGTCGTAGCTGGCGGGCGTTTTCATGTCCTCGCGCAGGGAGCCGTCCATCATCACGCTGGTGAAGCCCGAGCGGATGGACTGCTGGCAGATGGCCGGGCTGGCGCCGTGGTCCTGGTGCATGCACACGGGAATCTGCGGGTGCTGCTCGACTGCCGCCTCCACCATCTTGCGCAGATAGGGCTCGCCGGCGTAGCCGCGGGCGCCGGCACTGGCCTGGAGGATCACCGGGCTGTCGGTCGCCTCGGCGGCGGCCATGATGGCCTGGATCTGTTCCATGTTGTTGATGTTGAAGGCCGGCACGCCGTAGCCGTGCTCGGCGGCGTGGTCCAGCAGTTGGCGTAGTGCAATCATGGCCATGGGGGATTCTCCTGGGATGGGGTGTTCACGGTTCGATCAGCGCGCGTGCGGCGCCGGTCACGGCCTCGGCGGTGAAGCCGAAGCGCTGCATGAGGGCGCCGGCGGGGGCTGAGGCGCCGAAGTGGTCGATGCCGACCACGGCGCTGCGCGGTGCGCCGGCCAGATACTTCCACCACAGATCGGGCTGGGCGGCTTCCACGGCCAGGCGGGGGATGTCGCCGGGCAGCACGCTGCGCTTCCACGCGTCGTCCTGGCGATCGAAGACATTGGTGCAGGGCATGGACACCACGCGCACGCCGATGCCGTCGGCGGTCAGGGCGTCGCGGGCGGCCATGGCCAGCGCCACTTCGGAGCCGGTGGCGAGGATGATCAATTGCGGATCGTGGGCGTCGGCGAGCACATAGCCGCCCCGTTCGATGGCCGCGAGCTGGGCTTCGCTGCGCGCCTGGTGGGGCAGGGCCTGGCGTGACAGGGCCAGCAGCGCGGGGCCGTCCCGGCGGGTGATGCCGGCGTTCCAGGCGGCCTGGGTCTCCACCGCGTCGCAGGGGCGCCACACGTCCAGGTTGGGGATCAGGCGCAGGCTGGGCACATGCTCGACCGGCTGGTGGGTGGGGCCGTCCTCGCCCAGGCCGATGGAGTCGTGGGTCATCACGTAAACCACCCGCTGGCGCATCAGCGCACTCATGCGGATGGCGTTGCGGGCGTAGTCGGAGAACACCAGGAAGGTGGCGCCGAAGGGCAGATAGCCGCCATGCAGGCTGATGCCATTGAGTGCTGCCGCCATGCCGAATTCGCGCACCCCCCAGTTGATGTGGCGGCCGAACTGGTCGGCGCGCACGGCGCCGCATTCAGGCCAGTCGGTGAGGTTGGAATGGGTCAGGTCGGCGGAGCCGCCGAGCAGTTCGGGCAGGGCGCGGGCGAGGCGCTCGATGGCCGTCTGGCTGGCTTTGCGGGTGGCGACGGTGGCCGCTTCGTTGTCGGCACGGCGCACCAGGGCCGGCGCCAGGGCGCGCCAGCTGGAGGGGAGATCGCCACGGACCCGACGGGAGAACTCGGCGGCCAGTTCCGGGTGGGCGGCGCGGTAGGCCTCGAAGCGGGCCTGCCACTCGATGCGGGCCGCTTCGCCGCGGTCGCGGGCGTCGAAGCTCGCGCGGATCTCGTCCGGCACCTCGAAGGGGGCATGGGGCCAGTCGAGCGCGGTGCGCGTGGCGGCGATCTCGTCCGCCCCCAGCGGCGCCCCATGCACGCCAGCGCTGCCGGCCTTGGCGGGGCTGCCCTTGCCGATGGTGGTGAGGCAGCAGATCAGCGTCGGGCCGATGTCGTTGTCCATGTTGGCCTGCGCCTCGCGGATGGCGCGGTCCACGTCCTCCACGTCATGGCCGTCGACGCCTTCGATCACGTTCCAGCCGTAGGCACGGAAGCGGGCCGGGGTGTCGTCGGTGAACCAGCCGGCGACGTTGCCGTCGATGGAGATGCGGTTGTCGTCCCAGAAGCACACCAGTTTGGACAGGCGCTGCACGCCGGCCAGGCTGGCGGCCTCGTGGCTGATGCCTTCCATGAGGCAGCCGTCGCCCATGAACACCCAGGTGCGGTGGTCGACGACGGTGTGGCCGGGGCGGTTGAATTCCGCGGCCAGCAGCTTCTCGGCCATGGCCATGCCGACGGCGTTGGCCAGGCCCTGGCCGAGCGGGCCGGTGGTGGTCTCCACGCCTGGCGTGTGCCCCACCTCCGGGTGGCCGGCGGTGCGGCTGTCGAGCTGACGGAACTGCTTGATATCGTCCAGCGTGAGGTCGTAGCCGCTCAGGTGCAGCAGTCCGTAGAGCAGCATGGAGCCGTGCCCGTTGGAGAGCACGAAGCGGTCGCGGTCGGCCCACTCCGGGGTGGCCGGATCGTGCTTGAGGTGGCGCGTCCAGAGCGCAACGGCGATCTCGGCCATGCCCATCGGCATGCCGGGATGGCCGGACTGGGCGGCCTCGACCGCATCGATCGCCAGGAAGCGCAGGGCGTTGGCGCGCAGGGTGTCGATGGCGGCGGTGGAAAGGCGGGTGTTCATGAGCGATCTCCGTGACGTTCGTGGGAATGCGGGTCAGAGCAACTTGCGGCGCTCTTCCATCAGGCGCCAGACGAACGGCGTGAAGATGAGCTGCATGGCCAGCTCCATCTTTCCGCCCGGCACCACGATGGTGTTGGCCCGGCTCATGAAGCTGTCGTGCACCATGCTGAGCAGGTACTGGAAGTCGATGCCCTTCGGGTTGGCGAAGCGGATCACCACCATCGACTCGTCCGCGGTGGGGATGGTGCGGGTGATGAAGGGGTTGGAGGTGTCCACCATGGGCACGCGCTGGAAGTTCACATGGGTGCGCGCGAACTGGGGCACGATGTAGTGCACATAGTCGTGCATGCGTCGCAGGATGGTGTCGGTGACCGCCTCCGTGGAGTAGCCGCGCATGCTCTTGTCGCGATGCAGCTTCTGGATCCATTCGAGGTTCACCACCGGCACCACGCCGATGAGCAGGTCCGGGTGCTGGGCGACGTTGATGTCGCCATCGACCACGGCGCCGTGCAGGCCCTCGTAGAACAGCAGGTCGGTGCCGGTGGGCAGGTCCTCCCACGGCGTGAAGGTGCCGGGTTCCTGGCCGTAGGGGGCGGCTTCGTCATGGTCGTGCAGGTACTTGCGGCGCTTGCCGCGGCCGCTTTCGCCATAACTGCGGAACAGGGTCTCGAGCTCGCCGAACAGGTTGGCCTCGGGGCCGAAGTGGGAGAGCTTGCATTCGCCGTCGGCGGTCTCGCAGGCAGCCATGCGCTCGCGCATCTCCATGCGGTTGTAGGCATGGAAGCTGTCGCCCTCGATGACGGCGGCGGTGACCCCCTCGCGGCGGAAGATCTGCTCGAAGGTGCGTTGCACCGTGCTGGTGCCGGCGCCGGACGAGCCGGTGATGGCGATGATGGGATGGCGTTCGGACATGATCGTGCCCTCGTGGCGATGGATGGATCTTGGGTGCGTGGTCGTCCGTAGCCCGGCGGGAGGCCGCAGGCCGGTATCCGGGAACACTTGCCCGTAGGGGGCGTTGGTCCCGGATTCCGCTTCGCGGCATCCGGGCTACGGCGTCAGGTCGTCAGGAACAGGCCGCGCGAGTGGAACAGCGGTAGCTCATGCGTCTCGCTGCCGAACAGCGGCTCGGCGTGGTAGCGCTCGATGCGTTCGACCTCCTCGCTGGATCCGAAGACGAAGCCGATGCGCTGATGCAGCGATTCCGGTTCGACTTCCAGCACCGGCAGCAGGCCGGTGGAGGCCCGCCCGCCCGCCTGCTCGATGAGGTAGCCGATCGGGTTGGCCTCGTAGAGCAGGCGCAGGCGCCCCGGTTTGCTCGGGTCCTTGCGGTCGCGCGGGTAGAGGAAGACGCCGCCACGGGTGAGGATGCGGTGGGTTTCGGCCACTAGCGAGGCGACCCAGCGCATGTTGAAATCCTTGCCGCGCGGACCGCTCTTGCCGGCCAGGCATTCCTCCACGTAGCGGCGCACCGGCGACTCCCAGAAACGCGAGTTGGAGGCGTTGATGGCGAACTCCTGGGTCACCGTGGGCACACGGATGTCCGCATGGGTGAGGAAGAACTCGCCGAGGATGGGATCGAAGGTGAAGCCGGCCACGCCGTTGCCCACCGAGAGCACCAGCATGGTCGACGGGCCGTAGATGGCGTAGCCCGCCGCCACCTGCTTGACGCCGGCCTGGAGGAAGTCGTCTGCCTCCGCATGTTTGCCGGGGGTCGGTGCGCGCAGGATCGAGAAGATGGAGCCGACCGCCACGTTGACGTCGATGTTGGAGGAGCCGTCGAGCGGGTCGAACACCAGCAGGTACTTGCCCAGCTTGTGGCCCTCGGGGATCGGCACCGGGGCCTCGTTCTCCTCCGACACCATGCCGGCGAGGGCGCCGCCCCAGTGGGTGGCGCGGCAGAAGATCTCGTCGGCCATCACGTCCAGTTTCTTCTGGGTTTCGCCCTGCACGTTCTCGGTGCCGGCGGAACCGAGCACGCCGGCCAGGGCGCCGTGGGCGACCGCCCGGGAGATGGCCTTGCAGGCCTGGGCGACCTGCAGGATCAGGGCGTTGAACTCGCCGGTGGCGCCGGGGTGCTGGCGGCGCTGAGAGATCAGGTACTCGGTGAGCGTGGTGCGTTCCAGGCTGAACATGGGTGTCTCCTCAATCGCTGTGGTCGCGGGCGCTTCTGCGGCGCCTCGCGGCCGTGGAATCCGTCTAGGGTTTGGCGTGCCCGGCGGTGTCGGCAAAATGCCGGCTGCTGCGCACATCGGCCGCCGTCAGGGTCTGCAGGGCGTCCACGCTGATGGTCTGCTCGCCGGCGTTGAACAGGCGCAGGGCCTGGCGCAGGCGCATGCGGTCGAGCGCGTTGCGCACGCTGCGGGCATTGGCGAAATGGGGCTGGCGACGACGCAGGACGAGGTATTCCTCGAAGGCCTCCTGGCCGCCCTCGTCGAAGCGGTAGTTCCAGTCGGCGAGCATGCGCTCGGCGATCTGTACCAGTTCGTCGTTGTCGTAATCGGGGAAGTCCACATGGTGGGCGATGCGCGACTTCATTCCCGGGTTGGAGGCGAAGAAGCGCTCCATGCGGTCGGCGTAGCCGGCCAGGATCACCACCAGATCGTCGCGCTGGTTCTCCATCACCTGAAGCAGGATCTCGATGGCCTCCTGGCCGTAATCCTTTTCGTTTTCCGGGCGGTACAGGTAGTAGGCCTCGTCGATGAACAGCACCCCGCCCATGGCGCGCTTGAGCACGTCCTTGGTCTTGGGCGCGGTGTGGCCGATGAACTGGCCCACCAGATCGTCGCGGGTGACCGACACCACGTGGCCCTTGCGCACGTAGCCGAGCCGGTGCAGCACTTCGGCCATGCGCAGGGCGAGGGTGGTCTTGCCGGTGCCGGGGTTGCCGGTGAAGCACATGTGCAGGGAGGGCGGCTCGGTGGCCAGGCCCACGCGCTGGCGCACCCGGTCCACCAGCAGCAGGGCGGCGATCTCGCGCACCCGCTGCTTGACCGGGGCGAGGCCGACGAGCTCGTTGTCGAGGCGTTCGAGCACGTCGGCGACACCGGCCTCGCGGTATTCCGCGGCCAGGTCGATGCGCTCCGCCGGCGGCGGCGCCGGGCGTTGTTCAGTCGTGTCGGCAAGGGCTTCGGTGGTGCTCATGATGCAATCCCGTTCGGTTGTGAGGTGGGGCGGAGTGCGTCCATCGCTGCGCACCCCGCCCCGGCTTCCCTGAGGGAGGGGAAGACGGTGGCGCTTCGGCGGGGACTCAGCCGTAGCGCGCGCCCTCGGGCTGGCGGTTCACCGCGTAGCTCTCGAGCGTGTAGTGCAGGGTGCGGCCGGCGCCTTCGCGGCGGACCAGGCGGAAGCCCGGCTCGACGCTCGGGCGATTGACGATGAAGGACAGCCGCACCGTCTC
The DNA here is from genome assembly GCF_010983895.1 of Nitrogeniibacter mangrovi. Lineage (GTDB taxonomy): Bacteria > Pseudomonadota > Gammaproteobacteria > Burkholderiales > Rhodocyclaceae > Nitrogeniibacter > Nitrogeniibacter mangrovi. The sequence goes on from NZ_CP048836.1 coordinate 1,353,911, forward strand.
CCAGCCCTTGGTGGAGTCGAAGGCGTTGATGCGGATGTAGTGCTCCGGGTTGTGGGCCCGGCACTCGTTGAGTTCCATCATGGCGCCGGCGGCGTCCTGCAGGTCGAACATGGGGTTGCCCCACATGTTCCAGTAGGTGTTGCGCGGATGGGCATCGTCGGTGTACTCGATGGCCACGGCCCACTCGTTGCGCAGGCAGTACTCGATCTGCGCCGCGATCTGGGCGTCGGTCAGGTCGGGCAGGAAGGAAAAGGTGCCTTGGGTGATTCGCATTTTGAGTCTCCAGTCATTCCGTGTTCTTTGCGTCGACCGGATGCCGACCGGCGGCCGGCATCCGTGCGGCGGTCAAGCCGTCGTCGGCGTCGCCACGAAGTCCGACGTATCGGTACTCGTGTAATTGAAGGTCACCTCGCCCCAGGTATCGAGCGCGGCGCGCAGCGGGCGGCAGGTCTCGGCGGCCGCCTTGAGGATGTCCGGGCCTTCGTTGACGATGTCGCGCCCTTCGTTGCGCGCCAGCACCATCGATTCGAGGGCGACGCGGTTGGCCTGGGCGCCGGCCTGGATGCCCATCGGGTGGCCGATGGTGCCGCCGCCGAACTGCAGCACCACGTCGTCGCCGAACAGGTCGAGCAGCTGGTGCATCTGGCCGGCGTGGATGCCGCCCGAGGCCACCGGCATGACGCGGTTGAGCGAACACCAGTCCTGCTCGAAGAAGATGCCGCGCGGCAGATCCTGCTCGGTCACGGTGTCACGACACACGTTGTAGAAGCCCTGCACGGTCATCGGGTCGCCCTCGAGCTTGCCCACCGCGGTACCGGCATGCACATGGTCGACACCGGCCAGGCGCAGCCACTTGGCGATCACGCGGAAGCTCACCCCGTGGGTCTTCTGGCGGGTGTAGGTGCTGTGACCGGCACGGTGCATGTGCAGGATCATGTCGTTGTCGCGGCACCAGTTGCTGATCGACTGGATCGCGGTCCAGCCGATGATCAGGTCCACCATGACGATGCACGAGCCCAGGTCGCGGGCGAACTCGGCGCGCTTGTACATCTCCTCCATGGTGCCGGCGGTGATGTTCAGGTAATGGCCCTTGATCTCGCCGCTGTGGGCGGCGGCGCTGTTGACCCCCTCCATGCAGTACAGGAAGCGGTCGCGCCAGTGCATGAAGGGCTGCGAGTTGATGTTCTCGTCGTCCTTGGAGAAGTCCAGGCCGCCGCGCAGGGCTTCGTACACCACGCGCCCGTAGTTCTTGCCCGACAGGCCGAGCTTGGGCTTCATGGTGGCGCCCAGCAGCGGGCGGCCGTATTTTTCCAGGCGCTCGCGTTCGACCACGATGCCGGTCGGGGGGCCCTGGTAGGTCTTCACGTAGGCCTGCGGCAGGCGCATGTCCTCGAGGCGCAGGGCCAGCAGCGGCTTGAAGCCGAACACGTTCCCGATCACCGAGGCGGTGAGGTTGGCCACCGAACCGGGCTCGAACAGGTCGATGTCGTAGGCCACGTAGCAGAAGTACTGATTGTCCTGCCCCGGCACCGGATCGACCCGGTAGGCCTTGGCGCGGTACTTGTCGCTGGCGGTCAGGCGGTCGGTCCACACCACCGTCCAGGTGGCGGTCGACGATTCGCCGGCCACCGCGGCGGCGGCCTCGACCGGATCGACACCTTCCTGCGGCGTGATGCGGAACACCGCCAGCACGTCGGTATCCTTGACTTCGTAATCCGGGTCCCAGTAGCCCATCTGGGCATACTTCAGCACGCCGGCCTGATACCGCTTTTTCGGATCGGTGATGATCGAGTCGCTCGCACCCATTTGTCGTGTCCTCCGTGGTTGATGGACTCGACAATACGGCGTCATCGATATAAGGTCGAATCGTTTATTCTGTGATTTGAAATAAGGTTTTCTGATGAAGCTGGATCAGCGGGTCACCTTGAAGCAACTGCGGGCGCTGCTCGCGGTTGCCGATACCGGCAGTTTCACCATGGCCGCGCGCCATCTGCACATCACCCAGCCGGCCGTGTCGATGCAGCTGCGCGACCTGGAGGCGGCGGTCGGCGATGTGCTGGTCGACGGGCGTCGCGAGGTGCGCCTCACGTCGGCTGGGGAGATCCTGGTGCGGCGGGCGCGGGAGGTCATCAACGCCCTCGAGCTGGCGGGCCACGAACTGCTCACCGCCCGGGGGGTGGCCGCCGGCACCATCGACATGGTGGTGATCACCACCGCCGAGTATTTCGTGCCGCGCCTGCTGGCCGAGTTCGGGCGCCGCTATCCGGACATCCGCATCCGCCTGTCGGTGGCCAACCGGGCCGACGTCTATGCCATGCTCGACGAACGCCGCGCGACGCTGGCGATCATGGGGACGCCGCCGGGGCGTCTGCCGCTGCGGGTGATCCCCTTCGCGCCCCACCGGCTGAGCTTCGTCGCCAGCCCGGACCACCCGCTGGCGGGCAAGCATGCGATCCCGCCGGCGGCGCTGGTCGAGGAGCGCCTGCTGCTGCGCGAACGGGGCTCGGGTACCCGCGACCACCTCGAGCGCTACCTCAAGAGCCACGACGTGCGTCCGCTGCGGGCCGACGAACTGGGCAGCAACTCCACCCTCAAGCAGGCCGCGATGGCCGGGCTGGGGATCGCCTTTCTCTCCCATCACGTGTTCGAGATGGAGGCCGCCGCCGGCCGGCTGGTGCGCCTCGACGTGCAGGGCACGCCGGTGGAGCGCGAATGGAATGTGGTGGTGCGCAACGACCAGCCCTTGAGTCCGGCGGTGGACATCCTGGTGCACTTCCTGCTCACCGACGGCAAACGCCTGATGAACGTCCCGGTGCCGCAGCCGGACATTCAGCCGGACAGATAGACCTGCTTGGCGTAGATGGCCAGCATCAGGCAGGCCAGGGTGATGAGCCAGCCGATCACGTAGACGATGGTGACCTTGCGCGCCCGCTCGGCCTCCACCCCCTTGCGCGGATGAATGCCCTTGGCGAGGAACACCAGCTTGGCGGCCAGGTTGATGCACACGATGTTGACCGCCAGCAGCAGCGCGGCGCCGACGGCGTCCTGCCAGTGGGCGCTGCCCACCATGAGCCCGACCGCCGCCGCCGGGGGGAGCAGGGCCACGGCAACCATCACCCCCACCAGCACGCTCGACAGGCCGGTGGTGAGCGACAGCGCGGCGGCTGCGCCCGAGGCCAGCGCCAGCGCCACCGAGTCCATGCCCACCAGGGTGCGGGCGCCCAGTTCGTGGCTGCCGGCGAAGCTGGACGGCCACAGCAGGCCGACGCCGATCGAGACCGCCAGGGAGATGAGCACGCCGACCAGCAGGGTCCGTGCCGATTGGCGCACCAGTTTCAGTTCGCCCAGCGCGGTGCCCAGCGAGAGCGCCAGGTTGGGGCCCAGCAACGGTGCGATCACCATGGCGCCGATCACCACCGCCGGGCTGTCTTCGATCAGGCCGATGGTGGCGACCAGCGCGGAGAGGAAGATCAGGCCGACCACATCGCGATCGAGGCGGCAGTTGCGCTCGACATTGGAGAGCAGGGTTTCGCGCAGCTCCGGGGCCTTGTCCTCGGCTTCCTCCTCTTCGAGCTCCGGTTTGGGCACCACGGCCTCGACCGGCAGCACGATGACGCGGGCCTGCGCCTGGGCGCCAAGCAGGGTCTGAGCGAGATCGAGGGTTTCCTGGACGCGGTCGTCGCGCAGCAGCAGACGCGCCTGGCGCATGCCGTCATCGCCGATCGGTCCGAAACGCACATCGAGCGCCCGGACCTTGTCCGCGACGCCGATGAGGGTCTGGGTGCTGGAAGCTTCGGCGACGATCTCGACGTATTTCATGCAGGGTCGGGCACACGGAGAGGGGAATGCCTCATTGTCATGAAAAGCGCTCCGTTCGCCAAGGTACGCCCGGATTCAGCCACCCAGCAGCCCCCACGCGGCCAGCGCCGTTGCCAGGCCGGCCAGCACCAGCGCGAGGCGGGCGCGGCGCCGGGCGCGGTCGAGGGCGGTCACCAGCTGCTCCTGCTGTTCGGCGAGGCGGGTGATCAGCTCGGTCTGGGCTTCGTTGCGCTGCTCCATGGTGAGCACCACGCGGGTCAGCGCGTCGAGCCGGGCCTCGGGGCTGGCCGCCGCCTCGGCGTCGTCCGGGGTGTCCTCGGGCTTCGGATCGGTGCGCATGCGTTTCCACAGATCGCGGGCGCCCTTGGCGAGGGTCGGTGCCGCGCTGATGACGTCGGTCCAGGGAATGGCCTTGGCGGCTGCGGCCCAGGGAAATGGCATGGGGTTCTCCTCGCGTCAGCGGTGAGTCCATGCTATCAGCGCCGGATGACGCGTGCGTGGTCGCGTTCCCGGCCCGGTCACGGTCCGAGGGCGATGGCCAAAGAGAACGGCCCCGCGCCGGGTGGGCGGCGGGGCCGTTGGCGCGGGTGGGGATGCCTCAGCGGCTCGCCAGCTTCTCCAGCTGCGGCTTGAGCTTGGCCAGGGTGTCGCGGAACGCGGCGAGGCGCTCGCGTTCCTGGGCCACCACCGCCTCGGGGGCACGGGCGACGAAGTTCTCGTTGGCGAGCTTGCCCTCGGCCTTCCTGACTTCGCCTTCGAGGCGAGCCACTTCCTTGCCCAGGCGCTCACGCTCGGCGGCGACGTCGATCTCGACCTTGAGCATGAGCTTGAAGTCACCCACCACGGCCACCGGCGCCAGTTCGTCGGCGCCGATGTCGGCCACCACATCCACCGCCTCGAGCTTGGCCAGGCCCTTGAGGTAGGGGGCGAAGGCGGTCAGGGCTTCGGCCGGTCCGGTGGCCACCAGCGGCAGGCGCTTGGCCGGGGAAATGCTCATCTCGCCGCGCAGGTTGCGACAGGCGTGGGTGAGGCGCTTCAGTTCCGCCATCTGCGCTTCGCAGGCGGCGTCCACGCGGTTCATGTCGGCGAGCGGATAGGGCGCCTGCATGATGCTGTCCGTGCCCTTGCGGCGGGCCAGCGGGGCGACCGTCTGCCACAGCTCTTCGGTGATGAAGGGCATGAGCGGATGCGCCAGGCGCAGCACGGTCTCGAGCACCCGCAGCAGGGTGCGGCGGGTGGCGCGTTGCTGGGCGTCGGTGCCGTCCTGCATCTGCACCTTGGCCACTTCCAGGTACCAGTCGCAGTACTCGTCCCACACGAACTCATAGACCGATTTGGCGAGCAGATCGAAGCGGTAGTCGGCGAACTGGCGCGCCACCTCGGCCTCGGTGCGCTGCAGCTGGGAGACGATCCAGCGGTCGGCGAAGGAGAAATCCAGGTAGCTGCCCTCGCAGGCGGCGGCGTCGTGGTTCTCGAGGCCGCAGTCCTGGTCCTGCACGTTCATGAGCACGAAGCGGGTGGCATTCCACAGCTTGTTGCAGAAGTTGCGGTAGCCCTCGCAGCGGGAGAGGTCGAACTTGATGTCGCGGCCCGGGCTGGCCAGCGAGGCGAAGGTGAAGCGCAGCGCGTCGGTGCCGAAGGCGGGAATGCCCTCGGGGAACTCCTTGCGCGTCTTCTTCTCGATGCTCGCGGCCTGCTTGGGGTTCATCAGGCCGGTGGTGCGCTTGGCGATCAGATCGTCCAGGGCGATGCCGTCGATGAGGTCGATCGGGTCGAGCACGTTGCCCTTGGACTTGGACATCTTCTGGCCTTCCGCGTCGCGGATCAGACCGTGCACGTAGACATCCCGGAACGGGATCTTGCCGGTGATGTGCTTGGTCATCATGACCATGCGCGCCACCCAGAAGAAGATGATGTCGAAGCCGGTGACCAGCACGCTGGAGGGCAGGTAGAGGTCGAGCGCCGGGTTGCTCTTCTGCGGCCATTCGGGCGTCCAGTCGAGCGTGGAGAACGGCCATAGCGCGGAGGAGTACCAGGTGTCGAGCACGTCCTCGTCGCGGCGCAGGCCCTTGTCGCGCAGCCGGCCGATCAGGGCACGCAGCTCGGCCGCCTCGTCGGCCTGGTGCTGTTGCTCGGCGCCATGGGCGCGATCTTCCAGCGCGGCGAGGGTGGCGTCGAACTGCGCCAGCGCCTCGGCTTCGGAATGCGCCACATAGACGTTCTCCAGCCCGTCGTACCAGGCCGGAATCTGGTGGCCCCACCACAGCTGGCGCGAGATGCACCAGTCCTGGATGTTGTTGAGCCACTGGTTGTAGGTGTTGACCCAATTCTCGGGATGGAACTTGATCTCGCCCGAGGCGACGCATTCGAGCGCCTTCTCGGTGATGCTCTTGCCGTCCGCGCCGGGCGCGCTCATGGCGACGAACCACTGGTCGGTGAGCATGGGCTCGATGACCACGCCGGTGCGATCGCCGCGCGGCACCTTGAGGCTGTGTTTCTCGATTTCGACGAGCACGCCGGCCGCTTCCAGGTCGGCCACCACCTGCTTGCGGGCCTCGAAGCGGTCGAGTCCGGTCAGGTTGGCCGGCAGGTTGGCACTGCCCTTGGCCTGGCCCTTGGTGTCGAACACCTCGGCCACGGCCGGCACCGTACCATCCAGGTTGAGGATGACGATCATGTCGAGGCCGTGACGCTGGCCGACGGCATAGTCGTTGAAGTCATGCGCTGGCGTGACCTTGACGCAGCCGGTGCCGAACTCGCGGTCCACGTAGTCGTCGGCGATGATGGGGATCTGGCGGCCGGTGAGCGGCAGGGTGACGGTCTTGCCGATCAGCTCGGCGTAGCGTTCGTCTTCCGGATGCACCATCACCGCCACGTCGCCGAGCATGGTCTCGGGCCGGGTGGTGGCCACGGTCAGGCCCTTGAGCGCGCCCACCGGACCGTCGGTGAAGGGATAGAGGATGTGCCACAGGTGGCCGGCTTCCTCTTCCTGCTCGACTTCCAGGTCGGAGACGGCGGTGCCCAGCTTCGGGTCCCAGTTCACCAGGCGCTTGCCCCGGTAGATCAGGCCTTCCTCGTACAGGCGCACGAAGGTCTCGGTGACGATCTTCGACAGCCCGTCGTCCATGGTGAAGCGTTCGCGCTTCCAGTCGGGGCTGGTGCCGAGGCGGCGCATCTGGCGGGTGATGGTGCCGCCGGAGTATTCCTTCCACTCCCACACCTTTTCCAGGAACTGCTCGCGACCGAGATCGTGGCGGCTCACGCCCTGGGCGTCGAGCTGGCGCTCGACCACGATCTGGGTGGCGATGCCCGCATGGTCGCAACCCGGCTGCCACAGGGTGTTGGCGCCGCGCATGCGGTGGTAGCGGGTGAGCGCATCCATGATGGTCTGGTTGAAGCCGTGGCCCATGTGCAGGGTGCCGGTGACGTTGGGCGGCGGCAGCAGGATGCAGAAGGCGTCGGTGTTGGTGGTATCGAGGCCGGCGTCGAAGTAGCCGCGTGATTCCCACTCGGGATACCAGCGGCGTTCGATGTCCGCCGGCTCAAAGCTTTTGGCCAGTTCCATGGTGTGCGAGAAACTCAGTGTTGGGTGTGAGGCGAATCCGCCATTATAGCGGAGCCGACGCGGCTGTTCCGGCGGCGGGGCGCGCCATGTGACCGGTTTATCGGCTGCGCGGGTCGTTGGCGTCGAGCAGTTCGGAAATTTCCTGGGAGATGTCCGAGAGCAGGGTGGTGCGCACGTGGGCGTGGATCTCGTCGCGGATGCGCGTCTTGGCGGCGTCGATCTGCGCCGAGAGCACCGCGGGCAGCTCGTTGTTGAGCCAGTCGTCCACCCGGCGGTGGATGATCGCATCGAGTTCGATGAGCTGCTCGACGAAATCGGGCGGCACCGTCTCGGCGACGGCGGCGGTGTGGGTGACCGGTTCGGGGTGCGCGGGGTCGACGGCGCTGGTCAGGACCGGCATGTCCTCGTCCTCGACCACTTCGGTGAGCATGGGCAGGTCGTCGGCCTCCGCGGCCGGCGCGCCGGGGCGGTGCCGTTGCAGCAGGGCGTCGGCCTGGCTGATGAGGCGGTCGGCTTCCTCGGTCTCCGGCAGGAAGACGAAGGGATCCTTGCGTTCGCTCACCGTCCCTCTCCCTTCACGTTGTGAGCCTGCGGCGGGAGGCCGGCAGCGGCATAGTGCTTCCAGCGCGCGCGGGCAGGGCCACGCTGCCGGTCGTCCTGGCCGACCACCTCCACGATCATCTTGAACTGCGCAAAGTCGGGCGGGACCGCATCGCACAGATTGATGAGCACGTCGTCCTGGGTCCAGCCGGTGTCGGGGACCGAGGTGCCCAGGGTGATCGGGGTCTCGGCCGCCAGCGGCGAGTGCAGCCCGACATGGGGCAGGAAGCTGCCCGGCTGGCGCACCCACAGCATCTGGTCGAGCTGGCGGGCGAGGGTGTCGTCGGGCAGCAGCACGGTCACCCGCCGGCCGGCGTTGAACGCCTTGGCCGTGAGGTGGCAGGCGACCCCGGCCAGGTCCGCCGCATCGTGGTAGAAGTGGACCTCGGTCACGACCCGGCTCAGGCAGCGCCACCCGCGCGCGCGATCAGGAACTCGGCCAGCAGAGGGACCGGCCGGCCGGTGGCCCCCTTGGCGTCGCCCGACACCCAGGCGGTGCCGGCGATGTCCAGATGCGCCCAGGTGTAGTCCTTGGTGAAGCGCGACAGGAAGCAGGCCGCCGTGATGGAGCCGGCGTCGCGCCCGCCGATGTTGGCCATGTCGGCGAAGTTGCTCTTGAGCTGGTCCTGGTACTCGTCCCACAGGGGCAGTTGCCAGACCCGGTCGCCGGTGCGCTCGCCCACCGCGATCAGCTCCTGCGCGAGGGCGTCGTCGTTGGCCAGGAGACCGGTGGGCACCTTGCCCAGGGCGATGATGACCGCACCGGTGAGGGTCGCGATGTCGATGACGCAGGCAGGCTTGAATTTCTCCGCGTAGGTGAGGGCGTCACACAGGATCAGCCGGCCCTCGGCGTCGGTGTTGAGGATTTCGATGGTCTGCCCCGACATGGAGGTGACCACGTCACCCGGGCGCGTGGCGTTGCCGCCGGGCATGTTCTCGGTGCTGGGCACGATGCCGACCACGTTGATCGGCAGTGCCATGGCGGTGATCGCCTTCAGGGTGCCGAACACGGTGGCCGCGCCGCACATGTCGTATTTCATCTCGTCCATGGCCGCGCCGGGCTTGAGCGAGATGCCGCCGGAATCGAAGGTGACGCCCTTGCCCACCAGCACCACCGGTGCGTCCTTGGCCTTGCCGCCCTTGTACTCCATGACGATGAGTTTGGGGGGCGTGTGGGCGCCGCGCGCCACCGATAGCAGCGAGCCCATGCCGAGCTTTTCCATGTCGGCCTGCTCGAGCACGGTGACCTTGAGCTTGGTCTGCTTGCCGAGCTTGACCGCGGTGTCGGCCAGATAGGTGGGGTTGCACACGTTGGCGGGCAGGTTGCCCAGGTCGCGCGTCAGCGCCATGCCCTCGGCGATCGCCAGCCCCTGCGCCACGGCATTCTTGAGGGCCGTGCTCGCGCTGCCGGTCACGAGGAACTGGATCTTGCCGATGCCGGTATCGGCAGGGGCGTCGTCGGTCTTCTTGCGCGGGGCGTCGAACTTGTAGGCGGCCGCGGCGATGATGCGCGCGGCCTGCTGCAGGCACCAGGCCGTGTCGCGCCCCGGCACCTCGACATCGAGGCACACCGAGGCGTCCTTGCCGGGCAGCTTGGCGAGCACCTTGCCCACCGCCGCGACGGCATCGCGGAAGGCCTTGTCGTTCAGTTCGTCCGCCTTGCCGAGGCTGACGACCAGCACCCGTTGAGCCTTGATGCCCGGCAACGCCGGCAGCAGCAGGGTGCTACCCGCCTTCTTGTCCAGATCGCCCTGTTTGAGCACGCCGGCCAGCACGCCCTGCGAGGCCTGGTCCACCGCCTGCGCGGCCGTGGTGAGGCTGCCGTCGCTGAACGCGCCGACGACGATGCAGGCGCGCTTGAGTTGTTCGGGGGTGCCGGTCTTTATGGTAAATTCCACGTGCTGTTCCTCTGCCATGGGCGGATCCTGAATCGGATTCGATTATGGCCCGACACCACAGTGCCGTCAAAACGCCGGCCCCCCGCCCACAACCATTCTTTCGTCATTCGCGCAATGATCTTTCTGCGCGCTGCCCAGCGTGAATTTGCCAATGCCGCCATCGCGGTGTTCGTCGCCCTGTTCGCCATTCTGGTGACGACGGTGCTCATCCGTCTGCTGGGGCAGGCGGCCGGCGGCTCGGTGCCGTCCGAGGCGGTGCTGGCGCTGATCGGCTTCGGCGCGCTCGCCCAGCTGCCCATCGTGCTCTCCCTGACGGTCTTCATCGCGGTGCTGATGACGCTCTCGCGCGTCTATCGCGATTCGGAGATGGTGGTCTGGTTCGCCTCCGGCGTACCGCTGACGCGCTGGATCCGGCCGGTGCTGCGCTTCGTGCTGCCGGTGGTGATCGGCATCGCCGGCGTGACCTTCGTGCTCGCCCCCTGGGCGCAGTACAAGAGCGTCGAGTACAAGACCCGACTGAACAACCAGGATGACGCCGCGCGGGTCGCGCCGGGCGTGTTCCGCGAGTCGTCCGGCGCGCAGCGGGTGTTCTTCGTCGAGGTGGGCGCAGGGGACGACGGCCGTGTCAAGAACGTGTTCGTCAGCACCATGCAGGACGGCAAGCTCGGGGTCATGGTGGCCGAGGAGGGCTTCGTCGAGACCCGGCCCGATGGCCAGCGCTTCGTGGTCCTCGAGCGCGGACGGCGCTACGAGGGCACACCCGGGTCGCCCGATTACGGGGTGATGCATTTCGAGCGCTACTCGGTGCGGCTCGAAGCCAAGGCGGTCACCAAGCTGCCCACACGGACGCGCATGGTGCCGACGGTGGAACTGTTGCGCACGCCGCAGCCGGACCATCTCGGCGAGCTGTCCTCGCGCATCGGCCTGCCGCTGGCGGCGCTGATCCTGTCGCTGCTCGCGATCCCGCTCTCCTACGTCAATCCGCGCGCGGGGCGGACCAACAACCTCATCATGGCGATCCTGATCTACCTGATCTACTCGAACATGATCAGCGTCGCCCAGGCCTGGATCACCCACGGAAAGATCGGATTCGTGGCCGGGCTGATCGCGCCGCATGCGCTCATGTTGACGGTCCTGCTGCTGTTCTTCTACCGGCGCATGGTGGTGGTGGCGCCGTGGCGGCGGAGGGCGGCCCCATGAACATCCTGCGTCGCTACATCGCCCGCGAGATCATCGTGGCCACGCTCACGGTGCTGGTCGCCTTCCTCGGCCTGTTCGCCTTCTTCGACTTCGTCAACGAGCTGGACAGCATCGGCAAGGACGGCTACCAGATCCATCATGCGCTCATCTACGTGGCGCTGATCATGCCGGGGCGGGTCTACGAGCTCATGCCGATCGCGGTGCTGATCGGTACCCTGTACGCGCTGACCACGCTGGCGCGCCATTCCGAGATCACGGTCATGCGCGCCTCGGGCCTGTCCACCGGGCGCCTGCTGCGCCTGCTGGTGTCCATCGGCCTGATGTTCGTGGTATTCACCTTCGTGTTCGGCGAATACGTGGCCCCGCCGGCAGAGAAGGCGGCGCAACAGTGGCGCCTGACCGCCACCGGCTCGAGTGTCTCCAACGAGCTGCGCTCCGGCCTGTGGGTCCGCGACGGCCAGCGCTTCATCAACGTCCAGACGCTGACCCCGGAGCGCACCATGAAGGGCGTGCGCATCTACGAATTCGACGACGCGCTGACGCTGCGCTCGATCAGCTTTGCCGAGTCCGGGGTCTACCGGCCGCGCGAGGGCTGGCACCTGACCGACATCTCGCGCACGGTGTTCGAGACCGACCGGACCCGCATCGAGCACGTGCCCGAGCTGCGCTGGCAGTCCGATCTCACCCCGGAGGTGCTCAGCGTGCTGATGGTGTCGCCCGAACGCATGTCGGTCACCACCCTGTACGCCTACCTGCGCCACCTCGAGGAGAACGCGCAGAAGACCGATCGCTACGAGATCGCCTTGTGGAAGAAGCTGGTCTATCCCTTCGCGGTGCTGGTGATGATGGCGCTGGCGCTGCCCTTCGCGTACAGCCACGACCGCATGGGGGGGTGAGCGTCAAGGTCTTCGTCGGCATCATGCTCGGCGTGGCCTTCCATCTGCTCAACGGGCTGTTCTCCAACCTGGGGGTGATCAATTCCTGGTCGGCGCCAGTGGCCGCCCTGGCGCCCAGTGTCCTGTTCCTGCTCGCGGCGGCGGGCATGCTTCTGTGGGTGGAGCGCCGCTAACGGCGGGGGTCCGTCATCGACACCTGCCACGCCGCGGCCATGACGAGCGCCACATTTCGGATGGTGCGTTGCACAACATCTCGTTTTCAGACCCGCGGCCTGCGCCGCGGGGGCGCCCGCGAAATGTCGCGTTTTGGCGACGAATTTCCGGCGTTTCAGCGATTCTTACATTTCGTAATTGTGCCCGCGCACGGCTTGGCCAAGAATACGTGCGCTCGCAACAACCGGCCGCTTCGCGATGCCGGCACGAGAATCAACAAGAGGATGACCGAGTGATCCAAACCTTGATCGAAGGGTGCTGCGCGACCATGCCGCGCGCATGGCGCGGTGCGGTGGTGCTGGTCGGTGTGCTGCTGGCAGGCCCGGCCGCCCTGGCTGCGCCGTTCACTTTCGACGACGTGGTGGCGCAGGCGCGTGACCGGGCGGCAAAGCCCTACAGCGCGCCGCGCGAGATCCCCGAGTTCATGCAGAAGCTCAGCTACAACGAGTTCCGGTCGATCCGCTTCGATGCCGAACAGAGCCTGTGGCGTGACGCCGGTGCGCGCTTCGAAGTACAGCTGATCCCGGCCGGCGCCTACTACCGGCGCCCGGTCAAGATCAATCTGGTCGACGCCTCCGGGGCCAAGCCACTGCCGTTCCGCAAGGACTACTTCGTTTCCGACAACGACGCGCTGGCGCGCCGTCTGCCGGCCAATCTGGGCTTTGCCGGCTTCAAGCTCACCTTTCCGCTCAACCGCCGTTCGGTGCGCGAACCGGTGCTGACCTTCGCCGGTGCCAGCTACTTCCGCGGCGTGGGCAAGGGCAACGTGCTCGGTCTCGCGGCCCGGGGGCTGGCCATCGACACCGGGTTGATGTCCGGCGAGGAGTTCCCTCAGTTCGTCGAATACTGGCTCGAGCGGCCGGCTCGACAGGCGGAGGCCATGCGTTTCTACGCGCTGCTCGACAGCAAGCGGGTCACCGGCGCTTATCAGTTCAGTGTCTATCCCGGCGCGCCGACCCGGGTGGATGTCACCGCCGTGCTCTTCGTGCGCGACCGGATCGAACTGTTCGGCGCGGCGCCGCTCACCAGCATGTTCTACTATGGCGAGAACACCGCCCGCCCGGTCGGCCACTGGCGCCCCGAGGTGCATGCCTCCGACGGCCTGTTGATCCAGAACGGCACCGGAGAATGGCTGTGGAACCCGCTGCTCAATCCGAAGGCGCTGCATGTGCAGGCCTTTGGCGTCAATGGCGTCAAAGGCTTCGGCCTGCTGCAGCGGGACACCCGCTTCGACAGCTACCAGGATGGCGAAACACGGCACGACCGCCAGCCCAGCGCATGGCTCACGCCACGCGGTGACTGGGGGCGCGGCCGCATCATGCTCATCGAGATCCCCTCGCGCGATGCGGGCAACGACAACGTGGTGGCCTTCTGGTCGCCACCGGGGCCGGTCACGGCGGGGCAGCGCTTCGATCTGGACTACCGGATCAGCTTCGGCGGCCCCGAGGTGGACCACAATGCGCCGGCGCGGGCGATCAACACTTTCGTCGGGCGTGGCGAGCCGCTCAACGGCGAGGGCGGCGGGCGCGCCTATCGGGTCGTGGTCGATTTCGCCGGCGATGCGCTCGACAAGCTGGGCCCCGACACGCTGCCGACGGCCGACGTGTCGGCCCAGGAGGGCGGCGAGGTGATCGAGCAGTTCCTCACCTATCTCGAGGATGCCAAGCGATGGCGCCTGTCCATCCTCGCCCGGCCCGCCGAGGGCAAGCCGCTGGCGTTGCGCTCGGCCCTGTCGGCGGACGGCAAGCCGGTGACCGAGACGTGGACCTACACCCTGCCCGAGCCCAACACCATCTTCGGGGACAAGGAATGAGTCAGATCCCGGTGCCCTGCCAGCAGGTACTCGAACGTGCCTACAGTTATCTGCGCCGCTGTGGCGTCAGCGAGCTCGAATGCTGTCGCCACGCCCAGTGGCTGGCCGGGCGCATGGCGGATCTGCTCGCCGCCGGTGCCCCGACCGCGGCCCAGCTCGAAGCCCTCTGGCACGAAGTGACCCGGGTGGCGGAGGCGAGCGTGATGGCCCGTGAGCGACCGACCTGCCTGGCGCCCGAACCGCTGCGCGGCTCCATCGGCTATGCCCGGTTCGGACGACGGAAGCGCGGGGCGCGATGAGCGCGTCGATGCCTCCCCGGTCTTCCCGAAAGGGGCGCGCCTGGCGCTTCGCCGCTTATCGCCGGCGCACCCTGTTCGGACTGCTGGTGGGCCTGCAGACGGCCGGCGCCTGTTTTGCGGTGCTCGCGGTGCTCCCTTACCACGGCAGTACCCTGGTGGAGCAGGCCATTGTCCTGGTGTCGGTGATTCTGTTCGGCTGGATTTCGGCCGGGTTCTGGATGGCTGTGACCGGCTTCTTCTGGCGTCGTGCCGGTGGCGATCCGCACGGTCCGGCCCGGCGCCTGGCGCCCGCGCGCATCGGCGAGGTGACGCTGGCGCCCACGGCCATCGTGTATCCGATCTATCACGAGGACGTGCAACGGACCCTGTCGGGGCTGGCAAGTACCTGGCGGGACCTGGAGCGCACCGGGCAGATCGCCCATTTCGAGTTCTTCGTGCTGTCCGACAGCCGCGATCCGGACATCTGGCTCGCCGAACGCGAGGCCTGCCTCGCGCTGCGCGAACGCCTCGGGCCGCAGGCGCGCATCCATTACCGGCGTCGCGTGCTCAACCTCAATCGCAAGACCGGCAACGTGGCCGACTTCCTGCGTCGCTGGGGCCGGCGTTTCCGCTACATGATCGTGATGGACGCGGACAGCGTCATGAGCGGGGAGGCGCTGGTGCGCATGGTGCGCGTCATGCAGGCGGATGAGCGGATCGGCATCCTGCAGACCTCGCCGTCGCTGATCAACGCGGTATCGGCCCATGCGCGCATCCAGCAATTCGCCAACCGCCTCTACGGGCCCCTGTTCACCGAAGGGCTGGCGGCGCTGCAACTGGGCGAGGCGGTGTTCTGGGGGCACAACGCGATCATCCGGGTCGAGGCGTTCATGGGGCACTGCGGCCTGCCGCATCTGCGCGGCTGGGGCTTTCTGCGCGGCTCGGTGCTCAGCCACGATTTCGTCGAGGCCGCCTGCATGTGGCGGGCCGGCTACGAGGTGTGGCTCGATCCGGGTATCGAAGGCAGCTACGAGGAGTCGCCACCCACGCTGGGTGACGAGCTCGAACGCGACCGGCGCTGGGCCCACGGCAACCTGCAGCACCTGTACTTCCTGTTCCGGCGCGGCATCTCCAGCGCTCACCGGGCCGCCTTCGCCAACGGCATCATGGCCTACGCGGCCTCGGCCCTGTGGTTCGGCTACCTGGTGCTGATCACGCTGGAACTGGCGCAGTTCACCCTGCGGCCGATCGAATACTTTCCCGATCCGAACAGCCCCTTCCCGGTCTGGCCCGAGTGGCAGCCGCAGTGGGCGGTACGCCTGGCCTTCAGCACCCTGTTCGTGCTCTTTGCGCCCAAGCTGCTGGCCGTGATCGATCTGCTCTTCGACCGGGAGCGCCGCCGCCGGATGGGCGGCATCCTGGCGGTATCCGCTGGGACGCTGGTGGAGATGGTGGTGTCGATGCTGCTGGCGCCGATCCGCATGCTGGCGCACACCCGCTACGTGATCGTGACCCTGTTCAACCTCAAGGTACGCTGGGCCGGGCAGAACCGGACCGAGGAGGAGGGCTGGGGCGACGCGCTGCGCCATCATGCGCCGGGCGCCCTCCTGGCGGCGGCCTGGGCCGGTTTCGCGTTCTGGCTGCAGCCGCTGTTCTTCTACTGGTCCTTGCCGATCGCGATCCCCTTGCTGCTGGCCGCGCCGGTGTCGGTGTGGCTGAGCCGATTTGCGAGCGGTCGCCGTCTGCGCCGTCAGGGACTGCTGGTATCGCCCGAAGAGGGCGCGCCGCCGCCGGTGGTGCGCGACCTGCTCGCGGCGCCGCCGCTGCGGACCCCCTCGCGGCTGACGCCTTTCGAGGCCGCGGTGATCGATCCCGTGCGTTTCGGTGTGCACCGGGCGCTGGCACGTCAGCGCCGCAACATGCCGGCGCGCATGCAGCGCCGGGCGCAGCTGGTGGACAAGGCGCTGGCGCAGGGGGCGGCGGGGTTGAGCGTGGCCGAGCGCAGTTGGCTGGTCGATGACGGCGAGGGCTTGAGCACGCTCCACCATGCGGTGTGGCTCGCCGATGGGGACACGCCCTGGGGGCGGCAGGTCGGCGCCCTGTGTCGCGAAGGAGATGGCTGAAGCCATGCCCCAAAAAGAAACGGGACCCGCAGGTCCCGTTTCCATTTCGGCACGAAGCGGCGATCAGCCGTTCTTGCGCACCAGCTTTTCCTTGATGCGGGCAGCCTTGCCGGTACGACCACGCAGGTAGTACAGCTTGGCACGGCGCACGTCGCCGCGACGCTTCACTTCGATGCTGGCCACCAGCGGGGAATAGGTCTGGAACGTCCGTTCCACGCCCTCGCCGGAGGAGATCTTGCGCACGATGAAGGACGAGTTCAGGCCGCGGTTGCGCTTGGCGATCACCACGCCTTCGTAGGCCTGCAGACGTTCGCGGTTGCCTTCCTTCACCTTCACGTTCACCACCACGGTATCGCCCGGGGCGAATTCCGGAATGGTCTTGTTTTCGGTCAGGCGAGCGATTTCTTCCTGCTCGAGCTGGGCAATCAGATTCATTGCGTAACTCCTGTCATCAGTTCAATGGCCGTTGGCCTTCCGTGCAGAGCAGGTCGCCACCTGATGCGCGGTTTTCTTGGTTCGGTGTTTCGGGCTGCGCCCTCAACACCCCTCATGTTCCTGCCTGAACGTATCAAGCAGGGCCATCTCTTCCTTGCCGAGCACACGAGCTTCGATGAGCTCGGGCCGTCTCAGCCAGGTCTGCCCCAGCGCCATCTTCAGGCGCCAGCGGCGAATCTTCTCGTGATCGCCCGAGAGCAGCACCGCCGGCACGGCCACGCCGTGTGCATCCACTTCCGGCCGCGTGTAGTGCGGGCAATCGAGCAGACCGTCCACGAAGGAGTCCTCGACCGCCGAGTCCGCATCGTTCAACGCGCCCGGCAACTGCCGGATGATGGCATCGAGCAGCACCATCGCCGGCAACTCTCCACCGGACAGCACGAAGTCGCCCAGCGATATTTCTTCATCCACGCAGCGGTCGATCAGTCGTTGATCCACCCCTTCGTAACGTCCACACAACAAGGTGAGCGCCGGCTGCCGGGCCAGCTCCATCACCTTGGCGTGATCCAGCCTGCGTCCCTGGGGCGACAGGTAGATCACGCGGGCCGTGCCCCGGCCTTCGGCCTGTTGCGCCGCCCGGGCGGCATCGATCGCCGCTTCGAGGGGCGCTTCCAGCATCACCATCCCGGGGCCGCCGCCGTAGGGGCGGTCATCGACCGTGCGGTGCGCATCGGTGGTGAAATCACGCGGATTCCAGCACTGGAGCCGGTATAGCTCCCGGGCCAGGGCCCGTCGGCTGATGCCGTTGTCCGTCAGCGCCCCGAACATGTCCGGGAACAGGGTCACCACATCGAATCGCCGCCTATGGCGGTCGATGTCGGTCACGACCAGTCCTTCTGCCACTGCACCCGAATCCGCCCCGCATCGGTGTCGACCGTGTCGACATAGGCCGGCACGAAGGGGATCAGGTGTTCCAGGTCCCCATCGCTGACCTGCAGCACCTCGTGGGCGCCGGCGGAAATCAGCGAGGTAACCGTGCCGAGCGCTTCGCCCTCGGCGTTTTCCACTGCGAGGCCGATCAGGTCGGCCCAGTAATACTCATCTTTCGCGGTCGGCGGCATCGCCTCGCGCGGGGCGGCCACATAGCAGCCCTGCAGGGCTTCGGCGGCGGTGCGATCGTCGATTCCCTCGAACGCGGCGACCAGGCTCTTGCCCTGCTGACGCAGGCCCTTGAGCGCACGGGGTTCCCAGCGCGCTTCGGGGGCCCGATCGTCGGTACACAGCCACCAGCGGGGCATCTTCTTCCATGACAGCGGGTCGTCACCGAAGGGATGAATCTTGACCCAGCCCTTGATGCCATAGGGGGCGATGATCCGCCCCATGACGATCATGGAAGCTCCGCGCCAGCGACCGATCAGGCCGCGGCTTTGGCGGCCTGCTTGACCAGACGGGCGACGGTCGGGCTCAGCTGGGCACCGTTTTGCTGCCAGTGGGCCAGGCGTTCGGTGTCGACCACCAGTCCCTGCTCGCTATCGGAGGACATGGGGTTGTAGAAACCGACGCGCTCGATGAAGCGGCCATCACGGCGCTCGCGACGATCGGCGGCAACGATGTTGTAGAACGGGCGCTTCTTGGCGCCGCTGCGGGCAAGGCGAATAACAACCATCTCGGGTGTCCTGAGTGTCTGGAATCGAAAAGGGCGAAATCTTAAGCGATTTGTCCCTAAAAAACAATCTCTTTGGCCATGAGCACGTGTTCGCCGGGGGGCGGCTCAGGGCGCGAAGACGTCGGTGATGGTCTGCTGGATGCCGCGAGTAGCGGCCACCGGGTCCTCGGCGTTGCGGATCGGCCGGCCGACGACGATGTAATCGGCTCCGTTGCGGAAGGCCTGGGCAACGTCCACGGTGCGCTTCTGGTCGTCGCTGGGGCGGTTGATCACCGGGCGGATGCCCGGCGTGACCACGAGCAGCCGGTCGCCCAGTTCGCGCCGGATCATCGGCGCCTCGAGTCCGGAGGAGACGATGCCGTCGACGCCGGTTTCCAGGGCGCGGCGGGCACGGGACAGGACCAGTGCCTCGACATCGCACTGGAAACCCAGATCGTCGAGATCACCCTGGTCGAGACTTGTCAGCGCGGTCACGGCGAGGATCTTCAGGTCACCCTTGTCCTTGACGGCAGCCTCCATGATCGACTGGTTGCCGTGCACCGTCGCCAGGGTGGCGCCGCTGGAAGACAGGGCGCGCACGGCCGAGCGGACGGTCTCGGGGACGTCGAAGAACTTGAGGTCCACGAAGACCTTCTTGTTCCGGGCAACGAGCCAGTCGAGCAGGTCGAAGTAGCCGCCGGCCATGAACAGCTCCAGGCCGATCTTGTAGAAGGTGGCGGCGTCGCCGAGCGTGGTGACCAGTTGGCGGGCCTCGTCGGCGTTGGCCACATCGAGGGCGACGATGAGGCGGTCGGCCGGGGCGATGGGTTTGTCGGAGCGATAGTCGGGGGTCGAGGTGTTCATGGCTTCTGGCTGATGAGTGAGGCGTTCCGTGCCGCCATGCCGAACGGGCGGCGAGCCCGGCATGCGGTAAGAAAATGCTCGCATTGTGCCAGAAACCGGCCGTTATTCATTAGAATGAGACATTTGCTCATGCGCGAATGCGGCCCGCGATGACTTCCTCCGAATCCGCCATGCTCGATGCTGGCCCCGCTGCCCGGGCGATTGCCTGGCTGGCAGGCGAGCCGTCGACCGATCCGGCGGCCGATCTGCCCGAGATGCTGCGGCAGATCGAGACGCTGATGGGCGCCGACGAAGTCGGCCCGCTGCAGCTGCACCGTGCGCTGGAGCTGTTCCGCCTGCGCGTGCACGACGTGCAGGAAGTGGTCGTGCCACGGCTCACCGCACGCGCCTTGCCACTGCCTTCGGATCTGTTCAACGCCGTCAGTGCGCTGGAGCGCATCACCACCGCGATGGCCAGTGGTTTCGCGCGCGTCCTGGCCGATCCGGGGGGTGGCGTGATCACCCAGCGGCGCAAGCCGGAGGTGCTCGCCACCTTGGCGCTCGAGCTGCTCACCGACGCCCTGTGGCTGGCGGGGCTGAAGGGCTCAGCCCCGCGCGCGGGGCTGTGGCACGAGGCCCACCGGGTGTTCCATATGGCCTCGGTCGCGGCCGGTTCGCCGAAGCTGCCTGCGGAGTTGCCGCGCGGCCCGGTTCAGGGCGCCTACAAACGCCTGCTGGCGCTCGCGGCGGCGCAGCCGGAATCGCTCACCGCCCGGGAGCTGGAGTGGACGGTGCGCTACCTCGAGCAGTGTGCCTGGCGTGCCGAGCTGTCGATGCATGCCAAAGCCGGCATCGAGACCTGGGACTACTGGATCGATCCGGCGCAGGACGCCGGTCCCATCGCCATGGTCCGTCGCTCGCCACCGCCGGTCGATGGCATGATCTACTTCTCCGCGGCGGAACTGGCGCGGGGCGCGACCGGTCATCTCGAGCGCATCGACAAGGCCACCGATGCCGGCGGCGACGTGATCCCCGGCGCGAACCTGCCGGAACTGCCGGTGGGGCTGCCGGCCGGCGATATCACCAAGCTGCTGCGGACCCTGCGCGAGCGCTGGGCGATGCCGCCGCGACGCGAGCACATGCGTCGGCGCAACCAGTACGACGTGGAGGTGTGCATCGGCCTGCGCTCGATCTGGCGCCTGAAGCATGCCGGGGAAGAGGCTGCGAAGATCCTGCACTGGCGGGTGGTGAACGAAAGCCCGGGTGGCTACGCGATCATGTGCGTGGAGGCGAACCCCGATCTGCTCGCGGCGGGCATGGTGGTGGCGTTGCGCAGCCAGGTGGGGGCGCACTGGTCGGTGTGCGTGGTGCGCTGGATCCGCTCCGACGCGCCCTCGCAGGTGGAAGTCGGCCTGCAGACGATCAGCAATGAGTCCACCCCGATCCGGGTGGGGTTCCGCGGTGGTGACGATCCGGGCGAGATGATGCCGGCGCTGGTGCTGCCGCCGATCCCGGGGGTTCGCAATCACCAGGCGATTCTCGCGCCCTCCGGGGCGTATCGCTCGCGTCGCTTCATCCTCATCCACGAGAGCGAGCGCATCTACGTGGCCCAGGGCCGCCTGCTCAGCCTCGACATGCAGACCGCGCATGTCGAACTGTTCCAGTTCGAATACGACCCCTATCCGCTCTGATCCGCTCCCGTTGGTGCGGGAAACAACAGCGCTGGCAGCGGACGGTCGGCGCTGCTCAGCATGCGGGCAATGGCATCGGCGGTGGCGTCCGCCAGACCGTCATCCGGTAGCGCGCGCAGTGCGTCGGGAGTGACGCAGAAGCGGTTCAGCACATCCGACAGGCGCAGGTCGTCGAGCCGCCGCGCCAGCAGCCAGTCCGTCTCGTCGTTGCGGGCAATCCAGCCGACCTCGCGCATGGTGTCGAGAATCGTTTCGCCCTGGGCGTGGGTCTGGCGCGCGAGCCGGAACAGGGTTTCGGCATCGCGGGCGCCGCCCTCCCGCTGTGCCTGCCCCAGTTCCCGCAGGATCAGCAGGGCGCCATAGGCCCGTGCGCCGGGAAAGGCGGGCAGGGCGCGGATGTTCGACAGATAGACCGGAAAGGTCGCGGCGAGAATGGCGCCGAGCAGGATGATCACCCACGACAGGTACAGCCACAGGAGAAAGATCGGCAGGGTGGCGAAGGTGCCGTAGATGAGCGTGTAGGTGGGGAAATAGGCGAAATAGACGCCCAGCGCACGCTGCATGGCGACGAAGCCGAGCGCCGCGGCCACGCCGCCGGCGAGCGCGTGGCGCAGCTGGACGCGCCGGTTCGGAATGCTCAGGTAAAGAAAGGTGAACAGCAGCCCGAGCAGCATGATCGGCAGCGTGCGCGCGACGATCAGGCGGAGCCACGGGGGATCGTTCACCAGGCCCAGCGAGGTGCTGATCAGATAGCTGGTGGCCGCTAGCGAGCCGCCCAGGATCAGCGGCCCCAGGGTCAGCGCCACCCAATAGACCATGAGCCGGATCAGCATGGCGCGCGGCCGGCGCACGCCCCAGATGGTGTTGAAGGCGCCGTCGATGGTCAGCATGAGGCTCAGCGCGGTGACGATCAGCATCAACGAGCCGATGAGCGTCAGGTTGCCGGCCTTCTGCGAGAACTCGAGCGCATAGGTGGCGATGATGTTGCCCGCGGTTTCCGGCAGCAGATTGTTGAGCAGGAAGTCGCTCAGGCTCTCGCCGAGCCGGGAGAAGGCCGGAAAATGGCTGAATACCGCGAGCGCCACCGCCAGCAGCGGCACGATGGCCAGCAGGGTCGTGAAGGTGAGGCTGCCGGCGACGAGGGCGCAGCGGGTGTCGACGAAGCGTTCGAACAGCAGGCGCAGGAAGTCGCGCAGATGGGTCAGTCGCATGCGGGGTTCGGGCTGGCCAGCGATATCTGGGATAATCGCCGCAATTTAGCCACAGAGTCGTCCATGAAAGAAGTCCTCGTCCTCTATTACAGCCGCAAGGGGTCGGTCCGCGCCCTGGCGGAGTTGATCGCCCGCGGCGTCGAGCGGGTGCCCGGGGTGGCGGCCCGGGTACGCACGGTGCCGCCGGTGAGCACGGTGTGCGAGGCGAGCGCGGATGCGATTCCCGCCGAAGGGCCGCCCTATGCCTCGATCGAGGATCTGGAGGCCTGCATCGGCCTGGCGCTGGGCAGTCCGACCCGGTTCGGCAACATGGCGGCGCCGATGAAGTATTTCCTCGATGGCACCATCGGGCCGTGGGTGAACGGCGCCCTGGCCGGCAAGCCGGCCTGCGTGTTCGCCTCCACGGGCAGCCTGCATGGCGGCCAGGAGACCACCCTGGTGAGCATGATGCTGCCGCTCATGCACCACGGCATGGTGATGGTGGGGCTGCCCTACACCGAGCGGGCGCTGTCGAGTACGAGCAGCGGTGGCACGCCTTACGGCGTGACCCATGTGGCCGGACCCGATGGCGATGCCCAGCCGAGCGAGGCGGAGCGAACCCTGGCACTGGCGCAGGGCGAGCGACTGGCGCGCATGGCCCTGGCGCTGGAGGCGGCCCGATGAGCACCCGTCACCTGATCTGGATCTCCTCCGCCCTGTGGTTCGCGCTGATCGTCCTGTGCACGGCCTGGGAAGCCTGGTTGGCGCCCCTGCGGCCGGGCGGCTCCTGGCTGATCCTCAAGGCCGCCCTGCTGCTCATTCCGCTGCGCGGCATCCTCCACGGCCGGCGCTACACCTACCAATGGGCCAGCATGTTCGTGTTGCTGTATTTCATGGAAGGGGTGGTGCGCGCGGGCGACCCGGGCGCCGCCGGCCTGATGGCGCGCATCGAGATCGTGCTCACGGTGGCGGTGTTCTTCCCGATGATCCTCTACGCAAAGAGGACCGCGCCGTCGAAGCTCAAGCAGACGGCCAAGGAGCCATAACGAAAAAAGGCCGGCGCAATGCCGGCCTTTCGCCTCTGGCGCCGCGCGCCGATCACACCCCGCGACCCTGCGGGTTGAGCTTGTCCACATTGCTGTGCAGTTTGTTCAGGGCGTTGAGGTAGGCCTTGGCGGAGGCGACGACGATGTCGGTATCGGCACCCTGGCCGTTGACCACCTTGCCGTTGCGCGCCAGGCGCACCGTGACTTCGCCCTGCGCATCGGTACCGGTGGTGATGGCGTTGACCGAGTACAGCAGCAGCTCGGTACCGCTGGCGGCAACCTGCTCGATGGCCTTGAAGGCGGCGTCCACCGGTCCGGATCCTTCGGATTCGGCCTTCGCCTCCTGACCGCCCACCGACAGGGTGAGCTTCGCCCGCGGGGTCTCGCCGGTCTCGGAATGGAAGCACGAGGACAGCAGGCGGAAGTGCTCGACCGCCGGGGTGACCGCCTCGTCCGACATCAAGGCCTGCAGATCCTCGTCGAAGATCTCGTGCTTCTTGTCGGCGAGTTCCTTGAAGCGCGCGAAGGCGGTGTTCAGGTGGGCTTCGGAGGCGATGGCGATGCCCAGTTCCTCGAGCCGGCTGCGGAAGGCGTTGCGGCCGCTGTGCTTGCCCAGCACCAGCTTGTTGGCGCCCCAGCCCACGTCCTCGGCGCGCATGATCTCGTAGGTCTCGCGGTGCTTGAGCACGCCGTCCTGATGGATGCCCGACTCGTGCGAGAAGGCGTTGGCGCCGACGATGGCCTTGTTCGGCTGCACCGGGAAGCCGGTGATGCCCGACACGAGCTTGGAGGCCGGAACGATCTGGGTGGTGTCGATGCGGGTATCGCAATCGAAGATGTCGCGCCGGGTGCGCACGGTCATCACGATCTCTTCGAGCGCGGCATTGCCGGCGCGCTCGCCCAGACCGTTGATGGTGCATTCGACCTGGCGGGCGCCGGCCTGCACGGCGGCCAGGGAGTTGGCTACGGCCAGACCCAGGTCGTTGTGGCAGTGCACCGACCACACGACCTTGTCGGCGCCGGGCACACGCTCGATGAGTTGGTCGATGGTGTGGGCGAACTGCTGCGGCAGGTTGTAGCCGACCGTGTCCGGCACGTTGATGGTGGTGGCGCCGGCACGGATGACGGCCTCGAAGATGCGACACAGGAAATCGAGTTCGGAGCGTCCTGCGTCCTCGGCCGAGAACTCGATGTCGCCGGTGTATTCCTTGGCCCAGCCGATGGCCTTGACCGCCTGCTCGACCACCTGGTCGGGACTCATGCGCAGCTTCTTCTCCATGTGGATCGGGCTGGTGGCGATGAAGGTGTGGATACGGCCGCTGACGGCCGGCGCGATGGCTTCGCCGGCACGGCGGATGTCGTTCTCGTTGGCGCGGGCCAGCGAGCACACGGTCGAGGTCTTGATGGTCTCGGCGATGCTCCGGACCGATTCGAAGTCGCCATTGGAGGCGGCGGCGAAGCCGGCCTCGATGACGTTGACGCGCATGCGCTCGAGCTGGCGCGCGATGCGCAGCTTCTCGTCACGGGTCATGGAGGCGCCCGGGCTCTGTTCCCCGTCGCGCAGCGTGGTGTCGAAGATGATCAGTTCGTTGTTCATGGTCGCGTCCTGTCAGGCGTGCGGTGGGGTGTCGTTTGGGCCGTCCGGATCGGGTTCGGGTTCCGCCTCGGTCGCCGGTTCCGGGTCGCCGGGCAGGCGCTTGCCGGCGCGCCGCATGAGCAGCATCACGTAGCCGGAGGCCGCGTAGGCGAGAAACAGCAGGAACAGCACCGAGGCCGGGTCGAGCGAGACCAGTGCGAAGGCCAGCATGATGCCCAGCACCGCGAAGAAGGGCACCGTGCGGCGCAGGTTGATTTCCTTGCCGCTGTAGAAGAGCACGTTGCTGACCATGGTCAGCCCGGCGAAGATCGTCAGCAGGCCCGCGAACCAGCGCAGCTCGTGGCCGGTGAAGCCGTTGTCGATGCCGACCCAGACGAGCCCGGCGATCAGGGCCGCCGCGGCCGGGCTGGGCAGGCCCTGGAAGTAGCGCTTGTCCACCACGTCGATATTGGTGTTGAAGCGGGCCAGGCGCAGGGCCGCACCGGCGCAGTAGATGAAGGCGGCGATCCAGCCCAGCTTGCCCATGCCGCGCAGGGCCCACTCGTAGATCACCAAGGCCGGCGCGGCGCCGAAGGAGACCATGTCGGCGAGCGAATCGTACTGGGCGCCGAACTCGCTCTGGGTGTGGGTGAGCCGCGCCACACGGCCGTCGAGACCGTCGAAGATCATCGCCACGAAGATGGCCACCGCGGCATGCTCGAAGCGGTCGTTCATGGCCTGGACGATGGCGTAGAAACCGGCGAACAGGGCGGCGGTGGTGAACAGGTTGGGCAGGATGTAGATGCCGCGTCGACGCTGGGTCGAGTCGATCAGGGGGCGATGCGACGAGGAGGTGTCGGGCATGGGGGCTCTTGAGGTGATGCCGGCGGGGCGGCGCTTGCGCCGATTTTACCGCAGCGGCGGGCGACAATCATTCATCGAACTGCGCGATCACCGAGGCGGTGGCGCGCACCTTGTCGCCGATGGCGACCCGTGCCCGGCTGCCGGGCGGCAGGTAGATGTCCATGCGCGAGCCGAAGCGGATGAAGCCGTAGCGCTGGCCGCGTTTCATCACGTCCCCGGGCTTGACGCTGCACAGGATGCGACGCGCCAGCACGCCCGCGATCTGGACGCAGGTCACGTCGATGCGATCGGCGCAGCGAATCCACAGGGCGTTGCGCTCGTTTTCATCGGAGGCCTTGTCGAGGGTCGCGTGCAGGAAGCGGCCGGGGGTGTACCACTGCTGCTTGACCTCGCCATCGACCGGGCTGCGGTTCGAATGCACGTTGAACGGATTCATGTGCACGCTGATCCTGAGCGCATCGCGCTTGAGGTAGGGGTCTTCGACCGACTCGATGGCGATCACCCGGCCGTCGGCGGGCGAGAGCACCGCGCCGGGCACGTCGGGGGCGCGGCGTTCCGGGTCGCGGAAGAACTGCAGCATGAACAGCAGCAGCAGCCACAGGGGCAGGGCGAAGGGCCAGCCGAAGGCGCCATGGACGAGCAGCGCCACGCCGAAGCACAGGCCGATGAAGGTCCAGCCCTCGCGGGCGATGAACGGGTGCGGATAACGTGAAGACATGCGTTTGCCTCCAACGACAACGGGCCGGGATCCGCCCCGAGGGAGGATCCCGGCCCGTGTCAGACAGGCTGCGTGATCAGTTCTTGGACTGGTCGACGAGCTTGTTTTTCTTGATCCACGGCATCATCTCGCGCAGCTGGCCGCCGACCTGCTCGATCGGGTGGGCCGCGTTCAGGCGGCGACGGGCCGACATGGACGGGTAGTTGGTCTTGCCTTCCTGGATGAACATCTTGGCGTATTCACCGGTCTGGATGCGCTTGAGCGCTTCGCGCATGGCGTAGCGGGACTCTTCGTTGATCACTTCCGGGCCGGTCACGTACTCGCCGTACTCCGCGTTGTTGGAGATGGAGTAGTTCATGTTGGCGATGCCGCCTTCGTACATCAGGTCGACGATCAGCTTGAGCTCGTGCAGGCACTCGAAGTAGGCCATCTCGGGCGCGTAGCCGGCTTCGGTCAGGGTCTCGAAGCCCATCTTCACCAGCTCGACGGCGCCGCCGCACAGCACGGCCTGCTCGCCGAACAGGTCGGTTTCGGTCTCTTCGCGGAAGTTGGTCTCGATCACGCCGCCCTTGGTGCCGCCGTTGGCCGCAGCGTAGGACAGGGCGATGTCACGGGCCTTGCCGGAGACGTCCTGATGCACGGCGATCAGGCTCGGCACGCCGCCGCCCTTGAGGTACTCGGAGCGCACGGTGTGGCCCGGGCCCTTCGGGGCGACCATGATCACGTCCAGGTCGGCACGGGGCACCACCTGGTTGTAATGCACGTTGAAGCCGTGGGCGAAGGCCAGGGTGGCGCCCTTCTTCATGTTGGGGGCGACTTCCTCGTTGTACACCTGCGGGATGTTCTCGTCCGGCAGCAGGATCATCACGACATCGGCGGTCTTGACGGCCTTGGCGATTTCCTCGACCTTCAGGCCGGCGTTCTTCGCCTTGTCCCAGGAGGCGCCGCCCTTGCGCAGGCCCACGGTGACCTTGACGCCGGAATCGTTGAGGTTCTGTGCGTGGGCGTGACCCTGAGAACCGTAACCCACGATGGTGACCTTCTTGCCCTTGATGAGGGAGAGGTCGGCGTCCTTGTCGTAATAAACTTTCATGATCGTCCTTTCTTTATTCGCTGTCGCGATGGCGGCCGCCATCATAACCGGGAGGCCGCCGGGTCGCAAAGAATGACCCGGTGTGGATGGGTCAGAGTTTGAGGATACGGTCGCTGCGGCCGATGCCGGTGATGCCGGAACGCACGGTCTCCAGGATCAGGCTGCCGTCGATGGCGCCGATGAAGGAGTCCAGTTTGGTCTGGTTGCCGGTCAGTTCGATGACATAGCTCGACTCGGTGGCGTCGATGATACGGCCACGGAAGATGTCGGCCATGCGCTTCATCTCCTCGCGGTCCTTGCCGGTGGCGCGCACCTTGATGAGCATGAGCTCGCGCTCGATGTGCGCGGCCTCGGACAGGTCCACCACCTTGACCACGTCCACCAGCTTGTTCAGCTGCTTGGTGATCTGTTCGATGATGTCGTCGGAGCCGGTGGTGACGATGGTCATGCGCGACAGGGACGGATCCTCGGTCGGCGCGACGGTCAGAGATTCGATGTTGTAGCCACGAGCCGAGAACAGCCCGGAGACGCGCGACAGGGCGCCGGACTCGTTCTCGATCAGCAGGGCGATGACGTGACGCATGATGCTCCCTCAGCGGAAGGTCGGTATTGATGGCCATCGGGGCAGAACGGGCCGCCGGGGGCCGGCGCCCGCAGCCGCCGGCGCCGGTGAGCGCCCGCGGCGGTCCGGCGATGGTGACCGCCGGGCCTTGTCCCGCAATCGGCCGGTTAGAGGTCCTCGGCGGACAGGATCATCTCGGTCAGACCCTTGCCGCCCTGAACCATCGGATACACGTTTTCGGTCTGGTCCACCAGGAAATCGAGGAAGACCAGGTCGTTCTTGCGCGAGAAGGCTTCACGCAGCGCGCCTTCCACATCGCTCGGATTCTTCACCTGGATGCCCACATGGCCGTAGGACTCGGCCAGCTTGGCGAAGTCGGGCAGCGAATCCATGTAGGACTCGGAGTAGCGCCCGCCGTGGAACAGCTCCTGCCACTGGCGCACCATGCCCAGGTAGCGGTTGTTCAGGTTGCAGATCTTGATCGGCAGGCGGAACTGCTTGCAGGTGGACAGTTCCTGGATGTTCATCTGGATCGACGCCTCGCCGGTCACGCAGGCCACGGGGCTGCCCGGATGTGCCAGCTGTGCGCCCATGGCGTAGGGCAGGCCCACGCCCATGGTGCCGAGGCCGCCGGAATTGAGCCAGCGGCGCGGCTTGTCGAACTTGTAGTACTGCGCCGCCCACATCTGGTGCTGGCCCACGTCGGAGGTGATGAAGGCGTCGCCGCCGGTGACCTCGCACAGCTTCTGGATCACGAACTGCGGCTTGATGATCTCGTCGGAGTTCTTGAACTTCATGCAGTCGCGGCGGCGCCATTCGTCGATCTGCTTCCACCAGGTGGCCAGCGCTTCGTCGTCGCCCTTCTCCTCGGTGGAATCGAGCTGGCGGATCATCTCCTCGAGCACGTCCTTCACGTCGCCGACGATGGGCACGTCCACCTTCACCCGCTTGGAGATGGAGGCCGGGTCGATGTCGATGTGGATGATCTTGCGCGGTTCCTGCGCGAAGTGGTTGGGGTCGCCGATCACGCGGTCGTCGAAGCGGGCGCCGATGGCCAGCAGCACGTCGGAGAAGTGCATCGACATGTTGGCTTCATAGGTGCCATGCATGCCGGGCATGCCCAGGTACTGGGGGTCGGTGGCCGGGTAGCCGCCCAGTCCCATGAGGGTGTTGGTGACCGGCATGCCGAGCTTGCGCACCAGGCGGGTGAGGGCGTCGGCGGCATCGGACAGCACCACGCCGCCGCCGGTGTAGATCATCGGGCGCTTCGCTTCCTTGAGCAGCCGGATGGCCTTCTTGATCTGGCCCTGGTGGCCCTTGACCACCGGGCTGTAGGAGCGCATCTCCACCGCCTCGGGGTAGCTGAATTCGGTCTTCTGGGCGGTGACGTCCTTGGGGATGTCCACCAGCACCGGGCCGGGCCGGCCGGTCTTGGCCAGGTAGAAGGCCTTCTTG
Organism: Nitrogeniibacter mangrovi; assembly: GCF_010983895.1. GTDB lineage: Bacteria > Pseudomonadota > Gammaproteobacteria > Burkholderiales > Rhodocyclaceae > Nitrogeniibacter > Nitrogeniibacter mangrovi. Next base: position 1,383,434 of record NZ_CP048836.1, read on the forward strand.
ATGGTCGGCGCGATGTCGGCCACGTCCTTGACCAGGAAGTTGTGTTTCACGCACGGGCGGGTGATGCCCACGGTGTCCACTTCCTGGAAGGCGTCCTGGCCGATGGCGGCGGTGGGCACCTGGCCGGAAATGATCACCATCGGAATGGAATCGCAGAAGGCGGTGGCGATGCCGGTGACGGCGTTGGTGGCGCCGGGGCCCGAGGTGACAAGCGCGACGCCGACCTTGTCGGTGGAGCGGGCGAAACCGTCCGCGGCATGCACGGCGGCCTGCTCGTGACGCACCAGCACGTGGCGCACCTGCTCTTGCTGGAACAGCGCATCGTAGATGAACAGGACCGCGCCGCCCGGATAGCCGAATACGTATTCGACCTTTTCTTCCTGCAGGCACCTGATTACAATTTCCGCCCCAGTCAAGACCATTGCCGCCTCTAATTCTCTGTATTTGCGTGGGAAACCCGTAACAGTACCCATTGGGGCAGTCACGGTCAAGGCATGCTTGTGCATGGCACAACGCGCCGCCGGCCCGTCCAGCGAGGAATATTTCTGGCTTCCGATACCGAACTGACCGCCTTTCTTGCCGGCGTCGAGCGCCGGGCGTTCAAGCAGGCCGTACTGCTGCTCAGGGACGAGGCGGGGGCGCTCGACGCGGTTCAGGAAGCCATGATGCGCCTGGCAACCCGCTACGGCGACCGTCCGTCCGACGAATGGCCGATGCTGTTCCAGCGCATCCTGCAGAACGTGGTGCGGGACATGCTGCGGCGCCAGAAGGTGCGCAACCTGTGGGTGTCGATGTGGTCCGGCTTCTCCCGCGGCGACCCCGAGGAGGACGCCGGCGACCCGCTCGACACGCTGGAGGCGGCGGACGCATCGAACCTGCGTCTGGCGCCGGAAAACCTCGCCGGCCGGCACCAGATGCTGGCCATCATCGAGGCGGAAATCCAGCGCCTGCCGCAGCGTCAACGCGAAGCGTTTCTGATGCGTTACTGGGAGGATATGGACACGGCGGAGACGGCCGCCGCCATGGGATGTTCCGAAGGCAGCGTGAAGACGCACTGCTCGCGGGCGACCCGGACACTGGCGGCCGCGCTCAAGGCGAAGGGGATCACGCTATGAACGACGAGCAGCGATTTGGCCGGCGGATCGAGCATCTGCTGAGCGAGAGCACCGCCGATCTGGACGGGGCCGTGCTCGCGCGCCTGCGCGAAGCGCGCGTGGCGGCCGTCAAGGCGCGCAAGCGCAGCCGCTTCGATCTGCTGCCGCACCGACTCGACTGGCACCTGCTCGGCCCGCTCCTGCGGCCGGCTCTGGGTGCCGCGCTGGTGCTGGCGGTGTTTGCCGCCGGCGGCTACCTCAACGGCGAACACACGATGGCCCGGCGCGGCGAGGTCGAGATGGCCCTGCTGGCCGACGATCTGCCCATCGACGCCTATCTCGATCAAGGATTCCGTGCATGGCTCGAACACGACTCGCCGTCCTGATCGGTGTGTTGCTGAGCTCGCCGGTGTGGGCGGCGACCCCCTGGTCTGCGCTCACTGCCATGGAAAAGCGGGCGCTGGCGCCGCTGGCCGGCCAGTGGGCGTCCATGGACGACACTCAGCAGCGCAAGTGGCGTGCGGTCGTCGAGCATTACGACACCCTCATGCCCGAGGAGCAGGTGCGGGTGCAGCGGCGGATGATCGACTGGTCGCGTCTTTCGCCACAGGAGCGCGCTCGCGCCCTCGACCAGTACCGTGCCCTGCGCAGCATTCCCCCCGAAGAGCGCGAGGCCCTGCAGCAGCGCTGGCAGGAATACCAGCGCCTGTCGCCCGAAGAACGAGCCCGTGCCCGTGAGCAGGCCCGCGAGCAACACAACAAGAACCGCGTGAACCGCGACAAGGACAAGTAACCCGTGACCGAACATGCCGTGGTCGAGATCGCCGGCCTGCGCCGCCGTTTTGCCTCGCTCGTCTATGAAGCCCTGCTGTTGCTCGGCGTTCTCGCCCTGACCTTCATGTTGCCCAATCTCATCGTCGGCATGGTCTTCAAGGTGACCGAGCCGGGCTGGCTCGGCTGGGTGCACATCTTCGTCGTGCTGGGCGCGTATTTCCTCTGGTACTGGCGCGGCAGCGGCCAGACCCTGGCCATGCAGACCTGGCGCCTGCGGGTGGTCACCGCGCAGGGCGGAAAGCCCCTGAGCTGGCGTCGCGCGCTGCTGCGCTATGTGTGCTGCTGGCCCTCGGTGTGCCTGTTCGGCGCCGGTCTGTGGTGGGCCTTTCTCGATCGTGACCGGCAGTTCGCCCATGACCGGCTCGCCGGTACCGTGGTCGTGTTGCTGCCCGGCCGGCCCAGCTGACGCTTGCCTTGAAAGCCGCCGCCCCGGCGGCTATAGTCCGTCCCGCGGTCTGAGCTACCGCATCGACACGTTGTTCTGCCCGTCCGCGTACGGGCCCATGTAAGCCATGGCGCCATATCCCGCGTCATGGCGGTTGATCACAGGGACTGACCACATGATGCCTCTTTCCATGCGTCGTGCGCTGCTGCGCGCGACCGCCGCCGTCATGGCGAGCGCCTGCTTCTCCGTGCCCGCGCTGGCCACCGACACCCTGCGGGTGTCCGCCATCCCGGACGAATCGCCCACCGAGCTGCAACGCAAGTTCGCCCCCCTGGGCAAGTACCTCGAGGCCCGGCTCGGCATGCCGGTCAAGTTCGTGCCGGTCACCGACTATGCCGCGGTGGTCGAGGCGCTGGGATCCGGCAAGGTCGATCTGGCCTGGCTGGGCGGCTTCACCTACGTGCAGGCCAAGCTGCGCACCGGCGGCAAGGCCATGCCCCTCGTGCAGCGCGAGCAGGATGCCCGCTTCACTTCCAAGTTCATCACCGCGCGCGACGACATCAAGACCTTCGCCGACCTGAAGGGCAAGCGCTTCGCCTTCGGTTCGCCGTCGTCCACCTCGGGGCACCTGATGCCGCGCTACTTCCTCGGCAAGGAAGGCATCAACCCGGATGTGGATTTCGCCAACGTCGCCTTCTCCGGCGCCCATGACGCCACCGCCGCCTTCGTCGCCGCCGGCAAGGTCGATGCCGGCGCGCTGAACGCCTCGGTGTGGGACAAGCTGGTCGAGCAGGGCAAGGTCGATACGGACAAGGTGCACGTGTTCGCCACCACGCCGCCGTACTTCGACTACAACTGGACGGTGCGCGGTGACCTCGATCCGGCCCTGCAGGCCAAGATCAAGGCCGCCTTCCTGGCGCTCGATCCGGCCAAGCCGGCGGACAAGGCCATCCTCGACCTGCAGCGTGCCAAACGCTTCATTCCGACCGAGCCGGCCAACTACGATGGCATCGAGTCGGCGGCCCGGGCCGCGGGCCTGCTCAAGTAACGACGCAGTGGCCGGTCGTCCGAAGGCGGCCGGCGTACCGCCATGATCGCGCTCGATACGATCCGCGTCGTCCTCGACGGGCGACGCGCCCTCAACGACATCCGCCTGCGCATCCCGCCGGGTGAGCGGGTGGCGCTCATCGGCCCCTCGGGGGCGGGCAAGACCACCTTGCTGCGGGTGCTCGGCGCGACCCTGCGACCGAGTGCCGGGCAGGTGTCGGTGCTCGGCACCGATCCCTGGGCGCTGAGCCCCGCCGCCCTGCGCGCCCTGCGCGCCCGCATCGGCAAGATGCACCAGTCGCCGCCGTTGCCGCCGCGCCAGCGGGTGGTGACCGCGGTGCTGGCCGGCCGCCTCGGGCAGTGGCCATTGTGGCGTTCGCTCGCTTCGCTGGCCTATCCGCTCGATATCGATGGTGCCCGCGCGGTGCTCGCGCCGCTGGGGCTGGACGAGCGCCTGTTCGACCGCTGCGGCCAGCTCTCCGGCGGTCAGCTGCAGCGCGTGGCGCTGGCGCGGGTGCTCTACCAGCAGCCGGCGCTGATGCTCGCCGACGAACCGGTCTCCGCGCTCGACCCGGCGCTGGCGCGCTCGGTGACCCTGTCGCTGAACGACACGGCGCGGGCGCGCGGTGTCACCCTGGTGGCCAGCCTGCATGCGGTGGATCTGGCGCTGGATCACTTCTCGCGCGTGATCGGTCTGCGTGACGGGCGGATCGCCTTCGATCTGCCGGCGGCCGAGGTCGATCCGGTGCGCATCGACGCCCTCTACGCGGGCGCGGGCGACGCGGCCGCGCGGGACGATGAGCCCGTCGCCGTGACCACGCGCCTGACCCGCTGCGCATGAGCCCGCCGGCGCGCGATCCGGCCGCCCGCGGGCGGCTCACCGGAGTGCTCGTCTTCCTGCTGGTGCTATGGCCGATGCTGGTCGTGGCCCACTTCGATCCGCGGGCGCTGTTCGATGCCGGCAACCTGGCGACCATGGGGGGGTTCCTGTCCACCTTCCTGCCACCGGCCACCGACCCGTTCTTCCTCGGCCTGCTCTGGCGGGGCACCGTCGACACCCTGGCCATCGCCACCGCCGGCATCGCCCTGGGCTGGCTGCTGGCGGTTCCCCTGGCGCTGGTGCTGACCCGCAGCCTGTCGGTGAGCCGGCTCGATGGTCGCGTGCGCGCCCTGTCGGAGCTGCTGCGCGCCCTGGCGCGGCTGCTCACCCTGGTGCTGCGCGGGGTGCCCGAGCTGGTATGGGCGCTGGTGTTCGTGCGCATCTTCGGCCTCGGGCCCGCCGCCGGGGTGGCGGCGCTGGCGATCACCTACGGCGGCATGCTCGCCAAGGTCTATGCCGAAATTCTCGAATCCGCCCCCAGGCACCGACCCGGGCATTGCTGGCCGGTGGGGCGGGGCGGTTGCAGGCGCTGGGCTACGGGCTGCTGCCCTCGGCCATCGACGAGCTGGTCTCCTACACCGTGTATCGCTGGGAGTGCGCGGTGCGCGCCTCGGTGGTGATGGGCTTCGTCGGCGCCGGCGGGCTGGGGCAGCTCATGGATCAGTCCATGAAGATGCTCAACGGCGGCGAGGCGTGCACCATCCTGCTCACCTTCCTGGTGCTGGTCATGGGCGCGGATGCCCTCAGCGGCTGGCTGCGGCGGCAACTGGCATGAGGCTCCGGCGCGGACCGCTCGTGGTAGGGCTGCTGCTCGCGGCGGTGGTGGCCAGCGTCTGGCGCCTCGACCTGGTCGGCGCCGTCGCCGGGAGCAGCGGCGGACTCGACGAGTTGCTGGCCTTCCTCGCGCGCTTCGCGGCACCGGATCTGTCCGGCGGCTTCCTGCGTCAGGTCGGGCAGGGCACCGTCGAGACGCTGGCGATCTCCCTGATCGGCACCTTGCTGGCCATCGTCGTCGGCGGTGCGCTGGCCCTGCCGGCGAGCGGCCGCGCCGGGCCCGCGGGCAAGCGGCTCGCCCGCTTCACGCTCAACGCCCTGCGCTCGGTGCCCGAGCTGGTGTGGGCGACGCTCACCGTGCTGGCCGCCGGGCTCGGCCCCTTCGCCGGCACCCTGGCGCTCGGCCTGCATACCACCGGTGTGCTCGGGCGCCTCTACGCCGAGGCGCTGGAGAACGCACCGCCAGCGCCCGAGGCGGCCCTGCGCGGCGCCGGCGCCGCCGCCATCCCGGCCTTCCTCTACGGCACCCTGCCCAACGTGATGCCCCAGTGGGTGGCCTACGCGCTGTACCGCTGGGAGATGAACATCCGCATGGCGGCCATCCTCGGCTTCGTCGGCGCCGGCGGCCTGGGGGCGCAGCTGTACTACGCCCTCTCGCTGTTCCAGGAGGCGCAGGCGGCCACCGTGATCCTCGCGATGCTGCTGCTGTCCCTGGTGGTCGATGCCCTGAGCCAGACCCTGCGCCGCCGCCTGGTCGTTTGAGGCGACCGTCCCCGCGCTGCCCGACTGTCGTCGTTCGGCAACCAATCTGTCACCTCGCCGACTTGTTGATCTCGTAACGTCCCCGCAACCGACGACAGGGGAGTGGGGATGAACTCGAAGGCATTGATCGACGCGGCGGTGCTCAACTCGACCACCAGCGGCCGCAAGGGCCTGGCGGATCGGCTCTTCGCCGCCTGGTTCAACCGCCTGGTGTATGCGCAGATCTGGGAGGACCCGGTCAGCGATCTGGCGGCGCTGGCGCTCCGGCCCGGCGAGCACGTGCTCACCATCGCCTCGGGCGGCTGCAATGCTTTGGCCTATCTGACCGCACGCCCCGGCGCGGTGCATGCGGTCGATCTGAACGCCTCCCACCTGGCCACCCTGGCGATCAAGGCGGCAGCCGTGCGTGGCCTGACGGATTACGACGAGCTGCTCGCCTTTCTCGGCGACGCCGCCCGGCGCGACAACCGTCAGCGCTTCGAGCAATTCGTTGCGCCGCATCTGAACGCGGCCGACCGGGCCTGGTGGACCGGGCGCGATCTGCTCGGCCGCCGTCGCTACGGCTATTTCTCCCGCCACTTCTACCGCAAGGGCTTGCTGGGCGAGTTCATCGCCCTGTCGCATCCGCTCGCGCGCCTGCTCGGCGGCCATCTGGGCAAGATGGCCGAGGCGGACTCGCCCGAGGCGCAGCGGGCGCTCTTCGATCGCCATGTGGCGCCGGTGTTCCGCCACTGGCTCGTGCGTTTCCTCGCCAACCGGCCGATGGCGCTCTACAGCCTGGGCATCCCGCCGTCCCAGTTCGCCGCGATCAAGCGCGACGCCGACGGTGACGTGGCCGCCGACTTCTGCGAACGCATGCGCCGCCTGCTGTGCGACTGGCCCATCGAGGCCAACTGCTTCGCCATGCAGGCGGTGCATCGCCGCTATGATCCGGCGATCCAGTCCTCGCTGCCCATGTACCTGCAGCGCCAGCATCACGAGGCCGTGCGCGCGGGCCTCGATGCGCTGCACAGCCACCACTGCTCGATCACCGACTTCCTCGTCGGCCAGCCCAAGGCCTCGCTCGACGCCTACCTGTTCCTCGACGCCCAGGACTGGATGGACCCGGCCCAGCTGACGGCGCTGTGGGAGGCGGTGACACGCACCGCCGCGCCGGGCGCGCGGGTGGTGTTCCGCACCGGCGGCACTGTCTCGCCGCTCGAGTCGCAGCTGCCCGAGGCGCTGCTGGCCGAATGGAGCACCGATGCGGCGCGCAACGCCGCCTTGCATGCCAGCGACCGTTCCGCCATCTACGGGGGCATGCACCTGTACGTCAAACGGTGCTGATGCCGGCCCGTGCCCCGGCTCCCGCCGGCCAGGGCGAATGGCTGGCGCGGGCCGGCCGCGACGGTGCCGGGGTGTGGCTCGACAACGCCCGCGGCGCCGTCCACACCCTTGAGGATGACGGTCACTCGTTGTCCCTGGTGCTCGCGGACGATGATCCCGGGACGAGCTACGTGGCCAGCCTGATTTCCGCCTGGCCGCGTTACGGGTGCGATGAGGCGCGGCGCCACCTGCCGCTGCCTGCGCGCCCCGCGGCGTCGTTGGCGCTCGGGCCGCTGGCGGCGCTGATGCGCGCCGGACGCCTGCACCGGGCCGCCTTCGTGGGCAACGAGCTGGTCTCCACCAACCTGCTGCCGGACCTGTCCGCCGACGCCTGGCGGCGGGTGCGCGACGCGGCCATTGCCCTGGCGCCGGCGCGGCCGCTGGTGCTGCGCAATGTGTGCGAGGCGATCCGGTCGGGCCTGCCGGCGAGGCTCGAACGTGCCGGGTGGCTGCTGGTGCCGGCGCGCACCGTGTACCTGTGCGACCCGGCCGATCCGGCGGTGCGCCGACGCAACAACAACAAGAACGACGCCCGCCTGCTCAAGCGTGAGGATGTGCGTTTCGTGTCGCCCGAGGCCATCGTGCCGGCCGATCTGCCGGCCCTGCGGGCGCTGTTCCGGCAGCTGTTCATGGAGCGTCACTCGGCGCTCAATCCGGATTTCTCCGACGCCTTCTTCGAGTTGTGTCGCACCCGGCGCTACCTCGAACTGCACGGCTTGCGTCATGACGGCCGCTGGGTGGGCGTGGTCGGGTTTCTCCATCGCCACGGCTGGCTCACGACGCCGCTGCTCGGCTATGACCTGAGCGCGCCGCGTGAGCTGGGGCTGTATCGGCGCCTGATGGCCCATGGCCAGCGCGCGGCGCTGGCGTGCGGCGCACGCCTGCACCTGAGCGCCGGGGCCGGCGAGTTCAAGCGTTCCCGCGGCGGCGAGCCGGTGCTGGAGTTCACCGCGCTGTATGTGGCGCATCTGCCGCGTGGGCCGCGGGCCGCCGCCACCGCGTTCGCTGCAACCCTGGCGCGGCTGGCGCCGCCGGTACTGCGGCGCTTCGGCTGATCAGGCCCGCGGCAGGCGGGCGCTCACGGTGGTGCCCTGGCCGGGCGCGGTGCGTACCGCGAGCTGGCCGCCATAGGTCTGCAGGCGCTGGCGCATGCGTGCGAGGCCGCCGTCCGTGCGGGCGTGCCGGGGCGCGTCGAAGCCCTTGCCGTTGTCAGCGACCGTCAGCCGGGCTTCCGCCTCGTCGAGCTTGAGGCGCAGGTGCACATGACTCGCCTCCGCATGGCGCAGGATGTTGCTGACGGCGGCGCGCGCGACCCGGAGCAGGGCGTGCGAGCGGGGGTCGTCCAGGTCGACGGCGTCGGGCAGGTCGATGTCCGCCTTGAGCCCGCGCCGCTCCTGCAGCGTCTCGCCCAGGGCTCGCAGCGCCGCGATCAGGCCCTGTTCGGCCAGCGTCCGGGGGGCGAGCTGGTCGGCGGTTTCGCCGGCCAGCGCGTCGGCGTCGGACAGCGTCCCTTGGAGGCGGTCGAAACGCGCGCCGAAGGCCGCACTGAACTCTTCGGGCAGCTTGCGCAGGATCCACTCGGCGTCGCCGCGGGCGGCCGCGAGCAGGGCGCGAAGACGGTCGTCGAGGGTGTGGGCCAGCTGCGCGCGTTCGGCTTCGTCCGCCTCGGTGATGGCGCGGGCGAGCGTCTGCAGCTCGGCGGTGCGCTCGTGCACGCGGGAGGCGATCCGCCCGTCCTCGCCGGCCAGCAGGTGCGGGATCTGCTCGCGCAGGGCGCGCTGGCGGCGCAGCATCACCCATAGCAGCACGGTCACGAGCACGGCGAACACGCCGAGGGCGATGTTCGTGCTTCGGGCCCGGGTGAGGCGTTGGTCGATGTCGCCGATGAGGGTCTCGCGCCGGGTGGTGAACTGCTGGCGCAGATCGTCGATGCGGGCCTTGAGGGCGACCAGATTCTTGGCTTCGAGGCGCACTGTGCCCGCCTGCTTGGCGAGCGTGGCGCGTTCGACGGCGAAGCGCAGGTCCTGGGTCGCCGCGCGGGCCAGCTCGGTGAGGTCCTGCAACGGGCCTGCGTCGGCGCCTTTCGCCGGGAGCGCCAGTTCGTCGAGCGTTGTTTCCACGCGATTGGACGTGATCTTGCCGGTGGGCAGCTCGGTGGCGTCGCCGGTGCGCAGGAAGCGGCGGACCGCGGCTTCCGAGTCGGCCATCGTGCGTTCGAGCCGATCGAGCGCATCGAGCTGGGCGGTGCGCTCATGCAGTTCGCCGAGTGCCGCCTTGCCCTGCGAGGTGTGCACATGGGCGCTGGCCAGCAGCGCGAGGGTGATCACGCAGCCCAGAGTCAGCAGGATCGGGGGCCATTTGCGCGCGCGGGCGTCAGGGCGGCCAGGCGCGTGGTGAATGTCCGGGTGCGGCTGGCTTGGGGAGGCTCGGGGCATGGGGTTTGGATGCTTTCGACTGGCGGATGGGGGCGCTTCGACGCGGTGGCAGGGCGACAGCATAAACGAGGCGCGTTGTGCGTGGCATCGGGGTGGGGCGACGCTGATGCACGAACATCGTGCCATGGCGCTTGTTTTGGGCGTCGGTGCCCGTTCCTGGTGCATGACGTGGGGGAGGGGAGCCGGAGCGCGGTGCTGGGCGTGTGCCGCGGCATGGCGCCGCAAGCGCCCAAGCGGCGCGGGATGGCGAATGACCCTCGACCGGCCGTGTTGGCAGCCCATGGATCGGGCGCTGCAGCACCTTCTGATGGCACATGTTTTGCGTTGCCATGTTGGATGCCCCTCCGAAGGAGGCTTGATTCCTGTGTGTATTTCGGATGGCGGATGGTGCAATGCGGGAGCGAATGCATGGATATGGCGAAGCGACAGCGACGTGGTGATTCGGATCGTGTGATGGCCGTCGGACGGCATGTCCTGACCCTGCCCGGTGTCGGTCTCTGGATGTCGGGGCTGATGATCGGAATGATCCTGTCCGGGGGGCTTCAGGTCGAGCCCTGGGCGCTGGTCCTGGCGGTGCTCGGGACGGGCGTGGGGGTGTGGAGTGCGCGCGAACTGCGCCAGGTCGACGCGTGTCTGGACGCGCTCGCCGCGCATACGGTCCGGCTCCAGCAGGGCGACTTCATCACCCGCATCGAGCCCCCCCGGGTGGTGGCCCTGCAACCCCTGGTGGCCCGGTACAACGCCCTGAGCCGGACGATGGCCGGGCTCGTGGCTCACTTCGCGCGCCTGGCGCAGGAACTGGCGAGCGTGGCTGGCGAGTCGAGCGTCAACGCCGACAAGGGTGATGAGAGCGCCCGTGCCCAGCGCGACCTGACCCATTCGTCGGCGGCGGCGATCGAGCAGTTCTCCTGCAGCATGCGCACCGCCGGCGATCTGGCCGCCGGCGCGGCCGAGGAGGCCAGCTGCACGGGCATCGCGGCGCAGGAAAACGCGGTGGTGACCGATCGGCTCAAGTCCACCCTCCAGACCCTGTCGCAGTCGGTGGCCGACAGCGCCCGCGACGCGCGGCAGCTGGCCGAGGGCTACCGCCAGATCGAGACCATCACCGCCCTGATCTCGGAAATCGCCGACCAGACCAACCTGCTGTCCCTGAACGCCGCCATCGAGGCGGCACGCGCTGGCGACACCGGGCGAGGTTTCGCGGTGGTGGCCGACGAGGTGCGCAAGCTGGCCGATCGCACCGCCAACGCGACCGGCGACATCGACGCCATCGTGCAGCGCCTGCGCGGCTATGTCGAATCGATGGAGTCGGGCATGCGCGCGACCGGCGACCGCGCCGAGTGCAGCGTGCTCGAGGCGGACGCCGCGGCCCATGCCCTCGGGGCGATGGCAGACCAGTCGCGGCGCATGCGCGACATGGTGCACGGCATTGCCGAAGCGATGCGCGAGCAGGGGGTGGCCAGCCAGGCCATTGCCGGCGATGTGGAGCATGTGGCCGACCTGGCCGACCGCAACGAACTCATGTCCCGCGAGAACAGTGAGCTGGCGCGCTACCTGCAGCAACTCGCCGGCCAGTTGCGCGACGTGCTGACCCCTTACCGATACGAGTGAGCGATGATGATCGAGCTAGCCTCCGAACCCTTCCTGGCGCTGGCCTCCGGCGTGGTCGCCGCTGGCCTGATCGTGCATGCCGTGCTCGTGCGCCGGCGTGCGCCCGCGCCGGTCGACGCGGCCGAGGCGGTGGGCACCTGTCGGCTCATGCTCGGCCTGGTGCGCAACATGCAGCAACACCGCGGCATGAGCAGCGCCTGGCTCGCCGGCGACGCCGGCTTCGGGCCGCGCATGGACGCCCGGCGTCGCGACATCACCGACCTCTTCGTGCGCCTCGAACAGGCCCTCGAGTCCGAGTACGTCCGCGCCTGCCCTTACCCGGAGCAGGCCGCGTTCGAGGAACTGCGCCAGCAGTGGCAGGCGCTGGTGGACGGGCTCGCGCAGCGTTCGGCCGAGGACAGCATCACGCGTCACAGCTTCCTGATCGCCACCGTGCTCGACTGGCTCTCCGGCTACGGCGAGGCCCGTCTGGCGCCACTGGTGCAGGGGAGCGGTACGGCGGCCGGGGTGCGCAGCTATACCCACCGGCTGCCGGCGGTGACCGAGGCGCTGGGGCAGGCGCGGGCCATCGGCAGCAGCGTGGCCGCGCGCAAGGGCTGCTCGCCGGTGGCGCGGGTGCGCCTGCTGTTCCTGATCGCCCGTGCCGAGGCGCTGGTGGCCCAATCGACGCGCGATCCGGCGGTGGCGGGCGAGGCCGCGGTGCGCGATCGCGCCCGTCACTGCGTGGCGGAGATGGCGCGGGTGGTGCGCGCCGACATGCTCATGCGCGCCGGGGTCACGGTGTCGGCGGACGATTACTTCGCCCTCGCCACCCAGACCATCGACGCGGTGTTCGCCTGGATCGAGGCCTGCGGCGGCGCGCTGCTGCAGGCCGAAACCCGCGCCCATCCGCGCGCTGCGCCGACATCGCGGCTGGAGCTGGGGGCCTGAGGGCGCACGGATCGTGTTCGAACGATTCCGATCCCGACGCGCGCGCCGCGGTGTCCACGAGCGCTGGAAGCGCACCGACACCCGACGGGTCCTCGACGTGCTGTTCCGCAATCTCGACGGCATGGCGTTTCGCTGCGCCATCGATGCGGACTGGACCATGCGTTTCGTCAGCGACGGCTGCGAGGCGCTGACCGGCTATCCGGCCGAGGACTTCGAGCGTGCCCGGGTACGTTTCGAGACGATCACCCACCCCGACGATCGGCGCCAGGTGCGCGACACCATCATGGCCGCCGTCGAGTACGGGCGGAACTATCGCGTGGAGTATCGGATCCACGCCGCCGATGGGCGGGAAAAGTGGGTGCTCGAGCGCGGGCTCGCGGTGACCGACGAGGCGGGCGAGCTGGTGCTCGAAGGCATCGTCGAGGACATCACCGACCGGGTGATGGCCCAGCTGCAGCAGGCGGAAACCGAACTGCGCTACCGCAGCATCTTCGAAAATTCCGCGATCGGCATGTTCCAGACCACCGCCGACGGTCGCTACATCGCCGCCAACCGCGCCCTGGCCGCGCTGTATGGCTACGACTCGCCCCTCGACCTGATCGAGCGTATCGCCGACATCTCCACCGGGCTGTATGTGGATGCCGGGCGGCGCGAGGTGTTCCGGACCCTCATCCGCAACGAGGGGGTGGTGCACGATTTCGAATCCGAGGTGCGCCGCGCCGACGGCGAGCGCATCTGGATCTCCGAGAACGCCCACGCGGTGCTCGGCCCCGATGGTGAGGTGCTGCATTACGAGGGCACCGTCATCGACATCACCGCACGGCGCCGCTACGAGCACGAGCTGGAGTTTCGCGCCACCCATGACGTACTCACCGGGCTGCCCAACCGCAACCTGCTCAAGGATCGCCTCGCCCAGGCGATCCATCATGCCCAGCGCAGCGGACACCGGGTGCCCGTGGCCTTTGTCGATCTGGACAACTTCAAGCTGGTCAACGACAGCCTCGGCCACCCGGCCGGCGATGAACTGCTGCGCACCATCGCGGCCCGGCTCACCGAGACCCTGCGCTGCGACGACACCGTGGCCCGCTATGGCGGAGACGAATTCGTGCTGGTGCTCGGCGAACAGGACGACGTGCAGGCCACGCTGAGCACCCTGGAGCGCATTCGCGCCGCGATCGCGCAGCCGCTGCGCATCGGTGCGCACCGCCTCCATGTGGGCTGCAGCATCGGGGTCGCCCTGTATCCGGATGACGGCGACAGCGTGGATCTGCTGCTCAGCCACGCCGACGCTGCCATGTATCAGGCCAAGACCCAGGGCAAGGGCTGCGCGCGCTTCTACTCGCGCGCCTTCGACGGCGTCTCGAGCGAGCGCCTGGCGCTCGAATCGGCGCTGCATTCGGCGCTGTCGCTGGGGCAGATCGATCTGTACTACCAGCCCCGGGTCGGGCTCGACGGGCGGCCGCGCGGGTGCGAGGCGCTCATGCGCTGGCAGCGTCCCGACGGCTTCGTGCCGCCCGACCGCTTCATCCCCATCGCCGAGGAGACCGGCCTGATCGGCTCGCTGACCGACTTCGCGCTCATGCGTGCCTGCGCGGATGCGGCTGCCTGGCCCGAGACCATGCGTGCGCTGTCGGTGTCGGTCAACATCTCCTCACGCATGTTCGCCGACGGCACCCTGCCCGAGCGGGTGCGCCATGCCTGCGCCAGCACCGGCCTGCCGCCGCAGCGGCTGGAGCTGGAGATCACCGAGAGCCTGTTGGCCGAACCGGATCAGGGGGTGGGGGAGCAACTGCACGAGATCCGCGCCATGGGCGTGCGCATCGCCCTCGACGACTTCGGCACCGGCTATTGTGCGCTGGCCTATCTGCGCCAGTTTCCCATCGACACCCTGAAGGTGGATCGGGCCTTCGTGCTCGAATGCGATCAGTCGGACGATGCCCGGGCGCTGGTGCGCGCGATCGTGTCGCTGGGGCACAGCCTCGGGCTCGGGTTGGTGGCGGAGGGGCTGGAGCGGGCCAGCCAGCTCGGCGAGCTGGCGCAGCTGGGCTGCGACGAGTTCCAGGGCTACATGTTCGCCGCGCCGATGCCGCTGGCACGCTTCATTCACTGGTTCGCCTCGGAGCCCGCCGAACTGCGTGACGTGGCCTGACGCCGGGACGCGTCAGAGGCCGCGTTCGCGCGCGCTGCGCTCCCGTTCGACCTTGAGGATGTACTTGTGGATGAGGGAGGCGACCTTGTCGGAGAGGTCGACGAACTCGCAGCCGGCGCGCAGCATCGAGATGCCGTTGCGGTTGGTGACGCGGAACACGCTGCGGATGCGCAGCTTCGCGGTGATGGTGCCGGTCTCGGGCAGCTGGATCTGGCAGCTGGTGAACTCGGTGTCCGGCTTGAACTCGATGCCCTCGGGCGGCACCACGATGGCGACGCCGCCGCCGGAGATGTCGAGTACGCGCGCTTCGTAGGTGCTGGGCGGCCCGCTCTCGCCGGGCACGGGAATCTGGCAAACCAGCGAATGGGACACCGGCGCGGTCAGGCGGAAGTACTCGCGCCGCTGCAGACGCAGGAGGCGATCGGGAATATCGGCGACCAGGGCGGGCCGGCCATCATGCTCGATCCGGTCGACGCCGGCCAGGGGGAACTGGATCTTCACGCTGTCGAGCTGGGTGATGCAGATGAGCGCCTCGGCATTCTCGGCGCGGCGCTGCTGGCTGGTGTCGGCGGGCATGTCGAGCAGCAGACGGCCGTGGTCGACTTCCAGCACCGTGGTGAGCATGAAATCGCGCGAACCGTTGATGTACGCGGTGACCATGGCCCGCCTGCGGATCAGGTTGCGCAGCACCTGTTCGATCTCGACGGAATCCCGGAGCAGGTATTGGGCGAAATCGTCCGATTGCAGCAGTTCGAACTTGAGCGCGGGGTTGTCTTTCTCGGTCATGCGGGTGTCGGGTTCAGGTGGGTCGGGATGGTGAGGGCTTTATATCATGGACCGGACAACCGTCTGGCGGCCCCCCGGTTATCGGTGCCGGGCGGCCTGTTCGGCCTTGTACAGCCAGGCCAGCAGCTCGGCCACGGCCACGTACAGTTGCGGCGGGATGCGCTCGTCCAGGTCCACCTGCATGAGCAGGGCGACCATCTCCGGCGACTCGTGCACATACACCCCCGCCTCGCGGGCCCGCTCGATGATCTCGCGCGCGATCAGCCCCTTGCCCTTGGCGACCACGCGCGGCGCGGCATCGCCGGCCGAGTAGGCCAGCGCCACCGCTTCGGCGCGCGATTCGTCGGCGAGCTCAGGTGTCCGTTCGGCCATCGCGCAGGCTCACATGCAGGTTTTTCAGGGGGACGTTGGCCGCCTCCAGCGCGCTTGCCAGTGTGCTGCGGCCGGTGTTGAGCGAGCGGACGGATTCGGCCGAGTCGGCGGACAGGCGGATGCGGATGCCGCTGCGGTCCAGTTCGAGCCGGGCTTCGACCCCGCCGAGCTCCGGCAGGGTCAGTCGCAGGGTCGTCTTCCACGGGATCGGCTCGTCGGCACCCTCCCGGCCGTCGGGGGGATCCTCGATTTCCAGCTCCACCGGTTGCCCGGGCCAGGCCTGCCCATGCCATACGTAATGATGCGTGGCCAGCGCGTCGAGCTGTTGGTGCACGACCGGCATGAGCCGCTCCGCCACGGGTGAGCGCGCCGCGGTGGCGGCGGCATTGGCGCCGCCGGCGTCCTTGAGCGCGGTGGCGGTGGCTTCCTGCATCTGGGCCGTCCACGTGTTCGCCGCCGGTTGTGCGGCCCCTGATCGGGCGAATGCGCCCGGGTCGGGGGCGGTGGCGACGGTGGACAGCTGACCCTGGGGCTGGCGCAACAGGGTGTCGGTCGGCACCTTGCCGGCCATCCAGCGCGCCTGCTGGGCCTCGTAGAACAGTCCGCTTTCGCTCACGGCCTGCTGTAGCGCCGGCGCCAGGTTCTGCGGCACCACGTTGCCGGCGCTCACCAGCGGCTGGCCGCCGGCCAGACGCGCGGCCTCGGGGGCGGGCTGGCCGGTGAGCAGAAAGCTGATGAGCTGCCCCGTGGGGCTCAGGCTGGGGCGTGCGCCTGCGTTGGCCGCTTGGGCGGTCGCGGCCGGATCGCCGGCCGGCTGGGCGATGACGGCACGTGGGGTCTGGCGGGCGACGACCAGGTCGAGGATGTCGCCGGGGCGCGCCTGTTGGGCCAGGGCGAGTTTGATCGTCTTGCCGTCGACAACGCCTTCGAAGGTGCCGTCGGGCAGGGCACGCTGGATCTGTGCGGTGAGCCGGTCGCCCGGACGGAATTGCGGCAGGTCCGCCGGAATGGGGCGAGCGCCCTTGAGCGGTTCGAGGGGCGGCTCGTCGGAAAAGAAGCTGGCCTCGGTCAGGAGTCTGAGCCGGGCCGCAAGATCTCCTGGAATCATGGGCCTTCAGTCCGGCGGCCCCGCGATGGCGCCGTCAGTGTCTGCCTCCGGCATGCGGCACCCCGTGCCACATGAATTATCGGTAACTTTCCGACACCTTGCGGTGCATGCGGGTGTCGGTCGCCTCGGATCGAAGCCGCTCCTGAATCGCCTGGATCTGCGGAACGGTGTGTTCGATCGCCGCCAGGGCGTCGCGGATCTGCTGCGCGATGAGCGGAGCGTCCTCACGTTGCGCCAACCGGGCCGGATGGGCCTGGAGGTGGGCGATCAGGTTCTCGTAGGGGGTCTGCAACGCGAGCAGGCGCTCGGCATCGCCCTGTTGCGCCGCATTCGCCATGTCGGCGAGTACGGCGGCCAGATCGCCATAATCGTCTTTCAGGCCCCGGGGCGCTTGCTCGGCCATTACACCTGCGCCTGGGTCGCGTTCGGGGTGCCGATCTGTTTCCATGCGTCGGCGAGCTGGTCGAGCAGGCCGTAGGCCTCGTCGAGCAGATCGGCATCGTTGTTCAGGTTGGCCTTGAGCAGCTGCATGATGATGTATTCGTAGAGCTGATCGAGGTTGTTCGCCAGTTCCCCGCCGTCCTTGATGTTCAGTGCCGCGCGCAGGCCGCTGCCGATGATGTCGATGGCCTTGTTGATCGACTGGGCCTTCTCGATGGTCTTGTGCTCCATCATGCTGGCCTTGCCCAGCGTGATCGCCAGCAGGGCACCATCGAACAGCATCGTGACCAGGCCATGCGGAGAGGTGCCCAGGGCTTCCGCTTCGATACCGGCGGAGCGATAGGCGGCGGAGGGGTTGGTGGTGTTCATCAACATGGTTGTCGGATCCCTCTAGAGTGCTCGTGGGTGCGTGGCTCAGTTGCTGCCGGGCAGGCTGGCCAACTGTTGGGTCAGGTAGGTGCTGGTGGTGTTGAGGCTGCCCATCAGCGTGTCGAGTGCGGTGAATTGCGCGCGCAGGCGCGTTTCGGTGGCGGTCAGCTGCTGTTCCAGACGGGTGCGCTGGTCGTCGATGGACGACAGCGACGTCTCGATGCCATTGACCCGGTTGTCGATCAGTCCATCGGCCTGGGTGAAGGCGGTGGCCATGTCCTCGACGGCGCTGCCATAGGCGCCCAGTGCGGTGACGACGCCGTTGAAGTCGGTATTGACCGCGTCATCGAGGGTGCTGCTGTTGAAGCTCAGGGTCCCGTCCTGGCCGAGCTGGACACCGAGGCTGTAGAGGAATTCGAAACTGCTGCCCGACAGGCTGGCCGGTGCGAGGCCGATGCTGTCGCGCATGTGGTTGAGCACGGTGCGGGTGGTCGCGTCGCCGTTGAGCGGCTTGGCGGTCTTGGTTTCCGAATCGTAAGCCGTCTGCGTGCCGATCTCGGTCTTCAGCGCGTTGTAGGCGTCGACGAAGGATTGCACCGCATCGGTGATGCCCGAGTTGTCCCGCGCCACGTCCAGCGTGCTGGTGCCGACCGCCGTGGCGGTGATGGTCACGTTGGCGATGGCCGAGGTCACCTGGTTGCTCTGCGAGGTGACGGTCTCGCCCTCGACCTTGATGACTGCGTTCTGCGCCGTCACCGCGTTGGCGTTGCCGGTGTCGAAGGTCGCCAGGCTCGAGAGGTTGGCGTCGCCGCTGGTGACCGACAGCGAGAAGGCGTTGTCGGTGCCGGTGTCGCGCGAGGTGAGCACGAGGCGGCTGCCCGAGTCGCCATTGACGACGGTGGCGCGCACGCCGATGTCCGCGTCGTTGACCGCGTTGGCGATGTCCTGCAGCGAGTTGGTGGCCGAGGAGATGACCACGTCCTGGTTGGTGCCGTTGATGTTGAAGCTCAGGGTGCCGGCGCCGAAGTTCGTGCTCGCGCCGTACAGCGACGAGAACGACTTTTGCGCCTGGGCGAGCTGGACCACCTCGACCGCATAGCTGCCTTCCTTGGCGAAGGTGCCCGCGGTGGCCGCGATGACGTCGGCGTCACCGACGGTGGCCGCGAACCCCGCCAGCTTGTTGGGATCGGCCAGCGTCGCCGCCGCGCTCTGCAGATCGGACAGACGGCTCTTGAGGGTGCCGAACGCCGAGATCTGGGCGTTGAACGCCGATTCCTTGGTATCGAGCTTGTTCAGCGGCTGGCGCTCGATGGCCATCAGCTGGGTCACGATACTGTTCGAATCGATGCCCGATCCGATGCCAAGCGAGGAGATGGTTCCGGTGGCCATGATGCTGCCTCCTTACGCCTTTTGCTCGACGAGCATGCCGGCGCGATAGTTCTGGATCTGCTCGTTCAGTTTCTCGGCGATCTTGAGAAACTCGTCCGACGGAATCTGGCGGATAACCTCTTCCGAATCCCGGTCGATGATCTTGACCACCACCGCGTCCGCCTTGTCGTTCATCGTGAAGGTGATGTCGACGGATTTGGGTGTGATCGCGGTCTGGGCGCGCTCGAGCGCTTCGCGCAGCGCCTCGTTGTTGCTGTTGATGGCGGTGGTCTTGCCGTCCTCTACCGGGCGCTGGGCGCTTGCGGTGTTCGCTACCGATTGAGACTTGTCGACCTGCGGTGACGTTCCCGCCTTGCTCCCCTGCGTGATCTGCGCGAGCGGCTGCGGCTTGGAGACAAACTGCGTAGCGGGGGGTGACGTGGGCTGGATTGCCATGTTCTTCTCCTGTCCGAAAACGCCCGAGGTGGCAAATTCTGCCGCCCCGGGCGCCTTGTTCCGGCAACGGTTGCCGGTGAATCACCGGCACTCGATGCTTAACGGAGCAGCGACAGCACGTTTTGCGGCACGGCGTTGGCTTGCGCCACCATCGCCGTACCCGACTGTTGCAGGATCTGTGCCCGCGACAGGTTGGCCGTTTCGGCCGCGAAGTCGGCATCCATGATGCGGCTACGGGCGGCGTACTGGTTTTCACGCGCGGTCTCGAGCTGGGAGATGGTGAAATCCATCCGGCCCATCACGGCACCGATCGTCGCGCGGTTGGAAGCCACGCTGTTCAGGGCGGTGTCGATCGCGGAGATCGCGGCCGACGCACTGCCGGAGGTACTGATGTTCCCGGTCGGTGCGGCCACGCTCGAGAAGGTGGCGGCCATGCTGTCGGTGGCGGCGGCGCCGATCTGGAACGAGAACGAGCCGAAGACCGACTGGTTGTTCAGTTTGGCGGCGCCCTGCAGGCGACCCATCTCGGTCTGCAGTTGCGAGAATTCCGAGTTGAGGTAGCCGCGTTCGGTATCGGAAATGGTGCCGTTGAGCGACTGGACGGCCAGTTCGCGCATCCGCTGGAGCATGTCTGCCGAGGTGGACAGTGCGCCGTCAGCGGTCTGGGCGAAGGAAATGCCGTCGGAGGCGTTGCGCATCGCGACCGTCAGACCGCGTGCGTCGGCTTCCATGCGCTGGGCCACTGCCAGGCCGGCTGCGTCGTCACGGGCGCTGTTGACGCGCAGACCGGAGGACAGACGCTGCAGGGCGGTCGCGAGACCTTTCTGGCTGCTGTTCAGGTTGCGCTGTGCATTCAGCGAATAGACGTTGGTGTTGATGACTTGTGCCATGGTTATTCTCCTGATTAGGACTGCGGGGGAGCGGGTAAGTCGTTGTGTCCGTCCCCTTGGTGCTCTCTACGGCGAGGGGGAGAAAAACTGAAGGCATTTTTTTCTTCGGTGGCGCCCGTAAACCCCTTTGCCACAAAGAAAAGCAGCCCCTCGCCCATGAAGGTCGAGGGGCACTGCGCCCTGAAGGGTCATGTGCTCATCGGGCACCGATATGCCGGATTTCTGCCGGTTTACGGCAGGTGGTGGGCAAGCCATTCGTCCACATGCTCTTCGAGTATGTAGTCGGCGAGCACCCATTCGCGCAGACGGTCGCCGGCCTGTTCGGCGGCATCCAGATCGTGCACATGTTCACGGATGGCCTTCACCCAGGCCTCGGTGGTGTTGGCCACCCGGGTGACCGGGGCGCCCCGGTACGGGGTCACGTCGGAACACACCACGGGCCAGCCGAGGATGCCGTAGTCGAGCAGGCGCAGGTTGCTCTTGGCGTCGTTGAAGATGTTTTCCTCCAGCGGCGCGATGGCCAGATCCAGGTTCAGGCTGGCGAGCCCCTCCGGGTAGTGGTCGAAGTCCACCCAGGTGTGGTGTTCGCGCACGTAGGGCGCGAGCGAGGCCGGACACATGCCGAAGAAGATCCAGTCCACCTCCTGGCTGGTGAGGCGGATCGCCTCTTCCACCAGCGCCAGGTCGCCCGCGTGCTGGAAGGCGCCGGCCCAACCCACGCGCGGGCGCCGGCCGGCGCGGCGACGCGACTGGACATGACCCCAGCGCGCCCATTCGAGGCGGTTGGGCACGATGCGGATGTCGTCGATCATGTGGCGGGCGAATTCGGCCAGCGGTTCGGTGGACACCACCAGGCGGTCGCACAGCGCCAGGCAGCGGCGCATGTAGGTGCGGGTCTCGCGGCTCCACTGGTCGAACAGGTCGCTTTGATGCGGCACCGCGGTGGACAGGTCGTCCATCAGCCCGATGACGGGCAGGTTGGGCAGATGGGTGTGCATCTGCTGCAGCACCGGGATCTGCTCCTTGAGTGCCGGATTGTGGATGAGGAAGCTGGTCACGCCGTCGAGCCGTGCCAGTTCGATGGCGTTGAGCATGCGCCGGGCGTTGAGGGCCGGTGGCTGGATGATCGCGCCCATGGCCTTGCCGGCGCGCCGGGCCGCGCGCAACGGCGCTGCGGCACGATACTCGCCCGCCCCGCGCACCACGTCGGCCACCACGCGGGGAACGTCGGCGGGCACGGCATGCCACGGCGGCACGAAGGTGGTCTCCGGCTGGATGTCGTCTGCCTTGAGGCGCAGGTTCAGGTTCCAGGCCGGGTCGCGCGAGAGTCCGTCCTGATAGCGGCGGACGAAGCCGACGCGTTCGCGGATCAGCGCGGTCTGTGTGTGCGCGGTCATCTCCACGCAGTCCAGCTCGTCGGCCGCCTCGATCGGCGGCAGATCGGTCTCGTAGTGGGCCACGGTGACCGTGGGCGTCCACACCAGCAGGCCGTCCCGGGCGAGGCGGGCGGTGAGGTCGGCCACCGCATCGCGCCGGCCGAACTGCGGATCGAAGCCGCCGACGGCATCGAAGCGGGTGCGCGGCACCAGCAGGCAGGCGCTGGCCAGCAGGCTGAAGTTCTGCGTCAGCTGCAGGCGCCCGAGGTAGCCGGGGTAGTCCATCGCCGTGCCGGCGGCCTCGGGCGAGGCCAGCCCCGGCGCGAGGCCGAAGACCGTGCCGGTCATGTCCAGCGAGTTGTCGCCGGGGATGGCCTGGCGCGGCGCCACCGCCGCCACCTCGGGGCGCATCGCGTGCGCCATCAGGCGCTCGAGCCAGTGGCCGCTCAGGATCTGGGTGTCGTGGTGCAGGAACAGCAGGTAGGGCGCGTCGCTGTGGGCGGCGCCGAGGTTGAACAGCTCGGACCAGTTCCACGCCGCGTCGCTGCGTACGTAGCGGATCTGCTCGCCATGGGTGTCGATCAGGCGGTCGCGCCAGGCCGCGCAGTCCGCATCGTCGCTGCCCGCGTCCACCAGGATCAGGCGGAACTGCGGCCACTCGGTCAGGCGGAACAGGCTGTCGACCAGCGGCTCGGTGAATTCGAGCCAGTTGCGGTAGGGCACGACGATATCCACCGCCGGCCGGGCGTCGTGCTCGTAGGTCACATGCCAGCTGCCGTGCAGGTTGCCCGGGCGGATCCGGTGCGCCTGGCCGCATCGCGTCAGGTGGGTGGAGACCGCCTCCGCAGCCTCCTTGTCGGCGATCAGCAGGGTCGGCGAAACCGGCAGGCTGAGGAGCGGGTCGGCGATGTGGCCGATGGCGGCGGCGCCCACGGTGTCGAGCACGCGCAAAGTGAGGTCGTAGAAGCGGGTGCCGGCCTGTGCACTGAAGCCACCGGCGCGCTGCCAGGCCTCGGTCCGGGTCCACAGCGGGCCGATGTAGTCGGTGCCACGCAGCAGATCGAGGTTGAAGTCGGGCTTGAAGCGCGGCTCCACCCGGTTGCCGTCCATGCGCATCACGTCGTCGTCGGTGTACAGGGCCATCCAGTCCGGGTGGCCGGCGAATTCGTGCGCCACGCGCCACAGGCACAGGGGATCGAAGGCGGTGCCCGGCGGGACGCAGACGACGATGTCGGCGCCGCGGTCGGCCACCAGGGTGTCGAAGTGAGGCTTGGCACCCGCCGTCGCCGTCGCGTCATGCACCCAGTCGATGTTGGGCAACTCGGCGAGACTCGGATCCGGGCAGGGGCTGTTCGAGACGATCGACAGGGACCACAGGCCGTAGGGCTGTGCGCCGAGGCTGTCGAGGGTGGTCGAGAGCAGTTCGAATTCGCTCGCGCGCGCTTCGACGAGCACCTGAATGGTCGGCGCGTGGGCCCAGCGCGCGGCGCTGGCCTCGATGAACTGCATGTCCTCGGCAATGGGGGCGCGTTGATCGAGGAAGGTAGCGTAGTCGTTGTCGAGCAGCGACGACGCGGCGTCTGGTGTGCCGAGGGCGGTGACCTGCGCTCGCGCGCGCTCGCGCGCGGCAGCGTCCTCATCGTCGGTGCTCGTTGTGGATGGTGCCGCCGTCGGGGGTGCGCCGGCGCGTTGGCGGCGGCCCGGGGGCGCGGCGTGGCTGGACTCAGCGGCAAAAGCAGTTCGGCCAGCAGGGCTTCGCAGTCCTCGAGTTCGACCGCCAGTGCGCCGGACGACGGTGCGCCGACGACGCTGTCGCGCCAGGCGTCCGGCGCATTCGTCAGGGAACCCATGGTGCGCAACACCGCCTGCTGGAGGGCGGCGCCCTCCATGGCGCGTCGCTCGGGCGCGTCGATCAGGGCGCCGAGCGCAGCGATCCAGGCCTCGGCGTCCTGCGGCAAACGGGTGACGGGCAGATCGCCGCAGAAGGCGGGCACGTCACTGCACAACACCGGACACCCGACCCATCCGAGGCGCTGCAGATCAATGTCGCTGCCCAGCGCGGCCACCGCACCGTCGACCAGCGGCAACAGGCCGACATCCCAGTGCTGCTCGGCCAGCCAGGCGGGCAGTCCGGCGGCGGCCGGCGGCGTCAGCACGCTGCTCCGCTCGGCGAGCGCCGGCGGGCAGGCACCGAGGCAGATGAACCGGACCCGGTCGCCGAAGTGCGTCTGCAGGGCGTCGATCAGGGCGGCGTCGGTGGCGCTGGATGACCACCATGCCGCGCGCACCGGCCCGGCCACCTCACCCGCGCGGAGCGGTTCGGGTGGCGCCGACCACAGCGCGGGATGCAGGCGCTCGGGCACCACGCGCACATCGTCGTGCAGCGGGGCGAAGGCCGCCGCGAGGCGCGGGTTGGAGGCCAGGATCGTGTCGCAGCTGCGAATGAACAGGGCGGTCTGTTCGCCAGGGTCGGCGAGGAAATCGGGCTGGGTGTTGTCCAGGTAGGGCAGCGGACGCAGCAGATCGTCGCCGTCGAGCAGGGTGTGGAGGTCGGGCAGGGCGGTCAGGTTGCGCAGGCCGTCCAGTTCGTTGAGCGTGTCCGGCAGTTGCAGGATCAGGCGATCCGCACCGGTGTGCAGGACCAGGTGCGGGTCCACCGGGGCCGGCAGCAGGCCACCGGTGATGGTGCCGGCGGCCTTCAGGGCGCACAGCGGTTCGAGGATCCGGTGCCGGCAGGTGCCCGGCGCGGCCGCGATCAGCGCAAGCACACGGGCCTGGCCCAGATGGGCGAGGGGGTCGAAGCGCAGCAGCGGTTCGGACTCCGGTTCGAAGCCGACGCCGCGCACGGTCAGGTTCGGGTTGTAAGCCGGATCGTGGGCGATCAGGCTGGCCCACTTGCACACCATGTTCAGTTGTTCGCCTTGGAAGCGGGTGATCTTCTGCGACAGCGACATGTCCTCGATGTCGATCAGCTGGCTTGCGCTGCCCAGGTGGATCAGGCGCGCCAGCGGTGTCCAGGTGACCTCGTAGCCGGCCTCGCGCAGGCGCAGGCAGTAGTCGATGTCGTTGTAGCTGACCGAGAAATCCGTCTCGTCGAGCCCGCCCAGCCTGAGGTAGAGCGACTTGCGGGTGAGCAGGCAGGCGCCGCCGACCGCGGAAAAGTTCTGCTGCAGGTGGACACGCCCGAGGTAGCCGGGCGCTTCGGGATCGTCGCCGATGAACGGATGGTTGGCCGGTCCGCGCAGGCCGAGGATCACCCCGGCGTGCTGGATGCGGCCATCGGGCAACACCAGCAGCGGGCCGACCGCGCCGACGGCGTCGCGGGTGGCATGGCGCATCATGGTGTTGAGCCAGTAGGGGTCGATGACCTCGGTGTCGTTGTTGAGCAGCAGCAGGTACGCGCCATTGGCGATGCTGGCAGCGCGGTTGTTCATGGCCGAGAAGTTGAACACGCCGGGATGGCGCAGCACGCGGATGCGCGGATCGACACCGGCTTCCAGGTTGGCCAGATAGGCGCGTGCCTCGTCGGTCTGGCTGTCGTTGTCCACCACGATGACCTCGAACGCGGGGTACTTGGTCTGGTGCATCAGGGTGTCGAGACAGCGCCGGAGCAGGTCGAGCTGGTCCTTGGTGGGAACGATGATGCTCACCAGCGGTGTGGCGTCGAGCGGCGGCAGCCAGGCGAACTGGCCGATGCCGGGGCCGTCGATGACCGTGGTGCCTGGATGGAGGCGCCCGGCGTGGGCGTGCACCATGGCGTTGAGCGCCTCGGACTGCTCGGGGCTGCCCGGCAGCGTGATCGCGGTGCGCGCATCCAGATGCATCAGCAGGGCCGGCACGTGGACCAAGGCCTCGGCGCCTGCCGTATCGAGGGTTTCGAGTGCGATCCGGTGGCTGCTCACCAGATCGAGCGGCGCCGTGGCGTCGACCAGGTGCGCGGTGTGCGCCACCAGGGCACGGCCGATGTAGGGCGTGCTGCGCAGCAGTTCGGGGTTGGCGTCCGGTTTGTGGTTGGGGTTGCGGTGGCAATCGTCCCGACCGATCTCGTCATGATCGGTATAGACGAGGCGTGCCTGCGGATGCGTATCGATGGCGCGAGCGCAGTGATACAGGGCGTCGTCAGCCAGTTCGTCGCCAGCGGCGAGGCCGAGCAGCCAGCCGGGCTCCGCGTGCCGGGCGGCGATCCAGTCGTCCAGGTCCTTGCTGCTCAGACAGTGATACCCCGCCTCGGCCGGCTGTTCGGGGGCGTCCACGAGCACGATCCGGGCGGCCGGATGCCATTGGTGGTCGAGGCTGCGCAGGGTTCTGCGCAGCGGGCCCTCGTGGCGGGCGTCGATAAGGACGGTGATGGCTGCGGCCGGGGTGTGGCGCGCCAGATCGGCGGTGATCCACGCTTTGGCACGCCGGGCGGCCGCGTCGGTCAGAGCGATCGGTGCGTTCGGCGCCCCCGCGCCCCCGTGTTCGGCCAGCAGGGCGCGGGCAGCGGCATGACCCGGCGCTTCGGCCAGCACCTGCGCGAGCGCCGCGATGGCGTTCGCCGACGTGTCGAGCGTGTTTGGTTCGGGGGTGTATTCGAGCACGGCCCGCGCGGCGCCGACGATCACGTCATGACGCACGCTTTCCATCATCAGCCGGATGATCGGGTGGGCACGTGGCCCGCCGAGCTTGTCGACGATGCTCATCATCGGCTCGCCGGTCATCCAGCGCATCTGGTGCGCCTTGGCCAGACAGCGGATGGTCATGGGCCAGCGCTCGTTGGCATAGATCAGATCGTAGAAACGCACATGATCGTCACCGGACTGGTTCGAGCTGATGAGACGGCGCGATTCGGCGGCGCTGTGAATCCGGTAGGCGCCCAACGGCTCATGGACGTAGTACGCAGGCCCCTCGGACAGCAGGCGCATCCACAGGAACCAGTCGCCCAGGTGGCGCAGTCCCTGAGGATCGAAGCCGCCCACCACTTCACAGGCCTGGCGACGCCAGATGCCGATGGAGATGGTGATCCAGTTGTGCGAGAGCAGGACCGCCGAATCGTCGTACACGCCGCTGCGCTGGTGGGGAATGAAGGCCTGGCCGCGCTGACCGTGCGCCGGGTCGCCGGGGTTGTCGAGCATCGTTTCCCAGGCCGTGTAGGCCATCGGGCATTCGGGATGCGCGTCCAGGGCGCCGACGGTCGCTTCGAGAAAACGCGGCGCGAGCAGGTCGTCGGCAGACAGCAGCATCATCAATTCGTTGTCGAGCAGCGCATAGGCCTTGAGCATGCTGCGCGTGAGGCCGAGATTGGTGTCGTTGCGCACGTAGCGGAAGCGCGCATCGCGCGCCACCCAGGCCCGGGCCACGTCCTCCGTATCGTCGGTGGAGGCGTTGTCGATCACCAGTGCGGTGAAGTCGCCCCAGGTCTGGGCCGCGAGGGAGCCCAGGCATTCGTCCAGATAGTGGCCGTAGTTGTAGGCCGGCACGATGATGCCGACCCGGGCGTTCGAAGCGTTGTGTTTGCCGGTCATTCGCGTGTGTCCTGTTCGCGGGTTGCCGTGCGCGAGCGCCAGGCCGGTGAGTCCCTGAGCGCGTCGCGGTTGTTGTGGATCGTCGGTACCGGCAGGCGAGCCTGCCATCGGACGAGGGGAGTGCAGTCGTGCCGGGGAGCAGACCCATGTGCCTCCCGAGCCCCGGCGTTGGCATGCGCCATCATGCGCAGGCCTCAAGGGCTTCGGCCCAGCCGGCCAGCCGTGCATCATCGGGAAAGGTGTCCCGGTAATGGAAGACGGAGCCCTTGGTGCGTTCGAGCAGGTGCGGCGGGGGCGCCTCGTCGACGGCCGGGACGTGATCCGGTGTCGCATCGGCGAAGCGCCAGGTCTCTTCGCCCTGGCAGGCGCGGAACCAGTCGGCGGGCGCCGGCCCGAAGACGGCGCGAAAGTCCATGGGACGTTTCGCTTCGTCCATCACCGCGAGGTAGTGGTGGCGCAGTGCCGTGGCCATGGCCGACAGCGAGAAGCGGGTGCGCACCGTGCGTGCGGCCTCGGCGCCGAGGCATCGGCGCAGCGCGCCATCACGGCACAGTTGCGAGATGGCCTCGCCGAATTCCTCGGCGTCGCGCACGATCCAGCCGGTGCGGCCAGGGTCGACCAGCGCGCGCTCGGCGGGGTTGTCGAGCACCACGGGCACCACGCCCATCGCCATGGCTTCGAGCAGCGCGTTTTCAGCCGTGCCGTAGTGCTTGGGATTGAGCGGGTAGGCGAACAGGTCGGTGTGCGCCAGCAGCGAGATCACGTCGTGGTGGTAGCCCCGGATCGCGATCCGTTCGGACAGGCCCCGTGCCGCAGCGGCGGCCTGCAGTGCCGGGCCGTTGACCGGATCGCCGTAGAGATCGAGGCGGAAGCCCGGTTCGCGAACCGCAGCGATGAAATCGAGCAGATCGGGGTGTCGCTTGGCGGGGTTGAGCGTGCCGACGTAGGCGATGCTCAGCGGGGTATCGTCACCTCGCGCGGGCGGCGGGGGAAGGTCGTCGAAGCCCGCGGCGCTGAACACCACGTCGATTCGTTCCCGCGCCTCCGGCGCCAGTTGTGCGAGTTGGGGCACGGCCAGCGAGCATGTCGAGGTGAACAGGAAGCGGTGCGGCAGTGCGAGAAAGGCGGCCGGCAGGGTCGGCGCGTTCAGGCCGGACACGTGGCTCCAGACAATCAGCCGCATCGGCCGGGTGGCGGCTTCGCCCATCCAGCGTGCGGTGACCGGGTGATGCCACCATTCCAGTTGCACGATGTCGGCCTCGCGCACCAGGGTGTCGAGCGTGTCGGCATCGGGCGCGCACACGACGTGCGCGCCGAAACGGCGGGCGTACTCCACGCTCGCTGCCTTTTGCGGCGGCTCGAGACAGGCAATGGTGTGGGTGATGCCGTCTTGGTCGCGATGGGCGGCCTCGCACAGGCGCGACAGGATGCGGCCGACGCCGCCGCCCAGATGTGCCGTGATGTGCAGGACGCGCATGGACCGGGCAGGCAGCGTCAGGCCCGGCGGCTCAACGGCACCGGCGCCAGGCGTTCGAGCAGTTCGCCGGCGAAGGCGTCGATGTTGTCCGGCAGGCAGTGGCTCAACTGGCCGCACTCCCGGCAGGTGGGGTTCTCCTTGCGGCGGCCTTCCAGGTGGGCGATGCGATGGGCGTTCATGGCCTCGCCGAGCCAGATGTCGCGGACCGACTCGGTGCGCACGTTGCCCACGTCGAGCTTGCGCGCCCAGTCGAGGAAGCACAGGCTCACCGAGCCGTCGGTGTTCACCGCCATCGAGTAGAAGATGTAGGGGCACACCGAAACCTCGGCGATGGTGTTGCCGTAGATGCCCTCGGTAATCTCGATGCCGGTGCGCTCCTCGATGTCGAAGGTGGGCCAGCAGGGGGCGAAGTTTTCGATGAACACCCGGTCGGCGATGTCGCCGAAGGTCTCGAAGAAGCGTTTGCGATCGTGTTCGGAGAGGATGTCGCCGGGGATCTTGATGCAGATTTCGCAATCGCCCTTGCGCGCGTAGAGCTTGCGGATGTTGTCCACGAACTTGTCGAAGTCCACCTTGGTCTTGGTGAATTCCCAGAATTGGGCGCTCGACATGCCGTCCACCGAGATGTTGATGCGGTCGATGCCGGCATCCAGGATGGGGCCGACCTTCTCGGGCGTGAGCAGGTAGCCGTTGGTGGTGGTGTCGATGTACTGCACATGGCCGCTGCGCTTGGCGTAGGCGACCATGTCGGCGAAGCGGGTGTGCAGCAGTGGCTCGCCTTCCTTGTACAGGCGCAGTACCTTGAGCGGCTGGTCGAACTCGCCGAGGTCGTCGATGACCTTCTTGTAGACGTCGAAGTCGATGCGGCCCTGCCAGCGCCCGGTGGACTTGATCAGATCCCGGTCGCCGGTGGGGCAGAAGGTGCACTGGAAGTTGCAGGTGTTGACCGGGTCGACGAACAGCACGAAGGGTGTCGCCAGCGGGATCACCTCCTGCAGCGGGGTGCGGTTCTCGAGGTTGATGCGGGGTTTGATCTGGGCTTTCATGGGGCGCGTCCTTCGATGTTCAGGCCGACAGGGCGGTCGCTTGGACCGGCAGCCCGAAATGCCGTGCATGCTCGACCCAGATCGGATCGGCTTGCAGGGCGCTGAGGTAGGCATCGTAATGGTGGCGGATCGCCGCCTCATCGCCGCCGGCGCGTTGCATGGCGTCGGCGAGATAGTAGTGGGCGAAGGCATGGGTGGGATGCCGGTCGATGACCTCTTCGAAACAGCGGATGGCGGTGGCGTAGTCGCCGATCCGCATCCGAGTGTTGTGCACGAAGTTCACGTCGAGGTTCATCAGGTAGTTGTGCTGCTCGATGCGGACCGGATCGATCCCCGGCGCGCGAATGATGTAATCGGTCATGTCCACGTCGCCGATGCCGCGGTGCCGGTCGTCGATCCAGCCGTTCTCCACGCACTGGCGATAGAGCTCGGTGCCACGTAGCGGCGTGGCGTAGTTGAACAGGCTCCAGTCGATGTTGTGGCTGCGGATGAACTCGTAGGTCTGCTGCCGGTCCGCGTCGGTTTCTCCGGGGAAGCCGTTGATGAAGAAGGCCTGGACGAAGATGTCGTTCCGGTGCAGGTTGTCGATGATCGGCTTGAGGCGGTCGAGGCGGATGGGCTTCTTGATGATGTTCTTGAGCACATGCTCGGAGCCCGATTCGAGGGCGAGGAAGATGGTGTCCACGCCGGCGGCCTTCATCAGGCCGGCCAGTTCGGCGTCGATGAACACTGCGGTGACCCCGTTGGGCATTTCGACCCGGATGTCGAACGCGGCCAGACGCCGGAACAGTTCCTTGGCACGCGCCGTGTCGAGCAGCAACTGGTCGTCGTAGATGGTCAGCACGTTGAGGCCGTAGGTGCGGACCAGGTCCTCCACGTGCGCGATGACCGCGTCCACGCTGGCATAGCGCATGGCGCGGCCGTGGTAGGACGGCTCGGCGCAGAACACGCATTTGAACGGGCAGCCGCGGGAGGTGACGATGAAGAACTGCTTGACGTTGCGTTCGTTACGATAGGAGGCGAAGGGCGAGAAGGCCTCCTTCATGCTGTAGGCCTTGACGTCGACCAGTTCGTAGTCGATGTCCACCGCGATGTCGAGATCCTCGATGTAGTCCGCGCTCGGCACGATGCCGCTGGCGAGCGACTGGCGGGTGACCCAGGGATTGTCCGCCAGCGCGGCGGTCCTGTCGGCGGCGTCCACCAGCCGGCACAGGGCCTGCTCCCCCTCGGAGTAGCACAGCGCGTCCACATGGGGCTGCTGCGCGAGGATTTCGCCATAGGAGGCGGTGACCACCGCGCCCCCCATGACAATCAGCGTCCCGGGGTCGCGGTCCTTGATCTGCGCGCTGATGGCGGCGACATGGCGGTAGGAGACGTCGAACATCAGGGAGATGGCGACGATGGTCGGGCGATGCGTGTCGAGCGCCTCGGCGATGCGCGTGTTCATGTCCCGCGTGTCGGGAATGTTCAGGTCGAGAATGAACTGGTCTTCCAGCGCCTTGGCATTGCGCTGGATGTAGGTGGCCAGGGTGAGCACGCCGTAGGGGAAGGCCAGGAAGCTCCGTACCCCTTTCTTGCTGCTCACCGACGAGGGCTTGACCTGGTAGGGCGGCACGATGAACAGCACGCGTGCCGTGGTCGCCGCGTCGGCGGCAGCGGCGTCGGGCCGGCGGCTGTGGAAGGTGAGGGGGGAAATCCGGGTCGTCATTTTTTCGTCTCCCTCATTGCGACGGCTGGGAGGCGTCGATCAGGCGGATGAGATACTCCCGATGCTCGTAGAGCGGCTGATCGACGCTGGAGGCCAGGTCGCACTGGCTGCACGCGGGGAGCTGCGAGAAATCCGCCTGCAGATGGGCCTTGCGCCATGCCCGCAGCGTGGGCGACTGCACGATCGCCTGCAGTGATTCGGAGGTGTTGGCATTGCCGATGAGCAGTTCCTTCTTCGAATCGACGCAGCACATGGAAATGTCGCCGTCGCTGTGCACCATCATCATGTAGAAGGGTTGCTCGCAGGGCAGGCGACGGCGATAGGGTGCGCCGTCGGCGGCCTCCTTGTTGGCTTGCTCGATCCAGTTGTGTTCCCGCGTCTTGCGAACGCTCACGTTGGGCAGGTCGGCGATCAGCGGGGTGAAGTGCTCCACGATCAGCGCGGCTTCGTCCCGGGTTGCATCGTCCTGCCATTCCTTGCACTCGATGCTCACCGTGACGTTCAGTCCGCGTTCGCGGATGGCGGCGATGCATTCCTCGAGATTGCCCACCACGCGCGCAGCGCGATCGACGCCCTTGACCGCCTTGTACACCTCGGGTGTCATGAAATCGAGCGACACGCGGAAGATGTCGATCCCCGCCTCGGCCAGCGCCACGAAGCGCTGCGCGTTGAGCAAGGTGCCGTTGGTGACCACCGTCATCGCCTTCGCCACGCCGGTCGTCTTGACCTGTGCGGCGAGCTCCGCCAGCTTGGGATTGAGCAGGGGCTCGCCGTTGCCGTGGAAGAACATCATCTTGAGCGGCGGCTGATCCTTCATCAGGCGGATGACGCCCGCGAACACCTCGGCGCTCATGTGCTTCTTCTGCTTGGTGACCGGGCCCACGATGCCGAAGATCTTGTCCGGCACCTTGGGGCTGTGCGCCGCGCAGAAATCGCAGGCCAGGTCGCAATGGGACGAGGCTTCGATCACCATGGCGATCTGTTTTCCGTGCGCGAGGGCGTCGGCAATGCTGTCGAGGCGCTCGTTGGCGAGCGCGGGGTTGCGGAAGTTCGGTTCGGCGATCGTGTTCATGTCGATCCTTTGTCGCTATCGGACCGGAACGTAGCGTTCCGGCGGCACGGCGTAGAGGATGGTAGAGATGCCGCACCAGGCGTGGGTGCGCATCAGAAAGACGTAGTCGGGCAGCGCGTCCATGAGCGCCAGGGGCGTACGCCACACGCCGTCTTCGTTGTGATAGATGGTGAGCGCAACCATCGGCCGTCGTGACTGAAGGAAGCGGATGCCGCCGCGAATGGCGTCAAGCTCGGCGCCTTCGACGTGCAGCTTCACGAAGGTGGCCGGGATGTCGAGGCTGTCCAGGGTGAGGACGGAAATGCGCTCGTCCCCCTTGTCGGTGACGAAAGAGGCCATGTTGCGTCCCGCCATGAACTTCGCGTCGGCATTCGTCGCGCCCAATCCGGCCGGGTGGATTGAAATGCGCTGTCGGACGCCTTGGTCGAGTGCGCCGACGTAGGCCTGCAACTGCGCGAAGTTCGACGGATCGGGCTCGAAGGCATGGATGCTGGCGAACCGGTCGCCTACCAACTGGCGGAATTGCTCGATGACTTCGCCGTTGTAGGCGCCCCCGTCGACGAAAGCTTCGTCGTCGCGCAGCGCGGCGCGGATCTCGGCGGGGAACCACTTGTCGGCCATGCTGACCGTGTTGCCCGGGAAGGGGCGTTCCTGACGGTGCACGCGCCAGTAGAGCATCTGCAGGTAGGCGGCGCGTGAGGCATCGTCCGCCAGGCCGTGGAAGATATTGACGATGTTGGCCTTGTCCGTGTCGTTCAGCGGACCGGCCAGCCAGCCATTGGTGATGTGCAATTGATCGACCAGCAGCTCCGCGGCGTCGTAGAAGGGACGTACGTCGTCGAAGCCCTTCGACTGGAGGAAGGCCTTGATCGGATCGTAGGGGCTGGTGACGACGCTGACCAGCACGGTGGCGCGGGTCTTGAGCGTCTCCGGTACGGCCTCCGGGGTGACCACGGGCACGCCGTCGATGGCTTCGCAGCCGGGATGCAGATCGACGAACAGCGCCGGAGCCATGCCGGCGCTGTCCAGCAATTCGGACGCGAGTTTCCCGAGGCCGCCCGCGCCATAGAGCATGACGGTGGACCGGAGTGGTTTGATCCAGGTGGCGCGGGGCGCTGGCGCGGCAAACAGCCCCTCGGGGATCGTCAGTGCAGCATGGGTCGTATTCATTCCTTACTGTCCAATAGGCGCCGAAGCCCTTCGGCCAAGGGAACCGTCGGCGTCCAGCCGGGCAGGACCGGTGCGCCCTCCCAGGGCGAGAAGACTTCACGCGGCCGATAGGGCCTGGCGCCCCACGCGACCCGGCAGTGTCGGCCGTTGCCAGCGGCGTTCAAGGCTTCGACGACCTCTCTCACGGAGATGGCTTGTGTCGAGGGCAGGCGATGGATGCGCCGTTCGCCCGCCGTGAAATCCGTGATCTGTTCGCAGGCGAGCGTAAAGCCCTGGCACAGATCGTCCACATGGACGAGATGAACGCGTTGCTCGCCGCCAGACATGGGCACGTCAACGGCAGAACCCATGGCATCCTTGAGAATGCTTATCAGTTTCCCGCGCGGATCGTCCGGTCCGTAGCTGTCGTAGAGGGCCAGCTCGAGCACGCGCAGTCCATGGGCGCTGCGGTAGTAGTCGGCCAGGGCGAGGGCGGCGTTCTTGGTGGCTGCGTAGAGGTTGGCTGGCGCCTCGCCGTACTGCCAGGCGCTGGCGGCAAAGACGAGGGCATCGCATCCGGCGTCGGCCATGGCCTCCAGTAGATGCGCGGTGAAACCGATGTTGGCGGCCACGAGGGCATCCAGGTCGGCCGGCGTGTGGGTGGCCACATAGTGCGCGGCCAGATGAACGACGCCATCCGGGCGTTCGCGCATGAGGATGGCGTGCAGCGCGTCGGGCGTGGCATCGACGGCATGCATCGGCAGATGGGCAATGGCCTCAGGGATCGTCGAGGTGGTGCGCATCAGGCCGGCGACGTCGTGACCGGCCCGCGCCAGATGGGCGACGAGGTGACGCCCGATGAAGCCGGTGGCGCCGGTGACGAGGATCTTCATGTGCCCTCCGGGAAGCGGAAGGGCGAATCGAAGTCGGCCAGTACCGGATGGTGGCGGTCGCGCTCGGAGAGGATCGGCGCCTCGGTGGCCCAGGCGATGCCGGCCGAATCCCAGGCGATGCCCGCATCGCTCTCGGGGGCGTGGACGGTGCCGGTCAGGTAGAGCACGGTGGCCGCGTCGCTGCGCACGCAGAAGCCATGGGCGAGGCCGGCCGGCAGGTAGAGCGCGTTGCCGGCCTCGGCCGACAGCTCGACGACGGCGTGACCGCCGTACGTGGGCGCGTTGCGGCGCAGATCGAGCGCCACGTCCTGCACTGCGCCGTCGAGGCAGACGACCAGCTTGGCATGGGCATGGGGCGGGCGCTGGAAGTGCAGGCCGCGGATCACGTCGCGGCGCGAGGTGGTGCAGAACGCCTCGGTCAGCGTCGTCTCCAGCCCGAGCTCGGCGAAGGCGCCCTGGTGGAAGAGCTTGATGAAGCCGCCACGGGCATCCTTGCTGCGCGGCAGGCGCAGCTCGACGCAGCCGGGCAGGGCCGTCGGGTGGGTCTCGAAGCCGAGGGCTTCGCTCACAGGCCGACCCCGAGGAACAGGCAGATCTGCTCGGCGGCGTAGTCGAGCATGGCCTCGCTCAGGCCCGGCCACAGGCCGATCCAGAAGGTGTGGTTCATGACCGTGTCGGTCTCGCTCAGTTCGGAGGCGACGCGGTAGTGGCGGCCGGCGAAGTAGGGCTGGCGGGTGAGGTTGCCGGCGAACAGCAGCCGGGTGCCGATTTTGTGCTGGTCGAGCCATTGGAGCAGATCGACCCGGTTGACACCGGCGCCCGGGCGCAGGGTGAGCGGGAAACCGAACCAGCTCGGGGTCGCATGGGGTGTGGCCCGGGGTAGTTCGAGCAGCTCGGCGCAGTCGGCCAGGCGCTGGCTCAGGTGGTCGAAGTGGGCGCGGCGGGCGGCGACGAAACCGTCCAGGCGGCCGAGCTGGGCCAGGCCGCAGGCGGCCTGCATGTCGGTGATCTTGAGGTTGTAGCCCAGGTGCGCGTAGGTGTACTTGTGGTCGTAGCCGGCGGGCAGATCGCCCAATTGCCAGCCGAAACGCTTGCCGCAGGTGTTGTCGCAGCCCGGCGCGCACCAGCAGTCGCGGCCCCAGTCGCGGATGGACTCGGCGATGCGTGCGAGCAGCGGATCGTCGAGCAGCACGGCGCCGCCTTCGCCCATGGTGATGTGATGGGCGGGATAGAAGGACAGGGTGGCCAGATGACCGAAGCGGCCCACGTGGCGCTCGCGATCGGCGTCGGTGCCGGCGCGCCACAGGGACGGATCGTCACTGCTGGGCGCGCGCGGCAGCCACACCGGCGCGTCGGCCGGCAGGGTGTAGCGGGCACCGAGGGCGTCGCAGCAGTCCTCGATCAGCCACAGGTTGTGGCGGGCGCAGAAGGCGGTGACGGCGGCCAGATCGAAGGGGTTGCCCAGGGTGTGGGCAAGGACCACCGCGCGGGTCCGCGGGCCGAGCGCCGGCAGGAGCAAGTCGGGATCGATGTTGTAGGTGCCGGGCAGGATGTCCACGAACACCGGCACCGCGCCGTTCTGCAGCACCGGGTTGACCGTGGTGGGGAAACCGGCGGCGACGGTGATGACCTCGTCGCCCGGGGTCAGCGCGGCCGGCCCGAGCAGCGGCGAGAACAGGCTGGAGACCGCCACCAGGTTGGCCGAGGAGCCGGAGTTGACGGTCAGCGCCCGGTCCACGCCGACGAAGGCGGCCAGGGTGGCCTCGAACTGTTCGTTGAAACGGCCGGTGGTGAGCCAGCCGTCCAGCGCCGCGTCGACCATGGCGCGGGTTTCGGCCTCGCCGATGACCTTGCCGGACGGCGGGATCGGCGTCTGGCCGGGCACGAAGGGCGGGGTGCGGGTCTCGGCAAACAGGGCGCTGAGGGCGCCATGGACGGCGTCACGGCTCATGGGGCGGATTCCAGGGGCGGGCCATAGGCGGCCAGTTGTTCGGTCATGAGCTCGAGGGCCGCCTCGCCGGCGGCATGGCGCCGGTGCCAGTCGGCCACCGCATCGAGCGCGGTGTCGAGCGGCCAGCGCGGCGCCCAGCCCAGCCGGGTGCGGGCGTCGGTGCTGTCCAGGCGCAGCACCGCGGCTTCATGGGGGTGTGCGTTCGCGTCCGGCTGCCAGTGGCCGTCGAGGCGCGCGCACAGCCGCTCGGCGATCACCGCGACCGGCTGCATGTCCGTCGCCTCGGGGCCGAAGTTCCAGGCCCGGGCAGCGGCGGCGTCGCCGGCGAGCAGGCGGGCGCCGAGGCGCAGGTAGCCGGCGAGCGGTTCGAGCACATGCTGCCAGGGGCGGATCGCCTGCGGGTTGCGGATGGGGGTGGTGGTGCCGGCCAGGGCAGCGCGGATCAGGTCGGGCACCAGCCGGTCCGCGGCCCAGTCGCCGCCGCCGATGACATTGCCGGCGCGGGCGCTGGCGATGAGCGGGCCGTCGCCAGTGCCCGAAAAGCTGTCGCGCCAGCTGGCGGTGAGCAGCTCCGCACAGGCCTTGGAGCTGCTGTACGGATCGTGGCCGCCGAGCGCATCGCTTTCGCGGTAGCCGTCGGTGGGCGGCGGCGGAGCGTAGCACTTGTCGCTGGTGACCACGACGACGGCCTTCACCCCGTGGTGCCGGGCGGCGTCGAGCACATGGGCGGTGCCCATGACGTTGGTGGCATAGGTGCCGATCGGGTCGGCGTAACCGGCGCGCACCAGCGACTGGGCGGCCAGATGGAACACGATCTCGGGGCGGGTGGCGGCGAACACGGCGTCGACCGCCGCCGGCTCGCGGATGTCGGCCAGGTGGCTGTCGATACGGCTATCGAGCGCGGCCTCGGTGTACAGCGCCGGGGTCGTGGCGGGGGCGAGCGCGAGACCGCTGACCCGGGCGTCGAACTGCGCCAGCCAGGCGCTCAACCAGCTGCCCTTGAAGCCGGTGTGACCGGTGACGAGGACGCGCCGGTCGGTGTAGACCGAAGACATCACCAGCACTTCCAGGGCGCCTGGCCGCTGTCCCACAGATGCTCGAGCAGCAGCTTCTCGCGCAGGGTGTCCATGGGTTGCCAGAAGCCGTGATGGCGAAACGCGCCGAGCTGGCCGTTGCGGGCCAGTTGCGTCAGCGGCTCGGCTTCCCACGCGGTGCGGTCGCCGGCGATGGTGTCGATGACCTGCGGCGACAGGACGAAGAAGCCGCCGTTGATCGTGTTGGCCTGCTCGAGCGGCTTTTCCACGAACTGGGTGACGGTGTCGCCCGTCAGTTCGAGGGCACCGAAGCGCCCCTTGGGGGTGACGGCGGTCACCGTGGCCGGCTTGCCGCTGCGGCGATGAAAATCGATCAGCGCGGTCAGGTCGATGTCGCTGAGGCCATCGCCGTAGGTGAAGCAGAAGGCCTCCTCGTCGGCGACGAAGCGTTTCACGCGCGCCAGCCGTCCACCGGTCATCGTGTGTTCGCCGGTGTCGACGAGGGTGACGCGCCAGGGCTCGGCATGCTGTTCGTGCACCTCCATGCGGTTGTTGCGCATGTCGAAGGTGACGTCGGAGGTGTGGAGGAAGTAGTTGGCGAAGTACTCCTTGATCACGTAGCCCTTGTAGCCGAGGCAGATGATGAACTCGGTGATGCCGTGGCAGGTGAAGATCTTCATCAGGTGCCACAGAATGGGGCGCCCGCCGATCTCCACCATGGGTTTCGGTTTCAAGTGGGTTTCTTCGGACAGGCGACTGCCGAGGCCGCCGGCCAGGATGACTGCCTTCATGCGGTAAACGCCTTAAAGCTCATTGGCCGCATGGTAGGCCATTTCGTCAACGGTTACGGACGAAACAGCGGCAATAAACCGCCCCAATTCAGGCGCTGAGCAGGCGCTCCGCGTCCGGGGTCGGCAGGTGCTGCCAGCCCGGCTCGAGGGCGTCGGGGGTGAGCGCCCCGTACCCCCAGGTGGCCGCGAAGAAGGGCAGGCGGTTGGCTTGCGCGGCGTCACCGTCTTCGCGGCGGTCGCCCACGTAGGCGGCGCGGTGCGGGTCGATGTGCTGTTCGTCGAGCTGGCGCGCGATCATCGCCGCCTTGGTCGGGAGCCGGGGTTCGACCATGTCGAGGGCGTACACGGTGTCGAACAGGTGGCTCCATCCGAGCAGCTCGAGAATGCAGCGGGTGGGATGGAGACGCTTGTTGGTGGCGATGTGGAGCCGCACACCGCGGCCGTGCAACGCTTCGAGCATGGCGGTGACGCCCGCGTAGGCGGTGGTCTCGCGCAGGCCGCCGCCGTCGTAGGCCTGCTTGAACGCGTCGGTCAGAAGGCCGAGGGTGGCGTCGTCGTCGCGGCCGCTGAGCAGGCCCAGGGTTTCGTTGAGCGGCGGGCCGATGATGTCGGCCGTGATCGGGCGCACCGGCACGATGCCGGTGGCGTCGAAGGCCTGCCGGAAACTGGCGAGAATGGCGGGCGCCGAATCGATCAGCGTGCCGTCGAGATCGAAGATCAGGGTGTCGAAGCGGGGCATGGCGGCGATTGTCGCACGCCCGCGGCCGGCGCGCTTGCCCAGCCGGCCCGCGTCGCCGCCCCAAGACAACAACGAGCACCACACGCATCGGCGCCATCCGCGCCGCCCGCCCGCCGGGCCGCCCCAAGGGCGGGCGCAGCCCCCTCGGGGGGCAGCGAGCGAAGCGAGCGTGGGGGTCGTAACCCCCCCTCAGGCCATCATCACCCGATTCTTGCCGGCCCGCTTGGCGCGGTACATGGCCTGGTCGGCGCGGTCGATGGCCGCCTCGGGGGCTTCGTCGGGCTCGATGCGGGCGACGCCGGCGCTGAAGGTGATCAGCAGCTTCTGGCCGCCGGTGAGGAAGTAGCGGGTGGTCAGCGCGCGCTGCAGGCGTTGCATGGCGGTGACCGCGTGTTCCACGTCGGTATCGGGGAACACGATGAGGAATTCCTCGCCGCCATAGCGGCCGAGGCTGTCCTGCGGGCGCAGATTTTCCTTGATCACTTCGGTGAGGTGCAGGAGCGCCGCGTCGCCGGCGTGGTGGCCATGGGTGTCGTTGATGCGCTTGAAGTTGTCCACGTCGAGCAGGCCCAGGCACAGGCTGCTCGAACGGCGCTGCGCGCGGGACAGCTCGCGCTTGAGGGCTTCGTCGAGCCCCTTGCGGTTGAGGGTGCCGGTCAGCGGGTCGTGGCGCACCATCTCGCTGGTGTGATGCAGTTCGTGCTGGAGCTTGGCGATCTCGGCGTTGGCCAGATCCACCTGCTGGCGCAGGGAGCTCAGGTCCTCGCTGGAGCGCCGCGCGTTTTCCTGGGCGGTGCGGGTCTCCCGCAGCAGATGCTCGACCACGTCGGAGAGCTGGTTGATGTCTTCCGCACGCTCGATCTCGCCGGCGCAGTTCTCCAGGGTGTCGTGGAAGGCGCCGGCCGAGTCGCTCATGTCGGCGAGGCGGTCGATGAAGCCGGCCAGCATCTGCTTGAGACGCAGCTGGGCGTCGGACAGCTCCTTCTTGATGCGTCCCTGCTGGTCGATGACGTCGCGCAGGCGGCGCTCGACCTCGTCGAGGTTGCGGATGTCCAGCGGCTGGGAAAAGGCCTCGTGGAGCACGGCCAGCTGGCCGCTGAGCCACTGGTCGTCCATGACCAGCTGGCTGATGTTCTGGATCACCAGTTGCAGCAGGGCCAGCAGCGACTGGCGGATGCTGTTCTGGTCTTCGCCGGCCCACTCGAGTCGCAGCGCCAGTTCACCGACGCTGGCCTGCAGGTCGGGCAGCTCGGTGCGCGGCGGCGCGGCAGCCAGGCGTGCGCCCAGCGCACTCACCGCTTCGGCAAGGCCGGCATTTTCGGAGAGGAAGGCGCCGACGCCGCGACACATCAGATCGTTCAGGTCGGCGCCGAGTTCGGGGACGAGCGTGGCGATCGGTGCCGGGGCGCCGCCCGCCGCGGGCGCCGACGGGGCGTGTGCCGCGGCGGCAGGGGCGTCCGGAGGCAGGCTCAGGGGGGCGTCGTCGGAGGTCGCCCCGGCGGTCCAGCTCTTCACCAGGCCGGTCAGGCGGGAATGGAGCAAGGCCGGGTCGGTGCTCGCCGAACCCAGCACATGTTCCAGCGCATCGCGTTTGCGCGCGGGGGTGAGGTTGGTGTGGCGACGTTCGAACTGCTCGATGATCTGTTGGAGCAGCGGGCCCCAGGCGAGCGACTGCCCCTGAGAGGCGCTGGCCAGCTCGATCAGCGCGCGCGCCACCGGCGGCCAGCTGCGTTGCCCCACGGCTTTTTCGAACTGGCGCAGGAAACGCAGCTGGGTCGGGGTGCCGGCAGGCAGCTGACTGAGGATGCGTTTGAACGCCTGGGCCGGAAAGCAGTCGTCGTCCGTGGTGCCGGAGATCTTGTGATAAAGCTGGCGGTAGTTGTCCGGTGTCGGCGGAACGCGCTCCATGGCCAGTCGCCGGAGCGTTTCACGTGCGATTTCCGATGGGGTACTGAATTCCGACATGACCTGGGGGTGTCCGGGGGCGTTGCCCTTTTACGTCGCGCAGATGCCCGACTTTAGCTGATTTCCGCCCGATGGCGGAGGATTGAGCGTGCTGTGCCGGCGCTCACTCGACCAGGCCATGCTTGAGTCCGTAGTGGGTCAGTTCGGCGTTGTTGCGCAGGCGCATCTTTTCCAGCAGTCGCGCCCGGTAGACACTGACGGTCTTGACGCTCAGGTTCAGTTCCTCGGCGATCTGGGTCAGGGTCCTGCCCGAGGCGATCATGCACAGGGTCTGGTACTCGCGATCCGACAGGCGTTCGTGCAGGGGGCGGTCGGTGTCTTCGCTGATGGCCTCGGCCAGTTCCATGGCCAGGGACGCGCTGACGTATTTCTTGCCGCTGGCCACCTGGCGGATGGCGGTGACGAGCTGATCGGGCGCGCTCTGCTTGGTCAGGTAGCCGGCCGCGCCCGCCTTGAGCGCGCGAATGGCGTATTGCTCTTCCGGGTACATGCTCAGGATCAGGACCGGCAGGCGCGGCTGCTCTTTCTTGATGAGCTTGAGTGCGTCGATGCCGTTGCGATCCGGCATGGACACGTCCATGAGGATGACGTCGCAGTCGCCCGCCCGGCTCAGCTGCAGTGCCTCGACGCCGTTGCAGGCTTCGGCGGCGACCTCCATGTCCTCGGTGTCGGAGAGGATCTGCCGCAGGCCCTGGCGGACGATGGCGTGGTCGTCGGCGATCATCACGCGGATGCGCTTGTTCATGAGACGGACTCCTGATCCGGAGCGACAGGCATGTCGGAAGCGGGCAGCAGCACCTGCAGCACGGTGCCCTTGGGTTGGCGTGCCTGCAGCGTAACGGTGCCGCCCAGGCTGGCCACACGCTCGCGGACGCCGCGCAGGCCGAAGGAGCGCGGTTTGCCCAGATCGGCTTCGGAGACGCCGATGCCATCGTCGGCCACCTCGAGCATCACCCCGTCGCCGGTATGCATCAGGCGCACTTCAACCAGCTCGGCGCAGGCGTGCTTGCTCACGTTGGTCAGCGCTTCCTGGAAGATGCGGAACAGGGCGATGGATTCGTCCTCGGGCAGCTCGACATCGTCGTCGGCGCACAGAATGCGGCAGGTGAGACCGGTGTGCTGGGCAAAGTCCTCGGCATGGCTTTCGATGGCCGCGGCGAGGCCGAAATCCTTGAGGATGCCGGGGCGCAGTTCGCGGGTGATACGCCCGACGGTGTCGATGGCCTCGTCGATCAGCGCTTCGATCTGGCCGATACGCTCCTTGAGCTGCGCGGCCGGCAGGTCGGGCTTCGAGGCGATCAGCGAGATCGAGAACTTGAGGCCGACGAGGTGGCCACCGAGCACGTCGTGAACATCGCGGGCGATGCGCTCGCGCTCCTCTTCCTTGGCATTTTGCAGGTGATTCGACAAGGCCTTGAGGTGAAGCTGGGAGGCGCGCAGCTCCGCCTCGGTGCGCTTGGATTGGGTGATGTTCCACATCACGCCTTCCCACACCTGGGTGCCGTCCGCCTCGGTCCGCGCGGAGCCGCGGATGTTGATCCACTTGGTGTCGCCCGCCGCGGTATGGATGCGGCCTTCCCAGTTGAGCTTGTCGCTTTCCCGGGCCGACTGGTCCAGCTCGGTCATCAGGCTCGATTTGTCCTCGGGCAGCAGCTCGGCCTCGAAGCGGCTGCTGTCTCCGCACAGCTGTTTCGGGGTCATGCCCAGCAACATCTCCGTCGCCTCGCTGGCGAACAGGAATTCGAGCGGTTGCCCCGGGCGGCGCTGCATCTGGAAGATCACCCCCGGCGTGTTGGCCGCCGCCGCCTGAAGCCGGGCCTCGGTCTGGTGCTGGGCGTCGAGGGCACGTCGGCGCTCGCGCCGGTTCTCCACCTCGCGCAATTCGCGCTCCACCGCAGGCACCAGGCGCTCGAGCCGGCTCTTGCTGAGGTAGTCATGCGCGCCGGCACGCATGGCGGCGATCGCGGTCTCCTCTCGGATGACGCCGGAGACGATGATGAAGGGGATGTCGAGATCCAGGTTCTGGAGGATGCCCAGCGCGCCGATCGCGCTGAATCCGGGCAGGTCGTGATCGCTGATGATCAGATCCCACGGCTGCTTGCGCAGCGCCGTTTCCGTCCCCGCCGGGGTGTCGACCCGCAGCACCTCGAGTTCATAGCCGGCGTGACGGAAACGATGGGCGAGCAACAGGGCGTCGTCCTCGTTGTCCTCGATGATCAGAAGGCGTAATCGACGTGGCATCGGAGCGTCCATGGCCATCGACCGGGCCGGATTGAGCGTAGCATGAGCCTGCATGCATGGATTATGCCGCGCCTGTCGGTCAGCACCAAACCCACACGTGCGGCCGGTGATTGATCCGGATATAATCGCCAGCCTGCCGGTTTAGCTCAGTTGGTAGAGCAACCGCCTTGTAAGCGGTAGGTCGTCTGTTCGAGTCAGACAACCGGCACCACCAAACGTCGTCAAAGGGAAAAAAGTGACGGCGATGCCTTGACAGTACTTTTTTGGTGGCCTATAGTTTTGCCTCTCGGACGCGGGGTGGAGCAGTTGGCAGCTCGTCGGGCTCATAACCCGAAGGTCGTAGGTTCAAGTCCTACCCCCGCAACCACGAATTTCGCTGAAAACCCAATCACTTAACGGTGGTTGGGTTTTTTGCTTTTCGGGCTGCACATGTCCTTGTGCCCATCTTGTGCCCAACGACAAACTGGTGCTTACGCCTATCCCGTGGAATTTGACCTTCGGGTGATACGTGCGCGTCGTGCCTCCGGGCACAGATCATGGTTTTCCGGTAGCGGACCGGTCCTCCGGAACACGTTCGAGCAGTTCTGCCAAAGAGCAATCGAGGTATCGGCAGAGGCTGTCCAGTACGCCGAATTCAACGCGCTCAGCTGTCTCGTGATAGAGGCGGGTCACCGTTCCCCGATTGATGCCCGTGTCGCGGGCGACATCGCTGATTTTCAATCGACGTTCCCCCAAAAGTCTCGAAAGATGGCACTTGATCATCGTTACCTCAAAAAGATCTCTTGTAGGGCATTTTGATGCTTGAAAAGGCATTTTACTTTGATAGGTTGGTCTTTAGTAGATCGTTAAGTCCGTTGTCGGATCGAAGTGATCTGCTGATGATTAAATCTAGTCAAGGAGATCGAAATGGTGACCGAAGCAACCTATCTGACCACCGAGGAGTTGGCCAAACGCATCAAATACGATGTGCGAACGATCCGTGAACGGCTGAAGGATTCCGTGCTCCTCGAAGGGGTGCACTACTTCCGCCCGTTTGGCGGCCGGAAGATCCTCTTCCTGTGGGAACGGATCGAGAAGGATATGAAATCCGTCTCGCTCCGCAACCCGTTCGCTGTTTGAGGAGGGGGCAAATGGGATCGATCAGAAAGAGGGCTGACAACGGAAAGTTGTTCCTGGACTTCCGCTATCGAGGCAAGCGCTGTCGTGAACAAACCGATCTGGATGACACGTCGGCAAATCGCAAGCGTCTGAACGTGAATTGCCCCGGGAATCGCGGAGGCTCCAACTCTTGAGAAGATAGAGCCATGAAGAAGACAAGCAGATACTCCCCCGAGGCGCGCGAACGAGCCGTTCGCATGGTGTTCGAGCAGCGTGAGCAGCACGGCTCACAATGGGCGGCGATTGCCTCGATCGCTCCGAAGATCGGTTGCAGCACGCAGACCTTGTGCAACTGGGTTCGCCAGCACGAGCGCGACCGCAATCTGCTCATCGGTAAATCTCGACTTCTTCACGGCTACATCCTCCTGCTCATATCGTGAAAATTGCGCCGAAATTTCCAGCTTAGAAGGGTTCAGTTTCTTGGGTCAGCCTCAGTCAGCCTCAAGTGCGTGGGCGTTCTCAGATTGAACGGTATGGCGGAAGGGAACTGGTCATGAGGCCCCATTACTGAGCCCTTCTAGGCTCAGGAGGGCCGGTGCAGGGCCGACGTTCAACGCGATCTACGTCATAGCGGATCAGTCACCGACAACGGACTCGTCTGCGCGATCACCCGACACGCCGCCGAGAGTGACTTCGGCGTGCTGCCACTCTTCGACGATCTGCTCGATCAATGCCGCTGCC
Source organism: Nitrogeniibacter mangrovi (assembly GCF_010983895.1). Classification (GTDB taxonomy): domain Bacteria; phylum Pseudomonadota; class Gammaproteobacteria; order Burkholderiales; family Rhodocyclaceae; genus Nitrogeniibacter; species Nitrogeniibacter mangrovi. The sequence continues at coordinate 1,428,275 of NZ_CP048836.1, forward strand.
GGTAGTTCGCGCACTAAGGGGGCACCCTGTCCGGCCCAGTGTGCAGCGTAGCTGTCATCGCCACGTTTCGCCGCAGCCTGGTGGAGGGCCTTGCCGGCATGGTAGGTGATCGGATAATCGGGTGGCGCTGGGGCATCGTCTCTTCCCAGTGTGTGCAAGCGGTTGACGATGCCGCGTGCAGGCCGGCCGGAGATGGCTGAGGTGATGGCCGTGTGGTGCGCACTCGCGCTCTTCAGCGCATTGCGGTAAGCAAGGCTCGCCGAGGATTCGGGACACAGGATGAACGCCGTGCCCATCTGCGCAGCCGATGCGCCAAGCCGCAGGGCGGCAGCGACACCGTCGCCGTCCATGATCCCGCCGGCGGCGACGATCGGTAGTCGCGTCTGTCGCGACAGCAGCCGCACTAGGGAGAAGGTGCCGATAAGTTTGTCCTCCGCGGGGTCGAAAATCCCGCGGTGCCCGCCGGCCTCGGCGCCCTGCGCTACGAGAACGTCGATGCCGGCATGCTCGACCGCGTCCGCCTCCGCAAGATCGGTCGCGCAGGCCATGGTGACGATGCCCGCCTGTCGCAGGGCGGCGATCCAGTGAGGGTCAGGGAGGCCGAAGTGGAAACTGACCACCGCCGGTTTCTCGTCGAGCAGCATCGCCAGCAGGGCGTCGTTGCCGAGCGCCGTCGGGTAGATTTCTCGCAACGATTTCGGTGGTTCCGCGCCGAACTTGCGGAACTCCGCCGCCAGATGCGTCAGCCAAGCCGTCTCGCGGGCGTGATCGGCCGTTGCGGGGCGATGGCAGAACAAGTTGACGTTGAACGGCTTGTCGGTGAGCTGGCGGGTCTCGCGGATCTGCCTGGCCGCTTGGTCCACCGTCGCGGCACCAAGACCCAGCGAACCGAGGCCACCGGCCTCGGACACTTCGGCCACCAGTCCAGGCGTGGACACGCCAGCCATCGGCGCCTGAATGATCGGGTAGCGGATCCCCAATTTCGCGACCAGGGTCTCGAACGAAGACATGGATTCTCCTTTCACGGGCTCATGCAGATTGTGAAGGGTACGCATGCGCATGCCGGCGTCCCGGGCGTGATCAATCGGCGGCGGCGACGTGCTTTCGCAACCACTTCACCCGTTCGATCAAACGTCGCTTCCAGTCTTCGGCAAGGCCGGGCACGGCAGCCAGCTCCAAAAGATCGTCGAGTGCCGGTCGGTGCGACGACTGCACCTGCCAGAACTGATCGATGGAGAAGCGCTCGGTCTGCCGGTCCAGGAGCCTCATCTCATCACCCTGCTGGATCAGTCCCGGCTCGATCACCCGGTAGTACCAACCGGTGATCCGCGTCTGCGCTACATGCATCGACATACGCTCGATGCCGAAGCGATGACTGATTTTCCAGCATGGGCTGCGCGGCTGGGACACTTGCAGGACGGTACTGCCGGCTCGGAAGATGTCGCCGATGTGCACGTTCCGCTCGGTGAGGTGCAACGCCGACAGATTCTCTCCCAGACTCCCCGGCACCAGCGCGTTTGAGCATTGCGGAAACGCTTGTGCCAGGTGTGCATAGTTGTCGGCCGCATACTGGTGAACAGCCTTTTCCGGTCCACCGTGCACCCGCGGGTCGCCATGCTCGTCGCCCACGATGCCGTGGGCCTCGACACGCGCCGGTCCCGCGATGCGTCGCTTGAAGATACCGCTGCGCTGCCCCTCCGGCGCCAGGACGCCCATCCCGCCGGCGAAGACGAGATCAATCGTCGACTTGAGATTCATTTCAAACCATCTCGATGTCCAAGTTCAGGTCACTTTACGGGTCACCATCAATCCCGTAAAGTGATTCGATGTGATGGAACGCATCACTGACAGTAATGGGAGGTGGAGTCATGGAGATGCGCCAGCTGAAGATATTTTGTGCCGTGGCCGAGCAAGGCAGCTTCACCGCCGCCGCCAACACGGTGCATACGGTCCAGTCCAACGTCACCATGCGCGTGAAGGAACTGGAGGCCGAACTGAGCCAGCAACTGTTCATCCGGCAAAAGAGTGGTGTCGTGCTCACCTCGGCAGGCCAGACGTTTCTCGGCTATGCGCGGCGTATCCTTCAACTCACCGACGAGAGTCGCAGTGCGTTGCAGGACACCGGGACGCCGACGGGGCTGCTGCGCCTCGGTTCGATGGAGACGACGGCCGCGATTCGGCTGCCGCAGGTTCTGACCAAGTATCGCGAGAAATATCCCGAGGTTCAGCTGTCCTTGCTCACGGGCACCACCGCCGAACTGATCAAGGCCGTTGAATCGCATCGCATCGACGGTGCTTTCGTGGGGGGGTTCCATCAGAACCTGGCGCTGGAGCAGGAAGAAGTCTTCCATGAAGAACTTGTCCTCGTGAGCAGTAGCGACTTCGATTCACTCGAGGTGCTCATCGAAAACATGCCACAACAGACGGTGTTGGTGTTTCGGACAGGCTGCTTCTATCGCTCGACGCTGGAGAACTGGTTCTACCAAGTGGGCCTGGTTCCCAATCAGATCATGGAGCTCGGTACCCTTGACGGCATCATCTCGTGCGTTGCCGCCGGGATGGGCGTCACCCTGCTGCCCAAGGCGATCGCCGAGAACTACGCGATGCGGCATCCCATCCGTCACCATGCGCTCCCGTCGGAGTTTTCCAAGGTCGCCACCGTGTTCATCCGCAGGAGCGACACCCTGGCCACCTCGGCGTTGAAGGTATTCATCGACCTGACGCAAGAGCAGTACCGGCACGCTCCGACCGCGTGATTGCGGCCCCCTGCGGGGGCGACGACCGGCGCGTCCGCGCGCACAAGCGCGCTCCTCTGCGGCCGCCGCAGGGCACCGTACCGCCGGTCGCCCGGTGGGGTGCCGTGTCTCATCGCAGGCGTGCTCCGTCGGTGTTTGTGGCGTTGTGCGGGCGAGGGCTGGCCGGTGAGTGCTCATGGGATCGTGGGCGGGCAAAGCGGTGCATGATCCAGCGATTGAGTAGCGCGCAGGCCACCAGCAGCCCGCTGGTGACGAAGAAGACGGAGGGCAGTCCCGCATGGGCGCCGATCTGGCCGCCCAGCAAGGGCCCGACCACTTGGCCGGTGAACTTGGCGGACTGCAGGTAGCCGAGGGTTTTGCCTGAATTGCGCTCGCTCACCAGCTCGCGAACCAGCTTGGCGACGGACGGCAGCAGTCCGGCGATGGTCATTCCCATCAGGCCGCGCAGGAGGGCCAGTTGCCACCAGCGGGTGACATAGGCCTGGGGCAGCATGACCAGGCCGGTTGCCAGCAGGCAGCCGATGATCACGTTCCAGCTGCCCACCCGATCGGCCAACGCCCCCAGGCGTGGTGCAGTCAGCATGCTGCCGAACGCCGAAGCCGCCATGACGAACCCCGCCATCGGGGCAAGCTTTTCAGGCGGAACACCCAGCTGGGCAATGTAGACGGTGATGATCGGCTCAATGGACATATTGGCCAGCAAGACCATCATGGCCGTGATCAGGAGCGCCGCGAGCAGGGGGCGATTGGAGGCCCCGCCAGCGGCATGGCGACCTGCGTCTTCCTTCGGATGCTGGGCATCCACGCCCCTGTCGAAATCCTCCTGCACCAGGAAGATGGTGGCCATTGCGGCCACTGCGATCATCGCCCCGCCGACGAAGAAGGTGCCGCGGATGCCGACCCATCCCGGCAGGAATCCACCCACCAGTGGACCGATCAGGTTGCCGGCCAGGGCGCCGGTGGACAGCACCCCGAGCGCCCAGCCCGCGCGCTCCGGCGGCGCCTGGGTGCCGACCATGACAATCGAGGCCGAGGCGAACCCCCCACCAGGCCGGCGGCCAGACGCAACAGCACCAGTTCGATGACGCTGTGCGCCAGACCAATGAGGGACATGACTACGGCCATGCCGATGGCCGCTCGTACCAACATCGGTTTGCGCCCGTAGCGGTCTGCCAGACGCCCCCATACCGGCGCGGTGATGGCGGTACCGAAGAAGGTCGCCCCAAAGGCCAGCGCCGACCACTGCACCACCCCCGCCTCGGTCGTCTCACCCATCTGTGCCACGTAGAGCGGCAGGAACGGTAGCAGCATGGTGAGGCTCACGAGCGTCGTGAACGATCCGAACACGCAGACGGCCAGATTCCGCCGCCAGTAGGGGCGATTTCGTTCGGCGTAGCTGGCACCGTGGGGCTCCGTAGGCAACTGCGGCCGACTGCCGTCGTTGCGGCGCGCTCCGCCTGTGGTGATTGGGTGAATGTCAGCAGCCATCTGTCGTCATGCCTCGTTCTCTACTTGCGCCGGCAATCAACCGTCTTGCGTTGCCTCGTGCCGCGCGGCCGAGGTACCGATGAAGTCGGTCGCCAGGGCCAGTACGATGGCGGCGCTCCCGATGGTGAAGAGCAGGCCGTAGTCCCCCCCGCTGGCCGAGAATACGAAGGTCAGGCCGTAGGCGGCCAAGGCCTGGCACAGGGCGAAACCGATGGTGGCCGTGCTCCAGGCCGGAATCTGCTGCGCAGGGTGATGGGCCAGGAGTTCATGCAAACGCCCCAGCACCAGCGGAACGGTGCCGGTGACGATAGCCCCCACCACGACGCTTGAGACCATCAGCCACACCATGTTGAGGCCGCAGGCCGGAACCGCGACGGCCACTGCTTCCAGCACGAACGAAGTGCGCAGGGCGCGGCCGAAGCCCACCGTGTCCGCCAGCATGCCGGACAGGACGGGGCCCACCGTGGCGCCGATGCCGAACAGCACCCAGTGCTCCGCCCCCACCTGCAACCCCTTGCCAAGGCCGTGGGCCACGAAGTCCACCAGGAAGATCATGTGAGGTACCCAGCCGACGGCGTTGAGGGCGTACTCCACATAGAGCGCCCGCAGGAGACGATTTCCGGATGCGCGGCGCGGGTGCGGGTGGGGCTTCGGGACGGCTGCCTGGCTCGGCCACCCGTTCCAAGCGATCGCGGTGAGCGCCAGCGAGATGACGCCCATGCCGAGCCAGGTGTCGCGCAAGCCTTGTTCGAGTAGCAGCGGCACCAGCGTGCCGGAAGCGACGATGCCGACGCCGACACCCATGAAGATCACGCCACTGGCGAGCCCGCGACGTGCCGGACGCACCAAGGGAAGCACCGCCGGTGCGGCCAGCACCATCAGTACGCCACCGGCCATTCCAGACAGCAGACGCCAGACGAAGAACCAGATGAACGACGCGGGCTGGGCGCATGCGAAGAAGGCGACCGTGGCCAGAATCATCATGCCCCGCAGGCAGATCGCCGACCGATCCCCCGCGGCAATCGGCCGTCCGGCCAGGGCGCCGATCAGGTATCCGGCCAGATTGGCGGCGCCCAGGTAGGCCGCCTGGGAGGGATCGAACCAATGGGCGTCAACAATCGCCGGCAGCAAGGGCGTGTACGCAAATCGCGCGAGGCCGATGCCCACCAGACTTGCGCAGAAGCCTGCGAGCGTCCCTCTGACCGCGTTCGCAGAGCGCGTTCCTGAATTCTTTTGGCCGCCGGATGCGACAAGCTTGTCCACGATGATCCCTTCAGCGAGTACGACGCAGTGACGCTACTACGAACAAAAAATCTTCAAAAATGATTTAACGAGATTGTAGATATCTTGTTTTGGAATGTTTGATGAGCGAAATCGATCAAAGCTCCGCCGTTGTGTTGATTCGCGCATCGTGAGCGGACCCTGGGATCAGGAGGTGGTGAATGTCGCTCATCTGAGCCTGCGATTGTTTCGGTCGCACTCAGGCGAGGAGTGAAGGGAAGATGAGTTCATGTTTCTCAAACACGCTTTGCCATGAATTCGGAATCCAAGTGGCCCGTGGTCGTCGCCGAGTTGAACAGGTCTGCAGACCTCAGAGATTTCATCGCCGGACTGGCGGTGGATGACATACGCGCCCGTTTCAATGCGTCGTTGCTACCCGAGGTGCTGCCCGGCATGCTTGCGCCGGCACCGTCCAGTGGCTTCATCAACCTTGGTGCGTGGAAGCAAGGCCGGCTCGTCGGGACGGCCGTTCTCGCCCATGAAGAAGACGACCGCTACGAACTGGCGGTACTGGTTCGCTCGAACATGAAGCGCCGCGGGATCGGAACGGCGCTGACCTTAGAGGCGTTGCGCAATGCGGCCCGCCTGGATGCGGGCAGGGTCGTGGCCCACGTTCGAGCCAGCAACACGGCGGCACTGGCGCTGCTCAGCGCTACGGGTTTCCGTCGGATCTCGGCGCTGGGATTCGAAATGATGTTCGGTCGCTGGCCGGCGGCTACAGCCAATGGCTGCTGACGCCCGATCACCGATCCGGTGGGGAGACATCGAGCAGCCAGTCGGTAAACAGGCGAAGCTCGCGGCGCGGTGCTTCGTCGGCCGGTTGAATCAACCAGAAACCGGTGGTGGACCTGATCGGAGGCTGAGCAGCCTCCACGAGTCGCCCGGCCGCCAAGTCGTCATCAATGAGTGGGCGGCGGCCGATCGCGACGCCCAGGCCTTCCTGCGCCGCGGCCACAGCCATCTGAACCGTATCGAAGTTCATTCCCGTGTCCAGATCGATACCGCTGGCGCCGCTCCATTGCGCCCAAGAGTCCCAGTCCTCCGCGATCGATGTCACGTGCAACAAGGGAACCGACGCCAGATCCAGTTCCCCCCCTTGCTGATGCTCGGCCTTGAAAGCCGGGGAACACACCGGAACGAGCTCTTCCAAAAACAGGCAGGTGGACTTGAGATTCGGCCAGGGCGCCTGGCTCATCCGGATCGCGAGGTCCACATTGTCACCGGGGAAATCGACATTCCTGTGGATCGTATCCACCGATACCAGGATGTCCGGATACCGCATTCGGAAGTCCGTGAGGCGAGGCAAGAGCCAACGGATCGCAAAGGTCGGGGTGGTGCTGATGGAGACCCGCGGCTCGCCATGTCTTCTTGGAAGTCGCCCGGTGCCAACGGCAATCGAAGTCAAGGCATCGGACACGAACGGCAGATATTCCCGCCCCTCACGAGTCAGGGCCACCCCATTTCCCAGGCGTTCGAACAGCGCAATGCCCAGCCATTGCTCCAGCGAAGCAATACCGTGGCTGACCGCGCTCGAAGTCAGATGCAACTCGTGGGCAGCGAGTTTGAAGCTTTGATGGCGCCCTGCGGACTCGAACAACCGCAGCGCCGCCAAAGGAGGAAGTCGAAGTGCCATGTTGCGGTTCCTCGTGGGCCGAAGTCAGTGATTGTGCACTACCTGGCGGAGGACGATCAGGCCGGGCGAGCGCTCGCGCATCGGAGTGCAACGTTACTTTGCACCCCGATGCGCAGGTCATTGACGATCCCACTGATGAGCTCCGGTAAAAACTGCGTTGCCCGGCGGCGCCTTTATCCCCCCTTCGCGCGCTTCTATGGTCGACCTCACGCAGGGCACCGCCAGGACTTGTAGTGCCCGACTCGGATGAATGACGCAAGCTATGGAGTATCGGAAAATGGAAACAAAGACGCGGACCGTCGTAATCACCGGCGCATCGAGCGGCATCGGTTTTGCACTGGCGCGGGCCTATCTGCAGCGGGGTTACAACGTCGTCGGAAACGCCAGGCGACCGGAGCGCTTGCAGGCTGCCGAACAGACGCTGCGCAGCGTCGGCAATTTCGTGACCGTCGATGGCGACATTGGTCTCGAGGAAACGTCGCGCAGGCTCTTCGAGCGCGCGATCGCGTGTTTCGGCCAGGTCGACATTCTCGTCAACAACGCGGGGATCTTCATCGCGAAGCCGGTCGCGGAATACACGTCCGGCGACATCGACCGTCTGATCGACACCAATCTCCGAGGATTCCTCTACCCAACCCGGGCCGCGGTCGCTCACATGAGCGGAAATGGCGGCGGCCACATCATCAACATCACTGCGGCGCTCGGTATGCAGCCGACGGTGAAGGTGCCTGCCGTTCTCCCGGTGCTGACCAAAGGTGGCCTCAATCAGGCAACCCGCGCCCTCGCGGTCGAGCTGGCCCGGTACGGCATCAAGGTCAACGCCGTCGCGCCTGGCGTGATCGACACCCCCTTGCACAGCCCGGAGAAGCACGCCTTCCTCGCCACCCTGAACCCCTCGGGGCGCGTGGGCCAAACCCAGGACATCGTCGACGCGGTCCTCTATCTCACCGATTCCGATTTCACGACTGGTGCCGTCCTTCCCGTCGATGGAGGTGCGGCGGCCGGATGCTCGTGACGAGCCGGCCGATCGGAGGTGGTGCGGGAATATTCAAGCCGACGTCGGATAGTTTGTCCGCCCGGCGAACCACGAAACGGAAAGGACGACATTTCGCGCTAATTGGAGACGCGCGGTTCGCACTATTGCGTGGAAAAAAATCGACACAAAGGAAATCGTCCGAGATGGATTACTTTTCCGGGAATACGTCGAGATCCACAACGACACTTGACGTTATCTCCCCACGAGATAGCCGTATCTGAAATTTTCGTTTGATGTCCGGTTTGAATGGTGAGACGGTAAATGAAACGGCGGAAAGGCGCCGCTCAAGAAGCGCAAAATATTTCCCCCGGAAAATCCAAACCCGGCCTGGAGCAATTGCAAGGAGACAACGGCAAATGAATGACCCAACAATCGTTCAGCGCATCGGAAAATTCGCACATGGTGCAAGCGCAGAACATCTGTCAGCCAATTCAAGGCGACTTTTTAAACGCAATATTCTCGACAGTCTTGGATGCGCCATCGCCGCGCTGCCGGGCAAACCGTTCGGCCAGTTGCGCAGTCAGTTCGAAGAGTATCGCGGCACCGGCGCCGGTTCGTGCTCGCTGATCGGTGGCGGCAAGACCTCGCCCGATCAGGCGGCCCTGTATAACTGCGGCCTCGTGCGATACGTAGACCTCCTCGACAGCTACATGTCGCCCGGTGGTCTGTGCCATCCGAGCGACAATTTCGGGACGATTCTCGCCGCGGCCGAGCATGTAGGCGCCAGCGGCGAAGACTTCCTGCTCGCACTCGCCGTGGCATACGAGATCCAGTCGCGCATCACCGCAGTGGTGCCGGTCATGGCCCTGGGTTTCAACCATGCAATCCAGCTGGCCGCGTCCGCGGCGGCGGGGGCGGGCAAGCTCTTCGGCCTGTCCGCCGAACAGATCGCGCACGCGGTGGCGATTGCAACGGTCGACAATGTATCGTTGAGCTGCGTCCATTCGGAACCGGTGTCGCAATGGAAGGGCTTTTCGCCGGGCATCACCGGTATGCGCGCCATCTATTCCGCGTCGCTCGCCAAACGGGGCTTCACCGGGCCGCTCCGGCTCTTTGAAGGACCGAACGGCCTCGAGCGCATGTTCGCGCAGCCCATCGAGGTGGACTGGGAAGATCCGGGCCTCGCGATCATCCAGCAGACCGTCATGAAGAAGTATTGCTCGCTGATTCACGGTCAGCCGGTACTCGAAGCGACGCTGGACTTGAAGCGCATCAACGGCATTGATGGTGCTGACGTCGAATCGGTCGTCTGCGACATCTTTCAGACGGGATATGACATTGCGGGCGGCGGCGGGTTTGGCTCGAAGGACTCGCCGCGTACCAAAGAGCAGGCGGACTACAACCTCAAGTACCTGATCGCCGCCGCCCTGCTGGACGACGTGGTGGGTCCGGCACAGCTTGAGCCGGAGCGTATCTGTGCCGACGACGCCCAGGCGCTGCTTGCACGCGTGACAGTGCGCCCCGACGAGTCCTTCAGTGCTCAGTACCCCCACGCACTCAATACGCGGATCACCATTCAGTGCAAGGACGGACGGGTGGTGTCGAAGGAGCACGTCGGCTTCGAGGGCGGTCTCGAGAAACCGCTGACGTGGGAGCGGACCGTCGAAAAATTCCATTGGCTCAGTGAGCAATATGCCGAGAGGGCACTTCGCGACGAGATCATTCAATGGGTCTTGCATCTCGAAGACCGTCCGGTCGGCACATTGATGGAGCTGTTGGCGCGCGTGAGTCCCACGCAACGGTTCCCGGCCGATCACCCCGGGATTCAGTGAAACCAGAGTAGGTTAGGAGACGAATATGGCCCTTATCTCAATTGACATGCGTTTCGGCCGAACCGATGAGCAGAAGCGGAAACTTGCCGCCGGTTTGTTGGAAATCATCGGTGCCGCGACGGGTGAGACGCGAAACGACATCTTCCTGGTGTTCCGGGAAGGGCGCGGTATCAATTTCGTCGAGCACGGCGAGCACCTCCCGGAATATGTCGAAGGCGCGGCGAACGACACGGATCTCATCAGCCGCCTCAAATGATCAGCACCATCGGAAAACGGACCAAAGGAGCATAGCCATGCCATTCATCGAATGCCATATCAAACAAGGTCTGACGCGAGAGCGTCGGGAAGAGCTGATGCGGGACATCGTTCAGGTGACCCACGATTCGATCGGCTCCGACCCGAAGATCATCAACGTCATCATCCACGAGCATCCCGCCGAGAACATCAGCATTTCCAGTCGAATCAACGGCGAAGAGTACAAGAAGAAATAGCATTCGAATGAACGCCCCGCGCAGAGCATCGCGCAACCGGGGGCGTTATTCGTAAATAGAAGCTGACATCTGTGCAATGCCCATTTGGTGGAACGGCGTCGCTTCGATGCCGTGCCATGAAAACTTATGTCCCATCGGGAGGTGGAGCGATGAGCGTATTTGGTGGCTTGGAGACACAACGAACGAACTCTGGTGAGAGGACGGGTCTGGCCTTGACGCTGATGGTGGTCGAGGTCGTGATGTTTTTTGGGTTCATCGCGCTGGGCGCGTTCGATCCCAAGAAGCTGGCCGCGCCTTTGGTCGCTGATGGCGTTATTACCATCGCCTTTCTCTACGGCTTCGTCATTCTGGTCGTGAGCGTCCTTCTGACCGGATTGTATGTCGCGGTTGAAAACAGTGGAGACGGATCGTGACAGAAGGCGCGCCTGACGGCCAATTTTCCCTTGATATCCGGATGCGAAAGATGAACATCAAAATTCGATGCAGGACCGCTGCGACCGCGGCGCTATGGGCCATCTCGAGTGGCGGATGCCTTGCAGCGACAAACGGTACCCCGGACAGTGCTTCGGGAACGAATTCAATCGCGATCATGTTTTTCGCGGTATTCGTCGCCGCCACCTTATTCATTACCTATTGGGCTGCGAAGCGCACAAAATCGGCCGACGATTATTACGCGGCCGGCGGTGAAATCACGGGACTGCAGAACGGTCTCGCAATCGCCGGTGATTTCATGTCGGCGGGCGCATTTCTCGGTCTCACGGCGCTGGTCTACAATCGGGGCTTCGATGGCATTGTTTACGCGGTCGGCTATGCGACGGGGATGCCTATCGTCGTGTTCCTGTTGGCGTCGCGATTGCGCAAGCTCGGCAGATATACGTTTGCAGACGTGGTGTCGACACGCCTCAACGAACGGCCGGTGCGTGTGTTTTCTGCCTGCGCCTCGCTGTGTATCGTGTCGCTGTACCTGATTGCTCAGATGGTCGGTGCCGGGCAACTCATCCAGCTGCTGTTTGGGCTCGATTACATCTATGCGGAATTCCTGGTCGGTTCTCTCATGATGGTTTACGTCATTTTTGGCGGCATGGTGGCGACGACCTGGGTCCAGATCGTCAAGGCGGTGCTCCTCCTGGCGGGCGGCCTCGTTGTGGCGGGGCTGGTCATGCAGGGATTCGGTTTCGATTTCAGCGCGATGTTGCGAACCGCGGTGGATGTCCATCACGAGCACAATGCCATCCTCAGCCCGCGGTTCCTGGCAGACAACCCGGTATCGGCGTTTTCGCTGGGGCTGGCGCTGATGTTCGGCACGTCCGGCCTGCCGCACATTCTCATGCGGTTCTTCACGGTGAGGGATGCGCGCGCCGCCAGATCCTCGGTGTTCTGGGCCAGCGTATTCATGAACATCTTTTTCGCGCTGGTCTTCGTCATCGGGTTTGGCGCCATCGCGCTGGTCGCCTCGAATCCCGCCTTTCTCGATGCGGCGGGCAAGCCCCTCGGCGGCGGGAACATGGTCGCCATTCACCTGGCCCGAGCGGTCGGCGGGAATGCATTGCTCGGCTTCGTCTCGGCGGTTGCCTTCGCCACGATTCTCGCCGTCGTGTCAGGGCTGACACTTGCGGGGTCGTCCGCGGTGTCGCACGACATCTATGCCTGTGTGTTTCGCAAGGGGCAGACGGACGAACGCGCGGAACTTCGAGTGTCGCGCGTGTGTACGCTCGTGCTCGGCGTCGTCTCGGTCGTGCTCGGCATCGCGTTTCAATCGCAGAATGTGGCCTACATGATCGGGCTCACCTTCTCGGTCGCGTGCAGCTCAACGTTTCCGGTGTTGCTGCTCACGCTCTACTGGCGCGGATTGACCACGCGTGGTGCGGTCATCGGTGGCTCGGTTGGCCTGGTCTCGGCGGTGCTGCTTACGATCGCCGGGCCGGCCGTCTGGGTGCACGTGCTGGGCCATGGGGAGCCGCTTTTCGCGATCGACCCGCCGACGATCGTCTCGATGCCCCTGGCGTTCGTCGCGTGCTGGCTGGTATCGCTGCTCGATCGCAGCTCGCAGGCCGATATCGATCGTGCCTGGCACGGCGGCAAGGTGAGCGAGATGGGCGCCACGAGCATGATCGGGAATTAAAGCCCCGAGCCGGTGCCCTGTCTTTCGACGCATCGCCCGCCGATACTGGCGGGCGATCTGACACAGTGAAGCGCTGGTGGTTTCTTGTCCGACACCCGAAAAGATCCACCGGCCGTTTCGACGGAACTTGATTGCCATTCTCTGGAGGTACAAAGCATGGACGTCGCCGATCTCAGGGTATTCGAAGCCGTAGCGCGCCACGGCAGCATGAACCGCGCCGCGCTCGAGCTGCACACGGTCCAGTCCAACGTGACCGTGCGCATCCGTTCGCTCGAGCGTCAGATCGGCATGCCGCTGTTTCGACGCCACGCGCGTGGCGTGAGCTTGACCCCGGCCGGCCAGCGCATGCTGCCTTATGCGATGCGCATTGCGAAACTCGTGGCCGATGCAAAAACGGCGGCGCTCGATGAGGGGGCGCCGAGTGGCCCCCTGAGCCTCGGCACCTTGGAGACGACGGCTGCATTGCGTTTGTCGCCGATACTGAGCGGCTTCGCGCGCAGATATCCGCAGGTGAAGTTGTCGCTGACGACCGGAACGACGTGCAGTCTCACGGCAGACGTGACCGATTGCCGTCTTGACGGCGCCTTCGTGGCCGGTCCGATTGATCATCCGGACCTGCGCTGCGAAACCATTTCCCGCGAAGAACTGGTCCTGGTCACGCCCCGAACGATGCGGTCGATGAAGGCCCTTTCGTCGATGGCAGGCCTCCAGACGATCGTCTTTCGCCTCGGCTGCTCCTACCGCCAGCGTCTTGAGGCGCTGCTGGCAGAAATGGGCATCATGACCACGAGCCCCCTGGAATTCGGCTCTACCGACGCCATTCTCGCCTGTGTTGCCGCGGGTGTCGGCATTACCCTGCTGCCGAGGGCCATCGTTTCCGGCACGCGCGAGAAGGACGCGATCGCCATTCATAGCCTTCCGCCCGAAAGGGCCCAGGTCGAGACGCTCTTCATCCGCAGGCACGACGGCTATCTATCCAGCGCGATGCACGCATTCATCGATTCGGCGCGTTCCGAGTTCGGGCCGGTGATGGCTGCCGCCTGAGGCTGTCGGGCGAGCAAGCAGCGTTCGTCCGCAGACCGTTCGATCGCGCTAGCTCAGGCCGTCACCAGAGCCGACATGCGCCGTACGGCTTGGCATGCCGGCGGGGTCGTGGAGACTGTCGTCCGTGACGCTTCAGCCCTGAAGAACTCGGTGCAACAGTCGATGAAGGTTCGGAAGCGCGCCGGCAGCAACTCCCGATGTGAATAGAAGAGACATATTTCCGCATCGGCGTCTGGGGTGAAGCAGGTGGGTAGAACGGGCACGAGATGGCCCCTGGCGATGTCTTCCCGAATCATCAGTTCGGGCAGCAGGGCGATGCCGGCTCCCGCAAGCGCCGCGGTGTGCACCATGGCCTCATTGCCGTACAGCGACGAGCGCGCGCGCACGCTCACGAGCCCCCCGGCCTCGAGCAGGTCGATGCAGTCACTGTCGCGCCGCCGGATCTTCGGATTCAGGAGAAGGAAGTGTTCGGCGAGATCCGCCGCCGTCTTCGGCATGTCGTGCCGACTCAGGTAGCCGGCCGTGGTGACCCAGATGCGTCTCGATTGCGACAGCGTCCGACGAATTACGACGGACTGCTCGACGAGGTTTGGCGGCAGAATCGCAATATCGCATTGACCGTCATAAAGGCTCACGACACCGTCGTGAACGGAAATCACCAGATCGACCCTCGGCGCCACCGAACGATATTGGCCGATGAAACGTGCAAAGGTCTCGTTGATCAAGGTGGGATGGATGGCCAGGCGAAGCCTTCCACCATCGACTTCGTGCTCCTGGGTGATGCGTCGGTTCGCCTCGTCGAGCTCTTCGAGCAGCTTGGAACAGCTCAGGAAATACGTTTGGGCGGCTTCGGTCAGATTCACCGAGCGTGTCGTGCGATGAAGCAGCCTCGTCTGGACGCTGTTTTCCAGCTTCGCGACAGCCTTGGAAACGGAACCCGTGGTTACTCCGAGCGACACGGCTGCCTTGCTGAAGCTTCGATGCCGAGCCGCCGCGACAAATGCCCTCAACATGTGGAGTTGGTCCATCGTGCACCTCGCTGGAAAGAACAGACTTGCGATCGTGCGAACGTTGAATTGAATCCATCGCCAATGACAATTGATGTTCAGAGTTCATTGGTTAACGCGGTTATCGACCATCTGATCGCATAAGGAAAGCTTAGCGAATTTATGGGCCAGGCGAGGCGAATTATCGTGATGAGGGTATCGATCCGAGTGATTGATCGCATTTACCTTACGTCGGGTTCTTATTTAATTCTGCTGACGCTCCATGTGCACGGATATGTGAAATTATCGTGGTGACGGAAAATATAACGTTGATCTTATTGTGCTGATCAATATTCTTTCCGTCGAAGAGCGCATGTCGTCATGTAGGATAAAACCATCCAAAATCAATTCACGGAGCGGTTATGCCACTGACTCAACGACAGCAGCAGGTCAAGGACGAATTCATTCGAATCAGAAAGACCTGGGCCCCCCAGTGGGAAAGCATCTTGCGGCTCGATTGCGAGTTTCTGCACGCATACCTTCATCTGTCGGCTGTACCGCTCCAGAGGAATCACTTGGAGGACAAGGTGAAGGAGTTCATCTATATCGCGATTAACGCCTCTTCGACGCATCTGTTCGCGCCCGGGATACAGATGCATCTTCAGGCGGCATTGGACATGGGCGCTACCCGTGAGGAGCTCATGGACGTCCTCGAACTGACGAGCACTGTCGGGATTCATGCCTCGAACGTCGCATTTCCCATTCTCCGCGAGGTCTTGAATGAACACGGGGCAGCCATCGAACGTCGCGCCGATGACGGTCGATATGCCGCTCTAAGACAGCGATTTGTTGACGACCAAGGCAACTGGGACAGCACCTGGGAAGCGCTGCTCGACACGGACCCCGATCTGTTCGAACGGTACCTCGAATTCTCTGCCGTCCCGTGGCGATCGAATCATCTGTCACCCAAGGTCAAAGAATTGATTCTCTGTGCCGTCGACACTGCGGCCACGCATCTCTATACGCCTGGAATCAGGACGCACATGCGGAATGCGATTCGTCACGGTGCAACCGCAGGGGAAATCATCGAAGTCATTGAAATTGTCAGCGTGATCGGCATTCATGGTGCGCTGATCGGGACACCGATGCTTGAGGAGCGCGCGGGCGCGCGGGAAGAATAGGGCGAGCGTCGTGTTCGCTCGCAAGCTCGGGTCGATCACGGGCGCGCGACACTTTCCCCGCAACCGCGCGACAGCCGCGTCTTTCCGGCACGGCTCGAACAGCCCCTCATTCCGTTAGACGGCAGCGATTGGCGGACTGGACGCGTGATCGTCGATCGAGGCCGTTACCGTGTCGACGCCGACGTCCCCGGCGTCGAGATCATCCGCTCGGGCACGGACGACATGCAGCGCGGTGAAATCGCGCCTGCTGGCGGGGCGACAAGCGTCCCGTCCGGGTGGCGCGGGGGCACGGGGATCAACTCTCACCTCGCCGGACGCCCCGTAGCAGTGTCTCTGCGACAAGGACCAGGCCGGTGACGATCGCGCAGCCGACGACCGCGAGCGGATTGACGCCGCACAGCACCGCGCCGCCGCTTGCCATGGCGGGTGGATGCCGCAGGCGGGTGAACTGTAGCGACAGCAGGAGCACGCAGCCGACAGGGAATGCGGCGGACAGCGCGCCCTGCCCGAAGGCGAGTGTGCGGGTGTCGAGCAGGCCGAGCGCGGCTGCGCTCGCTGCGCTGATCATGTGCGAGGCGAGCTGGGCCGCAACGCGCGTCGCGTCGGCCCTCCCGCGCACGTCAGCGCTCATGGCCGTGATCAGCAGCGGAAACACGGCGGCTTGGGCGCCAAGGGTACCCGCTACCGGCGCGCAAGCCGCGCAGACGAGCAAAGTGCGCAAAAATGAAGATTGCATGGCGGCGTCGATCGGACGGGCCATTCACGAACGGCCTTCCTCCCGGGCATCACGATGCTTCGCGTGAAGGATGCCATCTCGCGCCGAAGGGTCCGTGGTGCAACGTTCCACGCGACTGACGTCCGCCTGGATGGGTAAGCCGCGGGCGAGTTCGGCGACGCGTTCGGCTGCCGGAACGATGTCGAGGACTTTTCCGGAGCCCTGGCCGGCGTACAGCGACAGCTTCTGGGCCATTTTCGGCTTGTCGATCGTGCGTGCGCCTCCGCCCACAAAGCGCAGTACATTCCACTTGTCGTGATTGGGAATCACCCGGTGGGGAGTCCCGTACGGCCATCCGAAGGAGTAGCCGGTTCGATACTCGGTATCGTCGGTCGTTGCTTCGACGATCTTCTGCTTGTAGAGCGGGTGCGCATTCGATTCGTCGCACGCCACGAAAGCGGTGCCGACCAGCACACCCGAGGCGCCCAGTTCCATTGCCACCGCCACATCGGCTCGATTCGTGATGCCACCCGCAGCCAGGACGGGGCGCCCCTGCGCGATGTCGAGAATCGATGGTAGCAAGGACATGAGCCCGATCGTGCCCGGATTGAGGTGGCCGCCGCATTCGCTGCCTTGTGCCACGATGATGTCCGCACCGTGAGACAGAGCCTCCTTGGCGAGCTTGGTCGTACCGACCTGCACCATGACCACCAGGCCCGCGTGTTTCGCTCGCGGAATCATGTCGGCGGCGTAATCCTCAGCGTAAAACAGCGACAGCAGCCGGGGCCTTTCCTCCAGGATGACCTGGAATTGTGCTTCGAAGACATCCGGACCGCCGAATTTTGGCACCACGTTCACGCCGAACGGTTTGTCCGTCAGGCGCTTGGTTTCCTGAATCCACTTGCGCAAGGCCAGTGGAGGAAGACGCAGTCCGCCGACGATGCCCATGCCGCCTGCATTGGTTGCGGCGGCGACAAGCTCGGGGCCGGAGATCGCAGCCATCCCCGCGGCAAAGATCGGGTATTCGATGCCGCAGAGCCGCGTGACGACGTTGCCGGGGTAGTTCACGTTCACGAGTTTCATGATTTAAAGCTCCACATGTTTTCCGAACATCCGCTTCAGCACATCGTTCTTGAGCACGAAGTGGCTCTTGAGTGCTCCGAAGATATGGAGCCCAAGCCCCGCGAGAAATGCCGTCGCACCGATGTTGAAAAGGATACCGACGACGTCCTTCACGGGCTGGCTGGGTCCGATGAGGGCAGGAATCGAGAACCCGCCAGGCAGCTCGATGGCTACGCCGGCTGCCGATCGATAGAGCCATACGGCAATCGGCAGCAGCACCATGGCCAGGGCCATGGCCACCGCCACCGAGCGGCTGACGATGACCTCGATGGGGTGGGGTGTCCCGACCGGCAGCGGTTGGTAGGACGTGACGCGTGCCCAGAGGCGGTAGATCGAGACGAGGAACAAGAGGGTGCCGAGCAGGTTCTGCAGTTGCTCGAGATCCACTCGTCGCGCCTCGTCCCCAATCTGGGGAATGGCGATGCCCAATCCGATGATCGACAACAGCAGCGCTGCCACGATCCAGTGCATCACGAGCGTAATGGGCGAGTAACCCAGGCCGTTGTCTCGTAGTTGCATGTGTTTCTCCTCGAGTATTGTTTCAGGAACCGGATGGGCGGTGACCGAAGGAGCCCGCGGACATGAAATCCGTACGCGCCCGGGGCACCGCCCGATAAGCGGCTAGTGGCGGACTGCCCCGGCAGCGCCCAGCCCTGTCTGGGCGGCGACGAACTGGTCGTCGAACGCTTCGCGCTCGCGTCCGGCCCGGGAACTGCGGTCGGTAATCGATCCGAGCCAGGTGAAGAGGAAGGCCACATTCACCGAGACGATCGCCGGGTAGTCGTACGGGAAGATTGCGTGGTCGTTGCCCAGTACCTTGACCCAGACGGCGGGCGAGAGGATGACCAGCGCGACCGAGCTGATGAGTCCCGCCGTGCCGCCAATCAGTGCTCCGCGGGTCGTCAAGCCTTTCCAGAACATGGAAAGTGCGAGGATCGGGAAATTCACCGAGGCAGCGATGCCGAAGGTCAGGCCGATCAGGAAGGCGATATTCTGGTCCTTGAACAGAATGCCCAGGATCACCGCCACCACGCCGATGCACACCGGCGCGATCCTCGAAACCCGCCTCTGCTCCGCTTCGGAAGCGCGGTTCTTCTTGATGACGCGGGTGTAGAGGTCGTGCGCGATGGCCGAGGTGCCCGCGATCGCGAGCCCGGATACCACCGCCAGAATCGTGGCGAAGGCCACCGCGGACAGGAAGCCGAGCATGAGATCCCCGCCGACTGCCTTGGCCAGGTGCATGACCGGCATGTTGTTGCCACCGATGAGCTTCCCGGCAAGATCGCCTCCTACGAAGAAGGCGGGATCGCGACCGACGATGACGATCGCGGCCATTCCCAGCACCACCACCAGCAGGAAAAAGAACCCGATGGCACCGGTCGCCACGAACACGGACTTTCGCGCTTCCTTCGCGTTGGCGACGGTAAAAAAGCGCATGAGAATGTGGGGCAGGCCGGCGGTCCCGAAGACCAGCGCAATCGAAAGCGAGATGATCGCGATCGGATCGGCGGTCAACTTGCCGGGCAACAGAATGGCGGCGCCGTCTTTGTGGGCGGCAACCGCTTGGTCGAACAGGGAATCGAGCGAGAAGCCGAACTTGCTTATCGCCAGGAAACCCAGCACCGTGCCGCCAAGAAGCAAGAGGCACGCCTTGGTGATCTGGACCCAGGTGGTCGCCACCATGCCGCCGAACGTGACGTAGATCACCATCAATACCCCGACGATGATCACCGCATAATTGTAGGGCAGGCCGAACAGCAGCTGGATCAGCTGGCCGGCCCCGACCATCTGGGTGATGAGGTAAAAGCAGACCACCGTGAGCGACGAAAATGCCATCAACGTCCGTATCGGGCCTTCGTCGAGCCGGTTCGCGACGATGTCGGAGATGGTGATGCGCCCCAGGTTTCTGATTCGCTCCGCGAACAGGAACAGCAGCACCGGCCAGGCCACGAAGAAGCTGATCGCGTAGATCATGCCGTCATAGCCCCTGAAGAAGATCATGCTGGTGAGCCCCAGCAGCGTCCCCGCGGACATGTAGTCACCGGCCAAGGCGATACCGTTCTGGAAGCCGGTGATGCCGCCGCCGGCGGTGTAGAAGTCGTTGACCGATTTCGTCCTTGAAGCCGACCAGTAGGTGATGGCCAGTGTCGCTCCCACGAACACCAAGAACAGAATGATCGCCGTCGTATTGATTGGTTGCCGTTCGACTGCCTGCAACGCACCCGGCGCCGCAAACGCAGTCATCGTCGGTCCCATCAGGGCCATGAGCATCAGTAGGTTGCGTGTCGATTTCATTTGCGCTCTCCGGCCAAGATCTTCACGGTGAGCTCGTCGAATTCGCCGTTTGCCCGTTGCGCATACACGCCCGTCAGCAGCCATGAACCGACGATCAAGGCAGCGCCGACCGGCCAGCCAACATTTATGACGCCACTGGAAACCTTCGCTGCGAGCAGCTGCGGTGCGAAAGCGGCAACGAAGATAAATGCGTAATACGGAATCAGGATCGCCGCTGTCAGCCAGGCGACGAATCTCCTCCGGCGCGTTACGAGTACATGAAATAGGGGATTGCTCCGAATCCCGGAAAGTGCGGTCGTCTCCATCTGCTTGTCTCCATCCTTTGACATTTTTTGTGGCATCACCTGCGAGTGCTCGTGACATCGAATTGGCCGCGATTTCTTCGCCATTGAACGATAGGCAGGACTTTGCATCAGCACAAATGATGCGTTGTGATGGTATCTATCTCAATTTGTGAATTTTCTTCGGAAGGCGGACGGAGACCGTATGACCCGCCCGTTGAGCGTCGGCAGCCCACGGGGCCAGCGGCCATCTCCGACCCGGGCAGGCGTGTTGCACCGTATGCGACCAGAACTCCAACCCGCGTGCTGCGTTCATGCGGGAATCAGAAAATCATTTTTTATGATTGGTGTTATCTTCAATGATCATTTTACGAAATGCGTTGAGTCTCGTACTGTTTTCGGACGCTGGGTAGCTCCGATGTCGGTCTCGTCGTGGGCGTCTGGCGTGACATTCGTTGAAAACCAACCGTTACCCCGCACCCGACAGACGAACGAGGCACCGATGGACCACAGACTTCCCCCGCTTCCCTACGCAAAGAATGCGCTGGCTCCCCACATGTCAGCGGAAACCTTCGACTACCACTACGACAAGCATCACCAGGCCTACGTCACGAATCTGAATGCCCAGATCAAGGACACGCCTTTCGAAAACCTGGCGCTCGAAGAAATCGTCAGGCAGGCGCCCGCTGGTGGCATCTACAACAATGCCGCGCAAGCCTGGAACCACACCTTCTTCTGGAATTGCATGGCGCCCGCCGGGGGTGCTGCGCCGACCGGACCGTTGGCCGACGCGATCAACGCCAAATGGGGAAGCCTCGAGGCCTTCAAGAACGCGTTCCGTGCTGCGGCCGTGAGCAACTTCGGATCGGGCTGGACCTGGCTGGTCAAGAAGGCCGACGGCACGGTGGATGTCGTCAACACCGGTGCGGCCGGCAATCCGCTGACCGGCGGCGATACGCCCTTGTTGTGTATCGACGTCTGGGAGCACGCCTATTACATCGACTATCGCAATGCCCGCCCGGCCTTCGTCGACGCCTTTCTCGACAAGCTCGTGAACTGGGCCTTTGCCCAGGCCAACTTTGCCTGAACCGCTGCCGAGCTCGGCAGACCGACACCATCATTTTTGCGACAAGCCGTTCAATTGGAGACAGCCGTCATGACCACCGAACCCGCAAACATCGACCACTACATTCACGGCCGCGTGAGGCCGGGAGCCTCGGGCCGCGCACAGCGCGTCACCAATCCGGCCACGGGCGTCGTCACCGGTCAGGTGGCGCTCGCCTCCGCGACCGAGGTCGATGCCGCCGTGCAGTCGGCCGCTGCCGCGTTCCCTGCCTGGTCCAATCTTTCGCCACTGCGTCGTGCGCGCGTCATGTTCAAGTTCCTCGAGCTGCTCAACCGGCATCGCGACGAACTTGCGCACCTGATCACCGCCGAGCACGGCAAGGTATTCACGGATGCGCAGGGTGAAGTGACGCGCGGCATCGAGGTCGTGGAATTCGCGTGTGGGATCCCGCAGCTGCTCAAGGGCGACTACACCGAGCAGGTCTCCACCGGTATCGACAACTGGACGATGCGTCAGCCGCTGGGTGTGGTGGCCGGCGTCACGCCGTTCAACTTTCCGGTGATGGTGCCCATGTGGATGTTCCCGGTGGCGATCGCCTGCGGTAACACCTTCGTGCTCAAACCCAGCCCGATCGATCCCAGCCCTTCGTTGCGCATCGCCGAACTGTTCAAAGAGGCGGGCCTGCCCGATGGCGTGTTCAATGTCGTGCAGGGCGACAAGGAGGCGGTCGACGCCTTGCTCGAACACCCGGATGTGACCGCCGTCAGCTTCGTCGGCTCGACGCCGATCGCCAACTACATCTACGAGACCGGCGCCCACCACGGCAAGCGCGTGCAGGCCCTGGGCGGAGCGAAGAACCACATGGTGGTGATGCCCGATGCCGACATCGAGCGCACCGTCGATGCGCTGATCGGCGCGGCCTACGGTTCGGCCGGTGAGCGCTGCATGGCGATCTCGGTGGCCGTGCTGGTGGGCGACGTTGCCGACACGCTCGTGCCGCGTCTGGTCGAGCGCACCCAGGCGCTGAAGGTGCTCGATGGCGAGAACCTCGATGCGGAGATGGGGCCGATCGTCACCCGCGCGGCCCACGAACGCATCACCGGCTACATCGAGCAGGGCGTTCAGGAAGGCGCGACCCTGCTGGTCGACGGGCGCGGTTTCGACGCCAACCAGGCCGGCCCGAATTGCGGCGATGGGTATTGGATGGGCGGCACGCTGTTCGACAACGTCACGCCCGAGATGCGTATCTACCAGGAAGAGATCTTCGGACCGGTGCTGGCCTGCGTGCGCGTGAACGACTTCGCCGAGGCGGTGGATCTGGTCAATGCGCACGAGTTTGGCAACGGCACTGCCTGCTACACCAGTGACGGCAACGTGGCACGCGAATTCGCGCGACGCATCCAGGTCGGCATGGTCGGCATCAATGTGCCGATTCCGGTGCCCATGGCCTGGCACGGCTTCGGCGGCTGGAAGCGCTCGCTGTTCGGCGACATGCATGCCTACGGCGAAGAAGGCGTGCGTTTCTACACCAAGCAGAAGTCGATCATGCAGCGCTGGCCCCAGAGCATCTCCAAGGGCGCCGAATTCGCCATGCCCACTTCGCAGTAAGCGTTACCGCGCAGCTCGCCGACGCGATCTCGCAGAGTCGACCACCCGGCTTACGGGCGGCGACTCTGCGACCCGGGCGCCGGGTCAATTGCATACAGGCAACAGAGAGGACACCCCATGAAAGCAATTCAAGAAGCCATCACCGGCAAGGAAGACGCTGGAGAGTCGTCGTCGCCATTTCAGGCGCTCGTCCAGTTCTACTGTGCATTCAATTCCGGTGACCTGGCGATGATGTCGGAGAACTGGGCCCAGACCGACGACATCGCTATGGACAATCCGCTGGGCGGCATCAAGCGCGGCTGGGCCGAAATTCAGCCCGTATATGACCGCCTGTTCAACGGACCGGCGGAAGTCTACGTGGAATATTTCGACTACACCCTCCACGAGACGGCCGACATGTTCTATGCCGTCGGAAGGGAGCGCGGTTTTTTCCGCCTCGGAGGCGAAGACGTGACACTCGCAATTCGTACGAGCCGGATTTTCCAAAAAATCGATGGCCGCTGGAAACAGGTTCATCACCACGGCTCGATCGATGACCCACAGTTATTGAGCCGCTATCAATCTGCTGTGCTCGGCACGAGGTCATGAATGTTCCGCACACCCGCACTGACAAGGAAAGCCCGATGCTGACCGAGCGCCAACGCGACATCATCAAGGCAACCGTCCCGCTGCTCGAAACCGGCGGAGAGACGCTCACCACCCACTTCTACACGGTGATGCTCAACGAGTATCCGCAGGTCCGGCCGATGTTCAATCAGGCGCACCAGGCCAGCGGCACACAGCAGCGGGCACTGGCCAACGGCGTGCTGATGTACGCCCGCAACATCGACCGGCTCGAAGCTCTCGGCCCGTTGGCGGCGCAGATCGTCAACAAGCACGTGGCGCTGCAGGTGCAGCCGGAGCACTACCCCATCGTCGGCACCTGCCTGATACGCGCCATCGATGAGGTGCTTGGCCCGGAACTGGCCACGGACGAAGTGATCGACGCCTGGGGCGCCGCCTACCAACAGCTCGCGGACATCCTGATCGGTGCCGAGGACGCGGTGTACGACAGCCTTGCCTCTGCTCCCGGCGGCTGGCGCGGCAGCCGGGAATTTCGCGTCGTCCGCAAAGTGCCCGAGAGCGCCGAGATCACGTCCTTCTACCTGGAGCCGGTCGACGGCGGGCCCGTGCTCACATACGAGCCCGGCCAGTACATCGGCCTTCGACTCGTCATCGACGGTGACGAAATCCGCCGCAACTACTCGCTGTCCTCGGCTCCCAACGGCCGCGGCTACCGCATCAGTGTCAAGCGAGAGCCCGCCGGTGTGGCCTCCGGTCATTTGCACGATCACATACATGAGGGCAGTACGCTCGAACTTTTCCCGCCAGCAGGCGAATTCACGCTTGGCGATGGCGACGGACCACTGGTCTTCATCAGCGGCGGTGTCGGCATCACGCCTACGCTGGCGATGGCCGAGGCCGCACTGAACGACGGCGACCGGAGCATCGTCTTCATCCACTACGCTCGTGACGCACAGGCGCATGCCTTCGGCGACGTCATCGACGCGTGGGCCGCCCGCTATTCGCGGTTCCGCCGGTTCGTCGTCTACGAACATGATCAGGAGGGCGCGTCGCGTCAGCCGGATGCGGTCGGCCGCCCCACGTTCGAGCAGTTGAAGCAGTGGCTTCCCGCCGATGGCGATTTCGACGCCTACTTCCTCGGACCCAAACCCTTCATGGCCGCCATCAAACGGTACTTGAACGAGCTGGGGCTGCCCGCCGAAAGAGGGCGTTACGAATTCTTCGGTCCAGCGGAAGCGCTGAATTGAACGACAAATGCCGAGCAACCAGACGCGGTGGACGACCGATGACTCCGTGATCGACGATGCGGCGTGGGTGAAACGTCGTGACGTTGACGCTCATGATGCGGGCATGAGGGTGCGGGTCGGTCAGAGCGTCGCGACCGAAGGCGCACCGATGGCTGCGGCCAACAATGATTGACGGCGGTAGCGCCGTCGCAGGCCGCTTTTCGAAAAAATCTGAATTGGTTATCCAATGTGGCGCTAAGGAGAATCTCAATGCCATTACTCAAGTTCGATATTATCCAGGGGCGTAGCGACGCCCAGGTTCGCACCCTCCTGAATGCGGCCCATGAGGCGATGGTGCGGGCGTTTGAAGTCCCACCGAGCGATCGCTATCAATGCGTCACCCAACACCGTGCAGGTGAATTGGTGCTGGAGGACACCGGCCTGGGCTACCCCCGCTCGACCGATGTCGTCTTACTGACCGTGTTCTCACGGAAGCGCACTCAGGAGCAGAAGGTCGCGTTCTATCGCCTGCTGGCAGACAGGCTTCAAGCGGATTGCGGCCTGTCGCCGGACGACCTGATCGTCTCTGTAATCGAGAATGCCGATGCGGATTGGTCGTTCGGCCGTGGCCGCGCACAGTTCTTGACCGGAGAGCTCCGATAGGCCGGGCAGTGACCGTGCATCGCCCCGAGTATCGCGGCGGCTCCGCCGCTTGAGCCGGCGGGGCCTCCTGTCGCTTCGGCGACGCCCGAAGCGGTTCGGTGTGATGCCGGGAGAAGTCAATGGCGCGTTGTGGTGGCGCTGCAGGCAGGGCGCGTGCCGCTGTTCCAGCAGCGCCAGGCGGGTAGATGCGTTCCGGTCGTGGCGATCCGCACGTACGGGCGGACGCGGGGCTGACGCTCGTTGGGGGCGCAGCCGAAGAGGGCGGGAACGAGGGCGCCCCCGCCCCGGGGCCGAGCGGTTGAAGCGGTATTGTCTTCGCGACGTGACGCGAGAGCGTGCGTATCGAGCATCTGCTCGCAAGCCGCGCCCGAGTGCATTCCCAAGGAGAAAACCAAGTGAAGATCGTGCTTCCCGTCAAACGGGTCGTCGATTACAACGTGAAGGTACGTGTCAAGAGCGACGGCTCAGGTGTCGACATCGCGAACGTGAAGATGAGCATGAATCCGTTCGATGAAATCGCGGTGGAAGAGGCGGTGCGCCTCAAGGAAGCCGGCGTTGCCACCGAGGTGGTGGCCATCTCCTGCGGCGTCGCCCAGTGCCAGGAGACGCTGCGCACCGCCATGGCCATCGGCGCCGATCGCGGCATCCTGGTGCAGACCGACGAGGAGTTGCAGCCGCTGGCCGTGGCCAAGCTGCTCAAGGCCATCTGCGACAAGGAGTCGCCCGAGCTGGTGGTGCTCGGCAAGCAGGCCATCGACGACGACGCCAACCAGACCGGGCAGATGCTCGCCTCGCTGATGAACGTGGCCCAGGCCACCTTCGCCTCCAAGGTGGCGATCGCCGACGGCAAGGCCACGGTGACCCGCGAGATCGATGGCGGCCTGGAGACCCTTTCGATGTCGCTGCCGGCCATCGTGACCACCGATCTGCGCCTCAACGAGCCGCGCTACGCCACGTTGCCGAACATCATGAAGGCGAAGAAGAAGCCGCTCGAGACCGTCACGCCGGCTGACCTGGGTGTCGACGTCGCGCCGCGCCTGAAGACGCTCAAGGTCGAGGAGCCGCCCAAGCGCAGCGCCGGGGTGAAAGTGGCGGATGTGGCCGAACTGGTCGCCAAACTCAAGAACGAAGCCAAGGTGATCTGAACATGAGCATTCTCGTCATTGCAGAACACGACAACGCGGTGCTCAAGGCCGCGACCCTGAACACCGTCGCGGCCGCGCAGGCCATCGGCGGCGACATCGACCTGCTGGTGGCCGGCAGCGGCTGCGGCGCGGTGGCCGAGGCGGGCGCCCGTCTGGCCGGTGTGGGCCGGGTGCTGGTGGCCGATGCGGGCCACTACGCCGAGCACGGCGCCGAGAACCTGGCGGCGCTTGTCGTCGCCCGGGCCGGCGGCTACAGCCACATCCTCGCGCCGGCGAGCACCTTCGGCAAGAACCTGCTGCCGCGCGTGGCCGCCACGCTCGATGTGGCGCAGATCTCCGACATCATCGCGGTGGAGTCGGCCGATACCTTCAAGCGGCCGATCTACGCCGGCAACGCCATCGCCACCGTTCAGAGCGCCGATCCGGTCAAGCTCATCACCGTGCGCACCACGGCCTTCGAGGCGGTGGGCGAGGGCGGCTCGGCCGCGGTCGAAGCCATCGACGCGGCGGCCGACACCGGGCTCAGCGCCCTGGTCGGGCGCGAACTGACCAAGTCCGAGCGCCCGGAACTGGGCGCGGCGAGTGTGATCGTCTCCGGCGGTCGCGGCGTGGGCAGCAGCGAGAACTATCACGCCCTGCTCGAACCGCTGGCCGACAAGCTCGGCGCGGCGCTCGGCGCCAGCCGGGCGGCCGTCGATGCCGGCTACGTGCCCAACGACTACCAGGTGGGCCAGACCGGCAAGATCGTCGCGCCGCAGCTGTACGTGGCGGTGGGCATCTCCGGGGCGATCCAGCATCTGGCCGGCATGAAGGACTCGAAGGTGATCGTCGCCATCAACAAGGACGAGGAGGCGCCGATCTTTCAGGTCGCCGACTACGGTCTGGTGGCGGATCTGTTCGAGGCCGTGCCCGCGCTCCTGGAGTTGTTCGAATGACGGCGGTCTCACTTTATCTTCCGGCGCATCAACTCCCTCCGCTCTGATCGCTGGAGTATTGGTCGGCTCGGATTGCGGTTCGAGCCGACATTTTTTATTGTGAATGGAGTTATGGGCTCCTATGCGTGAATCGATGAATCTCGACGTATTAATCGCCAACGACAGCCCGGAGGGGCATAAGGGTCAAGCGAGTGGTTGGCGCGGCAGATGCCTAAATATCGGTGTGTCTCGTCGAGAGGGCGGCCGGGATCGGTGTCGGATAAATACCAAATCAGAGCAATCCGCACTTGGCGGCTCAAAGAGGTCTACCCGCTTCGACTAAATGGCTGCCCGGTCCGAGCAGGCGTCACTTCCACATGTGGCAGCAGCGCTTCGGCTAAGCGCACGACATCTACACGGCTACTCGACGGTGTTGTCGTTGAGGCGCACAACTGTCGGAGCATCTTCGCACCGGCGATCGCCATGTGGCGCCTCTAGGCAACAACGACGAAAGCTCTTCTACGTAGGGGCTGCCGCCGCAATGCGCGAACCCAACACTTCGGCCGCCCCGTCGAAATATTCGAAATAGTGCAGTTTGTCGCCGATGCGTGGGCGGATGAGGCTCTTGTGCGACAGGTCGCCGTCGCCTCGCATTGAGGCGAAGCCGCAGCCCGCAAGTGCGCTCCGAGGTTCCCGAACGACGCAACGATTGGGTACTTCACATCCATGACCAACTGGGGCTCGCCGCGAAATCGGAAAATTCTACGCACGTTAGTGTCATGGATAGATACGGCAATCTGACGTACATGCGCACAAGGAGGGCAACACATTGCCCGCTGCTACCTCTACCATCCGCCTTGAAGCCCGGATCGGCACCGATCTCTATTCGATGGTCAAACGCGCCGCTGAACTTCAGGGGCGCACTCTGGCTGACTTCGTGGTTGCTGCCGTCCAGAAGGCCGCGCAACACGCGATTGAGCAAGCGGAAGTCATCCGCCTGTCACGGGTCGATCAGGCGTGCTTTGCACTGCTGCTGCTGTCACCGCCGCAGTGGGCTCCAGCGTTGGAGCGCGCTTTCGCGCGTCGCCGCAGGTTGCTGCATGAGCTGTGCGCCGTCCCAGGGGTACCCGAGTGTGAAGGAGGCTCCCGCGCATGAGCACATTACGTCACTGAGAAGTGGATGAGGAAAGCTGGTCAGCACATCGCGGTGCTTTGGTGCCGGAATGCCCGAGGATGCTGGCGTCGAGAGAAGAGACTATTGGCAAGAACGCTAGGCAGAGGGGCATGTTGAGCCGCCAAGTTGCTGAGCGTAATATGGCCGTGGATCAGCAACGCCTGTGAGGTGAAGCGTGTCAGACGCGTTCATATCGATCGTTTCGATTCTGGGGGGAACCTTGGCGTTCGCGTGCCTTCTCGTCATCGCCTTCTATCTGAAGATGCGGCATGCCTCGAATAGCGCATCCAGGGAGCATCTGCGGGCGCGCACTCGACGTTCCCGTACTGGGCGCAGTCCGGCCCGGGGGCAAGGCCCTCGATCGATTGGTTATCGTCGGGGAACCGATGGATGCCGGGTTTGAACCAACCTAGCGCCCCTTCACGAGCGACATTGGCAAGGCTCGAGAAGCGCGGCGCTCTCTTGCACTCGCATCGTCAAAGCATCGTTTGGCTAGCCACGTTGGTTCAGCGCAGGGTGGAGGAGTCGGGTGACCTCACCGGATTTGATGCCGAGGCCTGGCTGGATGAATGCCTGTTTCAAGTCGACCCGGCGCTTGGGGGGGCTGCTGCCGATTGCTTACTTGGCCGAGCCTGATGTTGTTGCTCTGCGCGCAGGCCAGTGTGTATTACTGACCCCTCGCTAGACGGAGAGACAAGAGTAGAACCCTGCCGAGATCGTCGGCAGCAGTGAGATCGCGGCGTCGGATTGTGATGGTGCCGGATATCCGTGAAATGGACCTCGTGCTGTCGTCTGGCCAAATGACGTTTCCCCGGATGCTCAAAGAGGGGAGAGCGTCGCGGGCGGACAAGCAACAGGCGTTTCTCAAGCGATCTTAGGGGAGTTTAGTGATTTTCGATAAACTCCCCTAACCTTCCTCGATATCGGGAAGTAACGTTGGGTGTCAGATGCGGGGGGGGGACGCTGGTCAGGCATGGATGGCGCGGATCAGGGATGCTCCATTCATGTTGTTCAACGC
The DNA here is from genome assembly GCF_010983895.1 of Nitrogeniibacter mangrovi. GTDB lineage: Bacteria > Pseudomonadota > Gammaproteobacteria > Burkholderiales > Rhodocyclaceae > Nitrogeniibacter > Nitrogeniibacter mangrovi. The sequence goes on from NZ_CP048836.1 coordinate 1,457,856, forward strand.
CGGGATCTGCTCAGCATCACGAAGCGCAACCGACTGGTGATCCAGATGGTCGGATGCTCGGCCGAAGGTCGAAATAAACTGGTGAGCGGGGAAGAGGGGTTGAGCTTCCAGATCGACGTTTTTGTGGGATGGTTGTGACATCGGCACGATCGGGCTGAAGTGAGCGGACTGGAACGTCACAAATCGGTGTTGTGAGAAACTCAACAAATCAAAGGCTTAGCCGATTGGTGCCGATTCTCCACCACGCGATTGCTCTGCACGCCGAGCAAAATTATTAGCCTCATAACCCGGGGTCGTAGGTTCAAGTCCTACCCCCGCAACCACGAATTTCGCTGAAAACCCAATCACTTAACGGTGGTTGGGTTTTTTGCATTCGGGCCCAGCCATCGCCGTTGGCCCAGAATCGACCCAACGTCGTCCGTGGCCGGACACATCGCCAATGCCAAGCGGAGCACTTCCGATCTTGTTGGGATCTTTCCCGGTGTCTCCAGCAAAGAAACGCGTTTGTGATCGATCTGTGTTGCCAGATCATCCGTGCGTCGAATGCGGATTAGTTGGCGTCCCTCACGCACTCCTTCTCACTCGCCCGCTCGGATGGCATCCATCCGGAAAATAGCGGGTGGGTCACGCACCGCTCCACGGTCGATTGAATTTGTCGAGCCAATACGACGTTCAATAGCAGGGTGCTGGAAATGACCGCCGCATGGCTCGCAACCGAACAGCTTGCGGAGCGCATCAAATGTGATCAGCGCAGCATCCGCGAGCGCCTCAAGGACGGCGTGCTGCTTGAGGGGGCAGGTTCGCGAACGCAGGAGAGCAGCGGAAGAGAGACGGTCCGTGAATCCACCGGATGGGGGCGGTTCAGCCAAAAAGAATGCCGCCCGTGGGCGGCGAAGGGGTGCGGAGACAATCACCGGGGTTTGCGTCGAAGGGGGTGGATTCCCCCTGCGTGATGTCAGTGCCAGGCGATGCGCAGGCCGATCCAGGCCGCGCGTGGCGCGCCCGGGGAAACAAAGCGCTCGTCTTTCCAGTCGTCGGGATTGGTGAGGAAGCTGCCGCGCGCATCGAAGGGATTTTCCGCCAGGGCGCCGGCGCTCTCGTATTCGGAATCGAACACGTTGTCGATACGGCCGAACACGGTCCACCCCTTGGCGAACTGCCAATCGGCATCGACATTGAAGACGGCGTAGCCGTCGATCTTGCCGCGTCCGTCGTGTTTGTCGTTCTCGTTGCCGCGTACCAGCTGGTCACTGAACGCCTGCATGTTGGTGCCGATGCGCAGCGTGTTGCTGGGGTGCCAGTTGAGCGCCAGCTTGAGGCTGTGGCGGGGCAGCGCGGGCAGCCTGTCGCCGGAGGAGACGCGGATCTCGTCGGCGCCGCAGCGCGGATCGGCCCCGGCGGAGCTGTTCGATTCGGCCATCAGGCAGGCGCTGCTTTCATAGGTCGCGCGCAGCCAGGTGTAGTTGGCGCTCCAGTCGAAGACGCCGTGGCTGCCGGAGAGTCCGAGTTCGACGCCCTGGCGGCGGGTCTTGCCGAAGTTGGTGAAATAGCCGGCGCTGGTGGAGGTGCCGACGAACAGGATGTCGTCGTGGTTGGTGGTGCTGAACACCGTGGCATTCCAGTTCAGCGCCTTGCCCTGATGCCCGCGCAGGCCGAATTCGAAGGTCTTTGCGACGACCTGATCGAGATGAGGGTCCGCCGCGAGCGCGTTGGGCAGCGTGCAGGGGTTGGTCGGATCGGCGCAGCCCAGTTCGATGGGCGTGGGCGCGCGGTTGCCTTCGTTGTAGGACGCGTAGAAACCGATGCCCGGATTGATCTGCCAGGTGACGCCGACGGCAGGATTGAGGCGGTGATAGGTGAAGTCGCCATTCAGATCGTCCCCGAGACGATCCTTGTTGATGACGCGCGTGCGGTTGTATCGGGCCGAGCCGGTCAGGGCGACCGCATCGTTGAGCGAATAGGTGTCGGTGACATAGACGCTCGAGGTGCGGGTTCGGCCGTACAGGCTGTTGGCCAGCTCGACATCTTCATCCGGATCGACGCCTCGCGCTTCGGTCAACTCGCCGCCCTGCTCGGACTGGAAGAAGCTTGCGCGGGTGCGGTCATGACTGACCCCCGCGGTCAGCTGATGCTGATCGGCGTAGTGCGTCCATTGCAAGGCCAGGCCCAGCGCGTACTGATCGGTGCCCGTACGATTGAGGACGCCGCCCGCGGGCTCGTCGCCCGGGATCGAACCGTTGAGCACCCATTGTTCATACTCGTCGGGATATTCGTCGTTGCCGTCGCCGTTGAGGGTGCGGGTGTGCACGTTGCGCCAGTAGATCCGGCCAGTCAGCTGATTGGTGTCGTCCAGCCAGTGATTGCCGGTCAGGCCGATCTGCATCAACCGGTTACGGGTGTTGTCCGGGTAGGTGAAGATCGATTCCCTGTCGTGACGATAGAAGCTGTCCGGCAACAGGCCGTTGCCCGTCAGGTCGGTATCGGCGTAGGTGATGCTGAGGTAGGCATCCGAATGCTCGCCGCGCCAGCCCAGCTTGCTGAACAGCTGCTTGACGTCGGTCGGCGAGTGATCACGCCAGCCTTCTTCTTCGAACGAATCGGCCGCGAAGAACCAGTCGAGGTTCTCGCTCGATCCACCATGGGCCAGACCGACGGTCCAGCGACCGAAGCTACCGCCGCTGATCTCCAGATCCGTACCGGGGTTGTTGCGCCCGTCCTTGGTCCGCATGGACACCGCACCGCCGAGCGTGTTGAGGCCGAACACCGGGTTGGAACCGGGCAATACGGTGATGCTCTCGAGCGCAGGCTGCGGGACGAGATCCCAGTTGACCACGTCGCCGAAGCCCTCGTTGATCCGGATGCCGTCGACGAAGACCGACAGACCCTGCGGGGTGCCTAGCAGGGGCGAGGCGGTAAACCCGCGGAAGTTCAGGTCGGCCTGGAACGGATTGTTCTGCACCTCGTTTACGGTCGCGCTGCCGAGCGTGCGATTCATCTTTGTGGCGACCGATTCGCCGCTCGCCGGCTGGATGCGCTCGACGTTTGCCGGAACCCGTTCGCGTTCGATGCCGATGCCCGGCAGGGGTGTGCTCTCGACGACCTCGACGGTCGGCAGGGGGGTGTCGGAGCGGGCGAACACCGCAGCGGGTGCGAGCAGCAGCGCCACGGCGGCGGGAACAGCGAGGGGATAGCCGGATCGATCGAGAGGCATTCTTGTTTCGATTCCTTGATGAATGAAATTTGGTCCGTACGAACCGGCACCGTTCCTGAGAGCGGCACGTGCGTGTCGGGACGTGGCGACAAAGCCTAAGAGATCGAGCCTTGAAGCAATATGGGAAAAATTCCTGATCTTGTCGGTGGAGGCATCGGCGATACACTTGGATCTATGGAACTCACTTCGATACTCATGCGCCGCATGGCGGCTATTTCACTGTTGTGCCTGGTTTGTGTACTGGTGCTTGCGATGTGGCGTGGGTGGGGCGACGTGCGCCAGGAGGGGCTGGGGGCAGGGCAGGTCGCCGAACTGACGCGCCGTCTTGCCCAGTTGCGTGAGGTGCCCACCGACGGTGTGGAGGCGGAACTGGCGACGCTGCGTGCGCTGGTCGCGGGCGGCAGATTGCGTCACCTCGGGGTCGAGATCGCTGATCCGGCGAGCGGTGAGGTGCTGGTGCGCTCCTCGCCCGCCACGGGTAGCGGCGTGATCGACTGGTTGCGCGGGCACCTGGCGCCGCACGGCCGGCCGCCGACCACGCGCTGGACGGTCGAACGGCCGGACGGGCGCCAATTCGACGTGACCCTGACCGCCAGTCCCGACAGCGAGCAGCGCGAAGCACTGGGCAACATCGCGGGCGTGGTCGGCGTGATGGTGCTCTACAGTGTGGCGTTGCTGGCGGGCATGTACTGGGCGGTGCGTCATGCGTTCGCGCCCTTGCGCCAGATCGTTGCCACCATTGGCGCCTTCGGGCGCCAGCGCTACGATGCGCGCCTGCCGGACAGGGGGGTGCGCGAACTGGATGTGATCAGCCATGCGCTCAATCACCTGGCCCAGAGTCTGGCGCGAGTTGAGGGCGAACGGCGCGATCTGAGTCTCAAGGTGCTCACCTTGCAGGAGGACGAACGCGCGCGCATCGCCCGTGAGCTGCACGACGAGTTCGGTCAGGTGCTTACGGCGATGCGCGCCGATCTGACTTTTCTGCAACGCAGCCTGCCCGCAGGGAGCGACGTGCTGGCCGTGGCGGCCGCGCTCGAGGCGCAGTGCGTCGGCATCCAGCAGGGAGTGCGTGGTCTGCTCGGCTGGTTGAGTGCGCCCGGCCTTGAAGGTGGGCGCGGTGGTCGGCGCGAAGGGGCGCGGCTGGGGGAGATGATCCGGGCCCTGGTCGACAACTGGGCTCTGCGGCCCGGGCAGGACACGGACTATCACCTCGACTTGCGCTTGAGCGGTGAGTTGCCTCAGGCACTGGCCTTGTCCCTGTATCGCATGACCCAGGAGGCACTCACCAACGTGGCGCGCCACGCACAGGCCGGCCGCGTTGACATCCAGCTGGACGGTGACGCGAGTGCCGAGGTGCGATGGTCGGTCAGCGACGACGGTGTGGGCAGGGGGGCGGATGATGAAGGCGCGCTGTCGGGCAACGGGCTGGCCGGCATCCGCGAGCGTGTGTGGGCGCACGGCGGCCGCCTGCATATGGGGCCCGGACGTGACGGTCGTGGATGGACGCTGGCAGCCAGCTTTCCGGCACCGGAGGTGGTGGCATGAGCGAGCTCGCGGTGGCTATTGCCGATGATCACGCCGTGGTGCGCACCGGTTACCGGCGGCTGCTCGAACTGGAAGTCGGCGTGCGCGTGGTCGCCGAGTTCGGCGACTGCGAGAGTGCCTACGCGTGGCTCACCGCACACGCGGCGGACATCCTGATTCTCGATCTGTCCATGCCGGGGCGCGGTGGGCTCGAGACGCTCGCACGGTTGCGCCAGCGCATACCGGCGCTCAAGGTGCTGGTGTTCTCCATGTATGACTCGCCCGCCATGGTGAGTCAGGCCATGGACGCGGGGGCCGCCGGCTATCTGACAAAGAGCAGCGCGCCGGACGAGCTGATCTTGGCGGTTCACGCGATCGGGCGCGGCGAGCGCCCGCTGTCGCCCGACGCAGCGCGCGCGCTGGCGGCTGCCGACGCCGCGGGCCAGACGCCCCAACGGGTGTTATCGACACGTGAGTTCGAGGTGTTCGTACTGCTGGCTCGCGGCTTCAACGTCGAAGAGATCGCTGATCGTCTGTACATCAGTGCCAAGACGGTGGCCAACTACCAAACGACCATCCGCCACAAAACCGGACTGGCGACCGCTTTGGAAATGCACCGTTACGCGCTTGAGCACCGCATCCTGCCGGGCGTACCCGGACAATGAGCCGTGCTCCGATGCTACCGGGCCGGCCTCGCTCACACCCGATCAACCCGACGATGCCGGAGCACGATGCGGTGTCCCGGTGTTCCGTGCCCTGTTTTCCAACACCCGACGCGTCGCCGAACGGGCGTTGGCCGAAATCATCATGTTGCCGGGCGGCATCCCCGAAAAGAAGATCGCCCGGCATCGCGGCGGCGGGGTACGCCGGCCCGCCCCGAGGCGCTCGAGGGACATCTCTGCCTGTCCTATTCGAACCGGCTCGCCGAAAACCCGTGGCGTTTCGAGTCGCCCGCCGGGCCGGTGGAGATCCCGGTCGGTAGCCGGTTCGGCGTCAACAACCGCGAGGCGGTGCGCGAAGTGGCGCTCGAGCATCACGGCATCGCGCTGCTTCCCACCTTCGTCGTGTGGCGCGATCTTGCCGAGGGAGCGCTGCAGCGGCTGCTGTCGCAGTGGCCGGTCCATGGCTTGTTCGGCTAGCACGTGCGTGCCGTCTATCCGGCGAACCGGCGGACGTCGCCGAAAATCCGCGCGTTCATCGACTTCTATGTGGAATGCATTGGTGCGCCGCCCTATTGGGATCGGGCGGGCGCCAGGTGAGCGGTCCCGCACGCCATGGACGGCGGGGACTCAGAGGATGGCGAGCGCCTGATTCAGATCGGTCAGCAGGTCGTCCGGGCTTTCCAGACCGATGGACAGGCGCAGCAGATTGTCACCGATGCCCCGTGCTGCCCGGGTGGCGGGGTCGAGGCTGCGATGAGAGGTCAGCGCGGGCTGGGACACCAGGCTCTCCACGCCCCCGAGGCTGACGGCCAGCGCGAACAGACCGAAGCGGTCGGCCACGGCCGAGGTGGCGGTGGCGTCACCATCGACCGCGAGGGTCAGCATGCCGCCGAAGCCGCGCATCTGGCGTGCGGCCACCGCATGGCCGGGAAACTCCGGCAGGCCGGGGTACAGCACCTGGCGTACCCGCGGGTGCGCCTTCATGGCCTGGGCGATGGTCAGGGCCGAGGCATTGTGGCGGGCGACGCGCACATCCAGGGTGGCCAGGCTGCGCGAAAGAAGGTGCGCCGTCTCCGGGGCGATGGTCTGGCCCAGGTTGCGGCGCCAGGCGTCGATGGGCTCGAGCAGCACGGCGGCGCCGGCCACCACGCCGCCGGTCAGATCGCTGTGCCCGCCGAGGTATTTGGTGGCGCTGTGGATCACCAGGTCGGCGCCGAGCACGAGTGGTTGCTGGTTCACCGGCGTCGCGAACGTGCTGTCGACCACCACCCGGGCGCCATGCTGGTGGGCGGTTTCGGCAACCGCGGCGATGTCGATGATTTCCAGGGTCGGATTGGCCGGTGTCTCCAGGTACACCAGCCGGGCGCCGGCCTGCAAGGCGTTGTCCAGGGCGGTCGTGTTGCCGGCGGCCACCTCGGTCACCGGCAGGCCGAGGCTGGCGAGCTGGTTCTGCAGCAAGGCGCGGGTGCCGCCGTAGATTTCACCGATGCAGACGATGCCGTTGCGGGCGTGCGCGAGTAGCGTGGCCGAGATGGCCGCCATGCCGGAGGCGAAAGCGAGGGCGCCGTCCGCCTCTTCGAGGCTCGCCAGCCGCGCTTCCAGGCTGTGGATTGTCGGGTTGGAACCATAGCGGCTGTAGAAATAGCCGCGCCGCCGCCCCTCGGCCACCTCGCACAGCGCCTGGGTATCGGGAAAGCGAAAGGTCGTGGTGTCGTAGAGCGGCGTGTGCGGTGAGCCGAGGGCGTCGGCATGCCCCTCGACATGGATGCATCGCGTCGCCAGGTGCCAGTGGGTGTGCGTCATGGGCTTCTTCAGTTGGTGAGGGGGGCGGCGGAACGGGGCCTGGACATTACGGTAGCACCTCAACGGCGACACGTGCATCCGGTGCCGTCGAGGGGCGGAAATGCCCTCCGCGATCCGTGTGCCTGATGGGGGTGAGTGCGTCGGCCGGCTTCGGTTCGTGTCCGCCCGTGCGGTGCCCGCCTCGCCTGCGGCTCGACGCACGTGGACCGGAGTGAATCGCTGCGTGGCGCGCGCGACAGTCTCGTTGCCCGCCTCCAACCGATATCATGGCGGTCCATGAGCGACGCCCGTGTCTTGCAACGTACAGGAGGCGTCCTTCGCTCCTCGGGACACGCGCCGCAGAAGGTCTCCCGATGATCTGTTCCACGAGATTCCTTGATGCCTGGCATGACCGATATTTCCTCTCCTGTTGATCGACGGCTTTCGTCCCTGGCGGGTCTGTGGCCCTTTCTGCGCCCCTACCGGATGCGCATGGCGCTCGCTTTCATCCTGCTGTGTCTGGGGTCCATCACCATCTTGCTGGTGCCGCTGGCCTTTCGCGATCTCATCGATGCCGGCTTCGGCGCTGCGGCAACGTCGCGTGACGGTCTGTTTGGTGGCCTGAGTCTGAACATGCAGTTCCTGGCCCTGTTCGGGCTCGCGGCATTCTGGGGCGCAGCCGTGGCGGCACGCTATTACACGGTCTCGTGGATCGGTGAGCGGGCGACGGCCGATCTGCGCAGCGCCGTCTATGCCCGGGTCCTGTCCCAGTCGCCGCAGTTTTTCGAAACCCTGCAGACCGGCGAGGTGCTCTCCCGCCTGACCGGCGACACCACGCTGATCCAGACCGTGGTCGGCAGTTCGATCTCCATGGGATTGCGCAGCCTGTTCCAGTTCGTCGGCGGCATGGTCATGCTGGCGGTCACCAGCTTTCACCTGTTCGCGCTGAATCTGGGCCTGATGGTGCTGTTGATCCTGCCCATCGTCGCCATCGGCCGGAAGGTCAGGACGCTCTCGCGTGAATCGCAGGACCGGATCGCCGACGCGTCCGCCCTGGCGGGCGAAATCCTCAACGCGATGCCGACGGTTCAGGCTTATACGCAGGAGCAGCGCGAGGCGCGCCGCTTCGCCGAACGCACCGAAACGAGCTTTGCCACCGCGATCCGGCGCACCCGCCTGCGGGCGGCGATGACGGCCCTGATCATCACCGCCGTGATGGGGACGATCATCTTCGTGCTGTGGGTGGGCGCGCGCCAGGTGCATGACGGCACGCTGACCAACGGGCAGTTGCTGTCGTTCGTGCTCTATGCCGCGCTCGTGGCCGGTGGGGTCGGCACCTTGTCGGAAGTCTGGGGTGACGTAATGCGTGCTGCGGGCGCGGCGCAGCGCTTGCTCGAACTGCTGCACGCCGACTCGGCCATCCGCGAGACGCCGCAACCGCAGCGACCGATGGTGGCGAAGGTGGCGTCGATTGCCTTCGAGCACGTTCGCTTCGCCTATCCGGCGCGCCCGGACGTGCTCGCTCTGGACGACATCTGCCTGACCATCGCCCCGGGCGAGAGCGTCGCCCTGGTGGGGCCATCCGGCGCCGGCAAGAGCAGTCTGTTTCAACTGCTGCTGCGTTACTACGAGGCCTCCAGCGGCGCCATTCGCATCAACGGCCAGGACATCCGGCAACTGCGTCTGAACGACCTGCGCAGGGAGATTGCCATCGTTGCGCAGGATCCGGTGATCTTTTCCGCCAGTGCCATCGAGAACATCCGCTACGGCCGCCCCGAGGCAACCGACGCCGAGGTGCAGGCGGCGGCCCGGGCCGCCTTCGCCGAGGATTTCATCGCGCGCCTGCCGGAGGGCTATCAGACCTTTCTTGGCGAACGCGGCACTCGCCTGTCCGGCGGCCAGCGCCAGCGCATCGCCATTGCTCGCGCCATTCTCAAGGGGGCCCGCCTGCTGTTGCTCGACGAAGCCACCAGTGCGCTGGATGCAGAATCGGAGATTCTGGTGCAGCAAGGTCTCGGTGCCGCCATGGAGGGGCGCACGACCCTGGTCATCGCCCATCGCCTGGCGACCGTCCAGAAGGTCGATCGTGTCGTGGTGATGGACCACGGGCGCATCATCGAGACCGGCACCCCGACCGATCTGCGCAGGCAAGGTGGCTTGTATGCGCGGCTGGCGGCGCTTCAGCTGGATCTGTAGTCGCGTCGGGGCGAGTGCCCGCGTGCGTAGCGAAGTGGGGCGCGCTCACCGCCAGCCGATCCGGCGGGCCGTCTGGCGCTTCCCGGAGTGCGTTTTGGCGCGTTGCCGATGACGCGGGCAATCGGTCGTCATGTTGCCAGCGCGCGGGTAACGGGTTGCGTCATGTCGACAAGCCATCGGGTGACCGACCCGTCAACCGGGTGAATCTGGGACTTGTGGGCGTCGTGGACCGTGCCTGGGCAGGGCTTCAGGTGTCGAGCCGATGCAGGCGAGTGACCATGGCGAACATGGCCGCTAGAATCAGCGGGGTAGCATAGCGAAGGCTGTTTCCCTCGGCGGCGACCGCGATGCCGCACAGGACGCCCACCAGGATCATAATCATCGAAATGGCTTTGTTCATGATGCACCTGTCTATTTGAACAGTAATGACTTTATATACAGTCCCTGTTTCTGTCAACGGAGGCGGTGGATGAACCTGTGGCTGACGTGCGTCGAAGGGTGATCGGGTTGGTGGTGGTGCGATGAACCAATAAAAACGCCAAGGCGCTGGCCTTGGCGTTTCGGTATCGGGTGGTGGGCCGGGGGCTATTTGAAAGACGGCATAAGTATCCGTATCTACTGGAAAACCTCTGATTTTAAATTCATGTGTACCGTCTTGGATACCGTCATCACTGTGTCGTGAGACCTATCTCCGGTCAAGCGCCGGAAGCTGTCCACGGGCCGCCTGGGGGCCAGTGCGCTGGGTAGGTGGTTCCGCGGCTGGCGGCCGTGAGCGCTGGCGCTAGGAAGTCGCGGAGCTGCGCAACGACCGTGTCGAGTTCGAGCGCATCGAGGGCGTTGCGCTTGAGGAAGCCTCGCCACTGCTGCACCTTCTGTGCATCGTTGGCGAATTCGTCGGTCAGACCAAACGGCTGCGCGTGGGATGGAAAAGGCGTCCTTCGGCGTTCGAAGGTGGCCTGGATGGCGCGACGCAGCGTGTCGCCGTCGAACGGGGTGTGGCCGGCGAGAATCCACAGATCGAAGTAGTCCTTCAGCCGACTGTTGGCGATGCCCAGCGCGGTCAGGGCCTCGAGCTTCTCGGCGACCACGGTGTCCCGTGGATAGACGCGCAGGCGCGGGGCGTCGAAGCCCGACAGCAAGATGGGATAGTCGACTTCTTCCGGGCCGGGTGTCACCGCGTCGCCAAACCCGATGTCCAACTGGATGCTGACGCGTGCGCCGTCGATCAAGGCCAGCAAGGTGACGCGGATGCCGGCGTAGTTGGCTTCTTTGCGGATCTCGTCTGCTTTCACGGTGTCGGGACGGAAGTCCACGCCGTCGTCCGCCTCGATGGCGCTGACTTCCTCGAAGACGGTCTCGAGCTGCGGGAGGTCCGCCTGACCGAAGCCGAGGAAATCAGCATCGCGGGTCGGCCGGTGGGGGATGTCGAACCACAGGTCGAAGAGCAGGGCACCCTTGAGAAGGAACTGCCCGGCGTGTGCGGAGATGCTCAGGCGGTACAGCAGGCGCTCCAGTGCGTATCGTGTCAGGACCAGATTGAAGTCCTGCCCGGATTCGCGGGCGTGGTTGAGCAGGCGGGCGCGTACCGACGCGGCCCGGTTGCGCTGGCTCATGTGAGGCTGTCCATGTAGGGGCGCATCACGTTGGCGACCCGGCACAGCTTCGCGTACTTCCAGAGATCGTCCATCCGGATGCGCTTCGCCAGCCAGGCTTCGGTGAGCGCTTCCATGGCGACATCGAGCCCGATCTTGTGGCGAAACTTGAAGCAGTCGGCCACCGTGCGCGCCACGTTGGTGACGCGCACCGGGACGCCATCGATGGTGACGGTGTCGATGCCTTCCGTCAGGGCATCTCCGGAAAACCGGACGACCCGCAGTGGCGGGTAATCCATCTTCGGTGCGCGCGCCTTGTTCGCGACCGCCACCCAGACTTCGAAAGGGGCCTGGGTGGTGATGCCATGCAGTTGCAGCGCGGACAGCAGGCAGATGATCGCCTGGGGATGTTTGCGCGAGACTTCGGCGACGGTGCCGTGCTCAGTCGATGCGCGCTCTGGCAGTGCATATAGGCCGTATCCAATCCGCTGAAGCTTGCCTTGGCGCACAAGACGGGTCAGGGCGACACGAGGAAGGCCATGGGCGGTCAGGTCGCGTGGACGAAGGAGGCCGTGGTTGGCGGCAAGTTCCAGGATGCGCTTGTGAGAACTTTCCATCCCGTGATGATGTACCTAAATGTCGGTAGATATCAACAAATACCGACAAAACGAAACGCGACACGTAGATTGACGATCATGAGGAGCTCATGTTGGCCGCAATATTGCCCATCCATGGCAAAGCAGCCAAAAAAAAACGCCAAGGCGCTGGCCTTGGCGTTTCGGTATCGGGTGGTGGAGCCGGGGGGAATCGAACCCCCGTCCGCAAGCCCTCTACAGCGAGCTCTACATACTTAGTCTGTCAATTTTGATTTAATCGCGGGGGTCGGCCGACAGACGAACCATCCCGCAACGAGTTACCTTGGATTTAGGCTTTGTGTCAAGTAACCCGACACATCACCGAGTTCCTGTAAATGACACTGCAAGATGCGGCTTTCACCCCATCATCCGACCCAGGAACCTGTCGGTGCAGCGCCCGCCGGGATTAAGCGGCGAGAGCGAAACGCTCGTCGTTGGCGTTTATTGATTTCCAGCGGATTTACGAGGTGACTGGACCTCGGTATGCACTCATCTGCTTCGCGACCCACGTCGAAGCCATGTCGGCCCCACGGAGTATCTTGAATATCGGGATGATCCGCGATATTTCAAGTGATGAGATCTTATCACGATGTGGCCAGCGCCAGACCGCAGATCGTGGCGAGTTCCGCTGGATGCTGGATGGTCCAGTCCGCCCCCCAATGTTCGATGGGGGTGTCGACGCCGAGGTAGCCCCAGGCGGCTGCCACCGTCGCCATGCCCGCCGCGGCGCCTGCCTGAACGTCACGCAGATCGTCGCCGACGTAGAGTGCGTCCGCCGGGGGGAGATCGCACAGCGTGGCGGCAAGGAGCAGTGAATCGGGTGCCGGTTTGGGGTGATCGGTGCTGTCACCGCTGACGATGCACGCACATCGTGCAGTCAGACCGAGCGCGTCGACCAGAGGTTCGGTGAAGCGGCGGGGTTTGTTGGTGACGATGCCCCATGGGACGCCGTGCGTGTCGAGCGTGTCGAGCACGGGGACGAGCGCGGGAAAGACCTCGGTATCGACACACAGGCGCTCGGCATAGAGTTCGAGAAACCGCGCTGCCAGGTCGGCATAGTCTGCATCGCCCGGTTGGACACCGAAACCGGCTCGGAGCATGCCGCGGGTGCCGGCCGAGGTATAAGGGCGTAGCGACGCAAGCGCGCGCTCGGGATGGCCACGTTCGACCAGCAGTGCGTTCAGGGCACCACCCAGGTCGGGAGCTGTGTCCGCCAGTGTGCCGTCCAGGTCGAAGAGGACCGCCTTAAATCTCACGCGTGGCGTGCACCAGATAATTCACGTCGGTGTCGCTGCCGAGCGCGTAGATCCGCGTCAGCGGATTGTAGGTGAGGCCGCGCAGGCGCGATACCGCCAGACGGTTGTCACGACACATGCGGCTCAGTTCGGACGGCTTGAGGAACTTGGCATAGTCGTGGGTGCCCCGGGGTAGCAGCTTGAGGAGGTACTCGGCGCCCACCACGGCCATGAGGTAGGCCTTGGCGTTGCGGTTGATGGTGGAAAAGAACACGTGACCACCGGGTTTGACCATTCGGGCGCAGGCAGCGACGATGCTGGCCGGGTCGGGCACATGTTCGAGCATTTCGAGGCAGGTGACGACGTCGAATTCGCCGGCATGGGCTTGCGCCATGGCTTCGGCACTGATGTGCTGGTAATCGACGTTCAGACCGGATTCATGCAGATGCAGGCGGGCGACACTCAGGGCCTTTTCGCCCAGGTCGATGCCCGTGACGTTGGCGCCACGTTCGGCCATGCCCTCGGCCAGAATGCCGCCGCCGCAGCCGACGTCGAGCACGCGCTTGCCCTTCAGGGCGGCGATGGAGTCAATCCAGTCGAGCCGGAGCGGGTTGATTTCGTGCAGGGGGCGGAACTCGGATTCCGGGTCCCACCAGCGGTGAGCCAGGTCGCTGAATTTCTGAAGTTCTGCGGGATCGGCGTTCATGGGTCTGCGTCATTGAGAAACGCCGGAAAGATAGCATGAATATGAAAAAGCCCCGCACGCGGCGGGGCTTTGGCGTGACGCGAAGGATCGATTACTTGGAGCCGATCACTTCGATTTCGACGCGACGGTCCGGCTGCAGGCACTCGATGAGTTTCTTGCGGCCGAGGCTGTTCTTGCAGTTGTCGGTCGTCACCGGCTGGGTTTCACCCTTGCCTTCGGTGTAGATGCGGTTGGCTTCGATGCCCTTGCCGACCAGATATTCCTTGACCGCGGCAGCGCGCTTCTCGGACAGTTTCTGGTTGTAGGCGGCGGAGCCCAGGCGGTCGGTGTGGCCGACGGCCAGGATGACTTCCAGTTTCAGGGCTTCGGCCTGGGCAGCCAGGCGATCCAGCTTGGTCTTGCCTTCCGGCTTCAGGACGGCCTTGTCGAAGTCGAACAGGGCGTCGGCGGCCAGCTTGACCTTCTCGGCGGAGGGCTTGGGCGCCGGTGCCGGCATCGGCTTGGCTTCAGGGGCAGCGGCCATCTTGGCGGTGCAGGCGTCTTTCGGCATCAGGTCGCCGTCGCAGCCGCAACCGACCGGGAATTCACCGGCCATGACGTTGGCGGCAGCGGCCGGGGTCCAGGAACCGGTGCGCCAGCACAGGTCGTAGCCGCTTCGGGTCACCACATTGCGACCGTCGATCACATAGGGAACGTCCCCCTTGCCGGTCACGACGATGTCGTCCGCTGCGATGGAAGCCATTGCGGTGAAACCGAGTACAGCAGCCGCAGCAGCCATCGTGAGCTGTTTTTTCATTTGTTTGATCATAGGTTCCTCGTCATTTGGCAAGGTTTTCAGAAGTTACTGACCGTCAATACCCACACGGTAATAGTCAATTTAATTACCGAGCTTATTCTGCCATACGCGTGCAATGGCGAGCAATTCGCTGTTGGGTTTTTGCAACAACTGTTTATGTTTTAGCACAGCTTCGCCGCCAACCCAGACGTCGGTCACGTGCTCGCGCCCGGCGCAGTACACCAGATGCGAGACGGGATTGAAACAGGGTTGTGTTTCGATTGTTGAAAGATCCACGGCGCACAGGTCGGCGTATTTGCCTGGTGAGATCGATCCGATCGAATCGGCCATGCCGAGGGCGGTCGCGCCGTCCATGGTCGCCATGCGCAGGACGCGGGCGGCGGGCAGGGCGCTGGCATCGCCCGAGCTGACCTTGGCGAGCAGCGCGGCCTCGCGCATTTCGGTGAACAGGTCCAGGCGATTGTTGCTGGCGGCACCGTCGGTGCCCAGGCCCACGCGCACGCCGCGAGCGGTCAGCGCGGTGATGGGGGCGATGCCGCTGGCCAGCTTCATGTTCGAGGAGGGGCAGTGGGCCACGCTCGCGCCGTAGTGCGCGAGCATGGCGATTTCCTCGTCGGCCAGATGGACGGCGTGGACGCCGATCAGGTTGGCGCCGACGATGCCCAGCTTCTCCAGCCGTGCCAGCGGCCGCATGCCGTGCTGGTGGACGCCTTCGCTGACTTCGTGCGCGGTCTCGTGTACATGCAGATGGATGGGCAGGTCCAGCTCGTTGGCGAGGTTCACGATCCGCGAGAACGTGTCGTCGGTCACGGTGTACGGAGCGTGTGGCGCCAGGGCGAAGCCGATGCGGGGGTGCCCGCGCCATTGGTCACGGGCGGCCAGCCCCTTGCGCAGGTACTCGTCGGCGCTGCTGGCGTAGGGGGTGGGGAACTCGATGGTGGTGACGCCGACGACGGCGCGCATGCCGATCTGGTCGAAGGCGGCCGCGGCGGCGTCGGGGTAGAAATACATGTCGTTGCAGGTGGTGATGCCGCCGCGCAGCATCTCGGCGGCCGCCAGCAAGGTGCCGTCGCGCACGAACGGGGCGCTGACATGTTTGCCCTCGGCCGGCCAGATGGCCTGTTCGAGCCACTGCATGAGGGGCAGGTCGTCTGCCAGCCCGCGCATCAGGCTCATGGCCGCGTGGGTGTGCAGGTTCACCAGCCCCGGAATCAGGGCGTGCTGCTCGAGGGTGTGTTCCTTGGCGCCGGCAAAGCGCAGGCGCGCTTCGTCCCGCGGCAGTACGGCGACGATACGCCCGTTCTGGACGGCGACACTGTGATGTTCCAGGACCGGGTCGCCGGGTTCGACCGGAATGACCCAGCGGGCGCTGATGAGCAGCTCGGCGGTTTCGCTCATGACGTCTCTCGAGGCGGGAGGCCGTCATTCAATCCCGGGGCGCGGAAAAGATCAAGGGAGCGGGGGTGTGACCGGGCTGGCGGCGGCGCCTGGTGACGGCGGCGGTCGCTGCAGCGCCATCGGTCTGGTGCGGGCGACGTGATAATATTTCACTCTTTTGAATCCCGCCCGTGCGGGCGTTTCGGGACACCATGGATCAATTCGCCAAAGAGACGCTTCCCATCAGCCTCGAGGAGGAGATGCGCCACGCCTATCTCGATTACGCGATGAGCGTGATCGTGGGCCGTGCACTGCCCGATGTCCGGGACGGTCTCAAGCCGGTTCACCGCCGTGTGCTCTTCGCCATGGACGAGGCCAACATCGCCTGGAACCGGCCGTATGTGAAGTGCGCGCGCGTGGTCGGTGACGTGATGGGTAAGTATCACCCGCACGGCGATTCGGCCATCTACGACACCCTGGTACGCATGGCGCAGGATTTTTCCCTGCGCTACATGCTCGTGGACGGGCAGGGCAACTTCGGTTCCATCGATGGCGACAACGCCGCCGCAATGCGTTATACCGAGTGCCGCCAGGCGCGCATCGCCAGCGAGCTGCTCTCCGACATCGACAAGGAAACCGTCGATTTCGTGCCCAACTACGACGGCAAGGAGAAGGAGCCGTCGGTGTTGCCGGCGCGCATTCCGAACCTGCTCATCAACGGTTCGTCGGGGATCGCGGTCGGCATGGCCACCAACATTCCGCCGCACAATCTGTCGGAGGTGATCGAGGCGTGCCTGCTGCTGCTCGGCGAGCCGGCCACGGACATCGAGGACCTGATCCGCATCGTCAAGGCGCCCGACTTCCCGACCGCGGGCCTGATCTACGGCCTGTCGGGGGTGCACGACGGCTACCGCACCGGTCGCGGCCGGGTGATCATGCGGGCGCGCACCCATTTTGAGGACCTGGAGAAGGGCAACCGGCAGGCCATCATCGTCGACGAGCTGCCCTACCAGGTGAACAAGCGGGCCCTGCTCGAGCGCATCGCCGAACTGGTCAACGAGAAGAAGATCGAGGGCATTTCCGAGATCCGCGACGAGTCGGACAAGTCCGGCATGCGCGTGGTCATCGAGCTCAAGCGCGGTGAAGTGCCCGAAGTGGTGCTCAACAAGCTGTTCAAGCAGACCCAGCTGCAGGACACCTTCGGCATGAACATGGTGGCGCTGGTGGACGGTCGCCCCAAGCTGCTCAACCTGCGCGAGATGCTCGACTGCTTCCTGCAGCATCGTCGCGAGGTGGTCACCCGGCGCACCATCTACGAACTGCGCAAGGCGCGCGAGCGCGGCCACGTGCTCGAAGGCCTCGCCGTGGCGCTGTCGAACGTGGACGAGGTGATCGCGCTGATCAAGGCGGCACCGACGCCGGCCGACGCCAAGCAGGCGCTGATGACGCGGCTGTGGCGCTCGCCCCTGGTCGAGGAAATGCTCGCTCGCTCCGAGGCCGACAGTGCCGGTTACCGGCCGGATGGCCTGGCGCCGGAGTTCGGCCTGCAGGCCGACGGTTACCGCCTCTCCGAGGCCCAGGCCCAGGCCATTCTCGATCTGCGCCTGCAGCGCCTGACCGGGCTGGAGCAGGACAAGATCGTCACCGAGTACAAGGAGGTCATGGAAGTGATCACCGACCTGCTCGACATCCTTGCCAAGCCGGCGCGGGTGACCGCCATCATCGGCGAGGAGCTGGAGGCCATCAAGACGCAGTACGGCGACGAGCGCCGCTCCGAGATCGTGCTCGACACCGCCGACATCAACATCGAGGACCTGATCGCGCCCGAAGACATGGTGGTGACCCTGTCGCACACCGGCTACTTCAAGCGCCAGCCGTTGACCGACTACCGCTCCCAGCGCCGCGGCGGGCGCGGCAAGCAGGCGACGCAGATGAAGGAAGACGACTTCATCGACCGCCTGTTCGTGGCCAACACCCACGACACCATCATGTGCTTCTCCAACCGTGGCCGGGCCTACTGGCTCAAGGTTTACGAGGTGCCGGAGGGGACGCGCAACTCGCGCGGCAAACCGATCATCAACCTGTTCCCGCTGCAGGAAGGGGAGAAGATCACCGCGGTGCTGCCGGTCAAGGAGTTCGACGAGGACCATTTCGTGTTCATGGCGACCTCGCGCGGCACCGTGAAAAAGACGCCGCTGTCCGATTTCTCCAACCCGCGCAAGGCCGGCATCATCGCCGTGGGGCTGGACGAGGACGATTACCTCATCGGTGTGCAGATCACCAACGGCAGCTACGACGTGATGCTGTTCTCCGATGCCGGCAAGGCGGTGCGCTTCGCCGAGACCGACGTGCGCCCGATGGGCCGTACGGCGCGCGGCGTGCGCGGCATGATGCTCGAGCCCGGCCAGCAGGTGATCAGCATGCTGGTGGTCGCGGACGAGACCTGGGCGGTGCTGACCGCCACCGAGCACGGCTACGGCAAGCGGACCCCGGTGGGCGAATATACCCGCCACGGTCGCGGCACCAAGGGGATGATCGCGATCCAGTCCTCCGAGCGCAACGGCAAGCTGGTTGGCGCGGTGCTGGTGCAGCCGCAGCACGAGATCATGCTCATTTCCACCGGCGGGGTGCTGATCCGGACCAAGGTCGAGCACATTCGCGAGATGGGCCGCTCGACGCAGGGCGTGACCCTGATTTCCCTCGACAAGGGGACCTTCCTCGCGGGCATCGAGCCGGTGGCCGAGTCCGACGACGACGAACTCGACGAGCTCGTCGATGAAATCGAGGGGGCCGCGGAGGATGCTGCGACACCGCCGGCCTCCGACGCGGATGGCGATGTGGGCGAGGATGCGTAAATGAGCCGGGTGTTCAATTTTTCGGCCGGCCCGGCCGCGCTGCCCGAGTCGGTGCTGCGCCGCGCCGCCGAGGAGATGCTCGACTGGCACGGCACCGGCGTGAGCGTGATGGAAATGAGCCATCGCAGCGCTGCCTTCCAGTCCATCTACCAGCAGGCGGAAGCCGATTTCCGCGAGCTGCTCGGCGTGCCGGCCAACTACCGCATCCTGTTCATGCAGGGCGGCGCCATCGCCGAGAACGCGATCGTGCCCATGAACCTGCTCGGCGACAAGCGGGGGGCCGACTACGTGGTGACCGGATCCTGGTCCACCAAGTCGCAGCAGGAGGCGCGCAAGTTCGCCGAGGTGAATATCGCCGCCACGGCCGAGGCGAGCGGCTTCACGACCATCCCGGCCATGGAGCGCTGGCGCCTGTCGGACGATCCGGCCTACCTGTTCATCTGTTCCAACGAAACCATCGGCGGCGTCGAATTCGCCTTCGACCCGGATCTGGGCGACATCGGCCGGCCCGACCTGCCGCTGGTGGCGGACATGTCGTCCAACATCCTCTCGCGCCCTATGGACGTCTCCCGCTATGGGCTGATCTTCGGCGGCGCGCAGAAGAACATCGGTCCGGCCGGGCTGACCTTCGTCATCGTGCGCGAGGATCTGCTCGGCAAGGCCCACAAGGACTGCCCCTCGGCCTTCGACTACGCGCTCGTGGCCGAGGCCGAGTCCATGTACAACACGCCGCCCACCTACGCCATCTACATCGCCGGGCTGGTGTTCCAGTGGCTGCGTGCGCAGGGCGGGGTCGAGGCCATGGGCCAGCGCAACGCCGCCAAGTCCGCCTTGCTATACAACTACGTCGACACCAGCGATTTCTACGAGAACCGCATCGACCGGGCCTGCCGCTCGCGCATGAACGTGCCCTTCCTGCTCAAGGACGATCGTCTCAACGCGGCCTTCCTGGAAGAGAGCGCCGCCGCCGGGCTGGTGCAGCTCAAGGGGCACAAGTCGGTCGGCGGCATGCGGGCCTCCATCTACAATGCCATGCCGATCGAGGGTGTCGAGGCCCTGATCGGGTTCATGCAGGATTTTGCCAAGCGTAAGGGCTGACAGAGGCGACCGATGAGCGAAGAAAAGGAATTGCTCCAGCTGCGCAACGAGATCGATGCGATCGACGATGAGTTGCTCGCCAAGTTCTCGCGCCGCGCCAAACTGGCCCAGCGTGTGGGCGAAATCAAGCATGGCAACCTGTATCGGCCGGAACGCGAGGCCCAGGTGCTGCGGCGCCTCGCCGAGGCCAATCCCGGCCCCCTGCCGGCCCAGGCGGTGCAGAAGATCTTCCGTGAGCTGATGTCCGCCTGCCTGGCGCTCGAGCAGCCGCTCAAGGTGGCCTATCTCGGCCCCGCCGGCACCTTCTCCGAAAGCGCGTCGCGCAAGCACTTCGGCAGCGCGCCGACCTTCATGCCCATGCTTGCGATCGATGACGTGTTCCGCTCGGTCGAAGCCGGCACGGTCGATTACGGCGTGGTGCCGGTGGAGAATTCCACCGAAGGCGCGGTCGGACGCACCCTCGATCTGTTGCTGGCCAACCCGCTGAGAATCTGCGGCGAGGTCAAGTTGCGCATCCACCAGCACCTGCTCTCCAAGGCCGACGGCCTCGGTGCGGCGCGGCGGGTGTATTCCCATGCGCAGAGCCTGGCCCAGTGCCAGGAGTGGCTGAACCGCAACCTGCCTGCGCTGCCGCGCGTGCCGGTGGCCAGCAATGCCGAAGCGGCGCGCCTGGCGGCCGAAGATCCGGAATCGGTGGCGATTGCCGGCGAGGCGGCAGCGGAGTTGTACGGGCTCAATATCCTGTCCGCCAACATCGAGGACGACCCGAACAACACCACCCGATTCCTGGTGATCTGCCAGCATGACGCAGGCCCTTCGGGCAAGGACAAGACCTCGATCGTGTGCTCCACGCCCAACCGCGCCGGGGCCATGCACAAGCTGCTCCAGCCGCTGGCCGACTTCGGCGTCAGCATGACCAAGCTGCAGTCGCGCCCGGCCCGTTCGGGGTTGTGGGAATACGTCTACTACATTGACTTTGAAGGTCACCAGAAGGACGAGAAGGTGGCAGCGGCGCTCAAGGCGCTGGACGACAACGCCAGCTTCGTGAAGGTGCTCGGCTCCTATCCGGTGGCCGCGCTCTGAGCGCCACTGGCGCGCAGCCGTATTGAACAACCGCAGGGAGGCATTCGTGGGTATTGCAGATCAGGTCTCGGCCTCGATACGGGCGATTTCGCCTTATCAGCCGGGCAAGCCGATGGCCGAACTGGCCCGGGAGATGGGCCTGCAGATGGGCGCCATCGTCAAGCTCGCG
Organism: Nitrogeniibacter mangrovi; assembly: GCF_010983895.1. Classification (GTDB taxonomy): domain Bacteria; phylum Pseudomonadota; class Gammaproteobacteria; order Burkholderiales; family Rhodocyclaceae; genus Nitrogeniibacter; species Nitrogeniibacter mangrovi. Next base: position 1,478,777 of record NZ_CP048836.1, read on the forward strand.
TCCAACGAGAATCCGCTCGGCATGAGCCCCATGGCGCGTGAGGCCATCGCGCGCGAGCTGGCGGATCTGCCGCGCTACCCGGATGGCAACGGCTTTGAACTGAAAGCGGCCCTGAGTGCCCGGTTCCAGGTGACGCCCGAGCGGATCGTGCTGGGCAACGGTTCGAACGACGTCCTCGACCTGATCGCACGCACCTTTCTGAACCCCGGTGACGAAGCGGTGTTTTCCGAGCACGGCTTCGCCGTCTACCCCATCTCCACCCTGGCGGCCGGCGGCAAGCCGGTGCAGGTGCCGGCGCGCGACTACGGCCACGATCTGGATGCCATGGCGGCGGCAATCACGGCGCGCACCCGCGTGGTGTTCATCGCCAATCCCAACAACCCCACCGGCACCTTCGTGCCTGGCGCGCAGCTCGAGGCCTTTCTCGCTCGCGTGCCGGCCAATGTGGTCGTGGTGCTCGACGAGGCCTACACCGAATACCTGCCCGACGAGGATCGCTACGACAGCATCGCCTGGCTGGCCCGCTTCCCCAACCTGATCATCTCGCGCACGTTTTCCAAGGCCTACGGGCTGGCCGGCCTGCGGGTCGGCTTCGGCCTCGGCAGTGCGGAGCTTATCGACCTGCTCAACCGGGTCCGGCAGCCGTTCAACGTCAGCTCGCTGGCGCTGGCGGCCGCGGCTGCGGCGCTGAAGGATCAGGCCTTCGTGGCGCGCAGCGCCGATATCAACCGGCGCGGCATGGCACAGCTGATCGGCGCCTTTGGCCAGCTCGGGCTCGAATGGATTCCGTCCTGGGGCAATTTCGTCACCGTTCGCGTGGGTGACGCGGCCGGGGTCAATCGGCGCCTGCTCGAGCAGGGCGTCATCGTGCGCCCCATCGGCGCCTACGGTCTGCCCGAATGGCTGCGCGTGTCCGTCGGCCTGCCCGAGGAAAACGCGCGCTTCATCGAAGCGCTGCAGGTGGCGCTCCATCCCGGGGCGGGCCAATGACGCAGGTGGAGCGACCTGCCGTCATCGGTCGGCTGGTGGTGTGTGGTGTCGGCTTGATCGGCGGCTCGTTCGCACTGGCGCTGCGGCGTGCCGGCCTGGTCGGCGAGGTGATCGGCATCGGCCGCAGCGAGGCGTCGCTGCAGCGGGCCCAGGCACTCGGCGTGATCGACGGCTACACCATGGCGTGGGCCGAGGCGCTCAAGGGCGCGGATTTCGTCCTCCTGGCGATGCCGGTAGGTCAGGCCGACGCGGTGGCAGCGCGCATGGCGCCTCACCTCGAAGCGCACACCCTGGTCACTGACGCGGGCAGCACCAAGCGCGACATGATCGAGGCCTTCTATGCCCATCTCGGCGACCACCTCGACCGGGTCGTGCCGGCCCATCCGATCGCCGGTGCCGAGCGCAGCGGGGCGGATGCGGCCTTCGCGGAACTGTTCGATGATCGCAAGGTGGTGCTCACCCCGCTGGCCGAGAACACCCCCGCGGCGATCGAACGGGTTGCCGCGGTGTGGGCGGCCTGCGGCGCGCAGATCCGGCGCATGAGCCCGCAGGAGCACGACCGGGTATTTGCCGCGGTCAGTCACCTGCCGCATCTGCTGGCCTTCGGGCTGGTGCACGATCTGGCGGGGCGGGCAAACTCCGAAGAGTTGTTCAGCTACGCGGCGAGCGGCTTCCGTGACTTCACCCGCATTGCCGGCAGTCATCCGGAAATGTGGCGCGACATCTGTCTGGCGAACCGGCATGCGCTGCTGGCCGAGCTCGATCAGTATCTCGGTGAGCTCGCCTACCTGCGCGCCTTGCTCATCGGGAACGACGGTCCGGCGCTCGAGGCGCTCTTCGCCGAGGCGCGCGAGGCGCGCAACCGTTGGGCCGACAAGGCCTTTCCCTCCTGAATTCAACGGAGTTCCGATTCATGGAATTTCTCGATCTCCCGCCGATGATGTCGGCGGCCGGGCGTGTGCGGTTGCCCGGTTCGAAAAGCATTTCCAACCGGGTGCTGCTGCTTGCGGCCCTGTCGTCCGGCGAGACCGAGGTGCGCGATCTGCTGCGCTCCGACGACACCGAACGCATGCTCGAGGCCCTGCGTGCCCTGGGCGTGAGCTGGATGCACGACGCGGAGACGGACGTCTATCGCGTGCGCGGCGTGGCCGGTCCGTTTCCGGTCAAGCAGGCGGATCTGTTCCTCGGCAACGCGGGCACGGCGTTTCGCCCGCTGACCGCGGCCCTGGCGCTGTCCGGCGGCAGTTATCGACTCTCCGGCGTGCCACGCATGCACGAGCGTCCGATCGGCGATCTGGTCGACGCCCTGCGTCAGCTCGGTGCGGACATCGCCTACGAAGGCAATCCGGGCTACCCGCCGCTGCAGATCCAGCCGGCCGGCGCGGGACTGAAGCGGCAGGCGGCCGTGCGCGGCGACGTCTCCAGCCAGTTTCTCACCGCCCTGCTCATGGCCGCGCCGCTGGCCGGTGGCGAAGTGGTCATCGATGTGATCGGCGAGCTGATCTCCAAGCCCTATATCGAGATCACTCTCGACCTGATGCGTCGCTTCGGGGTCGAGGTGGTGCGCGAGGGCTGGTCCCGCTTCGTGGTGCCGGCCGGTGCCGGCTACCGCAGTCCAGGCGTCATTCACGTGGAAGGGGATGCGTCCTCGGCATCCTATTTTCTCGCCGCCGGTGTGCTCGGCGGCGGGCCGGTACGGGTCGAGGGCGTCGGCCGCGACAGCATCCAGGGGGACGTGCGTTTCGCCGAGGCGCTCGAGCAGCTCGGCGCCCGCATTACCTGGGGCGATCACTGGATCGAGGCGGCGGCCCCGGCCGATGGCCGTCTCAAGGCCTTCGACCTCGATCTGAACCACATCCCCGACGCGGCCATGACCCTGGCGGTCATGGCGCTGTTCTGCGACGGCCCCAGCCGCCTGCGCAACATCGCCAGCTGGCGGGTCAAGGAAACCGACCGGCTCGCGGCCATGGCCACCGAGTTGCGCAAGGTCGGCGCCGTGGTCGAGGAGCTGCCCGACGCGCTGCAGATCGAGCCGCCCGCGACGCTCGTGAGCGCCGCCATCGATACCTACGACGACCACCGCATGGCCATGTGTTTCTCCCTGGCGACGCTCGGCGGCCCGGGGATGCGCATCAACGATCCGGCCTGCGTGAACAAGACCTTCCCGAGTTACTTCGATGTATTCCGTCAGGTGACGCAGCCGGTACCGGTCATCGCCATCGACGGGCCATCGGCCTCGGGCAAGGGCACCGTGGCAGCCCGTGTGGCCGAGGCGCTCGGCTTCCACTATCTCGACAGCGGCTCGCTCTATCGTCTGGTGGCGCTGGCCGCACTCAAGGCCGGGCTGGCCGAGTCCGACCCGCGTGTCGTGGATATCGCCCGCCACCTGCCCGCCGCCTTCGAGGCCGGCGTGGTGCGTCTGTCGGGCGAGGACGTGACCGATGCCATCCGCAGCGAAGCCTGCTCCGTCATGGCCTCCAAGGTCGCCGCGAGGTCCGAGGTGCGCGATGCGCTGCTCGACCGCCAGCGCGCCTATCGCCGTCCCCCCGGGCTGGTGGCCGAGGGGCGCGACATGGGCTCGGTGGTGTTTCCCGATGCGGGCACCAAGGTGTTTCTGACCGCCTCCGTCGAGGCGCGTGCGGAACGTCGCTATAAGCAGTTGATGGAAAAGGGATTGCCTGCTAATATCGATAGTCTTTCACAGGATCTACGCGAACGGGACGAGCGGGACGCTTCCCGGCCGGTCGCGCCTTTGAAGAAATTGCCCGACGCGACCGAACTGGAGACGTCCGAGATGACTGTGGATCAGGCTGTCTCGTTCGTTCTGGATCTGGTCGGCGCCAAGGGCTGACACGTGCTGCCGGCGCTTGGCCGGCTTTTTGATTAATCAACCCGCTGCGGTCAAACGCGGCAACCAGGTTTCCTTTATGTCCACTGCCACCCCCGAAATGTCCATGGAAAGTTTTGCCGAGCTGTTCGAGGAGTCCCTCGCGCAGCAGGAAATGCGCACGGGCGAAGTGATCACCGCCGAGGTGGTCCGCGTCGACCAGAACTTTGTCGTCGTCAACGCCGGCCTCAAGTCCGAGAGCTATGTGCCCATCGATGAATTCCGCAACGACCATGGCGAACTTGAAGTCAAGGAAGGCGACTATGTCCAGGTCGCCATCGACGCGCTCGAAGACGGCTACGGCGAGACCCGCCTGTCGCGCGACAAGGCCAAGCGCATTGCCGCCTGGAACGACCTCGAACTGGCCCTGAACGAAGGCTCGCTGGTCAACGGTGTCGTCAGCGGCCGCGTCAAGGGTGGTCTGACCGTCATGACCAACGGCATCCGCGCCTTCCTGCCGGGTTCCCTGGTCGACATGCGTCCGGTCAAGGACACCACGCCGTACGAAGGCAAGGAATTCGAATTCAAGGTCATCAAGCTCGACCGCAAGCGCAACAACGTGGTCGTGTCCCGCCGCGCAGTGCTCGAAGAGACCATGGGCGAAGAGCGCGAGAAGCTCCTCGAGAACCTCACCGAGGGCATGGTCGTCAAGGGCATCGTCAAGAACATCACCGACTACGGTGCGTTCGTCGATCTGGGCGGCATCGACGGTCTGCTGCACATCACCGACCTGGCCTGGCGCCGTGTGCGTCACCCGTCGGAAGTCGTGGCGGTGGGCGACGAGCTCGAAGCCAAGGTCCTCAAGTTCGACCGCGAGCGTTGCCGCGTGTCCCTGGGCCTCAAGCAGCTGGGCGAAGATCCGTGGGTCGGCATCGCACGCCGCTACCCGAACGGCACCCGCCTGTTCGGCAAGGTCACCAACATCACCGACTACGGTGCGTTCGTGGAAGTCGAGCAGGGCATCGAGGGTCTGGTGCACGTGTCCGAAATGGACTGGACCAACAAGAACATCCACCCGACCAAGGTCGTCCAGCTGGGCGATGAGGTCGAGGTCATGATTCTCGATATCGACGAAGAGCGTCGCCGCATCTCCCTGGGCATGAAGCAGTGCATGGCCAACCCGTGGGAAGAGTTCTCCATGAACTTCAAGAAGGGCGACAAGGTCTCCGGCCAGATCAAGTCCATCACCGACTTCGGTGTGTTCATCGGTCTGGATGGCGGCATCGACGGTCTGGTGCACCTGTCCGACCTGTCCTGGTCCGAGCAGGGCGAGGAAGCCGTTCGCAACTTCAAGAAGGGCGACGAAGTCCAGGCCGTGGTGCTGGCCATCGACGTCGAGCGCGAGCGCATCTCCCTGGGCATCAAGCAGCTCGATGGCGACCCCTTCACCAACTTCATCGCCACCCACGAGAAGAACAGCCTCGTGCGCGGTACGGTCAAGTCCGTGGATGCTCGCGGTGCCGTGATCACCCTGGGTGAGGACGTGGAAGGCTATCTGCGGGTCTCCGAGGCTGCGGCTCACCGCGTCGAAGACCTGAGCACCATGCTCAAGGAAGGCGACGAAGTCGAGACCATGATCATCAACGTGGATCGCAAGTCCCGCTCGATCAACCTGTCGATCCGCGCCAAGGATCAGGCTGAAACCTCCGAAGCCATGCAGAAACTGGCCTCCGAGAGCTCCGCCGCGACGGGGACGACGAGCCTGGGCGCACTGCTCAAGGCCAAGCTGGACGAACAGAAGCAATAAATCTTGATTGCCATGACCAAATCGGAACTCATTGCGCGGCTGGCGGGGCGATTCCCGCAGCTGGTCGCCAAGGATGCCGATTACGCTGTCAAGATGATTCTCGATGCGATGACGGCGTCACTGTCTCGCGGTGATCGCATCGAGATTCGCGGCTTCGGTAGCTTCGCACTGAACTACCGGCCGCCGCGTGTGGGTCGCAATCCCAAGTCCGGCGAACGTGTCGAGGTGGCGGAGAAGTACGTGCCCCACTTCAAGGCGGGCAAGGAATTGCGCGAACGCGTCGATCTGGCCGAGTAATCGGCAGTGGTCGTGTCACAGGATTCGGAAGGCGGTGAAAACCGCCTTCTTTTTTGCCCTCGAGTCGGCCATAATCCACCCCTATGCGCATACTGATCTGGATCGTTCGGCTGGCGATATTTCTGGTGCTCTTCGGCTTTGCCGTCAAGAATGACCAGATCGTGTCGCTCAAATCCTATCTGGGCGGCCAATGGCATTTGCCGCTCGTGTTCGTCATTCTGATTGCATTTGCGGCAGGGGCCGTGGTCGGCGTGAGCGCCACGGTGTCGTCGCTGTTGCGACAGCGCCGGGAAATCGCCCGCTTGCGCCGATCCCTGCGCAAGGCCGAGCAGGCCGTAGGCAAGATGAGTGAATCCACCGAGGTCGTGCCCGCGGCCGAGGATGGGGCCCGCGCCTGACCCCCTATGGACATCGAACTGTGGTGGTTGCTGGCGTTCCCGCTGTTTTTTCTTCTCGGGTGGCTGGCGGCGCGTATTGACATTCGTCATGTCGTCCGCGAGTCCCGATCCCTGCCGCGCTCCTATCTGAGCGGGCTGAACTTCCTGCTCAACGAGCAGCCCGACAAGGCCATCGACGCCTTCATCGAGGCGGTACGCATCGACCCCGATACGGTCGAACTGCATTTTGCCCTCGGCAGCCTGTTTCGGCGTCGGGGGGAGACCGAGCGCGCCATTCGTCTGCACCAGCACCTGGTCGACCGGGACGATCTGGGCGAGGTCCAGCGCACCCAGGCGCTCGCGGAGCTGGGGCACGACTACCTCAAGGCGGGTCTGCTCGACCGGGCCGAAGCGGCCTTCCAACGCCTGCGTGGCACGGCGCTGGATGATCAGGCGCTCGAGAATCTGCTCGAGATCTACCAGCAGGAGAAGGACTGGCCCAAGGCCATCGAGATCGCCCGGGCGCTGCCCGATCACGAGAGCCTGTGGTGGCGCAAGGAGATGGCCAATTTCCATTGCGAGTTGGCCGACAGCGCCATGACCGAGTCCCGCTTCGCCGACGCCCAGGCCTCGGTCGATGCGGCCCTCGCGGTCAATCCGCGCTCCGTGCGCGCCAGCCTGATCAAGGGGGACCTGTGCCTGCAGGCGGAGCGCCCCGAGGCGGCCATCGACGCCTGGAAGAAGATCGAGGCGCAGAATGCGGCCTATCTGGCCCTGGTGGCCGAACGCATCATGACTACCCATGAGCGCATCGATCGTGCCCCGCAAGGGTTGCAGATGCTGCGCGCGTTCCTCGAACGCCATCCGTCGCTGGATCTGCTCGATACCGTGTTCGAGGCCATGCTCCGGCAACAGGGGCCGAAAGCCGCCTACGATCTGGTGCGTGAGGAACTGCGCCGCAATCCCACCCTGCTCGGGCTGGACAAGCTGCTCGAAGCCGGCATCATGACGGCGCCGGTGGAGTACCGCACCGACGTCGAGCTGGTTCGCCAGCTGGTGCACTCGCACACTCGCCGGGTGGCGCGCTATCGCTGCGACGCCTGCGGGTTCAAGGCGCGCCAGTTCTACTGGCGGTGCCCCGCCTGCGGCGGCTGGGAGACCACGCCGCCCAAGCGCACGGAAGAATATGATCTCGCCCCCTGAGCCCGTCGCTTGGGGCGAGCCCGTTTTTTGAAATGAAGGAATTCCGACCATGAAAATCACCGTCATCGGTTCCGGCTACGTGGGGCTCGTTTCGGGTGCCTGTCTGGCCGACGTGGGCAACGACGTCATGTGCCTGGACGTGGATCCGGCCAAGATCAAGATCCTCGAGGATGGCGGCATCCCGATCCATGAACCGGGCCTGGAGGAGATGGTCCGGCGCAACGTGGCGGCCGGGCGTCTGTCCTTCACCACCGATGTGGCCAAGGCGGCCCAATACGGCACCATCCAGTTCATCGCGGTGGGCACGCCGCCCGACGAGGACGGCTCGGCCGACCTGCAGTACGTGCTCGCCGCCGCGCGCAACATCGGCAAGCACATGGACGACTACCGGGTCATCGTGGACAAATCCACGGTGCCGGTCGGCACGGCCGACAAGGTGCGCGCCGCGGTGGCCGAAGAGCTGGCCGCGCGGGGCAGCGATCTGACCTACAGCGTGGTCTCCAACCCCGAATTCCTCAAGGAAGGGGCGGCCATAGAAGACTTCATGCGCCCCGACCGCATCGTCGTCGGCGCCGAGGATGAGCGCGCCATCGAACTGATGCGGCAGCTGTATGGCCCGTTCCAGCGCAACCACGACAAGCTCGTGTTCATGGACGTGCGCAGCGCCGAGCTGACGAAATACGCGGCCAACGCCATGCTCGCCACCCGTATCAGCTTCATGAACGAACTGGCCAATCTGGCCGAGACGCTCGGTGCCGACATCGAGCTGGTGCGCCAGGGTATCGGCTCGGATCCGCGCATCGGCTGGCACTTCCTCTACGCCGGTTGCGGCTATGGCGGTTCGTGCTTCCCGAAAGACGTGAAAGCGCTGATCCGTACCGGGCGCGAGTACGGCCACGAACTGCAGGTACTCGGGGCCGTCGAGGCCGCCAACGACGCGCAGAAGCATGTGCTGGTGGACAAGATCGTCGCGCGCTTCGGCGAGGACCTGTCGGGGCGCCGGTTCGCCATGTGGGGCCTGGCTTTCAAACCCAACACCGACGACATGCGCGAAGCGCCCAGCCGGGTGATCGCGGCGGAGCTGTTCAAGCGCGGCGCCACCGTCGTCGCCTACGACCCGGTGGCCATGCAGGAGGCCGAGCGCATCTTCGGCGACGAGCCGCGCCTGAGCTATGCCGGCCGCCCCAAGAGTGCGCTCGACGAGGCCGACGCGCTGGTGATCGTGACCGAGTGGAAGGAATTCCGCAGCCCCGATTTCGACGCCATCAAGAGCCGCCTCAAGCAGCCGGTGATCTTCGACGGCCGCAACATGTACGACCCGGCCATGGTGCGCGAGCAGGGCATCGAGTATCACGGCATCGGGCGCGTCTGAGGTGATGGTGCCCGCCTCCCTGCCCGACACCTCGGGTGCCCGCGTGCTGGTGGTCGGCGACGTCATGCTCGATCGCTACTGGTTCGGTGACGTGAGCCGGATCTCGCCGGAGGCGCCGGTGCCGGTGGTGCGCATGACCCGCGCCGAGGACCGGCCGGGCGGGGCGGCGAACGTGGCCCGCAACGTGGCCGCGCTGGGCGCGCAGGCGTCGCTGCTTTCGGTCGTGGGTGAGGACGAGGCGGCCGATGCGCTCACGCGGCTGCTCGATGAATCGAGTATCGACGCCCATCTGTTTCGCGACCCGGCGCTGCAGACCACCCTCAAGCTGCGGGTGGTGGGGCGCAGCCAGCAGTTGTTGCGCATCGATTTCGAGCAACGCCCCCAGGCCGACACCCTGGCGGCCAAGCTGCAGACCTATGCGGAGCTGGTGGCGCAGCACGACCTGGTGCTGCTGTCCGATTACGACAAGGGCGCGCTCGATCACGTCGCCCAGATGATCGAACTGGCGCGCCAGGCCGGCAAGCCGGTACTCGTCGACCCCAAGGGCGACGATTTCGCGCGCTACAAGGGCGCGAGCGTGCTCACCCCCAATCGCGGCGAGCTGCAGGGTATCGTCGGCCGCTGGCGCTCGGAGGACGATCTGCGCACGCGCGTCGACGCCTTGCGGGCCGAACTCGACCTGTCGGCCCTGCTGCTCACCCGCTCGGAAGAGGGCATGACGCTGTTTACCGATGCCGGCGTGTTCCACGAACCGGCCCGGGCGCGCGAGGTGTTCGACGTCTCCGGCGCCGGCGATACCGTCATCGCCACCTTCGCGGTCATGCTCGCCAGTGGCGCGGATGCGCCGGCGGCGATGGCGTGGGCCAACCTGGCCGCGGGCATCGTCGTGGGCAAGCTCGGTACGGCTGTTGCTACCATAGCGGAGTTGCGCGGCGCGGCCGCCTGATTCCCCAAGGTAAAACGCTCAATGGACTACAAAACGCTCGAAGACTATGTTGGAGATACGCCACTGGTGCGTCTCAAACGCATCGGTGCCGACACCGGCAACATCATCCTCGCCAAGCTGGAGGGCAACAACCCGGCCGGTTCGGTGAAGGATCGACCGGCGCTGTCCATGATCGTCCGGGCCGAGGCCGCCGGGCGCATCCACCCGGGCGACACCCTCATCGAGGCGACCAGCGGCAACACCGGCATCGCCCTGGCCATGGCGGCGGCCATCCGCGGCTACCGCATGATCCTGGTGATGCCCGAAAACCAGAGCGTCGAGCGCCGCCAGACCATGCGCGCCTTCGGCGCCGAACTGGTGCTCACCCCCAAGGAGGGTGGCATGGAACTGGCGCGGGACATGGCCGAGCGCATGCGCGACGAAGGCCAGGGGACCATCCTCGACCAGTTCGGCAATCCGGACAATCCGGTGGCCCACTTCGAAGGGACCGGGCCGGAGATCTGGCGCCAGACCGGGGGCGAAATCACCCATTTCGTCAGTTCCATGGGTACCACCGGGACGATCATGGGCACTTCCCGCTTTCTCAAGTCGCAGAAGCCGGACATCGAGATCGTCGGTTGCGAGCCGGCCCAGGGCGCGCAGATTCCCGGGATCCGCAAGTGGCCGGAGGCGTATCTGCCGAGTATCTACGACGCGACCCGGGTCGATCGCATCGAGCCGGTCACCCAGCCCGACGCCGAGGCGATGACCCGGCGCCTGGCGCGCGAAGAGGGCATCTTCGCCGGCATCTCTTCCGGCGGCGCCATGCATGTGGCCCTGCGCATCGCCGAACAGGTGCGCGACGCGGTGATCGTGTCGATCGTGTGCGATCGGGGGGATCGCTACCTGTCGACAGGCGTGTTCCCCGCCTGAGCCATGGCCGGGCGTCGGCGGACGCGTTGGCAGGGCCTCGTCGCCGGCGCTCTGGTGGCGACGGCGAACCTGGCCTGTGCCGGGCTGCAGCTGACCGTCGCGGACATCCGTGGCGCGGGCGTGGCAGTCCGCGGCATCCATCTCGTCTTGCCCGACGAAGACAGCGCCCCTGGCGCCCTCGACATTCAGACACTCCAGCTCGGCGCGCGCCAGTGGCGCCGGCTTCACATCCGCTGCGGGTCGCTGTCCCTCGCGCAGGGGCATATCCGTTGTGACGATGGCCGCTTGGGCGGACCGGACGGTTTGCGCGGGGCGCGCATCGCCTTCGATGTCGACGCCGCGTCCGCCAGCGGGTCGCTTAAATTGCAGTTGGCCGACGGGGGGCTGGTGTCCGCGACGCGCACGGCTGGCGGCGAGATGCGTTCAAGCTTGCAGCGCGTGTCGCTCGGTTCGCTGCTCGATCTGGCCCGGATCGACCGGCACGGGCACCAAGTGGCCGGTCGCGTCGATGGTGCGGTGCGTTTCGACGGGCAGGCCTGGAGCGCCGATCTGCAACTGGCCGAGGCGACCTTTTCCGATGCGGACGGATTGCATGCGGGAGAGCAACTGGCGGCACGCCTGCAGGGGCGGTACGCGCCGCAAACGCGTGGTGGCGCCCGCTGGCAGGCCCGGTTGCAGTGGCAGCAGGGCGAAGTGTTCTGGAATCCGGTGCTCGCCTCCGCGGGGTGGTCGCTCGAGGCACGTGGCCGGATCGATGACGATCGCCTCGAGGTTGCCGCCGCCCGGCTGCAGGGGCCGGGGCTGGACGACGGCCGATTCGCGGGCGCCATCGACTTGGCGACCGGGCGGCCCCTCGATGCTACCGCCCGGTTCGACGGCCTCGATCTGGCCCAACTCGGGCCCCAACTCCTCCTGCCGGTGATCGCGCCGGCGCACCAGGATCGTTGGCGCCTGGCGGGGCAGTTGTCCGGGCGTGTGCGCTGGACGCAAGGGCGCCCCGAAGCCGGTCGACTCGACTTGCACGACGTCGGTTTTTCCTATTTGGGGCAACGCTTCCGCGTCGGTCCGCTCAACGGCACGCTGCCCTGGCGCCGTGAGGCGGCGACGCAGTGGCAGCTGGACGTGGGCGGGCTGCACTGGCAGAAGCTCGACTTCGCCCCCTTCGCCCTCATGGCCGATCTGGACGGCACCCGGCTGCGCCTGCTGCCGGTCCGCTTGCCGGTGCTGGACGGTGCGATCATCGTCGAGGCCTTGTCGCTTGAGATGGCCGACGGGCAGTGGCAGGGCAGCGGGCATCTGTACTCGGAGCCGATTTCGCTCGATCGCCTGACCGAGGCGCTGGAATGGCCACGCATGGCGGGGACCCTGTCGCTGGCAGTGCCCGGCATCCAGGTCTCGCCCGAGCGCATCGGCCTGGACGGTACGCTGGTGGTGTCGGTCTTCGATGGTTATGTGCAGGCGACCGGCCTGGAGGTGACCGACCCCTTCGGCCTGCTGCCCCGCCTGAAAGCCGATATCAGCGCCGAGCACCTGGATCTGGCGCAACTGACGCAGACCTTTTCCTTCGGTGCTGTCAGCGGATTCATCGACGCAAACGTTGACGCCTTATCGATGGCGCGCTGGCGGCCGGTGCGCTTCGACGCCCGCGTGCACAGTTCGCCTGGCCACTACGCGAAGCGCATCAGTCAGCGCGCGGTGGAGAACATCACGGCGCTGGGCGGGGCGGTGCCATGGCGGCCATCCAGCGCAGCGTGTTGCGTTTCTTCAACGATTTCGGCTACCGCGAGATCGGCTTTTCCTGCCAGTTGCGCGGCAATGTGTGCCAGATGGCCGGCCTGGATGGCGCCGGGCGGGACGATGCCCCGTTCATGCTGGTGCGGGGTGGTGGCATCCCGGGCTGAATGTCATCGGCTACAATCGACGCGTCGATTGGGCGGTGCTGGTGGATCGCCTGATCAACGCCACCGCCGGTGAAGCTGCACCGGTGATCGAATGAGGACGGCATGAAAACACTTCATCTCTGGCTGATCCCCGCCGTGCTGGTGGCGAGTCTGTCCGCCTGCGTGACCATCAACATCTACTTTCCGGCGGCGGCGGCCGAGAAGGCGGCCGATCGCATCATCGACGAAGTCTGGCAACTCAAGCAGCAGCAGGGCGAGACGAAAACCGAGCCCGGGGAGAACGGCAAATGACACGGCTGATCAAGGGATTCCTGACGCTGCTTCTGGTGGTCGGCGCCTCGCTGGCGCTCGCCCAGGGCAATCTTGAAATCAACACGCCGACCATCGCCGCCCTCAAGTCGTCGATGCAGGCGCGCCATGCGCAACTGGCGCCCTTCTATGCCTCCGGTGCGATCGGACTGGCCGCCAACGGTACCCTGGCGGTGCGCGATGCCAAGGCCGCACCGCTGTCGCAGCGGGCCAAGCTCAATGCCCTGGTGTCGGCGGAGAACGCCGACCGGATGAAGCTGTACAAGGAAATCGCCCAGGCCAACGGCCACCCCGAATGGGCGGCGCAGGTGCAGAAGACCTTTGCCCAGCGCTGGATCGACAAGGCGCCTGGCGGCTGGTATGTGCAGCGCGGCGGCGAGTGGACGCAGAAGTGAATCCGGTGCTCGTCTTCGACATTGAAACCATCCCGGACGTGGCCGGCTGCGCCGGCTCCACGACCTTGCCGGCCGAACTGGCGGACGACGAGGTGCCGAACTGGCCTTTCAGCAGCGTCGGGCCGCGGTCGGGAACGACTTTCTGCCGCACTACCTGCATCGCATCGTCACCATCTCCTGCGCTTCCGCGACGCGGGCAGTTCCGGGTGTTCAGCCTCTCGGAGCCGGACAGCGACGAGGCCGGCATCAATCCAGCGCTTCTTCGACGGCATCGAACGCTTCACCCGCAGATCGTCTCCTGGAACGGCGGCGGCTTCGATCTGCCGGTGCTGCACTACCGGGGCCTGCCTCCATGGGTGAGTGCGCCGCGATACTGGGAGATGGGCGAGGGCGACGTGCGCGACGCGCGTGACTTCAAGTGGAACAACTACATCAGCCGCTACCACAGCCGGCAACCTGGACCTGATGGATCTGCTCGCCCTGTACCAGCCGCGTGCCAACGCACCGTTGGACGATCTGGCCAAGCTGATGGGTTTTCCCGGCAAACTTGGCATGGACGGTTCGCGGTCTGGGGCGCCTATCAGGACGGCCAGATCGCCGAGATTCGCGACTACTGCGAGACCGACGTGGGTGAACACCTATCTGGTGTACCTGCGCTTCCAGAAGATGCGCGGCGTATTGAGTTTCCGAGGAATACGAGAGGAACTCGGCGTCGTGCGTCAGACCCTGTCCGGCATCGACGCGCCGCACTGGAAGGCCTTTCTCGCCGAGTGGGCGTGAACGCTTAACAAAAAGTTCCACCTTCACGGCGCCGTCTTGGCGTACTGTGATGGCCTACGGTGTGCGGTGCAGCACCCGGCGAACGCATGCCGGACGGCGGCCGCAAGGACAGCAAGGGAGTCGCATGGGTATCCTGTGGACGATTCTGATCGTCTGCTCGTGGGCGTGATCGCCAAGTTTTCTGCATCCGGGCAAGGAAGATCTCGGCCTGATCATGACCGCGTTGCTCGTATTGCCGGCTCCGTGGTCGCCTCGTTCCTGGGCAGTTCCTCGGCATCTACCGGCCGGGCAGGGCGCCGGCTTCATCGGTGCCGTCCTCGGTGCGGTCCTGATCCTGTTCATCTACCAAGCTGAAGAAACCTTGATAATTTATCGCTGGCGCGATTGACAGGTCCGTCCGTTGGGCTATAATTCGGCCTCCTTAGGCGCGTAGCTCAGTTGGTTAGAGCACCACCTTGACATGGTGGGGGTCGTTGGTTCGAATCCAATCGCGCCTACCAAAATCTAAGGAGAGAATGGCTGTGGCGACCCGAACTTGCACCGGTGTTGATTACTGATCAAGGTCGAGTTCCGCGACGTTTGCCATTCGAACGAAAAAAGTGCGGTTTCGACCGCGCTTTTTTTTTGCCCCGAGAGGATACACATGCCTGACATCACGCTTCCCGACGGCTCCGTACGCCAGTTCGATCATCCGGTCACCGTGCTCGAGGTGGCGCAGTCGATCGGCGAGGGGCTGGCTCGTGCCGCCCTGGCCGGCAAGGTCGACGGCAAGCTGGTGGATGTGAGTCACACCATCGATGCGGATGTCGCGCTGGGTATCGTGACGGCGAAGGATGTGGACGGGCTCGAGGTGATCCGTCACTCGACGGCGCACCTGCTGGCCTACGCGGTCAAGGAGCTGTTTCCCGAGGCCCAGGTCACCATCGGGCCGGTCATCGACAACGGCTTCTACTACGATTTTTCCTACGAGCGCCCCTTTACGCCGGAAGATCTCGCCCGGATCGAAAAGCGCATGAAGGAACTGGCCAAGCGTGATATTCCGGTCTCGCGCGAGGTGTGGCCGCGGGACAAGGCGGTCGCGTTCTTCAAGTCGATCAACGAGCACTACAAGGCCGAGATCATCGCCTCGATCCCGTCGGACGAGGATGTGTCGCTCTATCGCGAAGGCGATTTCATCGACCTGTGCCGCGGGCCCCACGTGCCCTCGACGGGCAAGCTCAAAGTCTTCAAGCTCATGAAGGTGGCCGGCGCCTACTGGCGTGGCGACTCGAAGAACGAGATGCTCCAGCGCATCTACGGCACGGCCTGGGCGAGCAAGGACGATCAGGCCCAGTACCTGCACATGCTCGAAGAGGCGGAGAAGCGGGATCATCGCCGCCTGGGCAAGCAGCTCGACCTGTTCCATCTGCAGGATGAAGCACCGGGCATGGTGTTCTGGCATCCGCATGGTTGGACCCTGTGGCAGCAGGTCGAGCAGTACATGCGCCGTACGCTGGATGCGGCCGGCTACAAGGAAGTGAAAACGCCGTTCATGATGGACCGTGCCCTGTGGGAGCGTTCCGGCCATTGGGAGAACTATCGCGAGAACATGTTCACCACCGAGTCGGAGAAGCGCGACTACGCGGTCAAGCCCATGAACTGCCCGGCCCACGTGGAAATCTTCAACCACGGCCTGCATTCCTATCGGGATCTGCCGTTGCGCCTGGCCGAGTTCGGTTCCTGCCACCGCAACGAACCGTCCGGGGCGCTGCATGGCCTGATGCGGGTGCGCGGTTTCGTTCAGGACGATGCCCACATCTTCTGTACCGAAGACCAGGTGGTCTCCGAGGTGGTGGCCTTCAATGAACTGCTCAAGAAGGTGTATGCCGACTTCGGTTTCCAGGACGTGGCGGTGATGCTGTCATTGCGCCCCGAGAAGCGTGCCGGTACCGACGAGATCTGGGACAAGGCCGAGGAAGGCTTGCGCGAGGCCCTGCGTTCATCCGGTGTCGAGTGGGAAGAACTGCCCGGCGAAGGCGCCTTCTATGGCCCGAAGATCGAATATCACATCAAGGACGCGCTGGGCCGCTCCTGGCAATGCGGCACCATGCAGCTCGATTTCGTGCTCCCCGAACGGCTCGGCGCCGAGTACGTCACCGAGGAAAACACGCGCGCCCGACCGGTGATGCTGCATCGCGCCATCCTCGGCTCGCTCGAGCGCTTCATCGGTATCCTGATCGAGAACTTCGCCGGCAACTTCCCCCTGTGGCTGTCGCCGGTGCAGGCGGTGGTGATGAACATCTCCGAACCGCAGTCCGAGTATGTCAAGGACGTGGTGCGCCGCCTCCAGAATGCCGGTTTCAGGGTCGTTCCGGATTTGCGGAACGAGAAAATTACATATAAAATCCGCGAACATAGCGTACGCCGGCTCCCTTATCTGCTCGTTGTGGGCGACAAGGAAAAGGAAGCCGGGCTCGTGGCCGTGCGCGTCCGGGGTGGTCAAGACCTCGGCCAAATGTCCCTCGATGCTTTGATCGAGCGTTGGCAGCGCGAAATCGAATCGCGTGCCGGCACGGCCTGATATTGTTCTGAATTGAGGAGAGTGGAACCATCGCTCAGGAAAAGAAGCAGCGCGTTAATGAAGAAATTACCGCGCCGGAAGTGCGTCTGATCGACGCCGAAGGGGAGCAGGCCGGGATCCAGACGATCCGTGCCGCGCTGGAACTGGCTGAAGACGCCGGGCTCGACCTGGTGGAAATCGCCCCTTTGGCCAAGCCGCCTGTCTGCCGGATCATGGATTACGGCAAGTTCAAGTACCAGGCAGCCAAGAAGGCGCACGAGGCAAAAGCCAAGCAGAAACAGGTGCAGGTCAAGGAAGTCAAGTTGCGTCCGCGTACGGACGAGAACGACTACCAGATCAAGCTGCGCAATCTGCGTCGATTCCTGGAAGATGGCGACAAGGTTAAGGTGACGTTGCGTTTCCGCGGCCGCGAGATGGCCCACCAGGAATTCGGCATGCGCCAGCTCGAGCGTATCAAGGCCGATCTGGGGGAACTGGCGAACGTCGAACAGATGCCCAAGATGGAAGGCCGCCAGATGGTGATGGTCATGGCGCCGAGCAAGAAGGGCAAATAAGGTTTTCGCCGTTTCGGCGAATTGCAGGTGAAGGCGCCCCGGTGCCTTCGAAACAAGTGGGAGCAGGTCCACAAATGCGCGCGAGCGCTGCCTGTGACCATGACATAAACAGGAGCATCTCATGCCCAAGATGAAAACCAAGCGGGGCGCTGCCAAGCGTTTCCGTGTGCGCGCGAGCGGTAGTGTCAAGCGCGGTCAAGCCTTCAAGCGTCACATCCTGACCAAGAAGACCACCAAGGCCAAGCGCCACCTGCGTGGTGCGACCCAGGTCCACGAGTCGGATGCCAAACTGGTCAGCGCCATGCTGCCCTACGCCTGATAGGAGAGAATCATGCCTCGAGTCAAACGTGGTGTAACCGCACGCGCCCGTCACAAGAAAGTCCTTGCCCAGGCCAAAGGTTTCCGCGGTCGTCGCAAGAATGTCTACCGCGTCGCCAAACAGGCGGTGATGAAGGCCGGTCAGTACCAGTACCGTGACCGTCGTCAGCGCAAGCGTCAGTTCCGCGCCCTGTGGATCGCCCGTATCAATGCCGCCTCGCGCGAGGTGGGAATGACCTACAGCACGTTCATGAACGGCCTCAAGAAGGCTTCCATCGACGTGGATCGCAAGGTGCTGGCCGATCTGGCCGTGTTCGACAAGCCGGCGTTTGCCGCGCTCGCGGAGCAGGCCAAGGCCCAACTCGCTGCGTAAGCACCCGCAGCGGAAAGAAAGGAGGCCTAGCCTCCTTTTTTTTTCTGACAAGCATGGCGCAGGTTCATGAACGATCTCGATTCCCTCATCTCACAGGCGCAGAGCGATTTCGCCGCGGCGGCCGACGCCGGCCAGCTCGATGTGGCCAAGTCGCGCTATCTCGGCAAGAGTGGCGCCATCACGCAACAACTCAAATCGCTCGGTCAGCTCGCGCCCGAGGCGCGGCGTGAGGCCGGCGCCCGCATCAATGCCGCCAAGGCGCGCATCGAGGAAGCGCTCGAGAGCCGCCGTGAGGCGATCCGCGACGCGCAACTGAGCCACCAGCTCGCCGCCGAGGCGCTGGACGTGACCCTGCCCGGGCGCGGTACCGGCAAGGGAGGGCTGCATCCGGTCAGCCGTACCGTGGAGCGGATCGAGGCGCTGTTCCGCTCCATCGGCTTCGAGGTGGCGGACGGCCCGGAAATCGAGACCGATTTCTTCAACTTCACCGCCCTGAACACCCCGGAAAACCATCCGGCCCGCTCCATGCACGATACCTTCTACCTCGAAGGCAACGACGACGTGCTGCTGCGGACCCATACCAGTCCGGTGCAGATCCGCAGCATGCGTGCCCATGTGGAGCGCCATGCCGGCGCCGCGCACATGCCGGAAATCCGGATCATCGTCCCCGGCCGGGTGTATCGCGTCGATTCCGACGCCACCCATTCGCCGATGTTCCACCAGATGGAAGGCCTGTGGGTGGGCGAACAGGTCAGCTTTGCCGATCTGAAGGGCGTGATTGCCGACTTCCTGCGCAAGTTCTTCGAGACCGATGACCTGCAGGTGCGCTTCCGTCCGTCCTTTTTCCCGTTCACCGAGCCGAGCGCCGAGATCGACGTCGGTTTCATGCATGGTGAGCTCAAGGGCAAGTGGCTCGAGATCGGCGGCTGCGGGATGGTCCATCCGAATGTGCTGCACCACGGCGGCATCGATCCGGAGCAATACACCGGCTTCGCCTTCGGCATGGGCTCGGATCGACTGACCATGCTGCGCTACGGCATCCACGATCTGCGCCTGTTCTTCGAGAACGACCTGCGTTTCCTCAGCCAATTCAGGTAAGACGACATGCTTTTTTCAGAACAGTGGCTGCGCACACTTGTTGATCCCGCGCTGGATACCGAAGGGCTGGGGCATCTGCTCACCATGGCCGGGCTCGAGGTCGAGGAAATCAAACCCGCTGCGGCGGCCTTCTCGTCCGTGGTGGTGGGGCACATCCTGTCCACCGAAAAACATCCCGACGCCGATCGCCTGAAGGTGTGCCAGGTCGATGCCGGGCAGGGCGAACCGCTGCAGATCGTCTGCGGCGCCCCCAACGCCGAGGCCGGCATGAAGGTGCCGTGTGCGCTGGTCGGCGCCCGGCTGCCGGGCTTCGAGATCAAGAAGGCCAAGCTGCGCGGCGTCGCGTCCTTCGGCATGCTGTGCTCGGCCAAGGAACTGGGCCTGTCGGACGACCACGGCGGCCTGTACCGCCTGAGCGATGATGCCCCGGTGGGGCAGGACGTGCGTGAGCTGCTCGACCTGAACGATGCGATCATCGAAATCAGCCTGACGCCGAACCGGGCCGACTGCCTGAGTCTGATCGGGGTGGCCCGCGAGGTGGCGGCATTGACCGATCTGCCGCTCACGCTGCCCGCGATCGCGCCAGTGCCGCCGACCATCGATGCCCGTCGCGAGGTCGTCCTCGACGCGCCGGCGGCGTGCCCGCGCTTCTGCGGCCGGATCATCGAGGGCGTCGATGCCGCCGCATCGACACCCGAGTGGATGAAGCGCCGGCTCGAGCGCAGCGGTATCCGCAGCATCAGCGCCCTGGTCGACATCACCAACTACGTGATGCTCGAACTCGGCCAGCCCCTGCATGCCTACGACAACGCCCACTTGAGCGGCGCGATTCATGCGCGCCTCGCGGCGCCGGGGGAAAAACTCCTGCTGCTCAACGAGCAGACCATCGATCTGGACGCCGACACCCTGTTGATCGCCGACGAGCGCAATGTTCTCGGCATGGCCGGCATCATGGGGGGCGAGGACAGCGGTGTCACCCTGACGACCCGGGACCTGTTCCTCGAAGCGGCCTTTTTCGCGCCCGAAGCCATCGCCGGCCGGGCGCGTGAGTATGGCTTTTCGTCGGATGCCTCCCATCGCTTCGAGCGCGGTGTCGACTTCGCGCTCAGCCCGGTCGCCATCGAGCGCGCGACCCAGCTGATTCTGGAGATCTGCGGGGGCGCGCCCGGTCCGGTCACGGTGGCCGAATCGGTCGCCGATCTGCCCGCACGCGAGCCGGTCGTCCTGCGCCCCGCGCGGGCACGCAAGCTGCTCGGTATCGCCCTCGACGACGACCAGATCGCATCCCTGCTCGAGCGTGTGCACCTGGACGTGCGCCGCGACGGCGACACCTTCATCGTGACGCCGCCGTCCTACCGCTTCGACATCGAGATCGAGGTCGATCTGATCGAAGAACTGGTGCGTCTGCACGGCTACGAGAAGCTGCCCGCCCCGGCACCCCAGGGCAGTCTGGCGATGCTGGACAAGCCGGAGGATCGGCGTGATCTGTGGCAGGTGCGCCGGCTGGTGGCGGATCGCGACTTCCAGGAGGTGGTGACCTACGCGTTCATCGAGGACGCCTGGGAGCGCGACCTGTGCGGCAACGAGGCCCCGATCCGGCTGGCCAATCCGATTGCCAGCCAGATGAACGTCATGCGCAGCAGCCTGATCCCGGGGCTCGTGCAGGCGCTGACGGTCAACCGCAAGCGCCAGAGCACGCGCGTACGCATCTTCGAAGTGGGGCGCTGCTTTGTCGCCGATGCCGATGCGCAACCCGTGCCCGGCTACCACCAGCCGGTGCGTCTGGCGCTGCTGGCTGCGGGGACGGCCGCGCCCGAGCAATGGGGGCAGCCGGGCCGGGCGGTGGACTTCTTCGATCTCAAGGCCGATGTCGAGGCCCTGCTGGCCCCGGTCGCGGCACGCTTTGCCGCCGCCGAGCATCCCGCGCTCCACCCGGGGCGTTCGGCAAGTATCAGCATCGATGGCGAACCGGTCGGATACATCGGTGAAATTCATCCGAAATGGGTGCAGAAATATGATCTCGGCACGGCACCGATCGTGTGCGAAATCGAGGCCGATGCCGCGTTGGCGGCCCGATTGCCCGAATACGCCCCGATCTCCCGCCAGCCGGCGGTGACCCGTGACATGGCGCTGGTGCTCGATCACGGCATCGATTCGGCGAGCGTTCTGGCGGCCCTCGAGGCGGCGGCTGCGCCCATCGTCAGGGCGATCGAACTGTTCGACGTGTATCAGGGCAAAGGCATCGATCCGGACAAAAAGAGCCTTGCTTTCAGGGTGTTGATGCAAGATACTCAACGAACCCTTGAAGACGCCGAGGTGGACGCTGCGGTCGCGGCACTGGTCCAACGAGCCGAGGCCGACTTTAATGCCCGCCTGCGTGGATAAGGGACGCGAGAATGACATTAACAAAGGCTGAACTGGCAGACCTGCTGTTCGAGCAGGTCGGTTTGAACAAGCGCGAAGCGAAGGACATGGTCGAGGGATTCTTCGAGGAAATTCGCATGGCGCTGGAGCGAGGTGAGTGTGTGAAGCTGTCCGGTTTCGGCAACTTCCAGCTGCGCGACAAACCCCAACGCCCGGGTCGCAACCCCAAAACCGGGGAAGAGATCCCGATCACGGCGCGTCGTGTGGTCACCTTTCATGCCAGCCAGAAGCTCAAAGCTGCTGTGGAATCCCTGAGTCATGCAGGAAAGTCCTAATACCGACGGCGAAGACCGCCTGCCGCCGATCCCGGCCAAACGCTATTTCACCATCGGCGAAGTCAGCGAGTTGTGTGGTGTCAAGCCCCATGTGCTGCGCTATTGGGAGCAGGAATTCACCCAGCTCAAGCCGGTCAAGCGCCGGGGCAACCGCCGCTATTACCAGCATCATGAGGTGCGCCTGATCCGGCGGATCCGCGAGTTGCTGTACCAGGAAGGCTTCACCATTTCCGGGGCGCGCAACCAGCTCAACGCGTCGGCCATCCATGCGCATGAAGACGCGCATGAGGCGGCCGACCTGCGGGACAAGATCGCCAATGCCCGTCAGGTGCTCTCGAACCTGCTCGATGAATTGAAAGACGCGTAAGTGGATTGTGGTTTTGGCCCGCATTGCCTATAATTGTGGGCTTGTGTCGGGGCGTAGCGCAGCCTGGTAGCGCACTTGCATGGGGTGCAAGGGGTCGCGAGTTCGAATCCCGCCGCCCCGACCAGTAACAACAAAAAATGAAAAAGGCCAGTCATCATGACTGGCCTTTTTCTATTTGTCTGGCGGGTGTCAGAAATCGACGCGGTAGCCCAGCGATGCGAATTGGCGTGTGCTGGACTCGGACTGGCCGTTGGCGTCGGTCTGCGACTGTTCGAGCATGAATTCCATCTCCAGGCTCTGCGATTCCTTCCAGCGATAGGTGAGACGGAGGCTGGGGGTGATGCGCCGCAGGCGCGTTCCTGCGTCGTTGCGCTGGCGGTAGTACCGCAGGGCCGGTTCGAGCACCCAGTGCTCGCGCACGACGCTGAGGCTGTTGAGCGAGGCGCTCAGGCCGGTGTAGTCCCGGCCGTGCAGGCTGCCCACATCGAACACGAGAATGTCCCGGTCGCTGTAAAGGTTGGAGCCGATCGCCTGCACGTTGACGTGGCGGACGGTGCCCGTCGCCGGAGTTGCGGGCAGGTTGCCGCTGGCCGGCAGCGCGCCGATGCTCGACAGGCGCAGGTCGACACCCAGCTGCAGGTGCGGGTTGAACTGGCGCGAGACGCCGGCAAAGAGCAGTTTCGCCAGCGCGGTGCGGTCCAGGGCCTGTTGCTTGATCCGGTCGAGGGACAGGGTTTGCAGCAGGGTGTGCATGGACGAATGGGTCTCGCCGATGAGGGCGTTGCCCAGTTGCAGTGTGGGTGTCTGGCGGCGGTCGTAGAGCAGGTTCCAGGTGTAGCCGCTGTCCGTGGACAGCGTGCCCTGAAGCATGGCGATGTTGAGCTTGCGAAAATAGGTGTCGTAGTCGACGAGGCCGTACATGGCCAGATGCGGGTCGAAGTAGCGCACGTCACCCCCGAGCGCGCGGCGGTCGACCACATCGTCGATCTTCTGCTCGATGACGTAGCCGTTGCCGCTCCAGTGCTCGGCAAAGGTGCCGGCATCCACGTTCGCGCCGTAGAAGTAGCGCGATGAGTCGAAGTTGTATTCCACGGGTTGCCCGACCACGACGTTGGCTTTCCACCGGGGCGCGAACTGGTAGCCGCCCAGCAGGCCGTCGAAGCGTCCGAGCACGCCGCCGGAGAGACCCGACTGGCGCCCGATCCGTCCGCCCATCTGCATGGGCAGGTACTTGAAGTCGTAGTAGGCGGCGGTCAGCCGGTTGCGACTGTTGCCGCGACCGAGGAAATCAGCGGTGTTGGTGTCCCGCAGCACCAGGCGGTTGTCGAACTGGGCGGTCCGGAAGCGGCCGGTGAGATCGATGTTGGTGATCAGCGCGGACTGGTCGGTTTCGTCGAATACCGCTTTGTCGATGGTGGTGCCGGTATTGACACGCGATTCGGCATGGGTGGCGCCGTGGTAGTAGAACTGCGACAGACTGCCGCTGAGCGTGAACGGGATCGGCGTCACCGGCCGGGCGGCACGGGCGCCCACCGTCCTGGCGGCGCCCGCTTCCGGGAGCGCCGCAAGCTGCTTGCCGACACGGGCCGCGCCTTCGCTGTCCGGATAGAGCTTGAGGTAGAGCTCATATTCCGCGCGCGCCTTGCGGATCTGGCCGTTGCGTTCGCGGGCCAGACCGATCAGCTCCTGCGCCTGCTGCGAGTAGCGCGAGGGCGGCAGGACCAGCACCCGGTTGAAGCGACCGATGGCCAGCGCGTTGTCACCGTTGTCGAGCGCCGCCTTGCCTTGTGCGAAGAGGGTGGCGGCTTGGGCCTCGACTTCCTCGGCGGTTTGCGGCACGGTCGCGGGCGCGGATTCGGCGGTCACGGTCTGTGCCGGCGGCGGCACGCTGGCGCTGGGCGGTGGCGTCGCGTCGTCGCGCATGCGCGCGACCGTGGCTTCGGGAAAGCGTTTTTTCAGTGCCTGGCGAACGCGTTCGGCCTCCGCAGCATCCTCGAAGTAGCCAAGATTGAGGCGATACTGCGTCGCGCCGTCGACGTCGATGGTATCGGTGAACAGCGACAGGGCCTGGTAGTCGGCGGGAATCGGGACGACCTTGCGGATCGGCGCGTCCTGCGCGTGAAGGACGACGATGTAGCGCTGTGCGAGCGGAAGCTCGGCGGTGCGGGCCTGTTGTGCTTCCTGCGCGACCGCCGCGGCGGCGATCGGAATGCGCAGCACGACGCTGCGATTCGACTCGCCCGGGGAGACGCTGAAGTGCACCGGTTTGTCGAAGCGCAACTGGATGTTCTTGACCGTCCGGCCGCCCTGGCCGGAGGAATAGGTGACGGAAAAATCAGGCAGCAGGCCACCGCCGTCCACCTTGCGGTATTCATCGGCGGAGGAGGCGGCAGCCTCCGGGTCGTTCAGTACCTGGAATTCGATCCGGACCAGTTCCCCGCGATCGGTCGGGGAATGACGCAGGTACTGGATGCGTGCGTTGAACAGGATCCGCACCAGCACATCGTTGCCATCGCGCTGTACCTCGATTTCGTCGAGCACCTGGCCGATTGCCGGCATGGCGGCGAGCAGGGCGAACAGGCAGGTGATCCACCTGAGGTGGCGAAGGCAACGTTGCAGCGTCATCCGGTCGGTTTCCGTTGTGGTTTGTCAGTCGAAGCTGCCGCTGGTGGCACGGTGATGGCCGGTTCTGGAGCGGCGGATGGTGGTCATCGAGCTGTCGGTGTACTCGTGGCAGGCGCCCGAGCAGTCGGCCAGTTCGGCGACCGTGTAATACACCCGCGGCGAACTGATCTTCACGTGCTCGCCCGGGCGGAACCGGTTGGCGTGACACCCCGCGCAGTTGGGCTTGTAGGCGGCATAGCGCCACGCGATGACCTCGGAGTTCGAGGTGTGGCACGAGGTGCAGGTGACGCCGGAGTTGTGCCGCTGGTAGAACGGGCTCAGATGGGTGTAGCTCGTCGTCGGCGTCCATCCGGTCGTGGTATGGCAGGCGTCGCAGGCACGCGTGGTGACGAAGTGCGAGCCCGGCTTTCCGGTGGCCGACGTGCCGTTGTGGCAAGTGGCGCAACTGCCTGGTGTGACGCCGGTATGCGTGAACGTGGCGGGAATCCAGGCGGTGGTCCGGTGGCAACTGTCGCAGGACAGCGTCGTCGGCAAATGATTCGACGGTTTGCCGGTGGCGGTGCTGCCGTTGTGGCAGGTGCTGCAGGTGCCGGGCGTCACGCCGGTGTGGGTGAAGGTGGCCGGCACCCAACCGGTGGTGCGGTGACAGCTGTCGCAGGACTGAGTGGTGAGGAGGTGATTCGATGGCTTGCCGGTCGCGGTGCTGCCGTTGTGGCAGGTGCTGCAGGTGCCCGGTGCCACGCCGGTGTGGCTGAAAGTCGCCGGCACCCAGCCGGTGGTGCGGTGGCAGGTGTCGCACGACTGCGTGGTCGGGATGTGGCTCGACGGCTTGCCGGCGGCGGTGCTGCCGTTGTGGCAGGTGCTGCAGGTGCCCGGCGTCACGCCGGTGTGGCTGAAGGTGGCGGGCACCCAGCCGGTGGTGCGATGGCAGGTGTCGCAGGACTGCGTGGTCGGGATGTGGCTCGACGGCTTGCCGGCGGCGGTGCTGCCGTTGTGGCAGGTCGAACACGAGCCCGGCGTCACGCCGGTGTGGCTGAAGGTGGCGGGCACCCAGCCGGTGGTGCGATGGCAGCTGTCGCACGACTGCGTGGTCGGGATGTGGCTCGACGGTTTGCCGGCGGCGGTGCTGCCGTTGTGGCAGGTCGCACACGAACCCGGCGTCACGCCGGTGTGGCTGAAGGTGGCCGGCACCCAGCCGGTGGTGCGGTGGCAGGTGTCGCACGACTGCGTGGTCGGGATGTGGCTCGACGGTTTGCCGGCGGCGGTGCTGCCGTTGTGACAGGTCGAACACGAACCCGGCGCCACCCCGGTGTGGCTGAAGGTGGCGGGCACCCAGCCGGTGGTGCGGTGGCAGGTGTCGCACGACTGCGTGGTCGGGATGTGGCTCGACGGTTTGCCGGCGGCGGTGCTGCCGTTGTGGCAGGTCGCACACGAACCCGGCGTCACGCCGGTGTGGCTGAAGGTGGCCGGCACCCAGCCGGTGGTGCGGTGGCAGCTGTCGCAGGACTGCGTGGTCGGCAGGTGGTTCGACGGTTTGCCGGCGGCGGTGCTGCCGTTGTGGCAGGTCGAACACGAACCCGGCGTCACGCCAGTGTGACTGAAGGTGGCCGGCACCCAGCCGGTGGTGCGATGGCAGCTGTCGCACGACTGGGTCGTCGGCAGGTGATTCGACGGTTTGCCGGCGGCGGTGCTGCCGTTGTGGCAGGTCGAACACGAGCCCGGCGTCACGCCGGTGTGACTGAAGGTGGCGGGCACCCAGCCGGTGGTGCGGTGGCAGCTGTCGCAGGACTGGGCAGTGGGCAGGTGGGTGGCCGGTTTGCCGGCAGCGGTCGTGCCGTTGTGGCACGTGTTGCAGGTGCCGGGGGCGATACCGGTATGGCTGAAGGTGGCGGGAATCCAGCCGGTGGTGCGATGGCAGGTGTCGCAGGTCTGGGATGTCGGCAGGTGGTTCGATGGTTTGCCGGCGGCGGTGCTGCCGTTGTGACAGGTCGAACATGAGCCCGGCGCGACCCCGGTGTGGCTGAAGGTCGCCGATGCCCATCCGCTGGTGCTGTGGCAGCTGTCGCAGGATTGGGACGTCGGCAGGTGGTTCGACGGCTTTCCGGCGGCGGTGCTGCCGTTGTGGCAGGTCGCGCATGAACCCGGTGCCACGCCGCTGTGGCTGAAGGTGGCCGGCGTCCACCCGCTGGTGCGGTGGCAGGTATCGCAGGACTGGGCGGTGGGCAGGTGGGTGACCGGCTTGCCGGCGGCGGTCGTCCCGTTGTGGCAGGTGTTGCAGGTCCCGGGGGCGATGCCGGTATGACTGAAGCTCGCCGGCGTCCATCCGCGCGTCTGGTGACAGCTGTCGCACGACTGCGATGTCGGCAGGTGCGTGGCGGGTTTGCCGGCCGCGCTGCGCCCGTTGTGACAGGTGGCACAGGTGCCGGGCGTCACGCCGCTGTGGCTGAAGCTCGCGGGCGTCCAGCCGCCGGTGCGGTGGCAGCTGTCGCATGACTGGCTGGTGGGGATGTGGGTGGCGCTTTTGCCTGCCGCACTGCGCCCGTTGTGGCAGGTGGCGCACGTGCCGGGGGCGACGTTGGCATGATCGAATCGCGCGCCCGAGAAGCGGGCGGTCGACTGGTGGCAGCTTTCGCAGGGCAGCGACGTCGGGATGTGGTTGGCGCTCTTGCCCAAGGCCCGGCTGCCGTTGTGGCAGCTGGCGCAGTTGCCGACGATGCCGGTGTGATCGAAACGGGTGGCCCGGAACGAGGCGGTGGACTGGTGGCAGGTCTCGCACGGCGCGCTGGTCTGGATGTGGTTCGCACTCTTGCCGGGTGCGGTCGTGCCGTTGTGGCAGCTCACGCAGTTGGTGGTGATGTTGGTATGGACGAAACGCGCGCCGCTCCAGGCCTTGGACGAGTGGCAGGTGCTGCAGGCCTCGTTGGTCGGCACGTGGTTGGCCGGCTTGGCCGTGGACGCCAGCGTGCTGCCCGTGTTGTGGCACCCCTCGCAGGTGCGCGGCGTGCCCTTGAAGACCCCTTTCACATGGCAGCTTTCACAGCGTGCCTCGGCGTGGGCCCCCTGCAGCGGAAATCCGGTCTTGAGGTGATCGGCCACGCTCGAGACCTGGGCGCCGGCCCATCCGGACCACAGCAGGATCGACAGCCACAGGCACAGGTGCAGGCACCAGGCCGGCAGGGCGGGCGGCCACCCCGGGCCAGGGCGGCGCGATTGGGCCGGATGTCGGGCCATCGATCGGTCCTCTCGGAAGCGGAAAACAGGGTATGGGAAAAATTCCCATGACGGTGGCGAGTGTATGCGGGTAAATTTCCCACGTCAACGATTTATGCAATCGTGTTTTGCAACAGCGATGCTCAGCGCTGGTGCAACGCGCTGACGTCGGTGAAGCGTTCGCTCACGTGACAGCGCTCGCACCGTTTGCCGAATGCGCCCTCGTGCACGTCGTCGCCCGCGTGGCAGGACACGCAGCTCGTCGCCAGGGTGATCGCCTTGTCGACCGGCTGACGATGGCAGCCGCTGCACCGAACCTTCCGGTGTGCGCCGTCGAGTCGGAAGTCGGTCTTGTCGTGGTCGAAGTCCCACAGTCGCCAGTCGCGCGCGTTGTGGCAGCTCTCGCATTTGGGGCCGAGGGTCTGCTTGTGGACGTCGTCCTCGCGATGGCACGAGACGCAGGCGGTGGGTGCGTCCCGGTAGGTGGCGGCCTTGTGGCAGTCGGCGCATCGGGCGACCTGGTGACGGCCGAGCAGCGGAAAGCGGGACCGCCCATGGTCGAAGCCGGTGCGCTTCCAGTCGTCCTCCGCATGGCACTGGTCGCAGCGGGCACCGAGCTGGCCTTTGTGGACGTCGTCGGTCTTGTGGCAGGACACGCAGGTCTGTTCGAGCTTCACTTCGTACAGAAAACCGGTGTGACAGCTTTCGCATGTCACCTGCCGGTGTCTGGCCCGCAGCGGGTACTGGGTGTCCCGATCATGATCGAAGCGGATGGTCTTCCAGTCGTCGGCACCGTGGCAGCTGTCGCATTTGTCGCCGAAGCGCTTCTTGTGCTTGTCGTCGTCGGCATGGCAGGCGACGCAGCGGGTCGGCGCGTCCTTGTAGCGCGCGGTCTTGTGACAGGACTCGCATTGCGTGTTCAGGTGCTTGCCCAGGAGCGGGAAGTCGGTCTTCGCATGGTCGAAGCGGGTGCGCTTCCACGACCACTCCGCGTGGCAGTTCTCGCACTGCTCGCCCAGGGCGCCCTTGTGCGGATCGTCGCTGCGATGGCAGGACACGCACCGGGTGGCGAGCTTGTCGCGATAGAGCGACCCGGTGTGGCACGAATCGCACTTGACCTGGGCGTGGCGCCCGATCAGATCGTAGCGGGTATCCCGGTCGTGATCGAAGCTCAGGCGTTTCCAGTCGCTGTCCTGGTGGCAGCTGGCGCACTTCTCACCGTAGCGGCCCTTGTGAGGGTCGTCGTCACGGTGGCAGGCCACGCACTGGGTCGGGGTGTCCTTGAAGCGGTTGTTGGCGTGGCAGTCGGTGCAGGCCGGTTGGGTGTGACCGCCACGCAGCTTGAAATCCGTCGTGTCATGGTCGAAGCGGGTGCGCTTCCAGTCGCGCGCGTCATGGCAGTCGGCGCATTTGGGCCCCAGCCCGCCCTTGTGGGTGTCGTCCTTGCGGTGGCAGTCCACGCATTGGCCCGGGGCGTCGCGGTGCTTTTTGCCCGGCAGGTGGCAAGAGGTGCATTTGACCGTCGTGTGCTTGCCCGCGAGCGCGTAGTCGGTCAGGTGATGGTCGAAGGTCTTCGTGTCCAGATGCACGATGCGAGCGTTGCGGCCCTCATGGTCGGTATGGCAGTTCCGACAGGGCTGCGGCTTGAGTCGGCCGTGGTAGCCGCGTTTCGCCGCGATGTCGGCGCGAATGGGCTTGTGACAGTCGCGGCACAGCCGGTCCTGCTCCTTCTTCTTGAAGCGCACATGGCAGTTCTCGCAATTGGCCTCGAGCTTGGCATGGCCGGCGATCAGCTCGCCCGGCATGATGATCGACTCGATGCTCTGGCTCGCGGCAAGGGGTGCCCATCCCATCAGGCACAGAAGAACGAACAGGACTCGCATGCGTCGGCTCAGTACATGTGCACCGCGATCACGTGAATCACGGCGCTGAGCACCAGCAGGTACAGCAAGGGTACGTGCACCACGTGCCACAGGGAGAACAGGCGGTCGAAGGCATTGAACTGGGCCACCCGCAGCACCGCCCGCAGATAACCGAGGACCAGCTTGCGCGATTTGCGCATGCGCCGGCGCGTCTTGGCGCGATCCCAGTGGCGCGCCTCGGCACGTGCCCTGAGCGCGGTACGGATACGGGGCAGGGCGCGCCAGTAGAGCAGGCGCGCGCGCGGGCCGAGGAGGACGAAGCGGATCAGGCGCCCCGGGCCGGCCGTCGGCGCCAGCGCGTCGCGCTCGAAGCTCAGCAAGGCCTGCTCCACCTCCGGGACGAAGAACAGCTGCGAGCGCACAGCGCGGTTGGCCAGGCCGGAGAGCGTCTGGAATTCCTCCAGCGTGGCGCGCTGGCCGTACAGGCCGTGATGGATGCGCACGTACAGGAAGCGGCCGATCAGGCCGCTGGCCGCCACCAGCGCCATCGACACCAGGGCCACGCCGGCGTTGAGCGATTCGATGCGGTAGGTCGAATGGAGCAGCACCAGGATCGGGCCGGCGATGCCGAACACCATGTGGTAGCGGAACCAGTGACGCATCGGCCCCAGGCGGCGCAGGGGCCGGATGCGCTTTCTCAGGGGGTAGAGCAACAGGGTCGCCATCATCAGCGCGCCGCTCAGGCCGAGATAGTAGCCAAGGTCGTCGCCCGGTTCATACAGGCCGGCGCGGCCGATGGTGGCCGTCACGGCAATCATGACCACCACCGCCAGCAGCAGGGGCCAGGTACGCTCGCGCGGGGCGGCGGGCGCGGAGGAGCGGGCAGGGCGCGGCGATGCCGTACCGATGACGGTGACTGGGGCGGACATGGGAATTCCTGCGGCGTCAGCCATGAATCAAAAATGTGGGAATATTTCACACGAATGCCGGCAGTGTATGACAAAATACGCCCCGGTCCAACTTTGTGGAAAAAATTCCCGCACGCTGGCGCGGACGTCCTGTCCTGCGCCCGGTCGCGGCCTGATTCGAGCCCATGGCACCTCACCAACTGGTCATCGCGTTGCTGTACGTGCTGCCGCTGGCGGCCCTTCTCATCCTCTACGTATGCCGCAGGCGTCAGCGTGAAGCGCGTGGACGCGCCGCGCTGGCCGAGGCCACCGAAGCCGGGCTCAACGAGCCGGCCAGCCTGCATCCGGAGGTCGACCCGGTGCGCTGCATCGGCTCCGGCTCGTGTGCGCGGGTCTGTCCGGAACAGGCGCTGGCACTGGTCGACGGCAAGGCGCGGCTGGTCAATGCGTCCGCCTGCATCGGCCACGGCGCCTGCCAGGCGGCCTGTCCCTTCGATGCGATCACCCTCGTGTTCGGCACCGCGCGGCGCGGCATGGACATTCCGAAGGTGAATCCGGACTTCCAGACCAATGTGCCGGGCATCTTCATCGCCGGGGAACTGGGCGGGATGGGGCTGGTGCGCAAGGCGGTGGAGCAGGGCAGCCAGGCCATGGCCTCGATCGTGGCGCGGGCACGCCGCCAGTCGCCGCCGGCCGGTGGCCACGACGTGCTCATCGTGGGGGCCGGGCCGGCGGGTCTGTCGGCGGCGCTGGCCGCCAAGGCCGCTGGCCTGGACTACGCCCTGATCGAGCAGGAGACCTCCCTGGGAGGGACCATCTACCACTATCCACGCAACAAGATCGTCATGACCGCGCCCATGAAGCTGCCGATCGTCGGCATGGTGCGCCTGAGCGAGATCAGCAAGGAGGCGCTCCTCGCGCTCTGGCAGCGTGTCATCGACGAGGCCGGCATCGACATCCAGTTCGGCCAGCGGATGGAGCGGCTGGCGTCGATGGACGGCGGCGGCTTCTCGGTCACCACCTCGAAGGGCGAAGTGAAGGCCGGCAGCGTGCTGCTGGCGGTGGGGCGCCGCGGCACCCCGCGCAAGCTCGAGGTGCCCGGCGAGGAGCAGTCCAAGGTGGTCTACCGCCTGGTCGACGCCGAGCAGTACCGGGGCGCCCGGGTGCTGGTGGTCGGCGGCGGCGACAGCGCGCTGGAGGCGGCCCTGGCGCTGGGCGAGCAGCCCGGCACCACGGTGACCCTGTCCTACCGTGGTGACGCCTTCGGCCGCGTCAAGGGCAAGAACCGCAGCGCCATCGAGGAAGCGGCGGCGCTCGGGCGGGTGCAGGTGCTGCTGCGCTCCCGGGTCGAGCGCATCGAGGCGGATTCGGTCGCGCTCGGCACCGACACCGGCACGGTGGTCATGCCCAACGACCATGTGATCGTCTGCGCCGGCGGCATCCTGCCCATCAGCACCCTCAAGGACGCCGGCATCGTCGTCGAGACCAAGTACGGCACTGCCTGAGACGGCGCGTCGGGCGCGGTGATCGGCTGCGCCTGCGGCGCGGGGTGAATGGAATTATTTCCCACGCGTCGTTACACTCACGTATCCGTCCGTTCCTTCTGCCCCCGGAGTTGCCCCTCGATGCCCACCGCCACGCCGTCTGCCGCCCTCGTCCGGGCCCTGCGTCGCGTCCTGCGACCGCTGGTGCGGCTGATGCTCGCGCGCGGCATCACCTTTCCGCTGGTGGCCGAGATGCTCAAGGGCGTCTTCGTCGAAGTGGCCGATCGGGAATTCCGCCTCGAGGGGCGGCTGCAGTCGGACAGCCGCATCAGCCTGCTCACCGGCGTCCATCGCAAGGACGTCAAGCGCCTGCGCCTGCCCACCGGCGAGACCAGCCGTGCGCTGCCCGACAAGGTCTCATTCGGCGCCCAGCTGATTTCCGTGTGGACCAGTGTCGAGCCGTTCTGCGACGGCAACCGGCGACCGCTGCCGCTGCCACGCCTGGCCAGCCACGGTGCCGAGCGCTCGTTCGAGTCCCTGGTGGCTCACCAGAGCACCGACATCCGCGCGCGGGTGGTGCTCGACGAATGGTTGCGGCTCGGCATGGTGACCCTCAACGCACAGGACGAGGTGGTGCTGGAGTCGCAGGCCTTCGTGCCCGGCGATGGTGGCGACGAGCAGCTGGCCTACTTCGGTCACAACGTGCACGACCACCTGGCCGCCGCGGTCCACAACGTGACCGGGGCCGGGGCCCCCTTTTTCGAACGCAGCGTGCACTACGACCGCCTGAGCGGGCAGAGCGTCGAGCGGATTGCCGGACGCCTGAAGGAAGACGGCATGGCGCTGCTGCTCGACTTCAACGCGCTGGCGATGCAGTGCGAACAGGACGATGCGGCGCGGCCGGACAACGACCGGCGCATGACCATCGGCCTGTATTTCTTCAGCGAATCGGGCGCGCACAGCGGGGAGCCGGGCGATGACTGAGCGCCGTACGCCCCGACGCCTCGCATGGGTGGCCCTGGCGCTGTGGATGGCCGCCTCGTTCGCCCTCGCCGGGCCGGCCTGCGTGGAGCCCGGGGGCATCGGCGGCACCGGTGTGCCCGCGCAACGCGGCGGCGTCGGCGGCACTGGCGCGCCGGCCAATGGCGGCGTCGGCGGGACGGGCGCGCCGGCCGACGCGGGGCCGACGGCGCCCGGACGTCAGCCGGGGGGCATCGGTGGCACGGGGGGCCGCGCGGACGCCGAGGGCGGCGTCGGCGGCACCGGCACGCCGCTGGCCGAAGACGGTGGCATGGGCGGCACCGGCATCGTCGGGACGATCACCGGGTTTGCGTCGATCTGTGTCAACGGCCTCGAGGTCTTCTACGACGAGAGCACGCCGACGCGGACCAACGGCGAACCGTCGGGGGTCGACGCGCTGGCCATCGGTCAGGTGGTCGCCATCGACGCGCGGCCGTCGCGGCGGGGGCTCGTGGCGCGCCAGATCGAAGTGCTGCACGTGCTCGACGGGCCGGTGACCGACATCGGTCCGCGCGGGCGCATCAAGGTCATGGGGCAACCGGTGAAGATCGGGCCGCAGACACGCAGCAGCGGCCCGCTGCAGCTCGGGCAACCGGTGCGCATCAGCGGCATGCGCGATGCCAGTGGCCAGGTGATCGCCTCGCGCGTCGATGCCGGCGTGCCCGGCGCGCCGGTCAGCGCCATCGGCACGCTGGTGCGCCCGGGCAATCTGCAGGGCCTGGCCCTGGGCCGCGCAGGTGCGCCGGCCATGCCCGCCGCCGGCGAGGTGCTGGTGCGGGGCGCCTGGACCGGGCGCGCCATCGACGTGCAGCAGGTCGAGATCGATCCGAGCCTGCCGTTCAAGGGCCATGCCGACCGGGCGGTGATCGAAGGC
Source organism: Nitrogeniibacter mangrovi (assembly GCF_010983895.1). Lineage (GTDB taxonomy): Bacteria > Pseudomonadota > Gammaproteobacteria > Burkholderiales > Rhodocyclaceae > Nitrogeniibacter > Nitrogeniibacter mangrovi. The sequence goes on from NZ_CP048836.1 coordinate 1,512,845, forward strand.
CTGGTGCAGGGGCGCAGCGGGGACCGGATGCAGGTGGGCGGTTTTGCCGTGCAGCTGCCCGATCGCGCGACCCCGGTGGTCGAGGACGAGCGGGTCCGCGTCTCCGGACGGCTGGTGGGCGACCGGCGCATCGTGCCCGACCGCATCGAGATCATGCGGCCGTCGCGCCCGGAGTCGGAGCGTACCGGCGCGCGCAATCATCGTGACGGCGGGGACGAGACGGACGGTGGTCGCAGGCATGACCGCGAGGCCATGACGCACGCGGGTGAAGAGGATGCGGCGGGCGATGTCTCCGGGGCGCATCGCGAGCAGGGGCGCACCCATGGGCACGATCGGGCCGAGCGTCGGGACGAAATGCGGGAGTTTGAGCGCCATGAAACCCCCGAACGCACCGAAGCCCCCGAGCGGGTCGAGGCACCGGAGCGGGTCGAGGCGCCGGAGCGAATCGAAGCCCCCGAGCGGATCGAAGCGCCCGAACGGATCGAAGTACCCGAGCGGATCGAAGCGCCCGAACGGATCGAAGCACCCGAACGGATCGAAGCACCCGAACGGATCGAAGCACCCGAGCGGGTCGAAGCGCCCGAGCGGGTCGAGGCCCCCGAACGGATCGAGCGGGTCGAATACGACGAATACGAGAGACCGGAAAGAATCGAGCGTGAGGACCATTGAACGTTTCTGCCCAAGCCCGCTGATGGTCGTTCTGCTCCTGGGGCCGGCCCTGGCCCTGGCGGCGGAGGATGAAGTCAGGATCTCGACGGGGCTGGATTTTTCGAGCGGCACCTACGGCGGGCAGATGGCCACCGAGACCTGGTATCTGCCGGTCATGTTCCGCTACACCCACGGGCGGGCGAACGTGAAGCTCACGGTGCCCTACATCCGCACGAGCGGACCGGGCGACGTCATCGGTGTCGGTCCGGACCGCATTCCGGTCCCCAGCGATGCCAAGGTGCGGCGGACCGCCGAAGGGGTGGGCGACACCGTGCTCGGGGTCGGCTATGCGCTGCTCGACGGTCAGGTCGCCGGCCTGCTGGTCGACGTGGTCGGCAAGGTGAAGTTTCCCACCGCCGACAAGGACAAGGGGCTCGGCACGGGCGAGACCGACTATTCGGTTCAGCTCGATCTGGCGCGGATCGTGGGCCACGCCTCGGTGTTCGGCACCGTGCGCTGGAAGAAATACGGCGACCCGCCCGGTCGCGATTTTCGCGATCCGCTCTACCTGAGCCTGGGGACCGGCTATCGCGTCCGCGCCGGTCTGACCGCCGGGGTGGTGTACGACTGGCGCGAGAAGGTCAGCACCACCGGCAGCGAGATGAGCGAGCTGTCGGCCTTCGTGAGCTACCGGCTCGACACCCGCTGGAAACTGCAGGTGTACACGATCCGCGGCTTCTCCGATGCCAGCCCCGACTGGGGCGGCGGCGTGCTCGTTCATCGCGTGCTCGACTGACCGGCGCCGCCCGCCGCGGCGGCGGAGTGCCCGCGCCGGGCCTCAGGCCGCGGCCGGCGCGTGCAGCAGGCCTTCGGTTTCGATGAAGCGGATGATCTCGTCCAGCCCCTGACCCGACTTGAGGTTGCTGAACAGGAAGGGGCGCTCGCCGCGCATCTTCTTCGCGTCCCGGTCCATGACCTCCAGGTTGGCACCCACCAAAGGGGCCAGGTCGATCTTGTTGATGACCAGCAGGTCGCTCTTGGTGATGCCGGGGCCGCCCTTGCGCGGAATCTTGTCACCCGCGGAGACATCGATCACGTAAAGGGTCAGGTCCGACAGCTCGGGGGAGAAGGTGGCGGCCAGGTTGTCGCCGCCGGACTCCACGAACACGATCTCGAGCCCGTCGAAACGCCGGTTCAGGCGCTCGACCGCCTCCAGGTTGATGGAGGCGTCCTCGCGGATGGCGGTATGCGGGCAGCCGCCGGTCTCCACGCCGATGATGCGTTCCGGGTCGAGTGCCTCGTTGCGCACCAGGAACTGGGCGTCCTCGGCGGTGTAGATGTCGTTGGTGACCACGGCGATGTTGTAGCGCTCGCGCAGGGCACGGCACAGGGCGAGGGTCAGCGCCGTCTTGCCGGAGCCGACGGGGCCGCCGATGCCCACCCGCAGGGGGGCGTTGAGGGTCGAGTTCATGGCAGATCTCCCATGTTTCGGTCACGAGCGGAACAGTCGTGAGTACTGTGTTTCGTGCCGGCAACTGGCGATGGCCAGCGCCGGGGTGAAGTTGCTCCAGTCGGCTTCGGGCAGCGTGGCGGCCGCGTCGGCGAGCTCTGGTATGCGCTCACCGAGGGCCGCGAGCAGGCGCTGGCCGGCCGACTGGCCCAGCGGCACCGCCTTGATCGCCGCCATCACCTGGTTCTCCAGCCAGGCCCAGGCGTAGGCCGGAAGCGCCTCGGCGGGGGCGATGCGCCAGGCGCAGGCCGCTGCGCTCCAGGCGGTGGGGAAGGCCGGGGTGTCGACGCCGCGCAGGGCCTCGGCGGCCCCGGCGATGGCGGTGAAGCGATCCAGCTCGAGCAGCAGGCGGGTGAGCGAATAGCCCATCTGCACGGTCTCCGCGCGCAACTCCCGGGTCTCGCGGCTGGCGAGGAAGTCCTCGTTCAGGCGCGCCACCTCGGCCCGGTCGGCCGCCGGCCAGGCGCGCATGAGCGCCGCCAGCAGCGGTAGCTCGAAGCGGCCCAGGCTGTGGGTCATCACGTCGCCGATCCAGTCGCCCGCGCTCGCCTCGTCGGCGATGCGGCCGCTGTCGATCGCCCACTCCAGCCCCTGGGAATAGGTGTAGGCGCCCACCGGCAGGGCCGGGGTGGTCAGTTGCAGGAGGCGGACCAGGGGCAGGCTCATGCGTTATGGCGATATTCGTGGATGCGCGGGCCGCGTCGCTCCGGGGAGTCGGCGTGATGGTGATGATGGCCCCCCGCGTAGGCTCCGGCTTCCGGTTCGAAGGGGGCGTCGATGGCCTCGACGGCGCACCCCAGACCCTCGAGCATCTCCTGCAGCACATGGTCGGCGGCGATGCGCAGCCAGCCGCCGCGGGTGTCGCTGCCCACCTGCACCGCCACATGGCGGTTGCCCAGGTGGTAGGCGGCGCGGGTCAGGTCGAGCAGGTTGTCGCAGCGGGCTTCGAGCAGCGATTCGATGGCCGAGCACACCTCGACGACGCCGCCATCGTCGGCGAGCAGGCGCTGGCCGCCGCGCAGGATGGTGCCGCGGGGCAGGAACAGGCCCACGGCCTCGCCACTGTCCAGCTGGGTGCGCAATCGGCTCTTGGTGCGCTGGTCGAAGCTGAGGGTGAGGGTCTTGGTGGTCTCGTCGGGGCCGTCGTAGCGATGCTCGATCAACAGCATGGTGTTTCTCTCAGAACAGGAAGTAACGCTGCGCCATGGGCAGCACGTCGGCCGGTGCGCAGCTGAGCAATTGCCCGTCGGCGCGCACCTCGTAGGTTTCGGGATCCACCTCGAGCGTCGGCAGCCAGCCGTTGTGCACCATGTCGGGCTTGCGCACCCGGCGGATGTCGCGCACCGCTTCGAGCGGGCGGGCCAGGCCGAGGCCGTCGAGGGCGCCGGTGGCCAGCGCCGCCTGCGAGGTGAAGGTGACGGCCGTCTTCAAGGCACCGCCATAGCTGCCGAACATGGGCCGATAGTGCACCGGCTGCGGTGTCGGGATCGAGGCATTGGGATCGCCCATGGCTGCCGCGGCGATCATGCCGCCCTTGAGGATGAGGCTGGGCTTGACGCCGAAGAAGGCCGGCTTCCACAGCACCAGATCGGCCAGCTTGCCGACCTCCACCGAGCCCACCAGGTGGCTCATGCCGTGGCTGATGGCCGGGTTGATGGTGTATTTGGCGATGTAGCGCTTGACGCGGAAGTTGTCGTGACGCGACGGATCCTCGGGCAGGCTGCCACGCTGCACCTTCATCTTGTGGGCGGTCTGCCAGGTGCGGATGATCACCTCGCCGACCCGGCCCATGGCCTGGCTGTCGGAGCTCATCATCGAGAAGGCGCCCAGGTCGTGCAGGATGTCCTCGGCGGCGATGGTCTCGCGGCGGATGCGCGACTCGGCGAAGGCCACGTCCTCGGCAATGCTCGGGTCCAGGTGGTGGCACACCATGAGCATGTCCAGATGCTCGTCGATGGTGTTGACCGTGTAGGGCCGGGTCGGGTTGGTGGAACTGGGCAGCACGTTGGCCAGCCCCGCCAGCTTGATGATGTCGGGTGCATGGCCGCCGCCGGCGCCCTCGGTGTGAAAGGTGTGGATGCAGCGGTCCTTGAAGGCGGCGGCGGTGTGCTCCACGAAGCCGGATTCGTTCAGGGTGTCGGTGTGAATCGCCACCTGCACGTCCATCTGCTCGGCCACCGCCAGGCAGGTGTCGATGGCCGCCGGCGTGGTGCCCCAGTCCTCGTGCAGCTTGAGGCCGATGGCGCCGGCCTCCACCTGCTCGACCAGGGCGCCGGGCAGCGACGCGTTGCCCTTGCCGAGGAAACCCAGGTTCATGGGGAAGGCGTCGGCCGCCTGCATCATCTTCTGGATGTGCCACGGGCCCGGCGTGCACGTGGTGGCGTAGGTGCCGGTGGCCGGTCCGGTGCCGCCGCCGAGCATGGTGGTGATGCCGCTCATGAGCGCCTCTTCGATCTGCTGCGGGCAGATGAAGTGGATGTGGGCGTCGATGCCGCCCGCGGTGACGATGCTGCCTTCGCCGGCGATGACCTCGGTGCCGGCGCCGATGGGGATGGTGACCCCCGGCTGGATGTCCGGGTTGCCGGCCTTGCCGATGGCGCTGATGCGGCCGTGCTTGAGGCCGATGTCGGCCTTGACGATGCCCCAGTGGTCGATGATGAGGGCGTTGGTGATCACGGTGTCGGCCACCTCGGCCGCGAGCCGCTGACTCTGGCCCATGCCGTCGCGGATCACCTTGCCGCCGCCGAATTTCACCTCTTCGCCGTAGAGGGTGTAGTCCTGCTCCACCTCGATCCACAATTCGGTGTCGGCCAGGCGCACCCGGTCGCCCACGGTGGGGCCGAACATTTCCGCATAGGCGCGGCGGGAAATCCTCGATGTCATTGGAGCGCCCCCATCACTTTGGCGTTGAAACCGTACACCTTGCGGTCGCCATCGAGTGCCACCAGCGCCACCGTGCGCACCTGGCCAGGCTCGAAGCGCACCGCCGTGCCGGCCGCGATGTCGAGGCGAAAACCCCGTGCCGCCTCGCGGTCGAAATCGAGCGCCGGGTTGGTTTCGTGGAAGTGATAGTGCGAGCCCACCTGCACCGGCCGGTCGCCGGTGTTGGTCACTTCCAGCGTGATCGTGGCGCGGCCGACATTCAGTTCGATGTCGCCGTCCTGAGTGATCATCTCTCCGGGGATCATGGGCCTGCCTCCTTACACAATGGGGTTGTGGACGGTCACGAGCTTCGTGCCGTCGGGAAAGGTGGCTTCCACCTGGATCTCGGGGATCATCTCCGCCACGCCCTCCATGACCTGGTCGCGGCTCAGCAAGGTGGTGCCGTGGCTCATGAGCTCGGCCACGGTCCGGCCGTCGCGGGCGCCCTCGAGGATGGCGGCGGAGAGGAAGGCCACTGCTTCCGGGTAGTTGAGCCTGAGGCCACGCGCCATGCGCCGTTCGGCCAGCAGGGCGGCGGTGAAGATGAGCAGCTTGTCCTTCTCGCGGGGGGTCAGTTCCATGGTCTCCTCAGGTCTTCCAGATGCGGGGAATGCGGGCCTCACAGCCGGCCAGGGCGGGCCGCAGGTGCTGCCACAGGGCGGCGAACCAGGCGCGCCCGGCTTCACAGCGCGTGCCCAGGTAGCGGGCGATGAACAGGTCGGGCAACAGGGTGATGCCGCCCTCGCCATGAGTGACGGGCAGGGCGCGGCAGCGCTCGACGAGAGCGTCGTCGAGCCCGGGGCCGATGGCGATCAGGGTGCCGCACACCGGCTGGCCGGCCAGCCCGGCGGTCGATTGCATCAGAGCACCACCGCCGTCGATGTGCCCCTGCTCGCGCCACACGGTGCGCCCGTCGCGGCGGATGCGCACCGACTGGGTCAGGGTGCCGGCGTCGAAGCGGGCGTGCTCGCCATGGCGGCCGAAGGCGCTCATGTCCATGGCGATGAAGCGTGCGTCGCCCGCCAGGTCCACCTCGGTGAGCAGGCGCGCGCGCGCGCGCCGGAACACGATGTTCTCCTGCGGCAGCCATTCGAGCGTGGCGCCGGCCGCGACGTGCAGGCGCTGGCGCATGACGCCCTCGGGGCCGGCGCTGCGATACCACTTGCCGGCGCCCGGGGTGGTGATCAGGGCATGGGCGCGCGCGTCCACCCGCACGTCGATGTCGAGGATGTCGCCGCCGGCGATGCCGGCGGGCGGATGCAGGACGATGCCGTGGCAGATGGCCTCGCCTTCCGGGTACAGCGCCTTTTGCAGCCGCAGCGGGCCTTCATGCTCGCGCCGGGTGAGCACCGTCCGGCCTTCCCGCCGCGCGAAACCCAGCACCAGTCGCGCATGCCAGGCGGCATCCGGCGTCAGTGCGGTGGCGGGGAGGGGCATGACCGGGGCGTTCATGTCTGGCGGGTTTGCAACAACCGGGCCAGAACGTGTCCGGCCCCGGATTGGCTGTAATGACAGCGAGTTGTCGCGACGGCGGGCATGATCCGCGGGGTTTTTGTCATGCAGTTCGGGTGAGAGCGCACAAGCTTGGTGAAAAATCGGCTGTTTTCACCATTATGGTGCAGGTTCCGGACCCGTCGTCGGTGCCTACGCCATTGTGCGTACGGGGCAGTCAGCGCTTGTGGCTGCGAAGAATGGAGATCAGGACCGCGAGGGCGCCGATGAGGGCGGCGATGAACCCGCTGACGCCCAAGGGCGGAAAGCCGGCGAGCAGCGGCTCCTTTTCCACGCTGATGACGATGGACGAGCCGACGATGAGCGCCGCGGTGAGAATGGCCAGCGCCAGCCGGTTGCTGGCCTTGTCCATGCGCTCGCCGAAGCGGTCGAGCGGGGGCACGTCCACCTGCACCTGCAGGCGGCCGCGCTGGGCGGCGCGCAGCAGCGTGCGGATGTCGCGCGGCAGGCTGGCGAGCAGGGTGGCCGCGCTGGCGAGGGCGCGCCAGCCGCGCCGGGCCACGGCGGTGGGGGCGTTGTGCGCGAGCATCGCCTGGCGCAGGTAGGGGGCCGCTTCGCTGGCCATGTCGAAGTCCGGGTCCAGCTGTCGGCCGAGGCCTTCGAGGGTGACGAAGGCCTTGATCAGCAGCGCCAGGTCCGGCGGCAGGGCGAGGCCGTGGTCGCGCAGGATGGCGACCACGTCGGCGAGCATGGCGGTCATGTCCAGGCGCTGCAGCGGCACCCCCCGGTACTGATCGACGAAGGCGTCGATCTCGTCGCGCAGCGCGTCGGTGTCGGCACGCGTCTCGCTGCTCCAGTCGAGGAGGATGTCGGCAACGCCCTCCGAGTCGTGCGAGACCAGCCCGCTGAGCACCTGGGCGACCTCGTAGCGCCGCGTCTCCGACAGGCGCCCGACCATGCCGAAGTCGATGAAGGCGATGCGGTTGTCCGGCAGGTAGAAGACGTTGCCCGGATGGGGGTCGGCGTGGAAGAAGCCGTCGTCGAGGATCATCTGCAGCACGGCGGTGGCACCGCGCCGGGCGAGCACCGGGGCGCTCAGGCCGGCGAGCGGCAGCCGGCGCAGGTCGCGGCCGGCGATGCCGTCGACGAAGTCCTGCACGTTGAGGCGTTCGCAGGTCCAGCGCCAGTGGATGCGCGGCACGACGATGTCGGCACGCTCGGCCAGGTTGGCGGCGACCCGCTCGGCGTTGCGCGCCTCGGCGGCGAAGTCGAGCTCCCGGCGCAGCGACAGCACGAACTGGCGCACCACCTCGCGGGGCCGGTAGCGGCGCAGGTCCGGGGCGTCCTTGTCGATGATCTCGGCGACCCGCTCGAGCAGGCGCAGGTCGGCCTCGACCACCGGCCGGATGCCCGGCCGGCGCACCTTGAGGACCACCTCGGTGCCGTCGGGCAGCTGGGCGCGATGCACCTGCGCCAGCGAGGCGGCCGCCAGGGCGGTGGTGTCGAGCACCGGGAAGATCTCTTCGGGCGGCGCGCCCAGGTCGTCGGTGAGCTGCGCGCGCAGGGCCTCGAAGGGCAGCGGCGGCGCCTCGTCCTGGAGCTTGCTCAGCTCGTCGATCCATTCGGGCGCAAACAGGTCGACGCGGGTGGCGAGGATCTGTCCCAGCTTGACGAAGCTCGGCCCCAGCTCCTCGAGGGCACGACGCACCCGGGCGGGCGGAGCGAGCCGCGCCAGCTCCTCCGGCGCGCGCCAGTGCAGTGCCCGGCCGGCCTTTTCCAGGGCGCCGGCCATGCCGACCCGGCGCACCAGGTCGCCGAAGCCGTAGCGGATCAGGACCGAGGCGATGTCATGCAGTCGTCCCAGGTCGCGCACGGCGCCGATGGCGTCCCACAGCATCAGGGCTTCTCGTGCGTGTCGGCGCTGTCCTGGAGTCGGTCGGCGATGCCGCGCAGAAAGCCCGCCGTGAGCCCGGCGAGCAGCCGGCCGCTGGCCTGCAGGGTGTGGGCGCCGTCGCTGATCGTCTCGCGGGTCAGCTCGGCGAGGGTCTGGGTGAGCTTGCCCTGGATCTCGACCAGCTCGCGGCCCGCGCTGGTGCCGTGGATGCGTGCATGGTCGGCCAGCTGGGTGAAGGTGGTCTGGGCCGCGCCGGTCGCCTGGCGCGCACCCTTGGCGAAGGTGTCGGCCATGAGCGACTGCAGCGACTTGACGTCCTCGAGCAGGCTGGCGAATTCCTCGGCGGAGTAGTCCTTGCCCTTGCCGCGCGCCTCCTGGATGGCCAGCGAGGTGGCCTCGGCGAAGTTGCGCAGCGCGCCGTCCATGCCGTGCATCGCCTCCTTCACCGCCTCTTCCATGCGTGCGCTGCGTTTCGCGGCGCCGGTGCGCACGCCGTCGGTGACGGTGGCGAAGGTCTCGCGCATGCCCGCGGTGTCGAGCGGCCGGCCCGACAGGGCGTCGAGGGTGAGCCGGCGGACGCGCTCGGCGATCTCCCGGGGATCCTGCTGCAGGGCGTCGCTGACTTGCTGTTCGAGCTGTTTCGGTTCCATCGCAAAACCTCCAAGTGTCGTGACTGTCATGCCAGCACCGGGCGGCGCCGGCGTCAAGCGTCGCGTCAGTCGGGCGCGCCGGTGATGCTGAGGGTGTGTCCGTCGAATTCGATCACGTCGCCGCTGACGATCTGCCGTCGCTTGCGCGTCTCCACCTCGCCATTGACCCGCACCCGGCCGTCCGCGACGGCGGCCTTGGCGTCGCCGCCGCTGGCCGCGAGGCCTTCGAACTTGAGGATCTTGTACAGCTCGACGGGTTGGCGGGTCAGTTCGACGGTCTTCATGGTTTCGTTCGGTGATTGGTTGTCCAGGGATGATCGTACCGCGCCGGCTCACAGTCGGGAAATGACGCGCACCACCGGTTGGGAAAAATCGTGGAACCCGACCCGCAGGTAGAGACGGTGGGCCGCGGTGTTGGCGCTCATCACGTGGATGAACGGCGTCTCGCCGTGCGCCAGCTGGCGGCGCACCAGGGCGAGCATCAGGTGGCGGGCGAGCCCGCGGCCCTGGTAGTCGGGGTCGGTGCACACGGCGCTGATCTCGCAATAGGGGCCGGCGCGCAGGCGCTCTCCGGCCATGGCCACGAGCCGGTCGCCATCGAAGACGCCCAGGTAGTGGCCCAGTTCCAGCGTGCGCGGCCCGAAGGGGCCGGAGGCCATGCGTGTGGCCAGCGCCATCGCCTGGTCGGCGTGCTGCGGGCCGAGCGGGACGGGGCGGTCGGCGCCGGCCTCGGGTGGGAGTTCGCCGTCCCAGACCATGCGGAACATGGTGGACTCGTCGTCGAGCACCCAGCCGGCCGGCACCAGGCCCTCCCAGCCTGCGGTGTAGAAGTGTTCGCCCGAGGCGCAGTGCGGGAGCAGCGCCGCCAGGTCGGGCGCGGCGTTGTCGGCAAAGCCGAGGATGGGCGAAAAACCCGGCGCATAGCGGCGCGCCCGGTCGGTGCCCTGTGCAAAGGCGGCGTGGGTGCCGGCGAGGGTGTGCCAGGTGGGGTTGTCGAGGACGTCGGACATGGTCGGTGCTCTGAGAAAATAGTGATATAGCATTTTTGCCGTCGGGTGTCGCGGCGCGGGCGGGCACCGGTCGGGGGTGCATGAGAACGGGCCGTCGCCGCGGCGGAAAGTTCCGCTCGCCGGACCGGGGGCGCGCCGCTCAGTCGGGCGGCGCGGGCCGGCCCAGCGTGACGATGCCCAGGGTGAGGACGGCGCCGGCATAGCCGAGGCGGAGCAGCCAGAGCGGCACCAGGTACCCGGGGTGGCGAAACAGCATCGCCGCGTCGCCGCCGATCTGCAGATAGAGCTGGGCGCCGCCGTTGACCAGCACGAGCAGGCCGAGCAGCACCGGGATGGCCCACACCCAGCGGCGACGGAAGTGGTGCGCCAGCAGGCCCCAGCCGATGACCAGCGCAAGATCGATGAGGCTCGAGGCGCCGAGGGCGAGGAAGGCCCCCGCCGGCAGCCCGCTCAGGCCGACACCGATGCCGGCGAGCGCGACCAGCACCGCGCCGGCGATCCGCCCCCAGCGCCCCGCGCGGCCGACCTTCGGATACGCACCGGGGCGCGCGTCGGTGCGCACCTGCGCCAGGACGGCGCCGAGCTGGCGGCGGATGGCGTCGGCCACGCGTCCGTATTCGGTGAACGTCCAGCGCCGGCGTGCGGCGTCCGGCGCCATCACCGGCGTGCCGTCGGCGGCGAAGCCGATCAGATAGGTGGCGGCGCGGAAGGGCGGCATGACGATGCCGAAATGCTTTTCCACCAGTGGCGCGAAGTGGGCGTAGATGGCGCGCTCCTTCTCGTGCCGGCCCTTGCGGGTCCAGGCCTCGACCGGGCGCGGCGGCAGATAGACGAGCAGCGACTGAGGCCGGATGTGCCGGCGCACCTGGGCGATCTCCCATTCGATGCCGGGCGAATCGCCCATGGCCAGCACCACCATGCCGGCCCGGTCGAGCCAGTTCGTCACCCGCGCCTGCCAGTCGCCCGCGCCGATGAAGTCGCGGTAGGCGCCGAACGGATGCATGCCCCAGCGGGCGAGGCGGCTGGGCTGGGCGATCGAGATCAGCGGGCCGACGGCATTGAGCGCGAGCAGGAAGTCCTCGGCCTTGGCGGTGATCGTGGTGCTGGTCTCGCCGGTGCTGATCACGTCGTAGGTGCGCTCGGCGTCTTCGTCGAAGGGGCGCAGAAAGACCACCGGCGGCCGCCGGTCGCGGGCGAGCACCTCGGTCGCGCTGGGCATGAAGAAGGTTTCGGCGACCACCAGCAGCGTCAGCCCGAACACCAGGCACAGCACCGCCGCGATGGCGACGACGAAGGGGCCGGGCGGACGGCGGGTGAGCGCAAATCCGGCGATCACGGCGGCCAGCAGCAACGCGCAGCCGGCGCAGTAGATCAGGCTGCCCGCCACGCGCCGACGGCTGCGGCGAACCCGAACGGCTGTCTCCATCGGCGGCGATTCGGTCATGGCGTCTGTTCCCGGGGGATTGATTCAGCCTAGCAGCCGAGGCGGACGTCATAAACCCCGCCCGGGAGGCGACATGGTTTTGTCAGCCAGGCTTGCTACGCTTGATTCATGGCCGGCAGGTGCCGGCCGCGAGTGGTTCACCGAGTCGCGCCCATGCCGAGCTACGCCCATACCGTTGGTGGCTGTACCTATCGCTTCGACGATCTGAAGACCCTGTTCGCGCGCGCCACGCCGGCACGTTCGGGCGACCTGCTCGCGGGGGTGGCGGCCACGAGCGACGAAGAACGGGTGGCCGCCCAGATGGCCCTGGCCGCGCTGCCGCTGCGGGCACTGCTCGACGAGGCGCTCATTCCCTATGAAACGGACGAGGTCACCCGGCTCATCGTCGATACCCACGACGCCGCCGCCTTCGCGCCGGTCGCGCATCTGAGCGTCGGCGACTTCCGCAACTGGCTGCTCTCCGAGGTGGCGGACGAAGCGACGCTCGGTGCGCTGGCGCCGGGACTGACCCCGGAAATGGTGGCGGCCGTGGCCAAGCTCATGCGGGTGCAGGACCTCATCCTGGTTGCGAAGAAGTGCCGGGTGCGCACGGCGTTTCGCAACACCCTCGGCCTGCGCGGCCACTTGGCGGTGCGCCTGCAGCCGAACCATCCCACGGACGATCCCACCGGGATCGCGGCCAGCATCGTCGACGGGCTCATGTACGGCAGTGGCGACGCGGTGATCGGCATCAATCCGGCCAGCGACAGCGTGGCGGCGGTGGAGCGGCTGCTGCATCTGCTCGACGGCGTCATCGGCCGCTACGGTATTCCCACCCAGGGCTGCGTACTGACCCACGTGACTACCACGCTCGCCGCCATCGAGCGTGGCGCGCCGGTGGATCTGGTGTTCCAGTCCATCGCCGGCACCGAGGCGGCCAACCGTGGCTTCGGCGTCAGCCTCGCGCTGCTCGCCGAGGCCCGCGAGGCGGCCCTGTCGCTGGGGCGCGGCACGGTGGGTGACAACCTGATGTACTTCGAGACCGGCCAGGGCAGCGCTCTGTCGGCCGGCGCCCACCACGGCGTGGACCAGCAGACCTGCGAGGCGCGCGCCTATGCGGTGGCGCGGCATTTCCAGCCCTTGCTGGTCAACACCGTGGTCGGCTTCATCGGGCCGGAATACCTGTTCAACGGCAAGCAGATCATCCGCGCCGGGCTCGAAGACCACTTCTGCGGCAAGCTGCTGGGCCTGCCCATGGGCTGCGACGTGTGCTACACCAACCATGCCGAGGCCGACCAGGACGACATGGACGTGCTCCTGACCCTGCTGGCCAACGCCGGGGTGAACTTCATCATGGGGGTGCCGGGGGCCGACGACATCATGCTCAACTACCAGACCACGTCGTTTCACGATGCCTGCTACGTGCGCCAGCTGCTGGGGCTGCGCGCGGCGCCCGAATTCGAGGCCTGGCTGCAGCGCATGGGCATTGTCGACGCCGACGGCCTGCGCCTGACCGAGACCCTGCCCGCGGCGTTCGGCCGGGCCCTGGCGCGCCTGGACGGCGAGGACGCATGAGCGCCACCAAGCCGCCCGTGATCGCCAACCCGTGGGGCAGGCTGCGCCGCTTCACGCCGGCGCGCCTGGCGCTGGGCCGCGCCGGCGGCAGCCTGCCCACCGACCCGCACCTGGCCTTCCAGCTCGCCCATGCGCGGGCCCGCGACGCCGTGCATCACCCGCTCGACGTGGGCCGGCTCGGGCCCATCCTGCGCGACCGCGGCTGGGCGGTGATCACCGCCCACAGCGCGGCGGCCGACCGTGCCACCTACCTGCAGCGACCGGATCTGGGACGGCAACTGGATACCGCCTCGCGCGAACGCTTTGCGCTGTGGCGGCAGACCCATGACGCCCCCGTCGATCTGGCGATCGTGGTCGCCGACGGGCTCTCTGCCTTCGCCATCGAGCGCAATGCCGTCCCCCTGCTCGACGCCTTGCAGCCGCGCCTGTCCGCGGCGGGCTGGCGGGTGGCGCCGCTGGTCGTGGTGGCGCAGGGGCGCGTGGCCATCGGCGACGAGATCGCCAACGCGCTGGGGGCGTCGATGGTGGTGGTGCTCATCGGCGAGCGCCCCGGGCTCAGCTCCCCCGACAGCCTCGGCATCTACCTGACCTGGCGACCCGGGCCCGACACCACCGACGCGACGCGCAACTGCATCTCCAACGTGCGCCTTGAAGGACTGAGCCACGATCTCGCCGCGCACAAGCTCATGTATCTCCTGACCGAGGCCGTGCGGCGCCGTTTGAGCGGCGTGGCACTCAAGGATGAAGCGGACAGGCCGTCCGTGCAGCTGAACGGCGAGGCGGGCAACTTTCTGCTCGGTTCCTAGGGCCTGTGGTCATTTATCCGCGATCCGCCGGATAACTGTCTACAGACCCTGGGGGCGCCACCGGCGAAGGCGGGACAGGGTTCAGGCCATGGAGGGCGCTTGTTCGCCGACACCCCTGGCGACCGGTTCGGCGCCTGCGCTCACACCGACAGGGCGTCCTTCACCCCGTGCGTCCGCATGTCATCCCCGCGACCACGCATGATGATCTCGCCGCGTTCCATGAGCAGGTAATGATCGGCGAGCGATTCGGCGAAGTCGTAGTACTGCTCGACCAGCAGGATCGCCATCTCGCCGGTTTCGGCCAGGGTGCGGATGGCGCGCTCGATGTCCTTGATGATCGAGGGCTGGATGCCTTCGGTGGGCTCGTCGAGGATCAGCAGCTTCGGCCCCATGGCCAGCGCCCGGCCGATGGCCAGCTGCTGCTGCTGGCCGCCGGACAGGTCGCCGCCGCGCCGGCGCATCATCTTGAGCAGCACCGGGAACATTTCGAAGATGCGGTCGGGCAGTTTCGCGCTCGCCGGGCAGGTCGCCAGGCCCATCTCGAGGTTTTCCGCCACCGTCAGGCGCGGGAAGATCTCGCGGCCCTGGGGCACGTAGCCGATGCCCGCCTTGACCCGGGCGTAGGAAGGCGCGCGGGTGATGTCGTGGGCCCGGCCGCCGGTGTCGAAGGTGATCGAACCGGTCTTGCTTGGCACCAGGCCCATGAGCGTCTTGAGCAAGGTGGTCTTGCCCACGCCGTTGCGCCCCAGCAGGGTGGTGACCTTGCCCATGGGCACCTCGAAACTGAGGTTGCGCAGGATGTGGCTGCCGCCGTAGTACTGGTTGAGCTTGTCGACTTTCAGCATGGGGACACCTGCCCGAACGGATTCGTAGGGCGGAAAAGCGAAGCGCCTTCCGCCGTAGGGAAATGTTTGAAGGCGCAGGCGCCTTGAGGGGTACGACCGGCGGAAGGCGCCTTCGGCTTTTCCGCCCTACGAAGTCGCTGGTTGAGCTTGTCGACGGTGAGCATTCCGCTTCGCTCCATGCTGGTTGTTAGTTATTGGTTATTCGTGATCGGTGGCGGGGTGCGGGCTCTTACCAATCACCCATCACCAATCACCTCATCACCGGGCCGCGCTAGCGGCCCAAATACACCTCGATCACGCGCGGGTCGTTCTGCACGTCGGCCAGCTCGCCTTCGGCCAGCACCGAGCCCTCGTGCAGCACCGTCACCTGGCCGCCGAGGGCTTCGACGAAGGCCATGTCGTGCTCCACCACCACCAGCGAGTGCTTGCCGGCCAGGCTCACGAACAGCTCGGCGGTGCGCTCGGTCTCCTCGTCGGTCATGCCGGCCACCGGCTCGTCGAGCAGCAGCAGCTTCGGTTCCTGCATCAGCAGCATGCCGATCTCCAGCCACTGCTTCTGGCCGTGGGAGAGCAGGCCGGCCTGGCGGTCGGCCGCGTCGGTGAGGCGGATGCGTTGCAATACCGCGGCGACCCGGTCGCGCGCCTCGTCGCCGAGCTGGAAGAACAGGCTCGTGAACACGCCCTTGTTCATCTTCATGGCCAGTTCCAGGTTCTCGAACACGGTGTGATTCTCGAACACCGTGGGCTTCTGGAACTTGCGGCCGATGCCGGCGTGGGCGATCTGCGGCTCGTTCATGCGGGTCAGATCGATGGTCTGGCCGAAGAAGGCCTTGCCCGCATCCGGCCGAGTCTTGCCGGTGATCACGTCCATCATGGTGGTCTTGCCGGCGCCGTTGGGGCCGATGATGGCGCGCAGCTCGCCCGCGTCGATGGTCAGCGACAGGTCGTTGAGCGCGCGGAAACCGTCGAAGCTGACCGAGATGTTCTCCAGGTAGAGGATGACCTTGTGGGTCAGATCCAGCTCGCCCGGCTGGACCAGATGGCCCCCGCCGGTGCTGCCGGAGACGGCCTGGTTGTCGTGCACGGCGGCGTTCATGCGGTGGCTCCCTTGGTGGCGTCGGTGGTCGGGGTCGGTGCGGTGGCCAGATCGTCCTCGGTCTGCGGCGCGGCCTTTTCCCGCTGCAGGAAGCGCTGCCACAGGCCGACCACGCCGCGGGGCATGAACAGGGTGACCGCCACGAACAGGAAGCCGAGGAAGAACAGCCAGTAGTCGGGGAAGCTCACCGTGAAGTAGCTCTTGGCCAGATTCACGATGAAGGCGCCGATCACCGCGCCGATGAGGGTGCCGCGTCCGCCCACGGCCACCCATACCGCGATCTCGATGGAGTTGGCCGGGCTCATCTCGCTGGGGTTGATGATGCCCACCTGGGGCACGTAGAGCGCACCGGCGAGGGCACACAGCACCGCCGAGAGCGTCCAGATGGCCAGCTTGTACCGGGTCGGCTCGTAGCCGATGAAGCGCACCCGCGATTCGGCATCGCGAATGGCGGCGAGCACCCGGCCGAACCTGGAGGTGACCAGGTAGCGGCCCAGCACCAGCACCGCGATCAGCAGCGCCGCCGAGAGGCCGAAGAGCACCAGGCGCATCTGCGGCGAGGTGATGTCATGGCCGAGGATGCGCTTGAAGTCGGTGAAGCCGTTGTTGCCGCCGAAGCCGGTCTCGTTGCGGAAGAACAGCAGCATGGCCGCGTAGGTGAGCGCCTGGGTGATGATGGAGAAATACACGCCCTTGATGCGCGAGCGGAAGGCGAACCAGCCGAAGATCCAGGCGATCAGGCCGGGCACGGCGACCACCAGGCACAGCGCCCACAGGAAGTGCTCGGAGCCGACCCAGAACCAGGGCAGCTCTTTCCAGTCGAGGAAGACCATGAAGTCGGGCAGATTGACCCCGTAGCTGCCGTCGGTGCCGATCTCGCGCATCAGGTACATGCCGAAGGCGTAGCCGCCGAGGGCGAAGAACAGGCCGTGGCCCAGCGACAGGATGCCGGCGTAGCCCCAGATGAGGTCCATGGCCACCGCGACCACCGCATAGCAGAGGATCTTGCCCAGCAGGGTGATGGTGTAGGCCGACACGAACAGCGGGCTCGACTCGGGCAGCAGCAGGTGGGCGGCGGGGATGCCCACCCAGGCGAGGAGCGCGAAGACGAGGATCGCGATCCAGCCGGTGCGCGGCAGGCTCCGGAACAGGCGGACGGTGAGAGGGGTACGCATGTCAGTCCTCCACGAAGCGGCCCTTGACCGCGAACAGGCCCTGGGGGCGCTTCTGGATGAAGATGATGATGAAGACCAGCACCAGGATCTTGGCGACCACGGCACCCGACCAGCCTTCGAGGAACTTGGTCATGAGGCCCAGGCCGAGGCCGGCCGTGACCGCGCCGGCCAACTGGCCGACGCCACCGAGCACCACCACCATGAAGGAGTCGACGATGTAGCCCTGGCCCATGGCCGGGCCCACGTTGGCCACCTGCGACAGGGCGCAGCCACCCAGCCCGGCGATGCCGGCGCCGATACCGAAGGCGAGGGTGTCGATGCGCGCGGTGGGCACGCCCACGCAGCCGGCCATGGCGCGGTTCTGGGTGACCGCGCGCACGAACATGCCCAGGCGGGTCTTCTGCATCATCAGCCACACCAGCAGCAGCACGAAGGCGGCGAAGGCGATGATGACGATACGGTTCCAGGGCAGGATCACGTTGGCGAACACTTCCACGCCGCCGCTCATCCAGGCCGGGTTGGACACCTCCTGGTTCTGCGGGCCGAAGATCACCCGCGCCGCCTGGATCAGGATCAGCGACAGGCCCCAGGTGGCCAGCAGGGTCTCCAGCGTGCGCCCGTACAACCAGCGGATGACGGTGCGCTCCATCACCATGCCGACGACGGCGGCGGTGAAGAAGGCCACCGGCACCGCGGCGAGCACGTACAGATCCTGATGATCCGGCAGATAGGCGCGGAACAGGCCCTGCACCACGTAGGTGGCGTAGGCGCCCACCATGAGCAGCTCGCCGTGGGCCATGTTGATCACGCCCATCACGCCATAGGTGATCGCCAGGCCGAGGGCCGCGAGCAGCAGGATGGAGCCGAGCGAGATGCCGCTGAACAGGGTGTTGGCCACGTCGGCCATCGCCAGGCGGCGGTCGATGCGGTCGATGGAGTCCTGCGCGGCGGTGCGCACCGCCTCGTCGGCCTCGACGAAATGGCCGTCGTCGGCCTTCTTGAGCAGCCCGGCGAGCATGAACTTGACCGAGGCGTCCGCCGACTCGCCCAGGTTCTCGGCGGCCTTGCGGCGCCGCCCGCTGTCGGTCGAGGCGATGTCGATGCGCGCGGCGGCGAGCCGCAGCGCGTTGCGCACCGCCTTGTCCTTTTCGGTCGCCAGGGCCGATTCGATCAGCGGCAGCATGTCTTCGCTGGCGTTCTCGCGCAGCTCGTTGGCCGCGGCCAGGCGTACCTCGCGATCGGGCGATTTGACCCGCGAGGCGGCCAGGGCGCCTTGCAGCACGCCGCGCAGGCGGTTGTTCAGGTAGATCTGGTCGGACGACTCGGGATAGGTGACGCTCTGGCCGGTGCGCGGGTCGATGGCCTCGGTGTCGGTCAAGATCACCAGCGCGCCCTCGGCGGTGACGTAGAGGGTGCCGTCGGCCAGGGCATCGAGCACCTTGATGCTCTGTTCGCTGCCGTCGGCGGCCAGGGCGTTGATGGCTTCGATGCGGCTGTCGGAATCGTCCTCGGCGAGCTTGGCGAAGACCGCGTCGGAGGGCACGGCATGGGCGCACAAGGCGCACAGGGCCAGCGCGAGGGCGAGTAAGGATCGCATCATGATGTCGATTCCGGTGAGGCGGACAGGGCAGGGGACGGGCATCAAAAAACCGGGTCGGCCGACGACCGACCCGGCAATCCATGCAATGCGGTTCGGGCGCTCAGAGTCCCTGCTTGGACTCGTTGCCCTCGATGTACGGGCTCCACGGCTGGGCGCGGATCGGCTCCTTGGTCTTCCACACCACCGAGAACTGGCCGTCCGGACGGATCTCGCCGATCAGCACCGGCTTGTGCAGGTGATGGTTGGTCTTGTCCATGGTCAGGGTGAAGCCGCTCGGCGCCTTGAAGCTCTGGCCGCCCATGGCCTTGATCACCGCATCCACGTCGGTGGTGCCGGCCTTCTCGACCGCCTGCTTCCACATGTGGATGCCCACGTAGGTCGCTTCCATCGGATCGTTGGTGACCACGGTGTCGGCGTTGGGCACCTTGTTGGCCTTGGCCCAGGCCTTGTATTCCTTGATGAAGGCGGCGTTGGTCGGGTTCTTGATGGACATGAAGTAGTTCCACGCCGCCAGGTGGCCCACCAGCGGCTTGGCATCCACGCCGCGCAGTTCCTCTTCACCCACGGAGAAGGCCACCACCGGCACCTCGGTCGCCTTCAGGCCCGCGTTGCCCAGCTCCTTGTAGAAGGGCACGTTGGAGTCGCCGTTGATGGTGGAGACCACGGCGGTCTTCTTGCCCTCGGAGGCGAACTTCTTGATCTTGGCGATGATGGTCTGGTAGTCGGAATGGCCGAAGGGGGTGTACTCCTCCATGATGTCCGCATCCGCGACGCCCTTGGAGTGCAGGAAGGCGCGCAGGATCTTGTTGGTGGTGCGCGGATAGACGTAGTCGGTGCCCAGCAGCACGAAGCGCTTGGCCGAGCCGCCGTCCTTGCTCATCAGGTATTCGACCGCCGGGATCGCCTGCTGGTTGGGCGCCGCGCCGGTGTAGAACACGTTCTTCTCCAGCTCCTCGCCCTCGTACTGCACCGGGTAGAAGAGCAGGCCGTTGAGCTCCTTGAACACCGGCAGTACCGACTTGCGCGACACCGAGGTCCAGCAGCCGAACACCACCGCCACCTTGTCCTGGCTCAGCAGCTGACGCGCCTTCTCGGCGAACAGCGGCCAGTTGGAGGCCGGGTCGACCACCACCGGCTCCAGCTTCTTGCCCATCACGCCCCCATGGGCGTTGATCTCCTCGATCGTCATCAGCGCCGTGTTCTTCAGCGCCGTCTCGGAAATGGCCATGGTGCCGGACAGCGAATGGAGGATGCCCACCTTGATGGTGTCGGCAGCCTGCGCGAACGTGGACACCGAGCCCATGGCCGCCAGCGACGCGGACAGGGTCAGGGCCTTGATGAAGGAACGACGGGTTTTCATTGGGGGAGCTCCCTTTCTTGAAGGACTGAAGTCGAACCCGATCGCTATCGATCGGGCATGCGCAGTACACGACTGGCAGCTTAGGGAGCGGTGCACCATGGCGGAATACGCCAATGTGCGTACATGGGGGTGTTCGGGTGCGGGACTACGCCGATGTGCGTAGCGCTGGGGGTTTTTATCCTGGATCAAGTGCGTCGGATGTATAGCCGAGTAAATTACTCAGCTATACAGAAAAAGCCCCACGGAGAGACCCATGCTGTTCACGAGCCACCATCGCGCGCGGCGCGAGGCCGAGGCGCGCTGCGCCGTCCTGGCCGAACAGAACGCGGCCCTGCAGGCGCGGCTTGCCGCCGCCGAAGCCCACGCCACCGCGCTGTCGGGCGAGCTGGCCGCCCGCCACGACGAACGCACCGCCCTCGACGGCGTGTTCCGCAACCTCGGCCGTTTCGGCGAGTCGCTCGGCGGTGTGCGCGAGTCCTTCCTCGGCCTGGCGACCACGCTCAACGCGGAGAAGGCGTCGGCCGCCGAGGGCGCGGCCCGCGCCGATGCCAACCGCGTCGCCTTCGGCCATATCGCGGCCGATCTCAAGCACATGTTCGGGCGCATCACCGAGGCCTCGCGCAGCGTGGACGACCTGCACCGGCGCGCCGGCGAGATCGACGGCATCGTGCGCCTGATCAAGGAGATCGCCGACCAGACCAACCTGCTGGCGTTGAATGCCGCCATCGAAGCGGCGCGGGCCGGCGAGGCCGGGCGCGGCTTCGCGGTGGTGGCCGACGAGGTGCGCAAGCTGGCCGAGCGCACCGCCAAGGCGACGACGGAGATCGGCACGCTGGTGGTGACCATCCAGGACGAGACTGGCAGCGCCCGCAGCGTGATGCAGGCCGGCGCCGAGGACGCCGCGCGCTTTTCCGCCGACAGCGAGGCGGCGATGCGCGACATGGAGGCGCTGCGCGGCCTGTCGCAGCATACCGAGGGCGCGGTCGCCTCGGCGGCGATGCTGGCCAACGTGGAACTGGCGAACATCGAGGAGCTGACCCTCAAGCTCGAGGTGTACAAGGTCTTCCTCGGCATCTCGGACCTGCGTCCGGAGGCCCTGCCCGACGAGACCGAGTGCCGCCTCGGGCGCTGGTACTACGACGGCGAGGGCCGCGCGCGCTTCGCCCGTCTGCCCGGCTACGCTGCACTCGAGACGCCCCATCGGGCGGTGCACGCACACGCCCGGCGCGCCCTGGAGCTGCACTACGCGGGCAGGACCGCGGCGGCCCTCGAAGCGCTGGCCGCCATGGAAGCGGCCAACCTGACCGTGATGGAGGGCCTCGCCCACATGCTGAGCGCCGGCACGGAGGCGTATTGATGGAACGCGGCATCATCGAGCTCACCGAGAGCATGGCCATGGCCGACGCCGACGGCAGCGCGGCGACGTTTCTCGCCGCGCTCGATGCTCCCGCGCCGATCGGCGCCTGAACCGGCGTTCCGTTCCGGCAGGCACGCCGACGCTCGACTACTGTGAACACACGCCGGACATGCGCCCGGTGTCCGGATCCTGAACAGGGAGGGGAGCATGAACAGATGGTCGGTCCGTGTGCTCGGCGCCTTGGGGCTCGCACTTGTGGCATGGGCAGCCCGGGCGGGCGAGGCGTATCGCTTCGACGAACTGGCCCCCGGCGTGTATCTGCACACCGGCGTCCATGCGGAGCCGACGCCCGCCAATCAGGGCGACATCGCCAACAAGGGTGTGGTGATCGGCGACACGTGCGTGGCGGTGATCGATACCGGCGGCAGCCTGGCTGATGGCCAGGCGTTGCTGGCGGCGGTCCGCAGGGTCACCCCGAAACCGGTGTGCTACGTGATCGACACCCACATGCACCCCGACCACCTGTTCGGCAATGCCGCCTTCGATACCCTCGCGCCGCGCCCGGTGTTCATTGCCGACCACCGCTTGCCGCCGGCCCTGGCGCAGCGTGCGGCCATCTACCTGAAGCGCTGGGGCGAGCTGCTGGGTCGCGCGGACCAGGGCACGCGGGTGGTGCCGCCCGACCGGCTGGTGGACGGGCGCATGACGCTGGATCTGGGTGGGCGCACCCTGGTGCTGCAGGGCTGGCCCACGGCGCACACCAACAACGACCTGACCGTCTTCGACCCGGCCAGCGGGGTGCTGTGGCTGGGCGATCTGCTGTTCCGCGAGCGCATCCCGTCGCTGGACGGCAGCCTCGAGGGCTGGCTGGCGGTCAGCAAGCAGCTGCGGGCGATCCCGGCGAAGATCGCGGTGCCCGGCCACGGGCCGGCGGGCACCGACTGGCAGGCGGCGCTGGACCGGCAGGACGCGTATTTCCAGGCGCTGGCCCGGCGGGTGCGCCAGGCGATCGCCGACGGCCGCACCCTGTCCGAGACCGTGGCGGCCACCGACCCGGCCGAGGCGTCAGGCTGGCTGCTGGCGCCGGCCTACCACACCCGCAACGTCACCGCCGCCTTCGCCGAACTGGAATGGGAATGAGCTACTTGCGGCAGTAGCGCTGCCAGCACATGCGCCGGCAGGTTTCGGTGAGGCAGTTGACGCAGGTCTTGCACTTGTCCGGCTGCTTGCCCTGTTTTTCGGCCGCTTCGGGCGGTCGGGGCAGGCGCGCCATGTCCGGGTTCGGCACCGGCGGTGCGGTGATGTAGCCCTGCGCGCTGCTGCTGCCGCCCATGCCGCCCCCCATGCCCTGGCCGAACACGGGCGGCGCGCACAGCAACGCCAGCACACACACGGCCCGGGCCATGGGGGAGCCACCCACACGTGTTCTCATGCCTTACACCTCCTGGCCGGACGCCCGGTCCCGCGGCCGCGCATTCGGCACCTAGAATGTCAGCGAGACGAACAGTCGCCCGCTGGTCGAGTGGATTTCTTCGCGCCCGACCGTGCCGGTGATCTCGATGCCGGTGACGATCGACGCCCCGCTGAGGGTGAAAAACGCCGTCACGTCCATCGCCGAGTCGTCGGAGAAATTGCGGAACTGATGGAAGTCGTGCACCAGGTAGGGGCGGACGCCGAGGGTCGCGACCCGATCGGCGACGAAGCTCTGGTAACCGACTTCGCCCCCGACCAGGCCGCGGATGAGCAGGTCGCGTTCCTCCGGCACCGCCTGGCCGAGCGAGTCGGTGGTGGCGTCGGACACCGTGCGCAGCCACAGGTACTGGGCGGTCGGGATGGCGTACCAGCCGGCGCCCAGATCCACCACGGTGGATGCGAAGGCACCGAAGGAGCGGGTCGTCACGTCGCGTCGCCAGGTGGCGGTGACGGCGCCGGCACGACGCAGCTCGCGGGTCTGGCCGGTGTCGTAGCCGACGAATCCACCGACGTTGACGGCGCCGATCGTGGTGCCGCCGCGCAGCATCAGGCCGTTGCTGATGGTGCGCGACGTGCCGCCTGCGACCTGGGCGCCGGCGTTGGGCCCGGCGCTCAAGGTGTGCGCCTTCAGATCCTTCTTCGACTCGTTGTGGTTGGCCGTCAGGCCCCACCAGAAGCGGCCCACGCGCACATCGCCCGAGAGCGATTCCTGGTGCCAGTGGGTGGTGCCGACAAAGCCGTTGCGCTTGTCCTTGATGCGCCCGAAAGCGCCCGCGAGGCCGACCGTGCCGGGCGTGGCCTGGGCCTCGGCGCCGCGGGCCGCGGTGACCTCCGTGCTCTGGGCAGATACGCCCGGCGCGATCCCGACGGCGAGGGCGATGGCGCAACCGCCTCGACGCAACACCTGCTTCCACGCGCGCATGGGGCTCTCCTTGCGCAATGACACCGGCAAGGCGGCGGCCGCCCGTGTTGCCGTGAGGCCGCGTGTATCGCTTGTCGTGCGTCTGTTCTTAAATGGAATATGGGCAAGGGGTCGGGGCGAGTCAAGGAATCGGGCCGCCACAGGACGACGCCTTCCGGAAGCCGGATTCGCTCAATCGCCAGGGAGGTGCCGGTGCGCAAGCCAGGGAGCGGCAACGTCTTCATCAACTACCGCCGCGACGACAGCGCCGGATGGGCGGGGCGGCTGCATGATCGCCTCGCGCGTGTCCTGCCCTCACGCCGTGTCTTCATCGACGTGGAGGGGATCGAGGGGGGCGAGGCCTTTGCGCGGCTGCTCGATGCCCAGGTGGCCCGGTGCGACGTGTTCCTCGCGCTCATCGGCAGCCATTGGCTGGATCTGGCCGATGCGGACGGTCGTCGTCGCATCGACGATCCGAACGATTTCGTGCGCATCGAGATCGCTTCGGCCCTGCGGCGCGACGGCGTGTATGTGATTCCGGTGCTGGTCGATGAAGCTCCGGTGCCCAATGCCGAGGCCTTGCCGGAGGACCTGCGTCCGCTGGTCGAGCACAACGCGGTCGAGATCAGCCGCGAGAACTTCGATCGTGACGCGGACCGTCTCATCGCCACCATCCGCAGGCGCCTGCCGTTCACCGTCCGGCACCACCGACTGGTGCGGGCGCTGTGGGCAACGAGCGTGTTGTGCCTCGTCGGCGCCGCCACCGTGGCCGCCATCTACTTCGGTCGTGTGCCGACCGCGTTCGGACTGGAGAACCTGGTGCGGCCGTCGGCACGCGAGTGGCGCACGCTCACCTATGTGGACAAGACCAACCCGGCCTTGCTGCGCGCGTTCATCGGCCGCCATCCGGGCACGCCGGAGGGGGACGAGGCGGGCATGTGGATGCACTACATCAGCGCCCGCGCCTGGAGCAAGATCCAGGACACGAGCGACCGTCGCCCGATCTCGGATTTCCTGTCCCGGTTCGGTGACAGCGCAGAGGCCGACGCGGCCAAACGGCGCCTCGCCGAGCTGCCGCCACCGCGCGAGCACGGTCCGGGCGAGGCGGCGCCGCTGAGCCGGTTTGCCGATTGCCCCGACTGCCCCGAGATGGTGGCGATCCCCACGGGACACCTGCTGATGGGCTCGCTCGACACCGAGTGGACCGCGCCCGAGGATCGCTACGAGGGGCCGCGGCAGGCGGTGACCATCGCCCGGCCGTTTGCGGTCGGGCGCTTCGAAGTCACCGTCGGCCAGTTCCGGCAGTTCGTCGAGGCGACCGGGCGGCAGATGGGTTTCGAATGCATCGGCATCATCACGCCCGGGGCGCCCGCGAAGGTGTGGGACGCGATTCCCGGGCGGGACTTTCGCCATCCGGGCTTCGCGCAGACGGACGCGCACCCCGTGGTGTGCGTGAACTGGGACGACGCGGTGGCCTATACGCAGTGGCTGAGCAAGCAGACCGGCGCCACCTATCGCCTGCCCACCGAGGCCGAGTGGGAATACGTGGCGCGCGCCGGCAGCCAGGACAGCTACACCTATGGCGACGACGAAAGCCGCCTGTGCCAGTACGGCAACGGTGCCGACCGCGGCATGGACGACACCTGGAATGCCAATCGCTGGTGCGCCGACGGCACCGCCATCGGCACCGCCCGGGTCGGCAGCTACCGGCCGAACGCCTTCGGCCTGATGGACACCCACGGCAACGTGCATGAGTGGGTGGCCGACTGCTACCACGAGGGCTACGCCGGCATGCCGGAGGCGACCCGCGCGAGCGGGGCGGCCTGGATCACTCCGAACTGCGCCACGCGGGTCATCCGCGGCGGCTGCTGGGCCTACCCGCCGACCCAGCTGCGCTCGGCCCGGCGCGAAGCCTGGGAGCCCTACAAGCGCAGTTACTGCGTCGGCTTCCGCGTGGCCCGGGAGCTGGGCCCGTGAGCGCGGCGGATCGGTAAAAACCTGACACCCGGATTTGCGCAACTACAATGAAAGGTGCTGCAGCGTGCGCACACCAACATAAGAACAGGCACGCCACGATGGAGGAGTGTGGTCATGAAACGCGTGCTTTTGTGCTGGCTTGCCGGCTGGCTCATGTTCGTGCCCCCGGCGCTGGCCGGCGACCGGTCCGATCCTGCGGACAGTCCGGCCTGGCAACAGACCCGGGTGGCCCTGTTCTCCGATCGGCCGATCACCGACGGCGGCAAGCATCTGGTGCTCGAGGCGCCGTACCGGGCGGCGGATCCGGCGGTGGTGCCGATCGCCATCCGCACCGATTTCGGCGACGGCCCGGGGCGCGAGCTGCGCCGGGCGTGGCTGATCATCGACAAGAACCCCTCGCCGGTGGCGGCGAGTTTCACCTTCGAGCCGGGCAGCGGGGTGGTGGACATGGAGACCCGGGTGCGGGTGGAGGAATACACCTGGATGCGGGCGATCGCCGAACTGGCCGACGGCTCGCTGTACATGAGCACCCGCTACGTGAAGGCGTCGGGCGGCTGCTCCGCACCCGCCGGCAAGGATCCGGCCAAGGCGGCCGCCAACCTCGGGCGCATGCGCCTGCGGGTGCTCGGCGACGAGGCCCGGGACGGTCTCACCGGCGCCCAGCTGATGATCAGCCATCCGAACGAGTCGGGCATGGCCATGAACCAGGTCACGCGCCTGTATCCGCGCCCCCACTTCGTGCGTCTGGTGAAGGTGAGCTACCGCGGCAAGCCGCTGCTGCGCGCGGAGGTCAACTTCTCGATCAGCGAGAACCCCAACTTCCGCTTCCACTTCCACACCCCGGAAGGCACCGTGCGCGAGGGCGGCGGCGAGCTGGCGGCCGAAGTCGTCGACACCGACGATCTGCGTTTCGAGACGAGCGTCCATTTCGGTGCGGGCTGAGCGCCACGCCTGGGTACTGCTCGCGCTGCTGTGGCATGCCGCCTGCGGCGCGGTGGGCCTGACCGCGCCGCAGGTGCTCGATGCCGGGGTGTTGCTGATCGCGCCCCGGCACGGCGGTGCGGCGCCCGACGGCGCGACCAATGTGGTCATGCTCGCGGGGCGCGATCACA
Source organism: Nitrogeniibacter mangrovi (assembly GCF_010983895.1). Lineage (GTDB taxonomy): Bacteria > Pseudomonadota > Gammaproteobacteria > Burkholderiales > Rhodocyclaceae > Nitrogeniibacter > Nitrogeniibacter mangrovi. Next base: position 1,539,631 of record NZ_CP048836.1, read on the forward strand.
CCCTCGTTTTCGGCACCGGCCAGGCCTATCGTGACGGCCGCTTTCTGCTCGACGTGCTGGCCAACCGGCGGCTGCCCCCGGTGCGCATGGCGCTGATTCCCGCCGGGCTGCCCGGCTATGTGTTCGGGGCGGCGGCGCTGCAGGATGCCGGCGTGCCCGTGGCGGCCACCGCCGCTACCGCGGCGCTGGTGGCGCAGCGGTGCGAGCAGTGCCTCGAGCGCCTGCTTGCCGCGCATGGCGAGGCGATCATGGCCGGATCGCGGGTGCCGGTGGCGGACGAGACGCTGCACGGAGCAACGCGTGTCGACCTGGGGGGGCGTCGCGTGCGCCTGATCGACCTGGGCTGGGCGGCCGTGCCCGGCGAGCTGGCCCTGTTCGACGAGGCCACCGCCACCCTGGTGACGGCCGAGGCGGTCACGGGCGAAGCCTTGCCGTGGCTGCACGATGCGCAGGTCACCGGCTGGCTGGCGGCGCTCGACCGGCTCGCGGCGCTCCAGCCCCGGCGCATCGTCGTCGGCCGCGGCGCACCGCTGCCGCCCGCGGCGATCGACCGCACCCGCGCCTATCTGGTGGCGCTGCGCGACGGCGTGCGCGAGGCCTATCACAACGGCCTGAGCCTCAACGAGGCCATGGCGGCGCTGCGTCGGCCGGGGCTCACGGCGGAGGAGGCCCGCGTCCATGCCGCCAACGTGCAGTATCTGTACCTGAGGCTGGAGAAGGCGGATCTGGAGGGCACGCCGCCCTGAGCGCGCGCCGACGCGGCTCCCGGGCCCGGTGAGGTACAGTCTGTGCCGGGCATCCTCACTGGACCGACGCATGCATCGCGACCTCTTCAGACCTTACCTCGCCGCCACCGTCGCGGTGTGTCTGGTCGCGGCCATTGCCCTGCCGCTGCTGGGGCACCTGGACCTGGCGAACATCGCCATGCTGTTTCCGCTCGCGGTGCTGTTCTCCTCGATCCGGCTCGGGCGCGGGCCCGCGGTGCTGGCGGCGATCCTCTCGGTGGCGCTGTTCGACTTCTTCTTCGTGCCGCCACGCTTCACGCTCGTGGTCAGCGACCTGCAGTACCTGCTCACCTTTGCGGTGCTGCTGGCGGTCGCCCTGACCACCGCGCAGCTGGCCAGCCATCTGAGATACGAGCGCGACGCGGCGCGCAGTCGCGAGCACGCCGCGGTGGCGCTCAACGCGCTCGCCCAGGCCCTGTCCGGCGCCCTGACGGTGGACAGCGTCGGCGACGCCCTGCTGCGCCGCATGCCCGCCACCATCGGCAAGACCCGCGCGCTGCTGGTGCGTTCCGACACGGGGGCGTTCGAGGTGGCGGTCAGTTGCCTGAGCGCGGATGAAGCGGCGGCGCTGTGCGCCGAGGCCACGCGCTTCGCCGCCGCTGCGCCCGCCGGCGCGGCGATGCCGGCGCCCGAGCACGGGGCGCGGCGACTGCCCCTGTGGAGCGGTGCCGCGCTGCGCGGGGTCATCGTCATCGACGGTGCGCCGGGGGTGGCGCAGGCCACCCTCGACACCATGGGCGCCCTCATCGCCATCGCCCTGGAGCGGATCCACTATGTCGATGTTGCCCGGACCACCGAAGTGGACATGGCCACCGAGCGGCTGCGCAACACCCTGCTCGCCGCGCTCTCCCACGACATCCGCACCCCGCTGACCGCGCTGGTGGGGCTCGCCGATACCCTCGCCCTCACCGAGCCGGGGCTGTCGAACGAAGGCGTGGTGACGCTGGAGGCCATCCGCGAGGAGGCCCTGCGCACCAGCTCGCTGGTCAACAACCTGCTCGAGATGGCGCGCTTCAAGTCCGGCGCGGTGAAACTGAAACGCGAATGGCAGCCGCTCGAGGAGGTGGTCGGCGCCGCCCTGGCGGCGCGCCAGCGCCTGCTCGATGGACGCACGATCGAAGTGGACATTCCCCAGGATCTGCCCCTGGTCAACATCGACGCCGTGCTCATGGAGCGGGCCCTGTGCAACCTCATCGAGAACGCCGCCAAGTTCAGCCCCCGGTCGGGCGCCATTGCGATCTCGGCGCGCCGGGTGGATACGGGGGTCGCCATCGAGGTGAGCGACCAGGGCCCGGGCCTGGGGGCGATGCGGCAGCAGGCGGCGGGGGCCGGCGAAGCGCCACCGGGCGGCGAGAGCGGGCTGGGCCTGGCCATCGTGCGCACCATCGTGGCGGCCCATGACGGCACGGTGGAACTGGGCGAGGCACGGGGTGGTGGCGCCAACGTGCTGATCGTCCTGCCGCAGGCGGCGGACGCGACGGCGCAGGTGCCGGCCGCATGATGCCCCCCGGAGCTCCGCCGCCAGTCGTCGTCCTCGTGGAGGACGAACCGCACATCCGCCGCTTCCTGCGCACCGCGCTGGTGTCGGCGGGGGCCCTCGTGCACGAGGCCGATGGCTTCCAGGCCGGTCTGCGGCTGCTCAAGCAGCGCCCGCCGGATCTGGCCATCGTCGATCTGGGCCTGCCCGACGGCGACGGCGTCGACCTCATCGGCCAGGTGCGCGCGTGGTCGGCGATGCCGATCCTGGTGCTCTCGGCGCGCAGTGCCGAGGAGCAGAAGGTGGCCGCGCTCGACGCCGGGGGCGACGATTACCTCACCAAGCCCTTCGGCGTGGCGGAACTGCTGGCGCGGGTGCGGGCGCTGCTGCGCCGGGCGGTGCGCCCGCCGGTCGATACCGGCGCGATCTGCACCTTCGGCGACGTGAGTGTCGACCTGCAGAGCCGCACCATCACCCGGGCCGGGGCGCCGGTGCACCTGACGCCCATCGAATACAAGCTGCTCGGTCTGCTGATCGGCAACGCCGGGCGCGTGGTCACGCACCGGCGCCTGCTCACCGGCATCTGGGGGCCGGATCGGGTGGACCAGACCCAGTATCTGCGGGTGCACATGGCGGGGCTGCGGCGCAAGCTCGAGGACAATCCGGCCATGCCGAAGCACATCCTCACCGAATCCGGCGTGGGCTACCGGCTCAAACTGTGAACACCGATGCGCCGGTCAGCGGCGCCAGAAGTCCGGGGTGAACAGCACCAGCAGGGACAGCACCTCGAGGCGTCCGAGCAGCATGGTGAACACGCACACCCAGATCTGGAAATTGCTCAGGCCCGCGTAGTTGGTGGCCGGGCCCACCTGGTTGAGGCCGGGGCCGGCGTTGTTGATGCAGGCGATGATGGCGGTGAACGCGCTGAGGAAGTCGAGCCCCGAGAGCATGAGCAGGAAGCTCATGCCGACGATGCTCATGAAGTACAGGAAGATGAAGCCGAGCACGCCGATGATGATCTTGCCGGGCAGGCTGGCCCCGCCGATCTTGACCGGATCGACCATGGCCGGGTGGACCAGGCGGGTGAGTTCGCGTCGTGCCTGCTTGGCCAGCGACAGGGTGCGGATCATCTTGATGCCGCCCCCGGTGGAGCCGGAGCTGACGGTGACGCAGGAGAGGAAGAACATCCACAGGGAGGCGAAGATCGGCCAGTGGCCGAAATCCTGGCTCGCGTAACCGCAGTCGGTGGCCATCGACACCAGGTTGAAGGCGGTGTGCCGCAGCGCGGTGGGGAAGCTCGGATAGGTGCCGGTCTCCCACAGGTAGCCGGCCACTCCGAAGGTCGACACCACCAGCACCGAGACCACCGCCCGTGCCTCCGCATCACGCCACAGGGCCTTGAGGCTGCGCCCCTGGAAGGCGGCGAAGTAGGTGGCGAAGTTGAGCGCGGCGAGGGTCATGAACACGATCAGCACCGCTTCGATGGCGACGCTGTCGAAGGCGCCGACGCTGGCGTCCCGGGTCGAGAAGCCGCCCAGGCTGAGGGCCGAGAAGGCATGGCAGAGGGCGTCGAACCAGCTCATGCCGGCCAGCCGCAGGGACAGGGTGCAGGCGGCGGTGAGGCCGAAGTAGATGAGCCACAGGGCCTTGGCGGTGTCGCTGATCCGCGCCGTGAGCTTGGTGTCCTTGATCGGGCCCGGCACCTCGGCCTTGTACAGCTGCATGCCGCCGACGCCGAGCAGCGGCAGCACCGCCACGGCGAGCACGATGATGCCCATGCCGCCGAGCCAGTTCAGTTCATGGCGCCACAGGTTGATCGACGGCGGTGCGCCGTCGAGGCCGGTCATCACCGTCGCACCGGTGGTGGTGAGGCCGGACATGGTCTCGAAGTAGGCGTCCGTGAACGACATGTGCGGATAGACGGTCAGGAACGGCAGGGTCGCGATGCCCGCCATCATGGCCCAGGCGGCCACCACCAGGATGAAGCCGCCGCGCGAGCGCAGCTCCCGGTAGTGACGCCGGGTGCTCGAGTAGAGGATGAGCCCGGCGGCCAGGGTGACGAAGGTGGCGCCGCCATAGACCCGTTCGAGGCCGTCGCCCATCACCAGCGACCCGACCACCGGGATGGCGTAGGTGAAGCTGAAAAAGCACAGCAGACGCCCGAGCACATTGACGACCGGCAGCAGCTCCTCGATCACGCGTGGCCTCCGGGGTGGGTCGAGCCGATGGGCGCGCCACGGCCGGCCGCGCCGGACAGGGCGGCGGCACATTTCGTGACGATCGGGGCGGGAGCAGCGGGACGGGAACCAGGCATCAAGGCAGGGACGGGCGCCGCGTGCGGCGGCATCAGCGAGGACAGATGCGCTTGAGCGCGCACGCCCGGGATGCTAGCCGGAGCGGTATAAAGATTTCGTAAAGAATGAGGCGCCATGGGCCGTCGGGCCGAACCCGGGTCAGTCGCCGCCGGCCTTGAGCCGGTTGATCGCGAGGGTGGCGGCGGCGGTGCGGGTTTCCACCCCCTGCTTGGCGAACACGTGCTCCAGGTGTTTGTGCACGGTGCGCGGCGACAGGCCGAGGATGTCGCCGATGTCGCGGTTGGTCTTGCCCTTGGTGACCCAGTAGAGCACCTCGGCCTCGCGCTGGGTGAGGCCGAAGGCGGGCACGAGGGCCTCGATGCTGGCGCGGTCGGATTCCTCGCGCAGGCTCACCAGCCACTCGCCGTCGGGCGTCTGTTCGTTCAGGTTGAGCACCAGGCGGCGGTCGCCCACGGTGAGGGAGAAGGGCAGCACGGTCTGGCCGGCGGTGCGCGCGGTGGCGGCCGATTCGATCCAGTGGAGCAGATCGGCGGGGGCCCGGGCGCCGTCGGGCGGGGCGAATTCGGCCAGCAGCTGGCGCGCCCGTGGCGTTTGCCACACCAGTTCACCGGTGTCCATGCGCACCGCCAGGGTGGCCTGGCCGCTGGCGTCGAGGGCGTTGCGCGCCAGCGACATCTGCCGGGCCCCCTGCATGTGCGCGGCAATGCGCACGATCACCTCGCGCGGGCGGATGGGCTTGGTCACGTAGTCGATGCCGCCGGCGTCGAAGGCGGCCACCACGTGCTCGGTCTCGGTGAGCCCGGTCATGAACACGATGGGGATGTGCGCGGTGGTGAAATCCGCCTTGAGCCGGCGCGCCACCTCGAACCCGTCCATGCCGGGCATGAGCGCGTCGAGCAGGATCACGTCGGGCTGCTGACGCGCCGCACGGCTCAGCGCCGCCGCGCCGTCGGTGGCCACCAGCACGGCGAAACCGGCCTCGTCGAGCGCATCGTGCAGCAGCGACAGGTTGTCGGGGATGTCGTCCACGATGAGGACGACGCGGCGGGGGGCGGGGGGCTCAGAGGTCGGCATCTTGGCTGATCAGGGTCATGATCGCGTCGAAGCGGAACTGGCCGGCCAGTTGCCGCACCTTGTCCGCGAACGGGCGATAGCGGCCATCGGCGCGCTCGATGGTGTCGAGTTGTTCGAGAATGCCCCGAACATAGCCCATCTCGACCGGGTCGGCGAGCGCGTCGAGCATCGCCGCCGGGGGCAGGATCAGGGCATCGCCCGGGGCGCCACCGGGGGCGGGTGCGTCCGCGATCCATTCCAGTGGCAGCCGTGTGCCGATCCAGTCGAGCAGATCGTCCATCCGTACCGGTTTGACCAGAAAGTCTTGGGGCGGCAGGGCGACGTCGTTGTCCAGCCCCTTGTCGAAGGCGTTGGCGGAGATGACGGCGATGGCCGCGTTGCCGCTGCCCAGGGCGCGGATGCGGCGGATCGTCTCCCAGCCGTCGATGCCGGGCATGGCCAGATCCATGAAGATGATATCCGGTGCGAAGGGGCCGATCATCTTCAGGCATTCGAGCCCGGAAGCGGCCTGTGCCACCTCGAAGCCGAGGGGTTCGAGCACGCTGGCCAGAAGCTGGCGGTCTTCCGGTTCGTTGTCCACCACCAGGATGCGGCGACGCGGGCCGAGATAGCCGCGCCGGACCGAGCGCTTGGCCGGCAGTTGCGCTTCGGCGCCATGGACCTGGGGCAGGAACAGGCGCACGGTGAAGCGGGTGCCCTCGGGCGAGGTGCGCTCGAGGTGCAGCTCGCCGCCCATGACGTCGGCGAACATGCGGCTGATGGTCAGCCCCAGGCCCGAGCCGGCCGTGCCGCCGGCCGCACCGCCGCGCCCGAAGGGCTCGAAGACGCGTTCGGCGTCCTCGGCGCCAATGCCCGGCCCGGTGTCCTCCACATGGAAGGTGGCCATCTCGCGGGCGTAGCTCACCGCCAGCCGGACCCGCCCCCGGGCGGTGAACTTGACCGCGTTGCCGAGCAGGTTGATGAGGATCTGGCGCAGGCGCTTTTCGTCGGCGCGCACCACCGCCGGCAGGGTGCCGGCGATCTCGTAGTCGAAGCCCAGGCCCTTGCCGGCGGCCTGCGGTTCGAACATGTGCACGATCTGCTGCAGGAAGGCCGGGAAGTCGATGGGGCGCACGTCCAGGGTGAGCTTGCCGCCTTCGATGCGGGCGATGTCGAGGGTGCCTTCGATGAGCGAGAGCAGGTGGTCGCCGCTGCGGCGGATCACGCGGATGGCCTGCTGGCGCTGGGGCGGAATGCTCGGGTCGCCGTCGAGGATCTGGGCGTAGCCGAGGATGGAGTTGAGCGGCGTGCGCAGCTCGTGGCTGATGCCGGTGATGTAGCGGCTCTTGGCCCGGTTGGCCAGCTCGGCGGCCTGCTTGGCCTGCTGCAGGGCCTCGTCGGTGCGGCGGTGATCCTCGATCTCCTGCATGAGCAGGGCCGTCTGGCGGTTGGATTCCTCCTGCGCCACCTGGCGGCTCTTGTGGGTCAGCACCAGCCACCAGGCCACCACGGCGGCCACCAGCACCAGCGCCGCGAAGGTTTTGACGAAGGCCAGCCGCAGCGCCGGGCCGAGGGCCTCGGCGGCGCTGCCGAGCACGCGCAGCTCATGGTAGTAGAGCATGCCCAGCAGCAGCGCGAGGAAGGGCAGGATCGCGGCCATGAGGAGGACGAAATGACCGATGCCGGTGTCCAGATACGGCCACAGCCGTGGTGGCAGCAGGCGCTGCATGGCACCGGTCCATTGGGCCGAGATCCGGGCGTGGGGCTTGCACTGGTCGTGGCAGCGTGCGTCCAGGGCGCAGCACAGGGAGCAGATCGAGCCACCGTAGGCGGGGCAGCCGGAGATGTCGTCGGCCTCGTAGTGGCGTTCGCAGACCACGCATTCGTGGTGGCCGGTCGCGCCGGCCTCCGCGGGCCGTGCAATATAGTATCGGCCGCCCGTGGCCCAGGCGATGAGCGGGGCGGCCACCATGGCGGTGACCAGCGCGATGAGCGCCGAGAAGGCCTGGGCCGTGTCACCGAACAGCCCGAAGTAGGCCGACACCGACAGCAGCGAGGCGAGCAGCATGGCGCCGACGCCGACCGGGTTGATGTCGTACAGATGGGCGCGCTTGAACTCGATGCCTTTGGGCGAGAGCCCCAGCGGCTTGTTGATGACCAGGTCGGCCACCACCGCCATGATCCACGAGATGGCGATGTTGGAATACAGCCCCAGCACCCGGCCGAGCGCCTGGAACACGTCCAGTTCCATGAGCACCAGGGCGATGAGGGTGTTGAACACCACCCACACCACGCGCCCCGGGTGGCTGTGGGTCAGCCGCGCGAAGAAGTTCGACCACGCCAGCGAGCCGGCATAGGCGTTGGTGACGTTGATCTTGAGCTGGGAGATGACCACGAACAGGGCCGTGGCCGCGACCGCCCAGCCTTGCTTCGAGAACACGTATTCGTAGGCCACCAGGTACATCTGGTTGGGGTCGACGGCGCGCTCTGGCGGCACCGAGTGGCTGATGGCCAGGTAGGCGAGCAGGGCGCCACCGAGCATCTTGATCACCCCGGGCACCACCCAGCCGGGGCCGCCGATGAGCACCGCGAGGTTCCAGCGCCGGCGATTGGCCGCGGTGCGCTCGGGCATGAAGCGCAGGTAGTCCACCTGCTCGCCCATCTGGGTGATGAGGGCGATGCCGACCGTGAGTGCGGCGCCGAAGGCGGTGAGGTCGAACTGGCCGAACTGGCCGCTCTTGCCGGGGTAGTGGATCATGCCGTCGACCACGGCCGGGTTCTGGCTCAGGACGTAGGCGAAGGGCACGACCAGCATGAGGAACCACAGCGGCTGGGTGATGACCTGCAGCCAGCTGATGGCGGTGACGCCGTGGGTGACCAGCGGGATGATCACCAGCGCGCACAGCAGATAACCCCACACCGGCGGGATGTCGAAGGCCAGATCGAGGGCGTAGGCCATGATGGCCGCCTCGAGTGCAAAGAAGATGAAGGTGAAGCTGGCGTAGATCAGCGAGGTGATGGTCGAGCCCAGGTAGCCGAATCCGGCGCCCCGGGTGAGCAGGTCCATGTCCAGGCCGTAGCGGGCCGCGTAGCGACTGATGGGGATGCCGGCCAGAAAGATGATCAGCCCGGTCGCGAGGATCGCCCACAGGGCGTTCCAGAAGCCGTATTCGACCAGCAGCGCCCCACCGACCGCCTCGAGCACCAGAAAGGCCGCGGCGCCGAAGGCGGTGTTCGCCACCCGCAGCTCCGACCAGCGCCGGAAACTGTGGGGCGTGAAGCGCAGGGCGTAGTCCTCGAGCGTCTCCCGCGCGACCCAGCTGTTGTAGTCGCGACGCACCTTGACGACACGCTGGACCGGCGTGGCGTCGGCGCGGGGAGGGGCGGCAGGGGAGGCGGCGGGGATGTCGGGCACAGCGAGAGCATACCCGCCGCCGTGGGGCCGGTGGTATGCGCCATTGCGCGTAGCGCTGTCATTGATTTGTCACGAGGCGGCATTGACGGTCACAAGCTGCCGCCCGCGGGAGCGACGGCGAGAGCGGCGTTGCGAGCGCGCCGCATGGTCCCGGCGCCGGCGCCAGCTGCGCCGTTGCGCCGCCCCCTGTTGCGTTGTTCGGGGCGCCCTGCCGCGATGGCGGGGTCGGTCGCCCGCTGCCGGGTCCTGCCGGACGTGCCCGCTCCGCGTGGCGCGCCGGGCGCCCTGACGAACGCCTGTTTCACATGACTGTAATGTTACTGACAAATAATGGCGCCGCTTGAGTACTGCCGGCATCGACACCACCACCACGGTGCCGGCGGGATTCATCGAAACGCGGTGCGTACCGGAATGTCCGGTGCGTGTCCGGGATTTTCTCTACAGGAGGTTTCTTGATGAAAAAGGCGGCCATCGCCCTCGCGGTTCTCTCCGCGGCCACCCTTGGCTCCGCGCATGCACAGTCTTCGCGCGATTACATCAGCATCGTCGGTTCGTCGACGGTGTACCCGTTTGCCACGGTCGTTGCCGAGCAGTTCGGCAAGTCGACCAAGTTCAAGACTCCGAAGATCGAGTCGACCGGTTCGGGCGGCGGCTTCAAGCTGTTCTGCGCCGGCGTCGGCGTGCAGCATCCTGACATCACCAACGCCTCGCGTGCGATCAAGAAGTCCGAGGTCGACACCTGCGCCGCCAACGGCGTGAAGGAAATCGTCCAGGTCAAGATCGGCTATGACGGCATCTCCGTCGCTCATGCCAAGACCGGCAAGGCCATCGACGTGAGCCGCAAGGAACTGTACCTGGCCCTGGCCAAGGAAGTGCCGAGCCCGGACGGTGCCGAGAAGCTGGTGCCGAACCCGTACAAGACCTGGAACGAAATCAACGCCAAGCTGCCGGCCACCAAGATCGAAGTGCTCGGCCCCCCGCCGACCTCCGGGACCCGCGACGCCTTCGTGGAACTGGTCATGGACCACGGTTGCGAGCAGTTCGGTTTCGTCAAGGCCATGAAGAAGGCCGATAAGAAGGCCTTCAAGGCCGCCTGCCAGACCGTGCGTGAAGACGGCGGCTACATCGAGGCCGGCGAAAACGACAACCTGATCGTGCAGAAGCTCGAAGCCAACCCAGCCGCCTACGGCATCTTCGGCTACAGCTACCTGGATCAGAACCGCGACAAGATCGAGGGCGTGGCGATCGAAGGCGTGAAGCCCGAGTTCGAAACCATCTCCAGCGGCAAGTACCCGGTCTCCCGTCCGCTGTTCTTCTACGTGAAGAAGGCGCACGTGGGCGTGATCCCGGGCATGAAGGAGTACCTCGCCGAATTCACCAGCGAAAAGGCAATGGGTGAAGAGGGCTATCTGGCCGAGCGCGGCCTGATCCCGCTGCCCGCCAATGAGTACGCCGAGGTCAAGAAGACGGTGATGAACCTCACGCCGATGCAGTAAAATATGGGCCCGTCAGGCGGCCTCGCGCCGCCTGACGGTTGTCTGTTGTTCTGTGCATAGCGATTCGACCGTGATTCAGACTCCCATCATCGTATTGCTGCTGCTGGCGTTGAGCTCGGCAGCTTTTTATTTTGGACGTCGGCGTGCGTTTGCCGTCTCCGGTGGGCACGTGCGCAACCTGCACTCGTTGCCGGGCTACTACGGTCTGTACGTGGCCATGTGGGCGGCCGTGCCGTCACTGGTTCTGCTGGGTCTGTGGCTGACGCTCGAGAATTCCATCATCACCCAGATGGTGCTGGCACAGATGCCCGAGGCCATCCGCAGCCTCGAGCCGGCCAAGCTCAATCTGGTGATCAACGACCTGCACAACCTGGTGCAGGGCAATATCGTTTCCGGCGAGCCGGACGCCACCATGCAGGCGGCGGCCGAGCATTACGCATCCCTCAAGGCCACCAGCAAACTGATCCTGGTCGCGCTGACCATGGGCATCGCCGCGGTGGCAGGCTGGTTCGCCTTCGCGCGCATCAAGCCGGCCCATCGGGCCCGCAACGGGGTCGAGCGCATCTTCATGGTCCTGATGATCGGCTGCTCGATGGTTGCCATCCTGACCACGGTCGGCATCGTCCTGTCGGTGCTGTTCGAGTCGATCCGCTTCTTCCATGCGGTGCCGATTCACGAATTTCTCTTCGGCCTGGACTGGAGCCCGCAGATTGCGCTGCGCGCTGATCAGGCCGGCTCCTCCGGTGCCTTCGGCGCCATTCCGCTGTTTGCCGGCACCCTGATGATTACGATCATCGCCATGATCGTCGCCGTGCCGGTGGGGCTGATGTCCGCCTTCTATCTGGCCGAGTACGCCAGCGCCAAGGTCCGGGCGGTGGCCAAACCGCTGCTCGAGGTGCTCGCCGGCATCCCCACCGTCGTCTACGGCTTCTTCGCCGCCCTGACGGTGGCCCCCTTCATTCGCGAAAACGGCACCCTGCTGGGCCTGGATGTCGCCTCCGAAAGCGCGCTGGCGGCCGGTCTGGTGATGGGCATCATGATCATTCCGTTCGTGTCGTCCCTGTCCGACGACGTGATCAACGCCGTGCCCCAGTCCCTGCGCGACGGGGCCTACGGCATGGGCGCGACCCAGTCCGAGACGGTGCGCAAGGTCATCTTCCCGGCCGCGCTGCCGGGGATCGTCGGCGCCGTGCTGCTGGCGGTCTCCCGCGCCATCGGCGAGACCATGATCGTGGTGATGGCCGCGGGTCTGTCTGCCAATCTGACCGCGAACCCGTTCGAGGCGGTGACCACCGTCACGGTCCAGATCGTCACGCTGCTGGTGGGCGACCAGGAGTTCGATAGCCCGAAGACGCTGGCCGCCTTCGCGCTCGGGCTGGTGCTATTCATCGTGACCCTGTTGCTGAACGTGCTGGCCCTCTACATCGTCCGCAAATACCGAGAGCAGTATGACTGACACGACCTCCGATCCGCAGCAAAGCCGGGGCGAGCGCAACTTCGAGATCGTCATGGCCGGCATGAAGAAGCGCCGTGCCGCCGAAGCCCGGTTCCGGTTCTACGGTCAGTTCGCGGTGGGCCTCGGTCTGACCTTCCTGCTGGTGCTGATGTTCAGCATCGTCAGCAAGGGCTACTCGGCGTTCTGGCAGACCTACATCCGTCTGGACGTGCCGCTGGTGGCCGAGAAGATCGATCCGGAAGGCACCCGCGACGTGACGACGCTGCGCCGTGCCAACTACAGCGGCCTGATCAAGCAGCATCTGCGCGACCTGTTCCCCGAAGTGACCAAGCGGCGCGACCGCTTCGCCCTCTATGGTCTGGTAAGCAACGGGGCGGAGTTCGAACTGCGTGACATGGTGCTCGCCAACCCGGAATTGATCGGCAAGACGGTGTCGGTCTGGGTGCCCGCCGACGACGACGTGGACATGCTCATGAAAGGCCATCTGAGCCGCAAGGGGCCGGAGGCCGACCGCCGCATCAAGGACAACCAGCTGGGGTGGATCGACACCTTGAAGGCCGACGGGCGCCTCGAGTCGCGCTTCAATACCGCGTTCTTCACCAACGGCGACTCGCGCGATCCCGAACTGGCCGGCATTCGGGGCGCCCTGGTCGGCACCATCTTCACGCTGGTGGTGACGCTTACCCTGTCGTTCCCGCTGGGCGTGGCCGCGGCGGTGTATCTGGAAGAATTCGCGCCCAAGAATCGCTGGACCGACCTCATCGAGGTCAACATCAACAACCTCGCCGCGGTGCCGTCCATCGTCTTCGGTCTGCTCGGCCTGGCGGTGTTCATCAATTTCTTCCAGATGCCACGTTCGGCGCCGCTGGTCGGAGGTCTGGTGCTCACGCTGATGACCCTGCCGACCATCATCATCGCCGGCCGGGCGGCGCTCAAATCGGTACCCCCGTCCATTCGCGAGGCGGCACTCGGTATCGGCGCCTCGCCCATGCAGGCGGTGTTCTACCATGTGCTCCCGCAGGCCTTGCCGGGGATGCTCACCGGCACCATCATCGGCATGGCGCAGGCGCTGGGCGAGACCGCACCGCTGCTGATGATCGGCATGGTGGCCTTCATCGCGGACATTCCGGGCAGCATCACCGATCCGTCCACGGCGCTGCCGGTGCAGATCTACCTGTGGGCGGACAGCCCTGAGCGGGCCTACGTCGAGCGCACTTCTGCGGCCATCATGGTGCTGCTCGCATTTCTTGCCCTGATGAACGCCGTGGCCGTGCTGCTGCGCAAGCGTTTTGAGCGCCGCTGGTAAGGAAGGCATCATGAGAATGAATCACGACGAGCCCAATACGCCCATGAATCAAGGCAAAGCTATGAGTGTCGAGACTTTCGAGGACACACAGAAGGCGGAGGTCAGTGCGCCGAAGTCGACGGCCACGGTGCATCGCGACGTGCGCGATACGGTCGGCAATGCCCGTGTCGAGGACCCGCGCATCCGCTGCACCGACGTCAATGTGTTCTATGGTGACAAGCACGCCATTCAGGACATCAGCCTGGATGTGGGCAAGGGCGAGGTGCTGGCGATGATCGGCCCGTCCGGGTGTGGCAAAAGTACCTTCCTGCGCTGCATCAACCGGATGAACGATACCGTTGCCAGCTGCCGGGTGACCGGTGAAATTCTGCTCGACGGCGAAGACATCAACGGCAAGCACATCGACGTGGTGCCGCTGCGCGCCCGCGTGTCCATGGTGTTCCAGAAACCCAACCCGTTCCCCAAGTCCATCTACGAGAACGTGGCCTTCGGCCCCAAGATCCACGGGCTGGTCCAGTCCAAGGCGGACCTGGACGTGGTCGTCGAGAGCAGCCTGCGCAAGGCCAACCTGTGGGACGAGGTCAAGGACCGGCTCGACGATCCGGGCATTGGCCTGTCGGGGGGGCAGCAGCAGCGTCTGTGCATCGCCCGTTCGATCGCCATCGAGCCGGAAGTGATCCTGATGGACGAGCCGTGCTCGGCGCTGGACCCGATCTCCACCGCCAAGGTCGAGCAGCTGATCGACGAGCTGCGCCAGCAGTACTCCATCTGCATCGTGACCCACTCGATGCAGCAGGCGGCGCGCGTCTCCCAGCGTGTGGCCTATTTCCACCTCGGTCACCTGATCGAGATCGGCCCGACTGACGACATCTTCATCAAGCCGCAGCACCAGCTGACCGAAGACTACATCACGGGTCGATTCGGCTGATCCGAGCCGGGCTGTCTGGATGGAAAAAACGCCCCGGCCGGGGCGTTTTTTCATGGCAGGGTGATCGTCAGCGTCGGCGCGCGCGGTGCCAGTTGCACGATACCGGCGTACGGGGCGAGCGTCTTGCGGGTGGCGCCATCGAGCACGTAGCGCAGCCCCAGATACCCGATGAGGCCGCCCAATGCCAGGATCGAGGCCAGCGCCCAGACGGGCAGTTCGCGCTTCAAGGCATGAGCGACCCGGTCGGGAATCTCCCAATGGGGCGCGAATCCGCCCCGCTTGCCCTTGATATGGGTGATCTGCTCTCCCAGCTGTGCGGTCAGATAGGCGAGCTTCTCCGGCCCTTCGAGCAGATATTTGCCCTGGAAGCCGATCAGCAGGCACATCTGGAATACCTCAAGGGCGTCGATCCGTCGTGCGCCACCGTTGCGGGCGGTCTCGAGCTTGTCGAAGAAATGCTCGCCAGCGAGCTGATCGCCGAACAAGGTCAGCTGTAGCGGACGGCGCTCCCAGGCGTCGCGGATGCTCAGCCGCGACGAAAGAATGGCTTCGTCCACCGTGGCGCAGAAGGCGTATTTGGCGTCGAAGATGTCTTCGGGGGCGAAATGCCGTTTCTGCGCACGACGCTCGAAGTCGGCGAGGAATTTCTGGATCTGCGTGGTGAACCGGTCGGCGTCCGAGGGGGCCTTGCGGTTCTTGAGCAGGAACACCATGTAGAAGCCGTCGTAAAGCAGGTCCACGAGTCCGTGAGGCGAAGGCGTCGCGGTGTCCGCGGTCGTCGGGCGGCGGGTGTCACCGAACAGGGAGGGCGGTGCGGTTGTCGTCATGAGGTGATGGCAATCAGTTCGAGTTCGAGGTCTTGATAGCTTTCTGGCGCGTAGATGGTGATGGCCCCCGACTTGAGCATGCGCTCATAGAGCGGGTTACGCGGGTCGAGGGCGAAATAGCAGGCGCCAGGTTTGACAGGAATGGCCGGTGGCACCTGTGCGGCGTGGTTCAGACGCACCCCGGACATGGCGGAGAGGACGAGCTTCTCCACATCGTCGGGCGCACCGATCTTGAATTGCAGCGGCACCGACTCGATGAGCTGTGCGGCTGGCGCGGCGGCGTTCACCGACAGGTAGAAGGCCGTGTCGTCGGTGATCTTGTCCGAATCGAGACGTCCGACGTGGAAAGCCGGCTTCGGCTGGGTGAGGGCGATCGCGAAGTAGCGGGTCGAGATCACGGTCTCGAGCAACTCGCGCAGCAGGTGGTCCAGCTTCAGGAAGGCAGGCCCCGGGGCTGCGTGATCGTAGGCGGGCAGATCGCCGACGGTGAATGCCTTGGAGAAGGTCATCAACCCGCCGGCCAGACGCAGCAGCTCCTGGAACAAGCGTTCCGGGTGCAGCTTGGGATTGCGATGCAGGTGAGACAGCGCGGCATAGGCGCTGCTCGCGGTATGCAGCAGCCAGAACGAGGCAATGTCGCCGGAACGGAATTCGATGATGTGCTTGGACGGTTCGCGGTGAAAGCCATAGAGGGCGTTGATCTTGGCCTGCAGGGCATCAAGTAGTCGCCGCAGCTGCAGTTGCAGCAGCGGCGCGCCGGCCAGCGTGAGCGCCGGTGCGACGAAGCCGGGATCTTTCTCGTAACCGTTGGCCGGCGTTTTGCGCAGGCGCAGCAAAGGGAGGGTCAGATAGGCGTCGGACGGTTCCGTGGCCGCTTTCAGGATTGCGCTCTTCACCAGAAACGGGAGTTCCGCCTCGGCGGCATCGGTGAACAGATCGCCGACGGTGCGGTTGTCGATGGCGTAACGGGCGGTGTCGGCACCGGATTCGGCTGCGCGGCAATTGCCCCCATGGGCATGAAGATGTTGCAGCGCCAAGCGGAACTCGGTACTCGAGTCCTCGAAGGCGATGGCGGCCAGATCGAGCGGTGGGGGGAGGCGGTCGACATCCGGTGCCAGGTAGCGCTCACCGTTTGGCAGCACGGCATCGATGCGCTCGATGCGCAAGGTGCCGCCCGCCAGAGCGTCGGTGTCGATCTCGAGGGCCCGAAGCCCCCATCCGAAGGGTTGCGCGGTCAGCAGTGACTGGCGTGACAGCGCTTCGTGGTAGGCGTCCTGTTGCTGAAAATGCTGCGGGCGCAGGAAGAGGCCTTCGCCCCAGAGAACTTTGCTGTGGTGGCTCAATGAGAATCCTGTGTCACGAAGGGCAGCGCACGCCCGCGAGTCGGGCGGCGGTGCGGGTGGTCATGGGGTTGACGAGTACGCCGGTGCCGACGGTCATCGCGCAGGCATGCAGACCGAGTGAAATGCCGGCTTCGGCCGAGGCCTCCGGGTCAAATGCGTAGCGCCATCGAGCGGCGGCTGGGGAGTGAAAGAGGGCGACGATGCCGATGACCTTGACGTCCGGGGGAATCGGTTCGCTCACCGTGTAACTGCGTCCCGGCAGCAGCGTCATTTCCCGTACGCCGACCAGATCGTCTCCCAGCAACTGCCGCTCGCCGCCCTGATCGATGAACTGGTCGTATCCGAGCGCGCTGAAGCCGGTGTCGGCCTTCAGTTGGTACAGGCGAACCACCAGGGCGAGTGGTTCTCCGTCCCTGCTACCGTTCAGCGCGTCCCCCGCATCGAGGCGGATCGTGACGTGCCGCACGCCGTCGGCAGGTTGCTTGAGTCCGCTGGTTTCGAGGGCTGCGTTGACTGCGGCGCCCACAACCTGCAAGGCCGCCGTCGTGGTGCACGCGGCCAGTGTCAGCGCGCAAAGGACCGCCACAGCGGCTGATCGCAAGGAGGCAGGACTGGGAAGGGTGGGGCGTGGGTGCTGCACTTGGGGCTGTGTGGTTCCGGATGTTGTGTATGCAAAAATGATATGCGAAACGCGTTGCGGCGAAGCGAATGTCAATGTACTATTCGGAGCCTGATTTTGCAATGCGGATGGCATTGGTCGGATGTTTGAACACGCAGGTTTCAGGGAGGGGGCATGTCGAGCCAGAAGCGGTGGGTGATCGCCAGTCTTTCGGTGGTGTTTTTCAGCGGGTGCGCAACCACGCCGAAGCCGTTGCCCGATCTGGAGTTTGCCCAGGTCATGGAGGCGTCCGAGCAGCAGGTCGACCTGCTCGTTGGAGAGAACAAGCGCGCTGAAGCGGTTGGCCTGCTCCGTCAGGTGGCGCGGCAGAACCCGGCCCGCAAGGCGCCATGGGCGCGTCTGGTCAAGCTGTATTTCGAGGCGGGCAACTACGGCGAGGCGATTGTCGCGTCCGACGAGGTGCTGCAGCGGGATCCGGCCGACCGGGTCGCCAAGAGCGTGCGCGCGGTCAGCGGGCTGCGGGTTGCAACCCGGTCGCTCGCCGAGCTGCGCAATGATGAAGAGATGACGGGCTCGGCCCGGGTGGACGCGGTCAACCTGGCCAAGGTGCTGCGGGAGACGCTCGGTGAGGCGGTGCTCGTGCCGCCCGTCGAGGAGGCGGACGACGCGCCGCCGGTGGAGAAACATGTCCAGCGCCGGGTGCGACGTCCGAGACGGGAGAGGCCGGCGCGGTTGGCAAAGCCGGCGACGGTGGCCACTCCGGTGCCCGAGGTCAATGGTGACCCGTTCAGCGTACTCAAGTGAATTCGGTTGGTGTGTCGGCCAGTCTTCGGCGCGCACAAGCCCGGACCCCATGATCAGGAGAAGATGACGTGTCCAAGAAGGAAAGTGTTCAAAAGCGCCTGCAGAAGGTGCGTCCCCCGCGTGTTCAGCTCACCTACGATGTGGAAAAGGGCGATGCCGTGGAGCAGAAGGAGATTCCCTTCGTGGTCGGTGTGCTCGGCGATTTTGCCGGTCAGAGCGAAGCGCCCCAGGGCAAGCTGCGCGATCGCAAGTTCGTCAATGTAGACCTCGACAACTTCGACGATGTCATGGGCGGGATTGCGCCGCGCGCAGCGTTTCGCGTTCGCAACCGCCTCTCCGATGAAGGTGGGGAGTTGGGCGTCGACATGACCTTCAATACCTTCGACGACTTTCGCCCCGAAGCCGTGGTGCAGCAGGTCGAGCCTCTGCGCAAGCTGATGGAGGCGCGCTCCAAGCTGGCCGATCTGCGCAACAAGCTGGCCGGCAACGAGAAGCTCGAAGATCTGCTTGCCGAAGTGCTCCAGAGCACCGAGCAGTTGCAGGAGCTGGGGGCAAACGCGAAGCGCGAGGAGGACGAACAATGAGCGCCGAGGCACAGATGAGTGGTGGCGCCGCCGTTGCCGAAGGCGGGCTGCTCGACTCCATCGTCGAGCAAAGCCGGGTGGCCCGTTCCGATGCGGAGCGCTTGCGGGCCAAGGACATCATCGGCGAGTTCGCTCACCAGGTGCTCGAAGGCGAGGTGCTTGTATCCGACAATCTGGCGGCCTCGCTCGACGCGCGGGTGGCCGAGCTCGATCGGCTGATTTCCGCCCAGTTGAGCGAAATCATGCATGCGCCCGCGTTCCAGGCCCTGGAAGGTGCCTGGACCGGGCTGCACTACCTGTGCAAGCAGACCTCCACCGGCGAGCAGCTCAAGATCAAGCTGATGAGCGCGACCAAGAAAGAGCTGATCAAGGATTTCAAGACCGCGATCGACTTCGATCAGAGCGCGCTGTTCAAGAAGGTGTATGAAGAAGAGTTCGGCACCTTCGGGGGTTCGCCGTTCGGCACCCTGGTCGGGCAGTTCGAATTCTCACGCCAGCCCGAAGACATGTACCTGCTCGAGCAGATGTCGCATGTCGCGGCGGCAGCGCATGCTCCGTTCATTTCGGCGGCCGCACCGGACATGTTCGGCCTCGAATCCTTCACCGACCTGGGCAAGCCGCGCGATCTGTCCAAGGTGTTCGACACCGTCGAGTACGCCAAGTGGAAATCCTTCCGTGCGGCCGAGGATTCGCGTTACGTGGGCCTGACCCTGCCGCACTTCCTCGGTCGCCTGCCCTACAACCCGATCGACGGCATCACCACCGAGGGGTTCAACTTCGTCGAGGAGGTCGATGGTACCGACCACCGCAAGTACCTGTGGTGCAACGCGGCCTTCTCCTTCGCCGCGCGCCTGACCAGCGCCTTCGAAAGCTACGGCTGGTGCGCCGCCGTGCGTGGTGTGGAGGGCGGTGGTCTGGTCGAGGATCTGCCCACGCATACGTTCCGCACCGACGACGGCGAGATCGCGCTCAAGTGCCCGACCGAGGTGGCCATCACCGACCGGCGCGAGAAGGAATTGAGCGACCTGGGTTTCATGCCGCTGGTCCATTGCAAGAACACCGACTATGCCGCCTTCTTCGGGGCGCAGTCGTGCCAGAAGCCGAAAAAGTACGACACCGACGCGGCCAACGCCAATGCGTCGCTGTCCGCGCAGCTGCAGTACATCTTTGCTGTCTGCCGCATCGCCCACTACATGAAGGCGATGATGCGCGACAAGATCGGCAGTTTCGCTTCCGCCGCCAACGTCGAGACCTATCTGCAACGCTGGGTGGATCAGTACGTGACGGCCGACGATTCCGCCTCCCAGGAAACCAAGGCCCAGTTCCCGCTGCGCGAAGCCTCCATCGAGGTGAGCGAAGTGCCGGGGCGCCCGGGCGTGTATCGGGCCGTGTCGTTCATTCGTCCCCATTTTCAGCTCGATGAGCTTTCGGTATCGCTGCGCCTGGTGGCGGAGCTGCCGAACGCCAACGGCTAGACCGCATTGACCCCGCAGACCCCTTTCATATTCAAGGAGCAGGAAAGCAATGAAGGATATTTACGTCGAGTTCAAGGGTAGCGACATCAAGGGCGACTCCCGCGACGCCAAGCACAAGGACCAGGTGGAAGTGGCCACCTGGAGCCACTCGATGCGCCAGCCCAAATCGGCCACGGCATCGGCTGCAGGCGGGCACACCGCCGAGCGTGTCGAGCATGGCGAAATGATCTTCACCAAGGACATCGATGGGTCCAGTCCGAAACTCTATCAGGCGTGCTCGTCGGGCCTGGTCATCAATGACGTGGTGATCTACTTCTACCGCGCCTTCGGTGGCAAGAACACCACCGGGAATCCGAGCGGGACGCAGAACCGCCACCAGTACATGAAGATCGAACTCAAGAACGTGATCGTCGCCGCGGTCTCGCCGTCCGTGTCCGATGAAGGCATTCCGGCCGAGACGTTCTCGCTCAAGTATTCCGCTGTCAAGTGGACTTACGACGAGCTGAACATCGACGGCAACAAGTCCGGCAAGGTCAACATCCAGGGTGCCTGGAACCTGGCCAAGAACACGCCGAGCCTGACCTGATCGGTCATCTTGTCCAAGCAACGGCGGAACGGGTGTTCCGCCGTTGTTTTTGTCTGCCACTGCCGTGAAAGGTTTCGAACCCTCCCTGCTCGATAAGCTCTTTGGTGACGATGTGCCGGCACCCGCACGTCGGCAGCTGAGCCTGGACGAGATCAAGGATTCCGTGGCCCGGGATCTGGAGGCCCTGCTCAATACCCGGACGACTCTCGACGAAGCGCTGGCTGCGCGGTATCCGGAGGCCATGCGCTCGCTCGTCAGTTTCGGTCTCAACGATTTCGCCGGATTGTCGCTGGCCAGCGTTCACGATCGCGCCCGCATCTGTCGGGCGATCGAACTGGCCATCGCCCGGCATGAACCCCGCCTCCAGGCGGTGCAGGTGCGACTCGAACTCAATCGGAATGCGATCAATGCCCTGTTCTTTTCCATCAAGGCCATGCTGGTGATCCGTCCTGCCCAGGAACCGGTGAGTTTTGACGCCATGCTGCAACCGACCACGCTGCAGTATTCGGTGAACCGGCATGCCGTGCGTGCCACGGGGGCGTAAGTGGAAGATCTGCTGCCCTTCTACGAACGTGAGCTGGCCTTCCTGCGCCGGCATTCGCGCGAATTTGCCGAGCGCTATCCCAAGATCGCCGCGCAGTTGCTGCTCACCGGCGAGGGCTGCGACGATCCGCACGTGGAGCGGATGATCGAGTCCTTCGCCTTGCTCAACGCACGCGTCAGCAAAAAGATCGAGGACGGTTACCCCCAGTTCACCGAAGCACTGCTGGGTGTCCTGTATCCGCACTATCTACGGCCTTTTCCCTCGTGTTCCATTGCACACTTCGATACCGAAGGCGCAGATCTGCAGATGTCTTCCGCGGTAACGCTTGGGCGCGGTGCATTGCTCAACTCTCGTGCCATGGGCGGCGCGACCTGCCGGTTCCGGACGATCTGGGATCTCGAACTGCCTCCTGTGCGTATCGAGAACGTGTCGTTCGATCCGCTGGCCCAGGCACCGGCGCAGGTGCGATTGCCGGTCACGGTGACGGCCGTGCTTACGGTCCGGCTGCGTCTGCCCGGCGCCGAAGGCGGATGGTCACGCCACGGGCCCGGCCGGCTGCGTTGCTACATCGACGCCGAGGCATCGGTGGCGGCGGCGCTGCGCGACAGCCTGTTCCTGCGCCTCGTGGGGGTCTGGGCATCATCGGAGGACGAGCGTTGGCACCCGGCGAGCCGCGAGCTGGTCCGCCCGGTGGGTTTCGCCGATGACGAGGCGATCATCGAGATGCCATCGTCTAGCCATGCGGCCTATCGTCACCTGACCGAGTATTTCGCCTTCCCGGAGAAATTCAACTTTTTTGATCTGGAGATCGGGCGGGTACCGACGGCAGCTCGCCAGGGCTCCGTGCTGAATCTTCATCTTGCCTTTTCCGGACTGCGCGCGGAAGGCGACGCCTCGCGATTGCTGCAGGGGTTGGGCAAGGACGGCATCCGTCTGGGTTGTGTGCCGGTGGTCAACCTGTTCGAGCAGCGCGGCGAGCCGATCCGTGTCACCCACCGCAAGGCGACCTATCCGGTCCTGGCCGATGCCCGCCGGGCCCATGCGTACGAGGTGTATTCGATCGAATCGGTGCGCCGCGTGCGTCAGACCCCCCAAGGGGAGACGATCACCGAGTTTCGCCCGTTCTTTTCCCTGCGCCACGGCGAGGTGCCCGAGGAGGATGGCCACTACTGGCATGCGGAACGCAACGCCCTGGTGGCCGAGCGCAGCCCGGGGCATGAGCTCGAACTGACCCTCGTCGATGCCGACTTCGACCCATTGGCCGAGCAGAGCGACACCCTGAGTCTCAAGCTCATGTGCACCAATCGTGACCTGCCGACCCGCATGTCGATCGGTATGCCCAGTGGGGATCTGTTTCTCGACGGGGGCTCGATCGCGCGTCGTATTCGCCTGTTGCGAAAGCCGACGGCGCCGTTGCGCTTCGACCACCGCCGTGGCGGGCTGTGGCGACTGGTATCCCACCTCGCGCTCAACCATCTGTCGCTGACCCGCAGCGGTCTGGCCGCCTTCAAGGAGATGCTCGCGCTGTACGACCTGCCGCGCACCGCCGTCAGCCGGCGCCAGATCGACGGCATCGTCGCCATCGATCATGCCTGCAAGACCGCCTGGCTGCCCGGTGCGCCCTTTGCCAGCTTCGTCCGGGGGCTCGAAGTCACGTTGACGGTCGACGAGGCGAGTTTCGTGGGCACCGGCCTGCATGTCTTTGCCCAGGTGCTCGACCGCTTTCTCGGGCTGTATGTCCATCTGAACAGTTTCATTCAACTGGTGCTCGTGTCGAGCCGAACCGGGGAGGAGTTGATCCGATGCGAACCGCGCACCGGCGATTCGATCCTGGGCTGATCGACCAACTGCGTTCCGAGCCTCAGGGCTTCGAGTTCTTTCAGGCGGTGCGCCTGCTCGATCGCTATCTGGCCGAGACGGGCAGGGCGCGTCGCGACGACGAAGGTGCGCTGTCCGGGGTGCTGCAATTTCGCAATTCGGTCGAACTCGGATTTTCACCGAGCCAGATCGAGGCGCTCGAGATCGAACATCGGGCCGAGGCCGATGACGCCACCGAGGGCGCCATCGCCCGCATCCGGATCACGCCGGCCTTCATGGGCCTGCTCGGCATCCACGGTGCCTTGCCCGTGCATTACACCGAAGCCGTGGTGCAGCGTGAGCGCTACCGTCGCGATCACGCGTCGCGGGCGTTCTTCGATCTGTTCTCCAACCGGTCGCTGGGCCAGTTCTACCGGGCATGGCGCAAATACCGACTGCCGATCCAGTACGAAGCCGACAGACGCAATCGCTTCCTGCCGCTGATCCTCGCTTTGGGGGGATGGGTTTCGACGCCTTGCGTGACCGTCTTGCCTCGGGCGCCGGCGCGGTCGACGACGAGTCGATCGCCCACTTCGCGGGCCTATTGCGGCAGCGGCCCGTGTCCGCATGGGCGCTGCAATCGATGCTGGCGCAGTACTTCGGGGTGCCGATCCGCATCGAACAGTTTGTCGGCCGCTGGTATGTCCTGCCCGAAACGCAGCGCACCGAGCTCGGATCGGCCAACGCCTGCCTTGGCAAGACGGCCTTGGCCGGCGAGCGGATCTGGCAGTCAAACCTGCGCGTGCGCCTGCATATCGGGCCCCTGCCGCTGGACACCTATCACGCCTTCCTGCCCGGCGGCGATCTGGTGGCAGCGCTGGAGAAGCTGCTCTCGCTCGCCACCGGCGCCCAGTTCGAATACGAGGTTCGTCTCATCCTGCGCGCGGCCGATGTGCGCCCGGTGGCCCTGTCGTCGCAAGCCCCGGCCCGACTGGGCTTCGATGCCTTCATGGTGTCCCGGGCGGCTCAGGAAGACCGGGCCGATACCACCTTCGAACTGCACGCCATTCACTGACTCTTCATCTGGATCCCCCATGAGCACCACTTCCCTGAAGACCCTCATCAGCAAACTGAACGATCCATGCCGGACCGCGGCCGAGCGCGCGGCCAACCTGTGCATCGCCCACGGCAACTACGAAGTGGATCTCGAGCACCTGTTCCTGGCCTTCACCGAACAGCCCGATTCGGATTTCATCACCGTCGCCAAGCGCAGCGGCATCAGCCCGACCGCGCTCGAGCGCGACCTGGCGGACGAGATCGGCCGCTTCCGGAGCGGCAACACACGCACTCCGGTGTTCTCGCCCCATCTGCCCAGGCTGTTCGAGCAGGCCTGGCTGATCGCGTCGCTGGATACGCGCAATCCGCGTATCCGGTCCGGTCATCTCCTGCTGGCGCTGATGAACGAGCCGGACCTGTCACAACTGGCTTATCGGGGATCGAAGCAGTTCGCCAGGATCAAGCGCGAAGCGCTCAAACACGAATTCGACACACTCACGGAGGGGTCGGCCGAGGCCCGTGCGATCGCGGGCCTCTCGGACGGTGATACACCGACAGATGACGGCGAGTCGGCACCGATGGCCGCGCCCGGCGGGAGTGCCACCCCGGCCCTCGATCAGTTCACCACCCGGCTGACCGAGCGTGCGCGGGCTGGCCGGATCGACCCCGTGATCGGCCGCGATGCCGAGATCCGGCAGGTCATCGACATCCTCATGCGCCGCCGCCAGAACAACCCCATCCTCACCGGCGAGGCCGGCGTGGGCAAGACCGCGGTGGTGGAGGGGCTGGCGCTGCGCATTGCCGAGGGCGACGTACCGCCGCCGCTGCAAGGTGTGGAACTGCACACGCTCGACATGGGCTTGCTGCAGGCCGGCGCGAGCGTGAAGGGGGAGTTCGAGAACCGGCTCAAGAACGTCATCGACGAGGTCAAGAAGAGTCCGGTGCCGATCATCCTGTTCATCGACGAGGCCCACACCATGATCGGAGCGGGTGGGCAATCCGGCCAGAACGACGCTGCCAACCTGCTCAAGCCCGCTCTGGCGCGCGGTGAGCTGCGCACCGTCGCGGCCACCACCTGGGCCGAATACAAGAAGTACTTCGAAAAGGACGCAGCCCTGGCCCGCCGCTTTCAGGTCGTCAAGGTGGAAGAGCCGAGCGAACCGCTGGCCACGGCCATGCTGCGCGCCATGGTGCCACTCATGGAGCAGCACTTCGGCATCCATGTGCTCGACGAGGCGGTTGCCGAGGCCGTGCGTCTGTCCCATCGCTACATCAGCGGCCGCCAGCTGCCCGACAAGGCCATCAGCGTACTCGACACCGCCTGCGCCAAGGTGGCCCTGGGCCAGAGCGCCACGCCCGCGCTGATCGACGAGGCGGATAAGCGTCTGACACGCGAACGCGCCGAGCTGGCCGCACTCGAAAAGGAGGCTGCCTGCGGCCTGTGGCACGACACGCGGATCGGCGAACTCAAGGCGCACATTGCAAGCCTCGAGGCCGAACTTGATGAGCATCGCCAGCGCTTCGAGGAGGAAAAGGCGCTGGTGGCGGACATCCTGCAGCGGCGCGCCTCGCGTGCGGCCAGTGATGGCGCTCCGGTCGAGGGGCCCAAGCCCGGCAAGCGCAAGCGGAACGGCAAGGCCGGCCCGGAGAACGAGGTGGACGCGCTGGTGGGGCGCTTGCGAGCGCTCCAGGGCGAGGCGCCCATGGTCCCGCTGCAGGTGGATGGCCACGTGGTGGCTCAGATCGTGGCCGCCTGGACCGGCATTCCGCTGGGCAAGATGGTCAAGGACGAAATCCAGACCGTCCTCAACCTGCAGCCGTTGCTCCAGGCCCGGGTGATCGGCCAGGATCACGCCCTCGAGGCGGTTGCCCAGCGGGTATGCACCGCGCGTGCGAATCTCGAAGACCCGAACAAACCCAAGGGGGTGTTCCTGTTCGTCGGCCCCTCCGGCGTCGGCAAGACCGAGACCGCGCTGGCGCTGGCGGACGTCCTCTACGGCGGCGAACGCAAGTTGATCACCATCAACATGAGCGAGTACCAGGAAGCGCACTCGGTGTCCGGCCTCAAGGGCTCGCCGCCGGGTTATGTCGGCTACGGCGAGGGTGGGGTGCTGACCGAGGCGGTGCGGCGCAATCCCTATAGTGTCGTCCTTCTCGACGAGGTGGAAAAGGCCCACCCGGATGTGCTCGAGCTGTTCTTCCAGGTCTTCGACAAAGGGGTGCTGGACGATGCCGAGGGGCGCGAGATCGATTTTCGCAACACACTGATCATCCTGACCAGCAACGTCGGCTCGAGCCAGATCATGCAGGCCTGCCTGAACAAGGCGTCGGCCGATCTGCCCGCGGCCGATGCCCTGGCCGACGCGCTGCGCCCCGTGCTGTTCAAGCATTTCAAGCCCGCCTTTCTCGGACGCATGAAGGTGGTGCCGTTCTATCCGATCTCCGACGACGTGCTCGCCCGGATCATCGACCTGAAGCTCACCCGCATCCGTGACCGGGTGGCAGCCAACCACAAGGCGGAATTCACCTGGGACGACAAGCTGGTCGACGCCGTGTTGGCGCGGTGCACCGAAGTCGATTCGGGGGCGCGCAATGTGGACCACATTCTCGGCGGCACGCTGTTGCCGCAGGTGGCGCAGGAGGTGCTCGCGCGCATGGCCGGGGGCGAAGCGATCGCCCGCATTCGCGCCACTGCGCTGAAGAGCGGTGATTTCCGCTACAGCATCAAATGAAGAGGCCGGGAGTTCGCGGCATGCGCCTGATCAAGCATCCTGGTTTCATCCATCGGTACGGCATCCTCGGTCTGGTGGCGTGGGCGATCGCCGGATGCGCTGCTTCATCGGTTGCGGTGCGCTCTGCGGCCGATCCCCAGCCGTCGGGATTCGCCATGAGCGTCGCGCGTCTGCTCGAGCATGCGCAAGGGCAGCCGGTCACGCCGCTGCCGCCGTCGGTGTCGAACGCCATGCGCAAATCGCTGGCGCGCGATCAGGTGCGCATGTTCATCGCCGGCGTCATCGACAGCGGTGAGGGTCGGCGCTGGTGCGTCGGGGGCAGTGGCCAGTCCCGAACCGACGTCGATCAGTGGCTACTCGATGTGCTCGCCCGTGACCGGGTGCCGAACATCCCTGCCGCCACGGCCATTGCGGGGCAGCTGCAGCGTCGCTTTCCATGTCCGACCACTGCCACTGCGGCACGCGACGAGCCGTTGTTGCGGAACTAATCCATATCGCATAATTCCATGCGTCGATATAGTCCGAGAGTCGTTCCAGCGTCGCCTTTGTCTGCCACGGCCGACAGTGCGCCCGCTCAGCCCGAGCCTCTCGAATCATGCCGACAGATCGTATGAATTTCCTGCCCCTTGGCGCGTCATGGACGCAGACCGACCGCCTGCTCGTCTTCCACACCCCGCTGGGGGCCGACCTCATGCTCGCGGAGTGCGTGTGTATCCGCGAAGGAGTGGGGCCCGCGCGTGAGCACGCCGGGTTTCGTATCGAGCTGTCGGCGCTGTGCCCCCGCGCGGACATCGCCCCGCAGCAGCTCATCGGACAGCCGGTTCGACTCGATCTGCAAACCAGCGGGTCCCGCACCGAGCGTCGTCCCTTCCATGGGCATGTCACGCGTTTCGAGCGCACCGGCGCCAACGGCGGGTTCGCCCGCTACCGGCTCGTCATCGAGCCCTGGCTCGCATTTCTGGGACATCGCAAAGACAGCTTCGTCTTTCAGGACAAGACCGTCTTCGACATCGTCGACGAAGTGCTCGGCGACTGGCAGGGACAGGGCGCATTGGTCCCCGCCTGGCGTTGGGAGGTGGCCGACCGGTCGATATATCCGCAGCGCTCCTACACCGTCCAGTTCGAGGAAACGGATCTGGCCTTCCTGCGCCGGCTGCTCGCCGACGAAGGTCTGTTCTGCTGGTTCGAGCACCGTGCGGACGACTCGTCCGCCCTCGGTGCACATACCCTGGTGATCGCGGATCACAACGGCGCGTTCGTCGACAATCCCCAGGCCCATATCCGCTTCACCCAGCCGGGTGCCACGCTGGCCGAGGACAGTATCGACCGTTGGGCAGGGGCGCGCCAGCTGGGGGTGAGCGAATCGGTGGCTGGCGCCTGGGACTACCGCGCCGCGCTCCGGCAGCGGCAAGGCGCGTCCAGCCGCATCGACAACGCCGAGACGCCGATCCCGCTCACGGCAACCGACGACGCCGGTCAGTACGCCTGGCAGAACAGCGCCCAGGGCGAGCGCCGCCTGCGCAATCGCCAGCAGGCCATCGATGCGGCGGCCAAATGCTTCGACGCGGAGGGCACCGTGCGCACCCTCGCACCGGGCACCCTGTTCCGTCTGGGCGAACATCCCGATCACGACCTGGACGATGACCCCGATCAGCGCTTCGTCGTCGTCGCGGTGACCCATCACGCCCGCAACAATCTCGCCGAGCACATTCCGCAAGCGATCGAAGCGCTCGGTGCCGTCGATGGCGACGGATCGGCGCCTGTCGATCTGTACCGCAACCATTTCACCACCCTGCGCGCCCACGTTCCGTGGCGGATACCGGCCCACAATGCCGCCGGGCGCTTCGTCTTCCCGCGCCCCCGGGCACGGCTGCTCGGCGCCGTGGTCGTCGGCCCGGGTGAGCCCACCCACACCGACCGCGATCTGAGGGTCAAGGTGCAATTTCCCTTCCAGCGCGGCGGCTGTGCCGCCAACCGCAACGCCCACCCGGCCGGGGGCAACAACGCCCCCGCCGACGACACCCTGGGCGTGTGGCTGCGCATGGCCACCCCCGTGGCCGGCGCCAACTGGGGCGGGCACTGCGTGCCGCGGCCCGGGCAGGAAGTCAGCGTCGGCTTCCTGCACGGCGACATCGACCGCCCCGTCATCCTCGGCGCCAGTTACAACGGCCGGGGCAACAGCGACGCGGCCGGCAACCGGCAGGCGCAAGGCGACATGCTCACCAGCGCCAACGCCCCCGCCTTCTTCGCCGGCGAATCCGCCGAGCCCCACACCCACGGCGCCAGCCTCTCCGGCATCAAGACCCAGCAGTTGTCGGCCAGTCGCAGTGGGGCAGGCGGATTCAACCAACTCGTCTTCGACGACACCCCCGGTCAGAGCCGCATCGAGCTGGGCACCACCGAATACGCCAGCGCCCTGCAGATGGGGCATCTGAAATGCCAGGACGACAACGCCCGCCATCAAAGCCTCGGCCACGGCGCCAGTGTGCACACCCGCGCCAGCGCTGCCGTGCGCGCCGGCAGCGGCCTGCTCATCAGCGCCGATGCCCGATCTGGCGCTCGCGGACCCCACCTGGACAGCACGGAACCCATCGCGCAGACACAGGAAGCACAGACCCTGGCCACCGCCCTGGCCGATGTTGCCGGCAAACAGAACGCCGCCCTCGACGGCGACGCCCCGGCAAGAGCGCTGAGCGCCAACGCCGCGCTGCAATCGGCCGTCGAGGTGATGGGCGCCACCGCCACCAGAGCCGGCAGCGCCAGCAGCGCCGGCGAATTCGTCGCCGCTCAAGGCGGCACTGGCACCGTCCCGGCCTGGTCCAGACCGCGCATCCAGTACGCCGCCCCCAAGGGCATCGCCCAGCTCACCCCCGCCAACGCCGTGCTCGTCTCCGGCAAGAGCGCCAGTTTCACCACCGGGCACGCCGGCAACTGGGTCGCCCAGGCCAACCACAGCCTCGCCACCAGGGATGGCATCGCCCTGTTCACGGTGGGCAGACACGAAGGCGGCGGCCCGAACACCGAAACCGGCATCCACCTGCACGCGGCCAGCGGCAAGGTGAGCACCCAGGCCCAAAGCGGCCCAATCCGCGCCGCCGCTGACAAGACGGTGACCGTGGCCAGCACCACCGCCAGCGTGAACGCCAGCGCCAAGGGCCACATCCTCGCCACCGCCCAGGGGGCGTATCTCAAGATCGAAGGCGGCAACATCCAGCTTCACGCCCCGGGTGCGGTCAGGCTCAAGGCCAGCCAGAAGAATCTGACCGGGCCGGCCAGTGCATCGCCAGCGGGGTTGAGTTTCCCGAAAGGGGGCGATCCGGCGATCGCTGACTGCGCACGGCAGGTGTTCGACGAGAAGTTTTGCGTCAAGCACGAGGCGACCGGCGAGCCGCTCCGGTATTTCAACTACCGCATCGAAGACGATTCAGGCCAAGTCCTGGCGCGAGGCATGACCGACGAGGCCGGCATGACCTCCCGTGTCGTGGGTTCCAATGCGCAAGACCTCAAGATTATTGCTGACGACGATTGACGCTCATGAGTGAAACAGCTACTGCCCAAGTCCTTGGCGAAGCGCGCACGAACACGCGAAAAGACACCGTTGTGGATGTGCTTGCCAACATCGACGAAGCGCTTCTGCTGTTCGATCCCGCCCGCAACCAGTTGGTCGAAGTCACCCGGGAGCACGCTAAAGAGTTTCTCGAAGAAGCCAACCGGATGAAGTCGCTGGCTCAACGACTTGTCGAGGCGCGGCAAAAGGTGCTCGAACTCAGTGAGCAGTTCGACGAGGCGGCCAACGCCAAGCATCCTTCGCTCGAACGACTTGCCATTCTCAAGGAGCAGATCGCCGAAGCACGCAAGAAGTACGACACCGTGTACGACGAAATCAAAGAGAATTTGGGTGACCAGGGCTATCTATCGACCAAGGGCGACGGCAAGGAGCTGATCGAGCTGATTCCGTTGGCACGACGCAAAGGCAGTGGTGCGCCTAAGGAGTGGGGAAGAAAATGGACCTACGTGCGCTCCGACAAGATGAAGAACCACTTGCGCGCGTACAAACTGAGCAAGGTCGACTCCGCTGTCGAGCAGGGCGAGAGCTTTGTGCGCAACGGGCGTATCGACCCCAAGCAGCTTGGCAAACAGTTCGGCAAGCTCGATACGAAAGTGAAGAACGAATGGTTCAAGGCTCATGACGCCGGGTATCTGTTCCCGAACCTGCAGGTGTGGGCCGACACCCTGAACCAAAAAGCCAGCGAAGCGCTGCCGGCGCGTTTTAAGCCCGAAATCAGCCTGTTCCGCTATTTCGCCGGTTGTGGCGCGGGGAGTGAGTGGAAGCCCCTCGAAGGGAAGATGTCGGGCAAGCTCAATGGCAGTGCGGAACTGATGCTCGCCCACGGCGAATGTAAGACCGAAGGCTTCGCGCCGAACGAGCATGGCTGGGTGCTGGGTATGGTCGGTGCCAAGAGCGGTACGCCATATCATATCGGGGCCATCCGTCTGGCCGGCAGCCTCAAGGTCGAAGGGGCTGTGGGCGCCAGCGTGGCTGCGGAATTGTCGGTGGAGGTGGACTACTCCTCGATGACCGGAAAGCCCAGCGTCAAAGGGGCACGGCGCCCCAAGAAGAGCACGGGGACGCCCAAGAGGGTACGGCTCGATGTTGTGGATGCCGGTGTCAATGCAGGTGGTGACGCGTTTGCTGGCATCAAGGTGGGCGGAGAAGTTACCGGGGCGATCCAGTACAAGAGTCCGGAGAAGAATCAGCAATTCGAGGACATCGCCAAGGTCGGGCCGAAGGTGGATGTGATGTTCGGCGCTGGGGCGGCGGCTTCATTTGTGCTGGATTTCCGGGATGGTCGGTTCCGCTTCAAGGTGAAGGCCGGTTTGTGTTTCGGCCCCGGCGCCAAGGGCGAGTTGGGGCTGGAAGTGGACGTGAACCAGATTGCCAGCTTCATGCAGTGGTTCTTCCATGCGCTGCTCAATGCTGGGTTCGAGTTTGTTGAGGTGGTGACGGACGATGCCTACAAGGCGGCGATGCGGTTGCAGGTAATGATGGTTAAAAACATCAAGAGCGCGTACGAGAATATGGACCTGGCTTGGGATCAATTCAAGAAAAGCATGGCAAGAGAAGCCGGCCGCGTTGAGCTGATGAATCGCGTCATCAAGTCCCCCGACATCTTGCGGCATTGCGCCCCAGAGGCTCACGGCATCCTTCTCTGGGAGCTGAGCCGTCACGGCAAGCTTACCAAGTCAGCTTTCCTTTGGCAGAACTCAGAGGATTGGGAAGTGCTTGGACGCCGCAAGCGCGCCATCATGCAGATTCTCGAATGGCAACAGTGCCGCAGCCAGTTCAACAATACAGTTCAGCACATGCACCCGGAAGGCCGGAAGGGTGATTTCAACACCAATATGACGCACCTGCTCAACTTCATGGAAATCGGGCCGGGCGACAGCGACTACGACCAGAACCTGTGGGACCTCTACACGGGGCTGCCGGAGACGCCACCGAAGGGCTATCCGGTGGTGCTCAATACAACCCACCAGTTCTGGCTGAACGCGAAGTTTGAGTCGACCACGTACTTGGCGCAGATGCGGGCGAAGACAGAGGTGATCGTTTAGCGAAGTTGAGTTGGATCGGGTTGATTGACGGCGCAGCGGAAGCTTTGCCGCGAGAAAGGCGCTCGATTTTTTTCGCTGCCCCATAGAAGGATTTTCGGATTCTCGTGATATCTGTCGACATGAGGAAAACCGCCGAAGTGGATGCCCTCGTTCATGGGAAATCCGCGATACACCTTTTCGATGCCGCTCTGCGGCCCTTTCGGATTGTGCGTCTCCGTCATGGCCTGGTAGGCATCCGGCGCATACCAGTCGTTCACCCAATCGAACCCGTCGCCAATGAGGTCGTAAAGGCCGAGCTTGGAAGGCGCGAATTTGCCGACCGGGTAAAGAATCCCTTTGCCAATCAGTTTTCGCTTTTGCTCATGGGTTGGGTAGTTGCGCCCCTCTTCAATCAGTCCCGTGTCGGTCGGATACGGTTCGTGATAGGTCTTACGCCCCGCGCTGGCGGCGTACTCCCACTGCGCCTCGGTCGGCAGATCAAAGGGTAGCCCGGTCACTTTGCCCATCCACAGACAATAGTCCTTGGCCTGCTGCCACGTGACTCCTGCTGGGATGTCGTCAGACTGTCGGGCATCCTGCCAAATGAGTTGCCACGTTTCATCCCCCTTCGGCGGATGCGCCGGCAACCCGTTCGCCTCCACGAACACGTCGAAATCCCCATACGTCACCTTGTACTGCGCCATGGAGAAGGCATCGAGCGTGACCCAGCGCGGCGGTTTGTTGTCGGTGCCGAGCGTGAAGGGCGGGTTGTCGCCGAGTTTGGCGTCCGGCCCGACTACGGCGCCGCTTTCCTTCAGTTCGTCCGTCATCAACGGACCCGGATCACCCAGCCAGAATCCTCCGGCGGGGATGTGGCTCATGTGCTTGAGGGTTTTTGCCACGAGCACATCCACCCGGGCTTGCTGTTCAGGCGTGAGCGATTCGGGTGCGCCAGTGCTGCAGGCGGAGAGCAATGCGGCCAACAGACCGGCAAAGACCGATTTACGAAACAAATGAGTGGGGCGGGTAGGCTCTGAAGATGACATTGGCGAATTGTGTAGCATGTGTGTCAGCACTGAATTATAACGTTGGCATGAAATGTATGTGTGCAAACAGCCGCTGTGGGAATGTTTCGGGAAAAGACCGTGTTCGAGATCGAGTTGCTCGGCGAATCGACTCTTTCATATGTCCGTCATGCTCCAGTTGAACGGAGCCTTGTTTCCCAATCGGTGGTGTGGCTACGGGGAAGAAGGTCACGACATGTGGTGCGCGGCCAGTGGGATGAAAGCTAGACCTTGAATGACATAGAGGATTTTCGGGGCATCTGAGTCATCGGCGAAATATGTCGGATATGAACGGGATGCGCTCGCATAGCGGCTTCGGGCCTGCGCCATGCCTAAACTGAGTCAGACGGAGCGGCCGTTGCTCTGCGCATCGATCGGGTGGAATGTATACTGTTTGTCATTTTATGATCCGAATGTCATTGACGTTATTGTGTCAATTCGGGCGGCGGTCAAGGGATTGGCGGACGCCGTCTGCGCGCGTCCCGCGCCCCTGACCCGTCTGCGAGGACAAATGAACCATGAACCTGAATGAATTGCTGGCCCCGTTGGCCGGGCCGTCGCCGTGTGGCGAGGACATGCTGTTTTCCGAGGCCTTCGACCGGATTGCGCAGATGCGCCGGTTCGATGATCCGTCGCTGAGCCAGGGGGAGTGGCAGACCGAACTGAAGGAGGCGGATTGGGGCGGGGTGGTGCGCGAGTGTGCCGCTCTGTTGAGCACGCAGACGAAGGATCTGCGCCTCGCGGTGTGGATGACGGAAGCGTTGACCCTGACGCGGGGGTTTGGTGGTCTGGCGCAGGGGTATGCGTTGACGGCGGGGTTGGTCGAGGGGTTCTGGGAGACCGTGCATCCGCTGCCGGACGAGGACGATCAGGAGCAACGCATCGGGGTGCTGGGCTGGTTGCTGGGTCAGTCCGAGCGGCTGATCCGGCAGGTGCCGATCACCGATTCGCCCCGTGGGCGCTACAACTCGCTCGATCTGGTGTCGGTACAGGCGCTGGCGCAGGCGATGGAGCGCGCTCCGGGCGAGGCGGAGATCCTGAAGGCTCAGGCGCGCTTGACCCAGGACGATTTCGAGGCGGCCCGGCGCGATACGGCGGGGGCGTTTTTTGCGCAGGCGGTTGCGGCGGCTCAGTCGGCCGGACAGGCGCTGGCGAAGCTCGAAACGGCAATCGACGCACGGTTGGGGATGGATGGGCCGTCCTTTTCCAGTGCGCGTGAGGCCTTGGATGGGGTCATCGACCAACTGGGGCGGTATGCCCGCGAGGCGGGTGTGCATGCGGCGGTCGACGGTACCGGGGCCGCGCCGGAGAAGGCGGCGGCCGAATTGTCGGAGGGCGCGATGCCGTTGGAGACGCACGATCCTGCCCCGTCGGCGAGCCTGACGGTGGGGACGATCCGGAGCCGGGCGCAGGCCATTGGTCAATTGAAGGCGGTGGCCGAGTTCTTTCGCCGCACCGAGCCGCACAGCCCGGTGGCCTATCTGGCCGACAAGGCGGCGCGCTGGGGCGACATGTCGCTGCACGAGTGGTTGCGCACGGTGGTGAAGGACGATGGCGCGCTGGCCCATGTGGAAGAGTTGCTGGGCGTGCCGTCCAAGGTCGTGAATGCGGACGAGGACGGCTATCGCTGAGCCGGCAGGGGGGCGTTCGCACCGGGGCGGGCGGCCAGGGCGGTCATGACGCCGGCGATGCCGATGACGATGATGCCCACGGCGCCGATCGGGCCGGGCAGCTGGTCGAAGAACAGCCAGCCGAGCAAGGTGGCCCAGGCCAGTTGTACGTAGAGGACCGGGCTGAGGGTCGAGGCCGGCGCGAGACGAAAGGCCTGGATGAGCAGAAAGTGGCCGATGCCGCCGAACACGCCCATGCTGGTCATCTGCATCAGGGCGCGCGCATCCGGCAGCGGGCCCGCCCAGATCCAGGGTAGGGCGACCGACATGCACACCGTGCCCACCAGGGCGGTGTAAAACAGCAAGGTCAGCGGGCGTTCCGTGGGCGAGAGCAGGCGGGTGAGCACCTGGTAGCCGGCAAAGCCACCCGCGCCGCACAAGGCCAGCGCGAGACCGGTGAGGTCCACATCGCCGGTCGGGCGTGCGACCAGCAGGACACCGACGAAGCCGAGCACCACCGCCGCCCAGCGCAGCGGGGCGACGTGTTCGTGCAGTACGAGTCGGGCGAGCACGGTCACCAGCAGCGGCGCGGAGAACAGGATCGCGGTGGTCTCGGCCAGCGGCATGCGTTGCAGTGCGGCGACGATGAACCAGGAGGTGATCAGCAGGCAGCCGGCGCGGACGATCTGCAGCGCTGGCCGCCGCGTCGACACCAGCCGGCGCCCCATGCGCGGCATGAGCAGGGCGCTCATCAGCAGCAGGTGGACGCTGTAGCGGACCCACACCAGCAGGGAGACCGACCAGTGCCGACTCAGGTGCTTGCTGGTGCTGTCGAGCAGCACGAAGAACAGGACCGCGGTCACCAGCAGCGCGATGCCGCGCAGCGGGTGCGTTGCCTCAGGGCGTGGGTCGGACACGGCGTTCGGGCCTGGTCATGGTCGTCGGGGCTCGGGGCCGGCCTCAGTGGCCGAGGGTGAAGCGGAAGAGGGCGCCGCCCTGGTCGGGCGATTCTCCCGAGATGGTACCGCCGTGACGCCGGATGATGCGCTGGACCGTAGCCAGACCGATGCCGTTGCCGTCGAATTCGCGCGGCGAATGCAGGCGCTGGAAGGGCTGGAAGAGCTGATCGGCATAATTCATGTCGAACCCGGCGCCATTGTCCTCGACGATGAAGGCGGTGGGGTCGCCGTCCCGGCAGGTGTAGACGCGAACACACGGCGCCGTTGCGTCGCGGGTGAATTTCCAGGCGTTGCCCAGCAGGTTGTCGAGCACGGAGTGAAGCAGCAGCGGGTCGGCGCGGGCCATCATGCCCGGCTGGATGTCCCAGCGCACCCGCCGCGTCGCGTCACGCTCGTCGAGTTCCTCGGCGATCCGTTTGGCCATGTGGGTGAGGTCGATCCGTTCACGCTGCACGGGTTTGCGGGACAGGCGCGCCAGGTCGAGCATGTCGTCGATCAGCCGGTCCATGCGGTCGACCGCGGTGCGAATGCGCGCCATGTATTCGCCGGCCCCGGCAGGCAGGGCGTTGCCGAACTCGGTGGCAAGCAGGCGGCTGAAGCCGGAGATGGCACGCAAGGGGGCACGCAGGTCGTGCGAGAGCGAATAGCTGAAGGTTTCCAGCTCACTGAGCGCCGCCTCCAGTTCGGCGGTGCGCTCGCTCACCCGCGCCTCGAGGGTGTTGCGCAGTTGCTCGAGAGCCTCGGTAGTCTGCCGCGCGCGAGTAGTGTCGCGCACCATCAGGGTCATGCCGCGGCCGCCGTCCTCGACATGTTCGTGTCGCGAAATGCGGGCGTTGAACCACTGGGCGCCCTTGGCCGAATCGACACGGTAGTCAAAGCTCTGCACGTCGTCCCCATGTGCCAAGGCGGCTTGCGCGCGCTGCAGGTGGTCGGCCGCGGGTGACGGGAGCAGGGCGTCGAGCGATTTTCCGATGAGGACGCCATGGTCGAAAGGGAAGCGGGTCGGGGCCGGATTGGGGTAGTGATCGCGCACCACCCGATCGGCGTCCACGATGAGCATGAGGTCGTCCATGCCCGACAGTGCGCTGTGCAGGCGGCCGGCGGCGGCCTGGCGGGCCTGTTCGGCGGCGATGCGTGCGGAGATATCGCGGCCGACGACCATGAGCGCCTTGGGCTGCCCATCGGGGTCGAAGATCGGCGTCTTGATCATGTCCAGGTGGCGCACGCCGGGCGCCGAACGGCGTGGCAGCGCCTCCAGGAAGCGGATCGGTTCGCGCTGTGACCAGGCCCGCAGGTCCGTGTCGTTGCAGCGCCGGAGCATGTCGTCCAGCGGCGCCGGGGCCAGCGCGGCGAGCTCGTCGTTGGTACGCCCGCGCCAGTCGCGGTCTTCCAGGCCATACATGCGCAAGCCGGCGGTGTTGGCCATTTGCCAGCGGCTGGCCGGGTCTTTGACCGCGATGAAATCCGGCGAGGTTTCCAGCAACGCGACGAGGCGTTCCTCGGTGTCATGCAGGGCCAGTTCCATGCGCGTCTGGGCGGACAGGTCATGGACGAAGCCACCCACGTAGCATTCGCCGCAGAAATGCACGCGGGTGAAGAACAGCTCCACGGGAATCGTGGTCCCGTCGGGGCGTCGCAGGCCGGTGCGTTTGCGGATGTCCGGCCCGGGGGGCTGGGCGTGCCGGGTCAGGTCGTGGGCGTCGTCGAGCAGGCTGAACAGATCCTGCGCCAGCGGGGTGTCCGCGGCGCTGCCCACGAGGGTATCGAAAGCGCTGTTGCGCATGGTGATCCGGCCGCTGCCGTTGGCCCAGACCAGCGGCAGCCCCATGGCGCCGAAGGCATGGCGGCTGAAACCGAGCCATTCGCCGGCTTCGGCGGCGACCTGCTCGTCCACCAGAATGAGCAGGATGTCGCCGCTGCCCAGCGGGCAGGCGCGCGCCAGAATGGCACGCCCCCCGGCGCGCAGCGTGACCGGCGCCTCCCCGTGCGCGAGGCCGAGCAGGGCGGCCAGCCGCGGGCGGCTGTCGTCGTCGAGCCTCCGAGCCAGATCGTCCCGGTCGACCAGTTCGGCGCGACCGTCGATATCGAGCATCTGATGGGTGGCCGCATTGGCGAAACGGATGTCGCCGTGCGGTTCGATGAGGCACAGGCCCAGCTCGTGAGTGCGCGAGAGCAGCTGGTCGAGCAGGTTGCCCTGCGCGACGAGGCGCCGGTGCGCGTCGATTTCCTCTGCCTGGCGGGAGATCATCCTGCGCAGAACTTCGACGTAGCGGTGCTCGAGGCAGCGCACGATGTCGTGCTGCGAGAGGATGCCGGCGATCCGCCCGGCGCGGGTGACGACGACATGGCGGATGCGGTGGATGCCCATCAGCTGCGCCGCCTCGATGACGGGGCGGTCGGCCTCGAGGCCGATCACCGGCGTGCTCATGCGCGCCGCCAGACACACGGCTGCCAGATCCTCCCGCGCGGCGAGCATGCGTGTGATGTCATGGGTGGTGATGACGCCGGCGGGGGTGTCGTCCTCATCGACCGCGATGACGCAGCCGACGTGGGCTTCGCGCATGGTGCGCGCCACCGCGTCGACCGATGCCGTCACCGGCAGCGTGTGCGGGCGTACCGTCATGATCTGTTCGAGGGCGTCGAGGTGGGCAAAGTGTTCGATGCCCATGCGGTCGAGAATGGCCGATTCGCCGAGGATGCCTGCGAGCTGTCCGTCGGGTGCTCGCACCAGGGCGTGACGCACGCCGCGCGTGAGCATGCGCTCGTACACGTCCACGTAGCTTTCGGCGGCTTCACACCACAGCAGCGGCTGGCTGCATACTTCACCGAGCAGGCGCTCGTACTGCAGGCCACCCAGGGTGAGCTGGACCGCGGTGCGTTCGGTCAGGATGCCGACGAATTCGCCGCCCGCCTCGGCCAGCACCGCGGCGGACGGAGCACTGGCCAGATGCGCCAGGGCCATGTCGAGCGGCGTCTCTGCCGGCAGGCAGGTCGGCGCCTGCGCGAGCAGGCCCGCGCTGGCCGGCGCCGGGGGGCGCAATGGTGATGCCGGGGGTTGTTCAAGCACGTGCCAGGTCCGGATTTATGGGCCGCTGCGGCGGCGTTTGTTATCGATACCCTTCGCGGCAAATATTAGCGCGTATGGGGCCGGATGCAAGGACGATGCAGTTCGGGTAGGGGGTCGGCGGGCGTCTCAGGGGTGCGCAGGGCCGCCGCGCCCGGGCGGATGCGGGGTGGCAACCCACTGGTTGAGAATCTGGCGCACGGCGTCGGGCAGTTCGGCCGCCCCCATGCCGATCGGGCCGATGCCGCGGGTCAGCAGCAGGTCGGCCGCCGCGCCGTGCAGATGCACCCCGGCCGCGACCGCGTCGTCCATGTTCAGCCCTTGGGCCAGCAGGCCGCCGAGCAGGCCGGTGAGCACGTCGCCCATGCCCGCCGAGGCCATGCCCGGATTGCCGGTGCGGTTGATGCGCCACTGCCCGTCCGGACGCGCGATGAAGCTGCCGCAGCCCTTGAGCACCACGTGGCTGTCGAAGTGACGCGCCAGCGCCAGCGCCGACTTCAGGCGGTCGGCCTGGATCTCGTCGGTGGAGATGCCCAGCAGGCGCGCCGCTTCGCCCGGATGCGGCGTGAGCACCATCGGCGCTTCGCGCTCGCGGGCCTGCTGCGCCAGGCGCGGGTCGCTGCCGAGCAGGTTGAGCGCGTCGGCGTCGAGCACCAGGGTGGCGCTCGAGTGCAGGGCGCGTTCGAGCAGCGCGCTGGCGGCCGCGTCGCGCCCCAGGCCGGGGCCGATGGCGATGGCGTTGCCGTCGGCCAGGGCGTGTTCGGCGCGGCGGATCATCAGCTCCGGCTGGACCTGGTCGACCGCCGGCCCGCGATCGTCGAGCAGCCCCACGAACACCCGGCCGGCGCCGACCCGCAGGGCCGCCCGACCGGCGAGCAGCGCCGCACCGCACATGCCGGGCGCGCCGCCGACGATGACCGCGTCGCCGAAATTGCCCTTGTGGGTGTTGAGCTTGCGCGGGTGCAGCGCGTGCATGAACAGCTTCGTGCACACTTCCCAGCCTTGCGCAGGCAGCTGGCCGTTGGCATCCAGGTCGAGCCGCTTGAGGACGATCTCGCCGCAGTGATCCGGTCCGTCGAGAGTGAGTTGCCCGGGTTTGAGGGCGATGAAGGTGACCGTGTGGGTGGCTTCGAAGGCGATGCCGAGCACGCGGCCGGTGTCGGCGCACAGGCCGCTGGGCACGTCGATGGACATGCGCGGGCCGGGCAGCGCGTTGAGGCTGCGGATCCAGTCCGCGTAACGCCCCTCGATCGGGCGGCGCAACCCGATGCCGAACAGGGCATCGACCACCAGCGCCCAGCCGCCCGGCGGCGGCGCCGGCAGGTCGGAGAGGGTTTGTCCGCCCGCGTCGGTCCACGCGGTGTAGGCTTTGTGGGCATCCACCGGCAACTGGTCGGGGTTGCTGGCGAAGGCCACCACCACTTCGCGGCCGGCCTGCATGAAATGGCGCGCCATCACGAAGCCGTCGCCGCCGTTGTTGCCGGGGCCGCAGGCGATCAGCAGGGGCCCCGGGCGGTCGATCATGAGGCGCACCGCCTCCTCGGCCGAGGCGCGGCCGGCGCGCTCCATGAGCGGTGGCTGTGCGGTGGGCATGACGGCATGTTCGATGGTGCGGATGCCGGCAACGGGGTAGATGGGCTGGCAGCAGTTGTGCATGGCCTGGCGGGTCTCGAAGGATCGGGTTGGCGACATTTTACGCTCGAACCGGTCGTGCAACGGGCATCGGGTCGACGTTTCCGCCGGTGGTGGCCATCAAGAATTCTCGTCCTATACCGTAAGCCATAGATGATCCGGTCGAATGCGATGCTTTTTTCGTTTGGCGGCGCAGGGGTCAGGGAGGAACTGGAATGAAAAGTGTGTTGTGGATCCAGACAGGCGCCTGCAGCGGAGAGACCATGGCGTTGCTGTGTGCCGAGAACCCCTCGATCGAGCAGTTGATCCGCGACGGCAGCATCGACATGCTGTGGCACCCGTCGCTCAGTGGCCCCGGGGCCGACCTGGCCGCCCTGATCGCCGCGATCGAGGCCGGCGAACAGTCCCTCGACATCCTGTGCGTGGAAGGCAGCATCGTCACCGGCCCGCACGGTACCGGCATGTTCGACAGCTTCCGCAAGCGGCCCAAGATGGACATCGTGCGCGCGCTGGCCGACAAGGCCGGGGTCGTGGTCGCGATGGGCACCTGTGCGGCCTTCGGTGGCATTCCGGCTTCGGGCAACAACCCCACCGACAGCCTCGGGCTGCAGTTCGACCGCGAGCGCCAGGGAGGCCTGCTGCCCTTCGAGTGGCGCTCGCGCGCCGGGCTGCCGGTGATCAACGTGGCCGGCTGTCCGGCCCACCCGGACACCATCGTGCGCACCCTGGCCCTGCTCGCGCGCGATCTGCCCCTCGAGCTCGACGGCCTCAACCGCCCGGCCGAGTTCTTCAGTGCCCTGGTGCACCAGGGCTGCACGCGCAATGAATATCACGAATACGACATGGAGGATGTCACCCTTGGCGGGCGCGGCTGCATGTACTTCAACCTCGGCTGCCAGGGACCGAGCACCCAGGCGGTGTGCAACACGACCCTGTGGAACGGCCGCTCGAGCAAGACCCGCGCCGGCGTGCCATGCTTCG
This sequence comes from Nitrogeniibacter mangrovi, assembly GCF_010983895.1. GTDB lineage: Bacteria > Pseudomonadota > Gammaproteobacteria > Burkholderiales > Rhodocyclaceae > Nitrogeniibacter > Nitrogeniibacter mangrovi. The sequence continues at coordinate 1,581,131 of NZ_CP048836.1, forward strand.
GATGCACGGCACCGAACTTTCCTGCCGAAACGGATCTGTTCAAGACCGAGAAGATCGTCGATGTGCCGGTGAAGATGCCGCTCGGGGTGGCGCGGGCCCAGTACATGGCCTACAAGAATCTGGCCAAGGCGGCGGCGCCCGAGCGGGTGCGCCTGCGCAAGATGGAGCCTTAGGATGAGCCTGCGTACCGTCGATGTGGATCTGAACCGGGTCGAGGGTGATCTGGCCTTCGAGGTGGATCTGGAGGACAAGCGGATCGTCGACGCGCGTTGTATCGGCACGCTGTATCGCGGCTTCGAGCAACTGCTGATCGGTCGGGCGCCCAAGGACGGTCTCGTCATCACCCCCCGGGTCTGTGGCATCTGCGGAACCGCCCATCTGTACTGTGCCGCGCTGGCGCTCGAATCCGCCGGGGGCTTCGCGGTGCCACCGCAGGCGACGCTGATCCGGAACCTGTGCCTCATGGCGGAGAACGTGCAGAGCGACATCCGCCAGACCTTCCTGTTCTTTGTCCCTGATTTTCTGCACACGCGCTACGCCGACCACGCCCTGGCGGCCGAGGTGACGCGGGCCTTCGCGCCGATGACGGGCAAGGTCGTGCGCTCGGCGCTGGGTATCTCCCGGCAAGTGCTGGGGGTGGTCGCGCTATTCGGCGGGCAGTGGCCGCATTCGTCCTACATGGTGCCCGGCGGGGTGACGCGCCCGGCCACCGCCAAGGATCTGGTCGAATGCCACGGCATGGTGGATGCCGCGATCGAATGGTTCGAGGATGTGGCCATCGGCGGATCCATGGACACCTGGCTGGCGCTCGAGTCGGCCGATCGCTTCGATGCCTGGCTGGCCTCGGCCGACGGGGGCGCCTCGGCGCTGGGCTTGCTGACCCGCTTCTGCCAGAGCGTCGGCATCGACCGCATCGGGCGCGGCGTCGACGCCTTCATCAGCGGCGGGGCCTATCACAAGGCCGATGCACCGCGCGGCGGCGCCGACGCACGCTACATGCCCGGAGGTTTCTACGATGGCGGGACCGGGCACTGCGAGCCTTTCGACCAGCGCCTGGTCAGCGAGGAGGTGCGCCACTCCTGGTATCGCCCGTACCCGGGCGGCCGCCACCCTTACGAGGGCGAGACGGTGCCCGACTACAGCGCCGACGACGACCGCTACACCTGGGCCAAGGCACCGCGCTACGGCGACCGGGTGGTCGAGACCGGCCCGCTGGCCGAGCTGCTCACCGGTGGCGACGCGCTCATGCGCGATCTGCTGGCGACCCGGGGCGGCAGCGCCTGGTTGCGGCAGTTTGCGCGCCTGCGCCGCACCGCCCATGCGCTCAAGTGGATGAAGCATCATCTCGATGCCCTGGCGCCTCTGCTTGGGTCACCGCATATCCTGCCGCCCGACGAGTCGGCACTCCAGTCGGGACGCGGCCATGGTCTGGTGCAGGCCGCGCGCGGCACGCTCGGGCACTGGATCGAGCTGACCGACGGCAAGATCAGCCGCTACCAGATCGTCACGCCCACCGCCTGGAACGCCTCGCCCAAGGACGGCGCGGGCCGGCACGGGCATTGGGAGCAGAGCGTCATCGGCCTCGAGCTGGCCGATCCGGACGATCCGCTCGAACTGGGGCACATCGTGCGCTCGCACGATCCCTGTCTGGTGTGCACCGTGCACTTCGCCGGCGCCGGGAAGTCGATCCGGTATGGCGTCTGAGCCCATCCACATCGTGTGCGTCGGCAACGCCCTGCATGGGGACGACGGCCTCGGCGAGGCGGTGTGGGAACGCCTGTCCGCGACGGCGCTGCCAGCGCATGTGCGCCTGCACCACGCCCCCTTCATGGGGCCGGCGGCGGTGTCGTGTTTCGAGCACTGCGCGCGCGTGATCGTGGTTGACGCCTTGTCCGGTTTCGGCGCGCCCGGTTCGGTGCACAGCTTGCGCGGCGACGACGTGGCCGCGGAGTCGTCGGTGCTCGGCCACGGGGCCGGTCTGGGGCAATGGCTGGCACAACTGCCACTGTGGCTCGACGCGGTGCCGGCGGTCGAGGTGGTGGGGGTGGAGATGGCACGGCTGCAGCCGTTTTCGCCCGGTCTCAGCGCGCCGGTGCGCGAGGCCCTGCCCGCCGTGTGCGCGCGGGTTCTGGCGCGGATGGCCGATGGCTAGTCCCGCCACCTATGTGCTCGTGCCGATCGATTCGGTGCGCCCGGTCGAGGGGTTCGATGGGCGCTGGTGCGGGCATGTGACCCTGCCGGGCGAGACCTCGCTGCAGACGGTGCTCATCGACCGGCGCGAGGGCGAATACGTGGCCTTGCGGCCGTCGTGTGCGTTCAACGGCTGGCGCACCGTCGCCTGCAGGCAGAACGCATCCGACGAACGGATTTGCGGGGCGCAGTATCCGGAGACGTTGCCGCCGGCATTGCCGGTGGCACGCATCGGCCAGGATTTCTTCCTCGCCATCGATACGGCGCAGGACGATGCGTTCAGCGAGCGACAGCGGCTCGCCGACGAGCTCACCGCCCTGCGCGAGGCCAACCGCGCGCTCGAAGAGCAGGTGAGCACGGTGTCGCGCGCCATGGACGAGATCATCTCGGAGTTGTCGGACCGGTCCCGCCAGTTACAGGCACGCGGGCGCGAGCAGGAGCGCCTGGGCCTGTTCGTGCAGCGGGTCATGGACACCATGGACAGTCCGCTGATCGTGCTCGACCGCTTCGGCCGCATCGCCCAACTCAACCCTGCCGCGTGCCGGCTGTTCCGCTGCGCGGAGGACGCGCTGGTCGGCGAGGCGGCCGATGTGCTCCTCTCGGCGGCCGACAAGCGCGAGCTGCAGTCCGGTCAGTCCGCCGTGCCCGACGGCCTGTTGCTGTTTCGTACCACCATCTCCCGGCGCGGGCTCGCGGTTGAGCTGAGCCTGGGGGGGCGGCGCGCCGAGGGCGTGGCGGCGGCCAAAGTGTTCCTGGTGCGTGGCACTCCCCTCTACGATGGCGCGGGCAAGCTCGAAGGGGTGGTGATCGTCGCCACCGACGTGACCCGTCTGCGCGAGCGCGAGCGGGCGTTGGAGGAGAGCGAACAGCGCTTTCGCGACTATTCGTCCATGTCCACCAGCCTCACCTGGCAGACCGACGCCACCCTGGCCTTCGTGCCGGTGGAAAAGAACGACCCCTATTTCGAGCCCCTGTTCAAGGGGCGCACGCCCATCGATCTGGCGCTGCCCGAGGAGCGCGAGAGCAGCGTCTGGCAGACCTGCGTGGCGCTCATGGCGCGGCGCGAGCCGGTCCGTGATCTCGAAGTCCGCATCGCCACCGCCGAGGGCATCAAGTGGTACGCCATCAACGGTATTCCCATGGTCGCGGACGGCGTGTTCTGCGGTTACCGGGGGGTCGCGAAGGATCTGACCAAACGACGCCACATGGAAGACGAGTTGCGTCGTCACCGTGATCATTTGTCGGAGCTGGTGCATGAGCAGACCGCGGATCTGATCGCCGCCAAGGAGGCGGCGGAGCACGCCAACCGGATGAAATCCGAGTTCCTGTCCAACATCTCGCACGAACTGCGCACCCCCCTGCATTCCATCATGTCGTTCTCGAAACTGGGCGCAAGCAAGGCGCGGGATCCGGACAAGGCGGACAAGGTCGTGGGGTACTTCGAGCGTATTCACGTCAGCGGCACCCGGCTCACTCGCCTGGTGGACGATCTGCTCAATCTGGCCAAGTTCGAGGCCGGCAAGGTCGTCCTCGACGTGCGACCGACGGTGCTGGAAGGGGTGATCGGCGAGGTGGCGGCGACGCTGGAAGCCCTGCTGGTCAGCCGTCGCCAGCAGCTGGCAGTGTCCAACGGGCTGCATGGCCAGCCGGTGCGCATCGACCCGGACCGCTTCGCACAGGTCGTGCTCAACCTGCTGGGCAACGCGAGCAAGTTCTCGCCCGCCGGCTCGACGATCCGTCTGGCGCTCGACACCGCGCGCTTTGCCAACGGTCGGGCCGCGTTCCGGCTGGAGGTGGCGGATGAGGGGCCCGGCATCCCGGCCGATGAGCTCGAGCATGTGTTCGACAAGTTCGCCCAGAGTTCGCGCACCAAGACCGGCGCCGGCGGCACCGGGCTGGGTCTGGCCATCTGCCGCCAGATCGTGCTCGCGCATCAGGGCAGCATCCGCGCGGCCAATCGCGAAGATGGCCACGGAACGGTGTTCGAGGTCCTGATGCCGCTGCAGATGGTGGCCGACGCCCAGACGGCCTGAACCCCGCAGGCCGGGGGTGTCAGACGGTTGCGATCCAGCCCTCGAGCGGGTCGGCGTCGGGCGGGCAGCCGTAACGCGCGCTCCGGCGCCGCGCGCACCAGGCGGCCTGGACGAGGGCCAGCGTCGCATCGAGCAGATCCCCCGAGCCGTCCGCCAGCAGCGCCTGCCGGTGCGCGGCCTCCAGGCGCAGGGGCAGATCCGCGAGGGCGGTTCCGGCTTCGAGGGCAGTCACGATCCGACCGCGTGTTTGCGCACGCTCCGGGCTCTGGCGGGCACGGGTGTCGCTCTTGTACGAGGCCCGTGTCACGGCGCGCGCCAGCAGACCGGGGTAGGCCTCCACCGCGACCCGCTGCGCATCGCCGTCATGGACGCCGGGCACATGCACCCCGGCCGCCAGCAGGCGTGGCGCGCCCTCGAAGAACATCAGGCCCACTGGGGGATTGACCAGCTTCATGGGGCTGTGCGAGCCGGCGGGCCGGTCGGTGCGCCGGTGCGGATAGCGGGCGCCCATGGGGCGGCGCTGGCGGTCGGCATCGAGCGCGGCGCGAAAGGCGGGCTTGTCCATGGCCGCCACGTGGCGCACCAGCGCGGCCCAGTGCGCCGACGGCCAGCCCATGGCGGTGATGCCGGCACGGGGCAGGGAGAAGGGAAAATCCAGCGCCGCGAGCCACGGCCCGGGGCGCCTCAGCAGGGTTTCGAAGGCGGGCCAGTCGGCGATGGTTTCGAGCGCCTCGAGCACCACGCGCTCGCCGTCGAGACGCCCGTGCGCCACGGTGATCGGCTTGGCCCGCCGTGGCGCGGAGGTGAAGTCGACCCCCAGCAGATGCATGCTCAGCCGCCGTTCTTGCCCTTCTTGCGCTTGTCGCGCAGATACAGGTGCGAGCCACGCCGTTCGGTGTCGAACAGGCCAATGGCCTCGATCAGGTCGCCGAGCTTCTTGTAGCCGTAGTTGCGTGGGTCGAAGGAGGTCTGGTTGCTGATGTGAGAGCCGACCGAGGAGAGGCTGGCCCAGTTGTCCTCGTCGGCGCAGGCCTCGACCGCGTTGCGCAGCAGGCTGGTGACCCGGGAGTCGCCGCGCAGCGCCTTGGCGCTGGCCTTCTCGGGCTTGGGCACGGGGCTCGTGGTGTCGTCGGCGGCGGTCTGCTCGACGACCAGGTTCTCCAGGTAGAGGAAGCGCGAGCAGGCGTTCACGAAGGGCATGGGCGTCTTCTTCTCGCCGAAGCCGTAGACCCGCAGGCCGTTGGCGCGGATGCGCATGACCAGCGGGGTGAAGTCCGAATCCGAGGAGGCGAGGCAGAAGCCGTCCAGCTTCTGGGTGTAGAGCAGGTCCATGGCGTCGATGATCATGGCGCTGTCGGTGGCGTTCTTGCCCTTGGTGTAGGCGAACTGCTGCACCGGCTGGATGGCGTTCTCGTGGAGTACCGCCTCCCAGGACTTGAGGCCCATGCTCTTCCAGTTGCCGTAGGCGCGGCGGATGTTGACCACGCCGTACTTGGCCAGCTCGTCGAGGATCACGTCGATCTTGGCGGCCGGGCAGTTGTCGGCATCGATGAGCAGGGCAATGCGGTGTTCGTTTTCCATCAGGAACTCCTGAACAGACGGGCAGCCGTCAAAATGGTTTGGGTGTGGATCGCCACGGTATCAGCAATGTCATGACCATAACCTCCGGCCATGGTGATCGCCACCGGCACGCCGTGGCGGCGGCAGGATTCGAGCACCAGTTGGTCGCGCTGGCCGAGGCCGTCGTGGGTGAGGGCGAGGCGGCCGAGGCGGTCGCCCTCGTGGGGGTCGGCGCCGGCCAGGTAGATGACCAGATCGGGCATGAAGTGCGTGAAGATGTCGCTCAGCTCGCGCGCGAGCAGCGACAGGTATTCCGCGTCGCCGGTGCCGTCGGCCAGGGCCACGTCGCGGCGGGAGCGCATCTTGCGGAAGGGGAAGTTCTTCGCCCCGTGCAGGCTCAGGGTCCAGGTGTCGGGATCGCCACCGAGGATGTGGGCGGTGCCGTCGCCCTGATGCACGTCGCAGTCCACGATCGCCACGCGCCGGGCGCGGCCCTCGGCACGCATGGCCAGCGTAGCCACCGCGGCATCGTTGAAGACGCAGTAGCCGGAGCCGAAGTCGCGCCCGGCGTGATGGGTGCCGCCGGCCAGATTGGCGCTGCAGCCGTCCGCGAGCGCGCTGCGGCAGGCGGCCAGGGTGGCGCCGGCGGAGCGGCGCGAGCGCTCCACCATGGCCGGGCTCCAGGGAAAGCCGATGCGCCGCTGCGCGTCCTTGTCGAGGGCACCGGTGAAGATGCGCTGCAGGTAGTCCGCGTCATGGGCGCGGCCCAGGGCGGTGTCGTCGGCGGCCTCCGGCACGCAGAAGTCCTCCGGCGCGAACAGGCCGCTGTCCATCAGGCCGGTGCGCAGGCGGCTGTATTTCTCCATCGGGAAGCGGTGGCCCGGCGGCAGCGGCAGCACGAAGTGGTCGGCGTAGTAGAGCTTCATCTCGGCACCCGCTGCAGGCAGGTGTCGTAGCGGCTCTCGACGCGCTGGGCGAACCAGCGGGTGGTGAGTTTGCGCCGGATCTTCGGGCTCTTGAGCAGGATGTCGGGAATCGCCTGGCGGGGCACGGCGCCGAAGCGCCGGTCGGCGAGCGCGAACACCCGCTGGTAGGTGCGGGTGTCGGCGAAGTCCGCCGATTTCTCTGCCTCGAGGTCGTCGCGGATCCGGCCGTCGTCGAGCCCGAGCGCATCGCCCAGGGCGCGCACCGCCGCCTCGGTCTGGCTGAGCGCATCGCTGGGGCGTTCGCCGACGTAGCGCAGCAGGTCGCCGTCCGGGGCCAGTTTGCGCCCGGTGAGGCGGGCCACTGCCGTCTGGAAGCCGGCGTTGCGGCTGCTGTAGCGCCCGGCGTTGAAGTCGGCGAAGCGGTAGCGCGGATGCGGGTAGGGGGCCGGGTAGTCGAGCAGGTTGGCGATGCCGAAGTACAGGCCGCCGCGACGGGTGAACACCTCGTCGCGTACCGAGCCGGTGCGTTCGTAGGGATAGCCGCGCTCGCGCAGCACGTCCTCGGCGAAGCGGACGCTGACCTGCATCGGGCCGCCGGTGCGGATCGGGTTGAAGCCGGAGAACAGCGTCTTGCCCAGGGGCAGTTCCGAGAGCATGTCGTTGAACAGGGTGTTCATCTGGCGCTCGGTGCGCAGCGCGGCGATGCGCTGCTCGTAGCTGCGTCCGTCCGGCGAGTGGGTCTTGAGCGCGGCGGTCACGAGCAGCGCGGGGATGTGGTAACGCTCGGCGCGCCCGTAGATTTCCGTGTTCACGATGCGCGGCAGGCCCGGCACCACCGGGTCCGCCTGCCAGGTGGATTCCTGTTCGATGATCGCCATGGCGGCGCACAGGTTGCTCGCGGTGGCCGGGATCTGCAGATGGCTGAAGGCGGTGTCGATCTCCCGCGCCCAGCCGGCGCGGTCGGCGATGCCGGTCGGCAGCAGGGCGAGGGCGCCATAGCGCGGCGCGCCGGGTGCCTGGCCGGGCAGTTCCGGCGAGGGCAGCGAGAGGTAACCCGACTGGCAGGCACTGAGTGCGCCCGCCATCAGCACGGCGCCCGCCAGCGAGCGGAGGTGGTGGATCATCGCAGTGACGGGGTTAGCGGGCGGTGGGGCCGATGGCACGCATGAATTCGGCGCGGGCCTGGGGATCGTTCTCGAAGCTGCCGGAGAAGGCCTGGGTGACCACGCGCTCGTCGCCGCGCCGGTCTTCGCCCAGCAGCAGACACAGCTGTTCGGCCTCGATCACGCAGGCGGCGCCGGCGGCATGGCCGTGGATGACCAGCGCGTCGGCGATGTCGCGGGTCATCCATTCCTGGTAGGTGAAGCGGTGGCCGATGGCGTCCACCATGCGCGCGATGCGGCCGAAGCCGTGCAGGCGGCCGCCGGGCAGGTAGGCCACGTGGGCGACGCCGCGGAAGGGCACCAGATGGTGCGGGCACACCCCATGCACCGCGATGCCGCGGATCACCACCATGTCGCGGCGCGGGTCGTCGAAGCCGTCGCCCAGCGCCTCGGCCGGGTCGAGATCGTAGCCGCCCAGCAGGCGCCGCTGCCACAGCTCGCGCACGCGGGTGACGGTGCGGCCGGTATGCGGGCCGTCGGCGGGCACGCCGCAGGCGCGCAGCAGGTCGGCCACCGCGCGTTCGAAGGCGGCCGGATCGAATGCCCCCTCGCGGGCGATGCCGATCCCGCGGCGCGGGCCGGGGCGCTGATGGCAGTCGTCGGACATGGGTGCTCCCCCTGGATCGATAGGCCGATGGTACCGGAAAGGGCGGGTCGGGCGTCCGTTCAGCCGGCGCGCGCGCGCAGCAGGTCGCGCAGCGAGGGCAGGTCTTCGGCGCCGTCCACCGGCAGGTGATGCGCCCCCGGGGCGAACAGGCTCTCGAGCGCGCGCTCCAGATGGGCGGGGTAGGGCAGCATGGTGCCGAAGAAGCGGATCGCCTCGCCCTGCATCACGAACAGGGTGGGGAAGTTCTCCACGTCCACGTCGTCGGCCCAGTCGGCGTGGGTCTCGATGTCCACCCACAGGAAACCGGCCTCGGGGAAGCGCTCGGCGATGGCCTCGAAGCCGGGCTGGTATTCGCGGCAGGTGCCGCACCAGTCGGCGCACAGGCAGGCCACCAGCCACTCGTGCTGGAGCGCGGCGGCGGCGTCGGCCGGGGTGTCGAGGTCGTAGAGCGTGGCCATGTTGCAGGACGGTAAATCGAAGCCTTGCTTATACCGCATCCGGCCGTTCGTCGCCATGTGCTCACGGGGCTCGCCTTGCCGGCGCGGGCGGCGTATCGTGGCGCCGCCATGCCGCTGCTCGACCGCTTTCTCGCCCTTCAGGACGTGCTCGCCGCGCACGAGGATCTGTGGCGCCCGCAGCCGTTCCGCGGCCGCGATCTGCCCTGGCGTGTCCAGCGCCCGGCGCTGGCGGCGGCCGTCGATGCGCTCGGGGCCACCCAGGTGGCGGCGCTGGAGGCCGATCCGGATGCGCTCATGGCCTGGCTCGGCACCCAGGTGCCGGCGCTGGCAGACTTGCCGATGCAGGTGGCGCTGCCGGCGATGCCCCGGCGCATGCTGGCGCCGACCGGGCCGCATTTCGACTGGAGCATTCCGGGGCGCAAGCGGGCCCAGATCGAGGCCTTCGCCGAGCATGTGACCACGGACCGCGCGCCGGTGCTCGAGTGGTGCGCCGGCAAAGGGCATCTGGGGCGGCGCCTGGCGCTGGCCGAGGCGGTGCCGGTGCGCAGCCTGGAGATCGATTCGGCGCTCGCCGCGCACTGCGAGGCCCTGGCCCGGCGGGCGGGGCTCGATCAGCAGGCGGTGTGCGCGGATGCGCTGGTGCCCGACTCACGCCTCCACGTGGCGGACCGGCATGTGGTGGCGCTGCATGCCTGTGGCGAGTTGCATCGCACCCTGGTGCGTCATGCCGCCGACGATGCGGCCCGCGGCTACAGCATCGCCCCCTGTTGCTATTACCGCTGGGCGGGCGAGGTCTATCGGCCGCTCTCGGCGCAGGCGACGCTGCGGCTGGACGAAGGTGCGCTGCGCCTGGCGGTGACCGAGACCGTGACTGCGGCGGCCCGCGATCAGACGCGCAGCCGGCGCGAGCAGGCTTTCAAGCTCGGTTTCGTGGCCTTGCGCGCGGCATTGACGGGCACGCCCTACCGCAGTTTCAAGCCGGTTCCGCCGGCGTGGGCGCGGGAGGGCTTCGAGGCCTTCTGCCGGCGTCTGGCCGGGCGCGAGGGGGTGACGCTGCCCGACGGCCTGGACTGGCGCCACTGGGAGGCAGCCGGGTGGCGGCGTCAGGACGAGGTGGCGCGTGACGCCCTGGTGCGCCATGCCCTGCGCCGGGCACTGGAGGTGTGGCTGGTGGCGGATCTGGCGCTGGCACTGGAGACGGCCGGCTTCGAGACCCGGGTCGGCGTGTTCTGCCCGCGGCATCTGACGCCGCGCAATCTGCTGATCGACGCGCGCCGCTGAGCGCGCTCCGGTGGCTCCCGGCTATTCGCCCGAACTGTCCGCGGTCTCGTCCACGATCTTCTGCAGCAGCGCATTGGCGGCGCGCCGGCCGGGGGTGTCGTCGGGCAGGTGGCGCCAGGCCAGGTACACCGCGGTCGGATCCTGCGGGATGCGGTAGACCGCCACCGTCATCGGGCAATAGACGATGTTGTGCGGATCTTCGGCGGCGAGCATGGCGCCGATGCGGATGCTGCAGAAGGACAGGATTTCGCCGTCGAGGAGCAGGTCGGGCCGGTGGCCGAGGTCCTTGGCGGTCCGCTGCAGCACCTTGGCGGCGGGCTGGCGCGCGGCGATGTTCAGGCCCTGGTTGACGATGGCGATCTGCAGCGATTCGAGCGCGATCTGGTAGTCGGCGTCGGCGATGCGCAGCCGGCGGGTGGCGTCATCGGCGCGGGCCAGGGTGCAACCGAGGGCCAGCAGGCACAGCGCGAGGAGGCGAATGAAGCGCATGGGGGCGTCTCTCCACGACCGGGTGCGGTCCCGGTTCGGTGATTGTTCGTGGCCCGCATTGTGCCAGCACCTGCGGGCTCCATGCGGATCAGTCGCGCTTTTTCTTCTTCCCTGCGAATTTGCCGTCCGGGCGGGGGCGCTTGTCCATGCCCGGCTTGCTTTTGGGTTTCTTCGCGAAGGCCGGCTTGCCGCCGGGGGCAAATTTGCCGCGTGGTGCCGGCGTGCGCTCGGGGGCACCGCCCTCGCCATCGATACGGATGCGGATCGGCACCTGGCACACGCGGGTGCGCTGCAGGCGCTGGAGCACCTCGTTGGCCAGACTGCCCGGCAACTCGACGGTGCTGTGGTCCTCGAACAGGTTGATCTGGCCGATGTCCTTGCCCGCGATGCCGCCTTCGTTGGCGATGGCGCCGACGATCTCCTTCGGGGTCACGCCGTGCATGCGGCCGACCTCGATGCGAAAACGCGCGAGCTTGCCGTCGCTGTAGGCGCGGCGCTTGGTGAGGATCTCGTCGCGGTTCTCGCGCGGGGCCCGGGCCGGGCGGCTCGCGTCGGGGATGTCGGGCCAGGCGGCCTCGTCGAGCTGGAGCGGCTTGTCGCGCTGGGCGATGTAGGCCAGCGCTCCGGCGATCACGTGCGGCTTGATCTGGTGTTCGTCGCGCAGTTGGCCGACCAGCTCGTTGAAGAAGAACAGCTCTTCAGTCTCGATCACGTCGAGGATCTGCTGCTTGAACTGGGCTACGCGACGCGCGGTCACGTCATTGCGGGTGGGCAGGGTCAGCGGTTCGATCTTCTGCCGCGTGGCGCGCTCGATGGTCTTGAGCATGCGCGTCTCGCGCGGGGTGACGAAGAGGATGGCGTTGCCCTCGCGCCCGGCACGGCCGGTGCGGCCGATGCGGTGCACATAGGCCTCGGTGTCGTAGGGGATGTCGTAGTTGATCACGTGGCTCACGCGCGGCACGTCGATGCCGCGGGCGGCCACGTCGGTGGCCACGACGATGTCGAGCTGGCCGCTCTTGAGCTGGGCGATCACCCGTTCGCGCATGCCCTGGGTCATGTCGCCGTTGAGCGCGGCGGCGGCGAAACCGCGCGCCTCCAGCCGTTCGGCCAGCTCGTCGGTGGCGACCTTGGTACGCACGAACACGATCGCGGCGTCGAGGGATTCCTCCGCCTCGAGGATGCGGGTGAGGGCGTCGAGCTTGCGGTTGCCATGCACCGTGAGGCTGCGCTGGGTAATGGCGGCCACCGTGGCGGTGGCGGCCTTGATCTTGACCTCTTCGGGTTCGCGCAGGTGCTGGTGGGCGATGCTGCGGATGGCCGCCGGCATGGTCGCCGAGAACAGGGCGGTCTGGCGTGCGTCCGGGGTGTGCTCGAGGATCCAGGTCACGTCGTCGATGAAGCCCATGCGCAGCATCTCGTCGGCCTCGTCGAGCACCAGCAGGCGCAGCTCGTCGAGCACCAGCGACTTGCGCTCCAGGTGATCCATGATGCGTCCCGGCGTGCCCACGATCACATGGGCGCCGCGTGCCAGCTGGCGCAGCTGCACCACCATGCTCTGGCCACCGTATAGCGGCACCACATGGAAGCCACGCAGATGATGCGCGTATTTCTGGAAGGCCTCGGCCACCTGGATGGCCAACTCCCGCGTCGGTGCCAGCACCAGCACCTGCGGTTTGAGCTGCTTCAGGTCGATGCGCTCGAGCGCCGGCAGGGCGAAGGCGGCGGTCTTGCCGGTGCCGGTCTGGGCCTCGCCGAGCAGATCGCGACCGGCCAGCAGGCGCGGGATACACTCGGCCTGAATCGGGGACGGGGTTTCGTAGCCGACATCGGTCAGCGCCTTCAGGACCGGGGCGGAAAGGGCGAGGTCGGCAAAGGTGATGCCGGGCGCGGGGGTGTGCGACATGGGGGGAACCTGCGGTGCGGATGAGAGCCACCGAAAACGGGTGGCGAACCGGCAAGTATCACCCGGATGTTACGGAAAGCAAAGACATTTTTGCAATGCAGCGAAATTTGGCGACGGACGGTGACCGAATGCCGCGGGGGCATGCGGCTATCGCCGGCACATGAATCCCATCAGGCCAAGGCTCGCCAGGATGAGACCGTAGCCGCCGATGGGGGGGCGTCGCCATCGGGTTGCGCCGGCGTGTCGTCGGCGGTGCTGCGGGTGGGCGCCGGCTGCGCCAGGGCGAGTTCCCCGTGCGGTACGGGAGCGGCAATGTCGAAGGCGATTCTGGGCGCGGCGTCGGCGATGATCGGGGCGTCAGCGGGGGCTGACGCAGGGCTCGTGCGTCGGTTTGCGTCGGCATGCATGGCGGCATTGGCGGCGCCGCTGCAGGTGGCGCAACCCAGCACGGCTGCAGTGATAATGCGATGCAGCATGATTGTTCCTTTAAATGACATCTGTATTCTAGGTTGCGTGACGAATAAGGCAAGCGAAGGCACCAGGCGAATTGGTAACAAATAGACATGACGGGGGTTTGTACGAGGTCGTGATCCTGTGAGTATTCGCGCTTCGGTATGGATCTGGTGGGGTTTTGCGGATTGCTGCAAAGCGCCAATGAACGGTATGCCGCCTGGGCGCGCGGCGTCGAAGATGATGACCTGCATGCTCACCTTCGCTTACACGTCCCGGCGCGTGGAGCCGGTGGGTGCGCTAGCATGCGCGCCGCGTGTTCTCCGCTGACCGTGTGTGCTCGTCCGGCATGCCGCGGCGCGGGGAACGGGACATCGACACGGGGTGCATATGGACGCAACGGGCTGGTATCTGCTGGTGGGGACGGTGCTGTTTTCGATGGGGCTGCTCGCGGCGCGCATCAGCGGCATGGCCATGACCAGCGCCATGTTCTACCTGGCGGTGGGGGTGCTGATCGGGCCGACGGCGTTCGGCCTGTTCCATTTCAACCCACTCAAGTCGGCGGCGTGGCTGGAGGTGATCACCGAAATCGCGGTGCTCGTCTCGCTCTACGCCTGCGGGCTCAAGCTCAAGGTGCCGCTGCGCTCGCGGCTGTGGCACATCCCGTTGCGGCTGGCGACGATTTCCATGGGGGTGGGTATCGCCCTGGTGGCCGGCTTCGCCCACTTCGCTCTGGGCATGTCGTGGGGGGCCGCCATTCTCATCGGTGCCCTGCTCGCGCCCACCGATCCGGTGCTGGCGACAGACGTTCAGGTGCGCCATCCGGGTGACAACGATCGGCTGCGCTTCGGGCTCACGGCGGAAGCCGGACTCAACGACGGCACCGCGTTTCCCTTCGTGATGCTCGGCCTGGGGCTGCTCGGCGTGCACGACATCGGTGGTGGTGGGCGCTGGCTGGCGCTCGACGTGGTGTGGGCCAGCGTGGCCGGGGTGGCGCTCGGTGCGGCGCTGGGCTCCGGCGTGGCGCGGCTGGTCTTCGCCCTGCGGCGCCAGCGGCGCGAGACCGTGTTCATGGACGATTTCATCGGCCTCGGACTCATTGCCCTGACCAACGGGCTGGCGCTGGCGATCTCCGCCTACGCCTTCCTCGCGGTGTTTGCCGCGGCGGTGGCGCTGCGCCAGACCGAGCAGCACCTGATGGCGAGGCATCGTGACGAATTGCCGGTGTCGGTGGCGCGCGCCAGCAGCCTGGCGGAGCGCTCGATGCATTTCAACGAACAGCTCGAGCGCATCGGCGAGGTGGTGCTGCTGTTGCTGCTCGGCGGCAGCCTGTTCGCCAATTCATGGACCTGGGAGGCGGTGATGGTGGCGGCCTTCGTGTTCTTCGTGGCCCGTCCGGTGGGCGTCTATGTCGGCCTGACCGGGGTCGATCTGCCGGGGCGGACGCGGCATTACATGGCCTGGTTCGGGGTGCGCGGCATCGGCTCGTTGTACTACCTCATGTACGCCATCGTCCATGGCCTCGACAAGGTGATCGCGCTGCAGATCCTCTCCATCACGCTGATCGTGGTCACCCTGTCGATCATCGTGCACGGTGTCAGCGTCAGGCCGTTGATGCGCAGGTACGCGCCCCCCGCCTGAGCGCCCCGCTGCGGCGGCGATGGGCCAGCTCGGCTACGGTGAAGAGGGTGGCGAAGGTCACGATGAGAATGACCAGGTCCACCCACGGCGGTCGGTTCCGGATCTCGTCGCCGGCCAGCCCCAGGACCAGCATCGCCACCACGGCATGGGCGCAGAACACCGGCAGCGCCGCCTGACCGAGTCGCTGCAGCGGTGCCAGCAGACGCGGCGGGTGGTTGTGCCGGGGGCCGAAACGCATTACCAGGATGAGCAGTGCCGTCGCATTGAGCAGGCGCAGCGGACCCATGTGCCATTTGTCGAACAGCCAGTTGAGCTGCTCGGCGGCCGGGAAGGGGATCTGCCCCACGCCGTGACGCCAGATCAGGCCGGTCAGGGCCACCAGGGCGGCGGTGGCGACGAGCGCGCGCGGCCAGCGTGCGGGCCGGGGCTGCCATCCGTGCGCCAGTGCCCAGCCGAAGGCCAGGCCGCCGGTCCATACCAGTTGCCAGGCGAGCAGATCGAAGGCGCCCAGCGCACCGCGCGGAACCGGGATGCCGGTCGTGCTCGCCAGTCGGTCGTAGGCCGGGCCGCCAAGGCCGAACTGGGCCGCCAGCCACAGGCCGATGCTGAAGGCGAGCATCCACGGCCATCCGCCCCGGGCGCCCTGGATCAGCAGGGCTGGCGAGACGAGCAGGAACACCACGTACATGGGCAGGATGTCGAGCAGCCCGGGCTGATGCAGCAGGCCGACGGCGCCCAGGACCGCGGCCGTCGGGTCGGCGTGGAAATACCACAGCATGCCCGGCAGCGGGCCCTTTTCCGGCACCACGCCGGTGTGCGGCAGGATGCCGAACAGGGTGAGCAGCAGCGCCAGATGACAGGCGTACACGACGCCGGCACGTTGCCACAGGGCGCGACGCACCGGTGCAGCCCCGGCCGTGATCAGGCGCCGGCCGTGCACCCGGCCCACCAGCAGGGCGGAGAGGAACACGAAGCCGAAGGCCGCGGACACGAAACCGAAGGGTTGCCCCATGGGCTGGGTCAGGCGGGTCGGGACGTGGGTCAGCGTCATCAGCACGAGCATGAGGCCGCGCAGGGCGTCCAGTTGCCAGAGCCGGGTGGTCGAAGGGGAGGCGGGCGCGTGCATGGGGTGGTGGATGCAATCACCCGGATCGGGTGCCTGCGCACTGTAGTGGATTCCGATTCGGCCAGTCGGAATCATTTGTAATCAAAGGTGTTGCTGCCGCCGGGCCCCGGTTGACCCGGTTATCCAGAGACAAAAAAAAGGCGCCTGTCGGCGCCTTAAGTGCAACGAGGAGAAGAGCAACAAAGCCGCCACCGGAGACGATGGTGCTTTGCGCAAACACACAGGGTGATCGCTGCGGCACATCGAGCCCATGTCGCTCGCGGCGGTCATCCCTTGGTGTGTTCCAGCCAGATACGTGCCAGCTTGATCTTGATTCGGCTCAAAGTGGCGTGGCTGCGTGCGTTTATGTCGTTCGTGTGACAGTGGATGCGTCATGACAGAGCCTTCGCGGTGTTCATTCGCGACACAGTTTCCGTGTCGATCTGTCCCGTTTTCTAACAGCGGGCCGTGTGGCCGTGGTATCGGGCAAAAAAAAGCCCGGCAGCGCCGGGCAAGGGGTCATCTTGGAGAAAATCCGTCAAAAGTCGTACTTGGCGTTCACGCCGGCGTACCAGGCGATGCCGGGACCGGGTTCGTAGTAGTTCTTGAAGGCGTCGCCGACCACTACGGAGCCGATGTGCTTGCGGTCGCCCAGGTTGTCGACACGCAGCATCTGCCCCAGGGTCCAGTCGCCGCTCTTCTGCTCGGCGGTGACGCGCAGGTTGAACAGGGCATAGCCCGGCGCGGGCTTGTCGGTGTTGAGGTCGTGCACCTGTACGCGGCTGCGGTAGATGCCCTCGAGCGCGGTGGTCACGCCGCTGGGCGCGTGCTTGTAGGCCAGTTCGCCATACACGGTGGTGGCGGGGATGCCCGGAATGCGCTTGCCTTCAGGGACCGTGGTGCCATTACTGACGAAGGCTTCGTCGTAGATGGCGCGCATGTGGGTGAAGCTGCCGCGGGCGCTGAGGCTGTCGGTCAGCTGGCTGTCGAGGGCGATTTCGATGCCCTGGCGCAGCGTGCTGCCGGCGTTCTGGTAGAAGGTGCGCCCCTCACTGGCGGTCTTGACCACCACCTCGTCTTCAGTCTCGATCTGGAAGAGCGCCACATTCAGGCGCGTCTTGGCGGCCAGGCGAGCCTTGGCGCCCACTTCATACTGCTTGCTTTTGGCAGCCTTCAGGCCGAGGTTCAGACCGCCACCGTCCTTGTACGACACCTCCCCGAAGGTGGGCGTCTCGAATCCGGTGCTGGCACTGGCGTACACATGGAAGGCATCGGTGACGCGATAGAGCACTCCGAGGGCCGGTGTTGTGCGGTTGTAGGTACGGCTGCCGCTGTCGTCGCCGTTGGCGAGGTACTTGTCGTCCACCTCGAATCGGACTCGGCTGTGACGCAAGCCTCCGGTAAACGTCCACGCGCCCATCTCGTAGCTGGCCTGGATGTACGGGTCGATACTGGTCAGGGTGTCGACTTCGTCGCGGCGCAGGTTGCCGACCACACCCAGGGTGCTGCCGATGAAGTTCTCGTAGCCGCGGCGGTCGTCCTGGGACCAGTCGTAGTCGACGCCGCCGGTGACGGTCAGCAAATCGTCGCCGAGTTCGACGTTCTGGATCCAGCGGGCACCGACGCCCGCGAAGTCGCGGTCGAAGTCAACGACACCACCTGACGAGCCAGGATTTGTCACGATGTTTTGCTTGAACTTTGGAATCGACAGCATCTGCATCACGCTGCGCTGCCCGGCATAGGCGGTTACTTCCAGCTTGTTGGCACCGAAGCGGCGCTCGTAGGTGCCGCCGGCCTGCTGGTGGTCGATGTTCTTTCGGGTGTCGTAGGTCAGGGCCGCGTCTTCGACCGCATGCGGATCGGCTTTGTAGGTTTCCAGCTTCACGGCCTTCGGGTCCTCCGTGCCATGCTGGCGCAGACCACTGGCCTCGATGGTGAGCTTGCTGACGTCGTCGGGGTGGACCACGAGTTTGGCGAACTGCTGGTTGCGGCTGGCCTTGCTGTGGTCGCGGAAGCCGTCGGTCTGGAAGCGCGACAGGTCGAGCAGGTAGCCGATGCCGTTGCTGGTGCCCTCGGCGCCGATGCCGGCCTTCCAGGTACCGAAGCTGCCGCCGATGAAGCGGCCGTTGACCTGCGGCTGCTCGGCCGGATCACGGGTGAACAGCTGGATCACGCCGCCGGCGTGGTTGCCGTAGATGGTGGCGAAGGGGCCACGCAGCACCTCGATGCGCTCGGCCATGTCGAGGTTGAAGGTGGCGACCTGGCCCTGGCCGTCCGGGTTGGTGGCCGGAATGCCGTCCATGAGCAGTTTCACGCCGCGCACGCCGAAGGCGGAGCGGGCACCGAAGCCACGCACCGAGATCTGCAGGTCCTGGGCGTAGTTCTGGCGGTTCTGGACCACCAGGCCCGGCACCGATACCAGCGACTCGGAGGCGTTGACGCCGAGCTGACCGCGGGTGATGTCGTCACCGCTCACGGCGTCGATGGAGTAGGGCAGCTCGTAGCTGTCGGTGGCGGTGCGGCTGCCGGTGACCACGACCGTGCCGAGCGCGGTCGAGTCACCGGCGTGCGCCTGCAGGCCCAAGCCGGCGATGAGGCAGGCGACGAGCGGGCGAAGCGGGAAGGCGGTGTGAGGTTTGCAACGATGTTTCATAAAAAAGGAGTCCAGTTTTCTCGGAATGGGCCGAAGTCTATCGAACGCGGTACGCAATTGGCGTCAGTTGCGCCTTGAGATTCGGCTCAAGAAAATCATGAGTCGGCGCAACTGTTCAAAGCTGAAACACCTGTGACGGCATGGAACAGCTGTTGCATTGTTGCGATGAGGCGAGACGCGAATTGTAACTGCATGTATGCGGCGTCGTGACGCCTTTGTTCATGATGCTGCAAGGCGGTATGACCCGGCCGACGGACCGGGTATGCGATCTGCTTTGCATGATGTGGGCGGTGCGTCCCGTGAGGCACCCGAGCCCACCACATAACAACGGAGACAACTCAATATGTCCGATCAACGCGAGACATGGAGACAGCTCTTGCAACTGGCGGCCCCGTGGCAGGTGCTCAAGTTGCGCCATGACGAGAACGCGCGTCGTTACGATATCTGGGTCGGCGTGGAAGCGCCGCGCCAGTGGTTCGGCTTCGTGCGCCGCGGGCCGGAAGTTCCTGTGGAGCACTACTCGTGGCGCCATGTGAACTTCGGCGATTGGCGTGTGCATCTGCATGTGGCACTGCCGGTCGGCTCCACCCTCGAGGGCCTGCCGTGGGCCGGCGAGTTCGACATGCCCTTCAGCAACCAGCTGGCGCGCCAGATCTTCGCGCTGCTCAAGGCCGACGTCAGCCTGCAACGCATCTGCGATCTGCTCGATCTGCCCGTCTCCGAACTGTGGCGGTTCCGCTACGCGCTCGACACCGGGCGACTGAACGTCGGCGAGATCGCTCCGGAAGCCATCAAGGTGGACGAGGCGACCGACAGCGATATCCCGTCGCTGGACGATCCGGTGTGGGCGGCCCTGGTGGACGGCAAGCTGGAGATCGATATCCGGGTGCTCGGGCTCAAGCTGATGCTCAGCCGCCTGCGGGCGCAGATGGAGAAGATCACCGATGCCGAGATCCGCGATCTGAAGCTGCAGGAATTCCAGCGCTATTTCGCGAAGAACAAACAAATGCTGAGCCATGAACTGGCTCAACTGCGGGAGGGTGCAGCGAGTGTCTGAGAGCGTGATCGAAGCCCTGCCCGGCGGCCTGATGGATGTGGCTGCCGCGGCGGATCTCATCAAGAAGGGCGAGTTCCTCGTCGTTGCCGGCGATGCCGAGTTGCTGGCGAAGCTGCCCAAGGGCAACTGGATCGGCGGCACGATTCCCTATTTCATGGGCCCGCGCGGGGGCGAATGCTCGCGCAAGCAGGTGTTCGTCACCCGGGTGGGTGGGCCAGCCGAGGCGCCCACCATCAAGATCTACGACGTCACCAACCTGGACCAGATCTGCCTGGATGCGCCCGACAACGGCTACAGCCTGATCATCCTGCCGGCGTTCTCTGCGGTGCACGCCCATTATGCGCGCAACGCCCCCGGCTTCGAGGACATGTTCGTCAAGCCGGTCATCGGCTGGGTGTCGGGCGTGCATCTGGACCACCTGGCCGATGCCGTGCCGCAGGTGTTCGACGGCTCCCGTGGCGAGGCCGAGACCGATGCGGCCGTGGTCATGCACGTGCCGCTGCCGCCGACCTGCTACGCGCAGGTGGACATCATCAACGGCATGCAGCAGGGCAGCGGCCCCACGATCCGTTTCCCGAGCACCGGCTTTTCCGCCACCACGGCCAAGATCGACGGCGTCGATCAGAACTTCGCCGAATACCTGGTCAAGAACCGGGTCGACACCAAGCTGCCCCTGGTGGCCGATTACTGCGGCGCGATGATCAACGTCTCGATCAAGGGCGTCGACGAAAAAGAGGGGCGGGTGGACTTCTACGCCCCGGTGTTCGCCGACTCCGAATACCGGGTAGCCGAAGGCACGCTGCCGGCGTTTTCCCAGGGGGATGGCGCGGGCACGACCTTCTCGTGCAACTGCATCCTCAACTACCTCTATGGCGAGCTCGAGGGCAAGCGCACGGCTGACTTCACCGGACCGATGACCTTCGGCGAGATTGCCTACCTGCTGCTCAACCAGACCCTGGTTCACATGCGTATCGTGCGCAGCTGAGCGACCGCATGATCGCTTGCGCGCGATCAAGCCCAGGACCGGGTCGATTCACTATCATTCACTCATGAACGAATCGACCCGAGCCCCCGCGTTGCGCGAGCGCCTGCAGCGCATCATCGACACCCTGTGCGACGGTCTCGTCGAACGCGACGAGGCCGCACGCCTGGTCCTGCTGGCGGCCCTGGCCGGCGAGCACAGCCTGCTCATCGGCCCGCCCGGCACCGCCAAGAGCGAGCTGGCGCGGCGCCTGCATCGCGCCTTTGCCGAGGCGCGCTACTTCGAGCGCCTGCTGACGCGCTTTTCCGTGCCCGAGGAGTTGTTCGGGCCGCTGTCCATCAGCGCGCTGGAGCAGGATCGCTACGAGCGCCAGACCGCAGGCTTCCTGCCCGAGGCGAGCATCGCCTTCATCGACGAAGTGTTCAAGGCCAACAGTGCGATCCTCAACGCCCTGCTGACCCTGTTGAACGAGCGCGAGTTCGACAACGGCGCCGGTCGCCAGCGCTGTCCGCTGGTGTCGGTGGTCGGTGCCACCAACGAAGTCCCCGACGACGAGGTGGCCGAGGCCTTCTTCGACCGTTTCCTGGTGCGCCTGGTGATCGAGCCGGTCTCACCGGCGGGCTTCGCCCGCTTGCTCGAACTGCCGGTCAACGGCGTCGCGCCCGACATCGACGCGCCCCTCACCGAAGACGACCGCGTCGCGCTGGTCGCCGCGGCGGCCGGCGTGGCCGTGCCCGAAGACGTGCGCGGCCTCCTGGCCGAACTGCGCGCGCAGCGGCGCGAGCAGGGCGCGGCCGTGTCCGATCGGCGCTGGGTCAAGATCATGGCCCTGCTGCGCACCGCCGCAGCCTGCGACGGGCGCGCCTCGGTGTCGGTGTGGGATCTGCACCTGCTGCCGCCGTGCCTGGCGGCCGACACCGAGACACAGACGGAACTCGAAGCCTGGCTGACGGCACGGCTCGGCGTGGACACGGCGTTCTCGCCCGAGCGCATCACCCGCGCGGTCGAGGCGTTCGAGGCGCAGCTGACGGCCGAACAGCAGGCCAACGATCTGGACTTCGACGATTCGGGCCGGCTGCGCTTTTCCCCCGACGACATGGCGGGAGATCTGGCCGATGACATCGGCGATGCCAAGGGCGGGGCGGCGGCCCTGCGCATGAGCTACCAGCGCCGGCGGCGCTATGGGGCCATCCACATTCAGGCCCGCACCGACCAGATCGACGCCCTGTGCGTTCGCCTGGCGGCCTATCGCGACACCCTCGGACACGACCGGCGCGATCTGGCCGCGCACGCCGGGGCCAGCCTGTGGATGGCGCCCGCGTTCGCCGCGGCGGCGCTGCGGCACCTGGACGACACCGGCGCCGCCCTGAACCAGCTCGAGGGCCGTTTGCGCGCCGCGCGGGCCGGCTTCGAGGCCCTGCCGCGCCTGGATACCGATCCGGGCACGGTACCGGACCTGGTCCGCTACGACTGAGCCATGGTCGCCCCGAACCGCGTCCCGCGTCGGCTGTTCGCCGCGCTCGAAGCGCGTCTGGCCGATCTCGACCGGCTGCCCCGCAGCCTGTGGCTGGGCGGGCTGACCCACTCGCGCGGCGGCATCGAGCCGCGCCTGGCGCTGCTCGTCCATCTGCGCACCGCGATGGTGGCCGGCGAGCTGCCCGCCGCGGACGACTGGCGCTGGCCCGATGCCGAGCTGGCGCAGCCGCTGCACGGCGTGTTCACGCGCCAGGGCCTGCACACCTACTGCCGCGACCAGGCAGGGCTGGCCGACACGGTGCTGCAAAGCCTGCTCTTCCACCTGGATTTCATCGTCGATTATCAGGATCGCGGGGCCGAGGCCGCGCGCGCGCGGCAGATGGCGCTCGAAGCCTTCGAGGCGGACTGGTGCGAACGGCGCGGCCAGATGGACGAGCTCATCGAGGTCTTCGGCAGCCTGCCCGACGATGGCAAGAACACACGCTGGGACCAGATGCGCGGTCTGCTGCGCTCGGCCGGCTGGCAGGAGGTGGTGCGCATCCGGCGCCTGATCGAGCGTCTGCCGGCCCTCTCGGCGCTGATCCGCTCGCTCGGCCGGGCGCGGCCCACGCAGGATGTGGACACCGGCCGCCTGCGCCGCACCCCGACCCTGATGCCGGCCACGGCGCTGCGCGCGACGACGCGCACGGTCCGTGTCCCCGATCTGCCCGGCGAGACCCGGGGCGTCGAGCGCTCCGACCGCATCGCGCGGATGCTGCCGATCGAGTCCACCCTGCTCGGCCATCGCACCTTGCGCCTGGTGTGGCACGCCCGCCGTGCCGAACGCACGCTGCTCACCTATGAAGACGACGATCGCATGCAGGAGGTGGTGCACGAGGAGGCGCCGGTGTGGCTGCCGGACCCGGCGCCACAACCCGAACAGCGCCAGGAGATGGGCCCCATGCTCATCTGCGTCGACACCTCGGGCTCCATGCAGGGCGGCGCCGAGGCAGTGGCCAAGGCCACGGTGCTCGAGGCGGTGCGCCACGCCCATGCGCAGAAGCGCGATTGCCACGTGTTCGCCTTTGGCGGCCCGGACGAGGTGGTGGAGATGGCCTTGACGGTGGATAGCGACGGCATCGAGCGCATCGCCCGCTTCCTCGGTCAGGCGTTTCGCGGCGGCACCGACATCTGCGGGCCGCTGGAGCGCTGCGTCGACATGCTCGAGTCCGCGCAATGGGAGCTGGCCGATCTGCTCGTGGCCACCGACGGCGAGTTCGGCGCCACCGCCGAGCTGTCGGCACGCCTCGATGCGGCCAAGCAGGCGCGCGGTCTGCGGGTGCAGGGGGTGCTGATCGGCGACCGCGAGACCATCGGCCTGCTGGAGATCGCCGACGACGTGTTCTGGGTGCCCGACTGGCGCCGCTACGGTCACTCCGACGCCGACTCGCCGGTGCACTCCAAGAGCCTCACCGCCATGTATTTCCCCGGCGCCCTGCGCACCCCCGAAAACCGCGACGCGACCCGCAGCGGCGGCGACGCCTCGGCGGCCGTGCGCGCCGGTCAGCGCCAGAACATCCCGACCAAGGAGACCCGGAAATGAGTTTCGCCACCGACATCCTCGAACTGCTCAGCCCCTACGCCGGCGCCCTGCCGCGGGTGCGTGCGCTGCATCTGCCCCCGGTCGACAAAGCCCAGGGCAAGGACGGGGAATTCTGCGCCATCGAACTGGAAGACGGCGCGCTGGGCCTGTCCTACGTGCTGCTCGACGACACCTTGCGCCGGCTCATGGCCGCCCGCGGCGGCCTCGGCGTCGAAGGCATGGACGCGTTCGCGCTGGCGCGGGCCTTCGCGGACGGGGAGGGGGTGCACCGTACCCTGGGCTTCGCCGCGATCAACGCCATCTCGCGACACCTGTTCGACCGGGTCGGCTACGTGGCGCCCGACAGCGTCGATTCCGTCGGCGGGCTCGATCCGCAATCGGGCGATCACGTCGGCATGATCGGCTTTTTCTGCCCGCTGGCGGAGCGGATCGTCGCCACCGGGGCGTCGCTGACGGTGGTGGAGCTCAAGGCGGAGCTGGAAGGCGCCCGCGACGGCTATGTGGTGACCACCGACCCGAGCGCCTTGCGCGGCTGCAACAAGGTGTTGTCCACCAGCACCATCCTGCTCAACGACACCCTGGAGCGCATGCTGGCCGATTGCGCGGGGGCGCAGCGCTTCGCCATGATCGGGCCGGGCGCCGGCTGTCTGCCCGACCCGCTGTTCGCCCGCGGCGTCACCTCGTTCGGCGGCACCTGGATCGAGGATCGCGCGGCCTTCGTCGACGCGCTCGTGACCGGCGAGGGCTGGACCCGATATGCGCGCAAGAGCGCCATCACGCCCGCCGACTACCCGGGCTGGGCGTCCCTGAAGACACGCCTGTCCGCCTGAGTGCTCAGCGCCCCAGCCAACGTTCGACGGGCGCGACCCAGTCGGGCGCGACGCGGTGGATCAGCACATAGAGCAGCAGGACGATGGCGATCCACAGTGCCAGCCGGCTGAAGCGGCTGCCGCTGTCGTCGCGGCGCAGCGGGGGCGGCGACTGGAGCGGCGGCGCGGGCGTGGGCACGTGCGCCCCCGTCGGCATGTCCACCGCGTCCGCGAGGCGACCGAACAACTCGACCTGATGGCGGCCGTAGTGCATGCGCACATGGTCGTCGGCGTCCCGCTCCACCCGGGTGCCGTCCTTCGGTAGCCACACCCGGCCGCCGCCGAAGACCGGATGCATCTGCACCGCATGGCCGCTGGTGTAGGTGTCGACGCGGACACAGTTCTTCGCCCGGGTTCCGTTGATGTGGGCCGTGCCCCAGCGCGAACGGGCACGGCGCGGCCCGGCATCGGCGGGGACGGGGTCGGTCATGCGGGCGAGGCGCCGCATGAGGCGGGTCAGGCCGATCCAGAACGCGGCGAACAGGCCGAAGAACGCGATCGGGATCAGCCACATGGGCAGGGGCATCTGGAGCAGGTGCATGGGGGCGATGGCCGGGGCGGGAAGGCGAGCGATCCAGCCTACCGAAGCCGGGCCGCTGCCTCAAGCGGCGCTTGAGCATCGGCCTGCGAGCCGGCACACTGGGGCGCGATGAATCGAGGCAAGGACAGGCGAATGAAGCGGATCGTGCCGGCGCTGCTGGCGCTGGTGATGGTGCGGGGTGTGGTGGCGGGCGGTGGCCTGTCGAGCGAGGACGTGACCTGGGTGAACCGGTTCGCCGATCGCATGGCGGCCCAGTGCGCGAGCCGGTTCGACGAAGCGACCGCGCGCCTGCGCGAGAAGACGGGGCCGGCGGGCGAACGCGCCCGCGCCCTGATGGCGATCGAACGCCATGTGAATTGCGAGTGCCTGCCCACCCGCGTACGCGTGCGCGCCACGCCGGCCGTGGTGGCGGCGCTGCGCACCCAGGATGTGGCCGTGGCGCGCGCCTTCATGCGCGAGCAGGCGCAGGCCTGCGGGGCCCTCGGCCTGCGCGAATCGGCGTACGCCAACTGTCTGTCCGGCGAGCAGGAGAACGCCTTCCGGCAGACCCACGGACGGCTCCCGGATGCCGATGAACTCGATGCCGTCGCCCCCCCCGATGCGGCCATGGCGGCGACCTGTCGGTGCTACTCGGACGAGGTGCAGGCGCTCGACGACGCGACGCTGGTGGCCGAGGCCGAAGCGAGCTACCGCAACGACCAGGCGCGCATCGCGGATCCGTCGGTGCCCCGGTACGAGGGCCGTGTCGGCGCCATCCTCCAGGCCTGCCGCCGGCGCGCGGGCGCCGACTGAGGCGCCGCGCCGTCAGGAGGTGATCTTGTCGGTCATGCCGATGCGGCTGGCCGCGGCCGGATTCTTGCGCATCAGCAGCAGGGGCGCGCAGCGCTGCTCGTCATGGTAGATACCGACGCAGTCGAGACACTGGAAACAGTCGTCGTAGCGGATCGCGCCGGCCGGCTCGATGGCATCGTACTGGCAGCGATGCCGGCAGGTCTGGCAGGGCTGGCCGCAGGCCGCGCGGCGGGGCAGCCACTTGAGCAGACGCAGCTTGCCACCGAGGGTCATGAAGGCGCCCAGCGGGCACAGGAAGCGGCAGAAGAACTTGTAGTAGAAGACGCTCGCGACCAGCAGGGCGACGGCATAGAGCACGAAGGGCCAGGCGCGGTCGAAGCCGACGGTGATGGCGGTCTTGAAGGGCTCGACCTCGACCCCGCGCTCGGCCCAGGTGGGTTCCAGCGCGGCGGCGGCCACCAGTGCGGCGAGGATCACGTAGCGCCCCCGATCCAGCACCCGCGCCAGCGTGGGCGGCAGCCTGCGCGCCTTGATG
This sequence comes from Nitrogeniibacter mangrovi, assembly GCF_010983895.1. Taxonomy (GTDB): domain Bacteria; phylum Pseudomonadota; class Gammaproteobacteria; order Burkholderiales; family Rhodocyclaceae; genus Nitrogeniibacter; species Nitrogeniibacter mangrovi. The sequence goes on from NZ_CP048836.1 coordinate 1,607,424, forward strand.
CCGAGCTTGCGGCCGAGCTGGGTGCTCAGATCCTGCAGTGCGCCGAAGGGACATAGCCAGCCGCAGAAGGTGCCACGCCCCCACACGAAGAAGGTGACCAGGGTGAAGGCCATGATGAGCAGTGACACCGGGTCGTAGAGGAAGCTGGCCAGCGAGTTGCCCTGCCAGAGCGTCTTCACCGCGCCGGTCAGCTGCACGATGGACAACTGCCCCTGCGCGAACCAGCCCAGGTAGGCCAGCGTGAACACCAGGAAGGCGTTGCGGAAGATCGCCAGCCGGCGCGCCGACAGGCTCATCCAGCGGGGCCGGGCGAGCACGAGGGTGAGGATGCCCAGGGCCACGCCGATGGTGATCAGCTCGACCTTGCGATCCATCCACGCCAGCAGCCAGTCGGGCGGCGGCGGCGGTGGGCGGTCGAAGTAGCGCTCGGGCGGCAGGTAGGTGAGGGTCGCCTCGCGATACACCACCTCGGGGCGGAACTGGCCACGGGTGCGCTTGATGGAGAACACGAAGTCCTGCTTGCCGGCCGGGTCGAGCCCCGACAGGGGCGGCGCGCGCAGCACCAGGGCGGTGTCGATGGGCGGAGCGCCCGCGGGTTGTTGCGGGTCGAGGTCGAAGTCGCGCAGCTCCAGCGGCGCACCGCCTTGCAGCAGGGTGAGGTTGCCCGGGGTGGTGCCGCGCACGAAGTGCTCGTCCACCAGCTTCGAGCGCCCGTGGGTGCCCACCCACCACACGTGCTGCTCGGTGTTGAGGCTCTTGCGCATGGTGGCGTAACCCGAGTCGCCGAGCACGGCGCGGCCGATGGTGGGCACGTTCAGGTAGGCCACATAGAGGTCGAGATTGACGGCGTCGGGATGGGCCTTGGCATAGTCGTCCCAGCCGGCCACGTCGGTGCCCTCGAAGAGTTTCTCGACCTGGGCCTCGGTCAGGCGCAGATGGCCGATGGCACCTTCCTTGACGAGCTGGTCGAAGCTCTTGCGCTCGAACAGGTCCGGCTTGGGGGTGGCGGGCGGCCCGGTGTTGACCACCGGGGCGAAGCCGAGCTTGGCCCGGGCCACCGCGAGGCCGGCGGTCAGCACGGTCTGGTTGAGGATGCGCACCGAGGCGGTGGCCTTGGTCACGCCGTCGAGCACCACGCGCATGTCGTCGTTGCCGGGCAGGTCGCCGTAGGCGGTGGACACGGTGATGTTCTTTTTCAGGCTCTTGCCTTCGTACTGCTTGACGAAGTTGAGCAGGGGGCCTTCGCCGAGGCCGCTGAGGAACACCGGCTCGTGCTGGCGCAGCACCTCCACGTTCATGAAGCGGCCGTCGCGGTCGAGGGTGATGAGCAGGTCGAAGGGCGTGCCTTCGAAGCCCGGGATGGGCGCCAGGTCGATGGACTCGAACACCCAGGCCACCGGCGGGCCGTCGGGTTCGAGCTCGGTGCTGATCGGCCAGGCGGGCAGGTCGGGTGGCTGCTCGCCCACATGCAGCGGTGGGCCGAAGCGCTTGGCGATGTCCGCGCGGGTGAGCTCACCGGCGCCAGCACTGAGGGCGAGGGTGAGCGTCAGCAGGCAGACGAGGATGTGGATCAGGCGCTGGATCGATGGCATGCGGGGTTCGGACGGGAGGGTTCCGGATGACACCATGTTAACGGAGCGAAGGACATGCTCTACCCCGTTCGGCGTAGGTCGGGCAATTTGCCCGGGGGGTGACGGCGGCATCACCCCCGGTGCTTGCCGCCTCAGGCTTCGATCAGCCCGCACCGGACGGCGATGAGCGTGAGCTCCGAGGCGTTGTTGGCCGAGAGCTTCTGCTTGATGTGATACAGGTGGGTGCCGACCGTGCTGGGCGAGACGTGTGTGGCTTCGGCGACCTCGTTGACGGACTTGCCCTGGGCCAGCTGCAGGAACACCGCGAATTCCTTTTCGGTGAGCTTGCTGAGCGGGTCGGTGCCGCCGTCGAGCTGCGCCAGCGCCAGATCCGCGGCCAGCTTGGGGTCGACATAGCGGCGCCCCTGGCTGACCGCCCGGGCCGCGCGCAGCAACTCGTCCGGGTGGGCGGACTTGGACAGATAACCGGTGGCGCCGGCCTTGAGCGCGCGCACCGGAATCTGGGCATCCTCGTGCGCCGAGAGCATGAGCACGCGGGCTTCGGGATGCCGGCCCATGAGCCGTTCGAGCGCATCGAGGCCGCCGCCGCCGGGCATGCTCACATCCATGATGAGCGCGTCGGGCAGGTGGGTTTCATAGGCTTCGATCGCGGCCTGGCCGCGATCGGCCTCGGCCAGCACCGTGGCGCCCGCGCCCTCGAGCAGCAGGCGAAACCCCATGCGCACCACCGAGTGGTCGTCGGCCAGCACAAAGCGCGTATTTGCAAGGGAGTTGCCACTCATCGATCGGATTCCAGCTTCGGGCTCGGCAGCGCCGGGGGTGTGGATTTTGACACGTTCGGCAGGGGGAGGTTCACCTCGATGGTGCAGCCGCCGCGCGGCGGAGAGCTGACCGAGAGGGTGCCGTGCCACAGATCGGTCCGCTCGCGCATGCCGGCCAGGCCATAGCGCTCGGTGCGCGCCATGGGGTCGAAGCCGCGGCCGTCGTCGCTGACGGTCAGCTCGATGGCCCCGTCGGCCTGTTCGAGGCGCAGCTCGACCTTGCGGGCGTCGGCATGGCGGGCGACGTTGGTCAGCGCCTCCTGGGCCAGGCGCAGCACGCTGAGGCGGAAGTCCTCGGGCAGCGCGGCCGGCATGGCGTCGACATGGTGGATGACCTTCATGGCCGGATAGCAGGCGGCCCATTGGGTCACATAGTCCTCGAGGGCCCGGTCGAGCTGTGCCGGCGTCTCGGGGGCGCGGTCGCGCAGGCGGTCGAGAATGCCGCGCACGTTGTCCTGCAGCTGGCTGCTCACGGCCATCAGGGCCTGGGCGCTGCCGTGCAGGGCGGCATTGTCGGCGCTGCGCTGGACGATGCCGCCGGCGATGGCGCGCAGGGCGGTGATGCCCTGCCCGAACTCGTCGTGCAGCTCACGCGCGAGCGCCCGCTGGGTCTCTTCCATCCGCTCGTTGAGCGCCCGGGCGAAGCGTTTGTCCTCTTCGAGGCGGGCGTTGCGCACCAGGGTCTGGGCGAGGTTTTCGGCCATGTGGTTGTAGGCATCGGCCAGTTCGTCGAACTCGGCGTTGCCCATGGGTTCGACGCGACGGTCGAAGCGCCCGGTGGCGGAGTGGCCGAGGGCGGCGCGCAGCCGCGACAGCGGGGCGACGATGCGATGGGTGGCCTGGCGCACGAACATGCTGAGCAGGATGATGCCGGCCACGGCCCAGCCGGCGCCGATCCACAGGTTGTCCCAGGCGTCGAGGATGGCGCGCGAGGTGTCCGGAATCAGATGCAGGCGCAGCGGGCCTTCTTCCCAGTGGCGGCTTTCCACCTTGGGGCCGATCAGTGCCGCGAACCAGGCCGGTGCGTCGCGCCCGGCCTTGTAGGTGGGTGGCGGGGAGGTGTAGAGCACCTGCCCGTCTTCATCGGTGACCTCGAGCTCGTTGGCGCGCAGCCGGCCGACGGCGGAGATCATGTCGAGGCGGGCGGTGGTGCTGTAGGCGAGCGGGCCGGTGGCCCGCAGCCACTGCTCCGACACCTTGGTCGCGGCTTCCACCTCCTCGTGGATGGCGTCGCGGGTGAGCATGCACCACAGGGCCGTCCCGGCGATGAACCCCAGGACGGCGACGGTGGCGACGAGGGTGGTCACCCGATCACGCAGGGACCCCGAATTTCGTGACATGTCTCAGCTCTTTCCTCCGAACTTGTAGCGTACGCCAATCCAGGCTGCACGCGGGGCGCCGGGAGCGACGAAGCGTTCGTCTTCCCAGTTGTTCGGGTTGGTGATGAAGCGGCCCTGGGCGTTGAAGATGTTCTCCGCCAGCGCGCCCGCGGTTTCGTAGCGACGGTCGAACAGGTTGTCGACGCGACCGAACAGCGTCCAGCCCTGGGCGAACTTCCAGTCGGCGTCGAGGTTGAACACGGTGTAGCCGCCGATCCGGCCTTTGCTGTCGCGTCCGTTTTCGTTGCCGCGCACCAGCTGGCCGCTGTAGGTCTGCATCTGGGTGCCGACGCGCAGGGCGTCGACCGGCTTCCAGTCGAGGCTGAGCTTGAGACTGTGGCGCGGCAGGCCTGGCAACCGATCGCCCGAGGCGACGCGGATCTCGTCGGCGCCGCAGCGCGGATCGGCACCGGCGGAGCTGTTCGATGCCGACAGCAGGCAGGCGCTGCTCTGGAAGGTGGCCTGCAGCCAGGTGTAGCCGGCGCGCCAGTCGAAGGCGCCGTGCTCGCCGGACAGATCCAGCTCGAGCCCCTGGCGGCGGGTCTTGCCGAAGTTGGTGAAGTAGCCGGCGCTGGTGGAGGTGCCGACGAACAGGATGTCGTCGTGGTTGGTGGTGCGGAACACCGAGGCGTTCCAGTTCAGCGCCTTGCCGTGGGCGCCGCGCAGGCCGACCTCGAGGGTCTTGGCGATCACCTGGTCGAGACGCGGGTCGGAGCGCAGGGCGTTGGGCAGGGTACATGGATTGGCGGGGTCGGCGCAGCCCAGCTCGATCGGCGTCGGCGCGCGGTTGCCTTCGTTGTACGAAGCGTAGAACCCGAGTGCCGGGCGGATCTGCCAGGTCACCCCGAGGGCGGGATTGATGCGCTGGTAGGTGAAATCGCCGTCGAGGTTGGGGGCCGTGGCGTTGAGGCGGTCCCGGTTGATGACGCGGGTGCGGTTGTAGCGCGCCGAGCCGGTGAGGGCGACGGTGTCGGTCACCGAGTAGGTGTCGGTCAGGAACACGCTGCTGGAGCGGGTGCGCCCGTCGAGGCTGTTTTCCGGCTGGATGTCCCCGGTCGGGTCGACGCCGCGCGCGGCGTTCAGCTCGCCTTCCTGCGAGGTCTGGAGGAAGGCGGCCCGCGAGCGGTCGTGGCTCGCGCCCACGGTGAGCTGGTGGGTGTCTGCGTAGTGGGTCCATTGCGCCGTCACGCCGAGGGCGTACTGATCGGTCGCGGTGCGGTTGATCGAGCCGCTGGGGTCGGGCAGGGCGGTGAAGTCGTCGTTGCCGTCTCCGTTGAGTGTGCGCGTGTGGACATTGCGCCAGTAGATCCGTGCGGTGAGCTGGTTGGCGTCGTCGAGCCAGTGGTTGCCGGTGACCGCGATCTGCTTCAGGCGGTTGCGGGTCTGGTCAGGATAGTTGTAGACCATCTCGCGATTGCGGCGATACATGCTGTCAGGGAGCAGGCCGTTGCCGATCAGGTCGTTGTCGGCGTAGTTGAGGCTGACTGAAATGTCGGACATGTCGTCGCGCCAGCCGAACTTGCCGAACAGCTGCTTGACATCGCTGGGCGAGCGGTCGCGCCAGCCGTTTTCATTCAGGCTCTCGGCGGCGATGAACCAGTCCAGCGCGTCGGTCGAGCCGCCATGGGTGAGGCTGGTGGTCCAGCGCCCGAAGCTGCCCGCCGAGGCTTGCAACTCGGTGCCGGGGTTGTTGCGTCCGTCCTTGGTGCGCATGGAGATGGCGCCGCCGAGGGTGTTGAGGCCGAACAGCGGGTTGGAGCCGGGAATGACGCTCACGTCCTCGAGCGCAGATTGGGGGATCAGATCCCAGTTGACCACGTCGCCGAAGCCCTCGTTGACCCGGATGCCATCCACATATACAGACAGCCCCTGCGGCGTGCCCAGCAGCGGCGAGGCCGTGAACCCGCGGAAATTGAGGTCCGCCTGATAGGGGTTGCCCTGGTTCTCGTTGACGGTGACCCCATTGAGCTTGGTGTTCATGCCGTTCGCGATGGACGCTTCTCCCAGATCCCGGGCACGCTGCACGTTGGCCGGCACCCGGTCGCGCTCGATGCCGATGCCCGGCAGCGGCGTGGTGTCGATGACCTCGACGGGTGCCAGGGTGGTGTCGGCCTGGGCCGCGGTGCCGAGGGCGGCCAGCATCATGGCGAGCGGGAGCGGGGAGAAGCGGACGCGTGTCATTGTTTTCCTTGGCGTTTCAGTGTGGCGGGTGATTGAGTACGTCGAGCTCGATGTCCGGGTACAGGTGGCTCACCGAGCGGGTGAATTCCGATTTCGACAGGGACATGGCCGCCAGATCCTTGGGGATCGGCTCGGCGATGACCTCGTTCATGTCCAGCCCCTGGGCGGCGGCCTTGTGCAGCGTCTTGTCCAGCCAGCTCAGCCAGGTGCGGGTCTGGCGGATGGGCGCGTCGGTGGTGCTGGCGGGGCCGTGGCCCGGGACGATCAGCTTCGGATGCAGCGCCGCGAGCGTGTCCAGCGACGAGAACCAGTGCGCCAGGTTGGCATTGGGCGTGGTCGGGGTGCGGTCGTGGAACAGCAGATCGCCCGCGAACAGGATCCCCGTGGTGTGATCGAACACCGCCAGATCGGCCGGCGTATGGCCCGACAGCGACAGCAGCTCGAAGCGGTGCGAGCCGATGGTGAGCTTGCCCGGCGTGACGGTGCCGCCCGGGGCGTGACCTCGGTGCCCGCCATGGCGTCGCCCACGAGGCGATACATGTTCTCGTTGAATCCCGGCCCTTCCTCGCGGATGAGTGCGCCGGTCTTCTTCAGTGCCTTGACGGTCTTGGGGTCGAAGGCCTGGTTGCCGAGGAAATGATCCGGATGGTGGTGGGTGTCGAGCACCAGGACGACCGGCTGGTCGGTGATGCGCGCGATGGCCTGGCGCAACTGTTCGCCGTACTGGCGCGACGGACCGGTGTCGATCACCACCACCCCCTTGCCGGTGACCACGAAGGCGGTGTTGACGATGTTGCCGCCGTTCTTGAACGAAAAGTCGTCGGTCGCGCCTTCGACCATCCAGGTGTCCGGCCCGATCTGTTTGGGCTGAAGACCATAGTCGAAGGTGGCGGCAATGGCGATGGTCGCCACCAGGGCGAACCCGGCGGCGGCGAAGCGATGGAGGCGACGGTGCATCTTCATGATCAGTCCTCCACCACGGCGTTGATGAGGTTGCCGTTGTTGTCACGGCCCTCGACGCGGATGCTCGAGATGTCCTTCAGGGCCTCGGGCAGATCCAGGGTGAACAGCGGATTCTCCGCCACCGGCTCGAAGGAGTGGATGCGCATCAGCGGGGTGCCGTCGGCCCGGTCGATGTTGAGCGTTTCGATGTAGAACGCGGGGATGCGTTCGGCCAGGCCGGTGTCCATCGGATGGATGATGCGCACCCGGATCCGGGTGCCGTCCTTGTGATGCCACAGCCGGCCGCTCACCTCGTTCAGGCGCGTCTGCCAGACGGGCGAGGCCGACCCGACCGAAGGCGCCGAGCAGCCGCCGCCGGTGGTGTTGATCCAGGTGCCGCCTACATGCCACATGCCGTCCTTGGTGCGCGCCGCGGCCCGCACCGGCGTCGACTGCTGCAGCTTGACCCGGAACGACAGGCGGGCCACAGCCCCCTGCGGCTCGAACGCGAGCATCTTGATGATCGGGTTGAAGTCTGCGAACACGATCACTTCGGCGATGTCGGGCAGCGTCTCGGCGTCTACGGTAATGGGCACTTCCATCGGGTTTTCCGCCGACAGCGGGGCGAGGACGCGTACACGTTCGTCGAACTGGACGGGTTGGTCGGCAAAGAACATCTGCCGCATGTCGTCCCAGCGGGCCGATTTCAGGGGATCGTCGAGGGCGAAGGCCGGCGTGCATGCAAGCAGGAAAAGCGCATGCGCGAACCAGCGCCAAGCTTGGGCTCGGGTCATGGAAGTGTCTCCGTAAGTATCGTTGTGTCGGACAGCGACGCAAGCGCCATGCCACGCGGCGCTTGTTCTACGAAGGTGATACCACAGCCCTTGAGCGGAGAACAAAGAACGAAGCCATGTCGGGCAAATTGCCTGCTGGCGCGAGAATCGGCGTGCAACAACCGATACGGCTGTGTCACGTTTTGGAGCACCTGGTGATTAATGGAGCACCGTGCGACGCTGTTTTGCGTCACTTGTCCGAGACATGTGAACGGCGCGAAAAGTCCCGCGAAATGGGCGTCTCCGGCACGGTGGGATATAAAGTCCATTGTCTTTCAGTAGCTTTGCCGTGGTTTCGTACATACGGGGGCGTTCGGAAAAGGCGTTGGTGTCGATTCGACTTGACTGGATGGCACAACCTTTGCAACAGTTTTCGCGGTGGAGCGCCATGCTCCACGCCCAAAACACAACGACACTGGGTCAATTCTAGGAGGAATCTCGATGAGACACTCGCGCAAGCCGTTCAGCTGGACGGCAATGTCGGCGGCCGTTGCAGCCACGTTCGCACTGAGCGTTGGCACGGCCAATGCCGGCGTGACCGATAAAGACATCATGAATGATGCCGCTACCCCCGGAGACGTCGTCTCCTTCGGTATGGGCACGCAAGGTCAGCGCTTCAGTACCCTCGACCAGATCAACACGAAGACCGTCAAGGATCTGGTGCCCGTGTGGTCCATGTCCTTCGGTGGCGAGAAGCAGCGTGGTCAGGAGTCGCAACCGCTGGTGTCCGACGGCGTGATGTACGTGACGGCTTCCTACAGCCGTCTGTTCGCCATCGACGCACGCACCGGCAAGAAGCTGTGGAAGTACGAGCACCGCCTGCCGGACGGCATCATGCCGTGCTGCGACGTGGTCAACCGTGGTGCCGCCCTGTACGGCGACCTGGTGATCTTCGGTACCCTGGACGCCCAGGTCGTTGCCCTGAACAAGGACACCGGCAAGGTCGTGTGGAAAGAGAAGGTTGACGACTACAAGGCCGGTTATTCCATGACCGCCGCTCCGCTGGTCGTCAAGGGCATGGTCATCACCGGCGTGTCCGGCGGTGAATTCGGCGTGGTCGGCCGTCTGGAAGCCCGCGATGCCAACACCGGCAAGCTGGTGTGGATCCGCCCGGTGGTCGAAGGCCACATGGGTTACACCTTCGACGCCAACGGCAACAAGAAGGAAAACGGGATTTCCGGCAGCACCAACGCCTCCTGGCCGGGTGACCTGTGGAAGACCGGTGGTGCCGCCACCTGGAACGGTGCGACCTACGATCCGGATACCAACCTGATCTTCGTCGGTACCGGTAACCCGGCTCCGTGGAACAGCCACCTGCGTCCGGGCGACAACCTGTTCTCGTCCTCGACCGTGGCCATCAACCCGGACAACGGCAAGATCGTCTGGCACTACCAGACCACGCCGCACGACGGCTGGGACTTCGACGGTGTTAACGAATTCGTGTCCTTCGACTACAAGGATCCGAAGACCGGCAAGACCATCAAGGCCGGTGGTAAGGCCGACCGTAACGGCTTCTTCTTCGTGCTGGACCGTACCAACGGCCACCTGCTGAACGCCTTCCCGTTCGTGAAGAAGATCACCTGGGCCAAGTCCATCGATCTGAAGACCGGCCGTCCGGTGTACGACGATGCCAACCGTCCGGGCGATCCGTCCAAGACGGGCGACGGCAAGAAAGGCAGCACGGTCTTCGCCGCGCCGTCCTTCCTCGGCGGCAAGAACCAGATGCAAATCTCCTACAACCCGGATACCGGCCTGTTCTACGTGCCGGCCAACGAGTGGGGCATGGAAATCTGGAACGAGCCCGTCACCTACAAGAAAGGCGCTGCCTATCTGGGTGCCGGCTTCACCATCAAGCCGCTGCATGACGACTACATCGGTGCCCTGCGCGCCGTGGATCCGGTCGCCGGCAAGATCGTGTGGGAGAACAAGAACTACGCGCCTCTGTGGGGCGGTACGCTCACCACGCACGGCGGCCTGACCTTCTACGGTACGCCGGAAGGCTACCTGAAGGCCCTCGACGCCAAGACGGGTAAGGAACTGTGGAAGTTCCAGACCGGTACCGGTGTGGTGGCTCCTCCGATCACCTGGGAGATGGACGGCGAGCAGTATGTCGCAGTCGCTGCCGGTTGGGGTGGTGCCGTGCCGCTGTGGGGTGGCGAAGTCGCCAAGCGCGTGAACTTCCTCGAGCAGGGCGGTTCCGTGTGGGTGTTCAAGCTCCACAAGTAATCGACGTTTCGGCCCTGCCACGCAGGGCCGAGAGTTGATGCCTGCGAAACCCGCGCTTCGGCGCGGGTTTCGCTTTTTCTTGCCCGTACCGACGCGACCGCGCCCGGCGTCCGACACGGCGCGCAAGGCCGGGCGCACCGGCCCGCGGCGGGCCGGTGCGCCTTGTCGGACTGGCGCGGATGCGCCCGGTCGGTGGATCGGGTAGGGCATGTTCGTGTCGTCTCCGGTGTCTTGTCGTGGCGGATCGTACCGTCCGCTGGCAGGTGCCACTATCGAGCATTGGTGCGTAATGCGCCCGGGATGCACACCCGAGCGACCCGGGAATTTTTCCCAAATCTGAGCGCGAGACTATCCCCACGCGGTCATTCGAGCCTGTGGGCCCGATCGACTCCGTCGTCCCGGTGGTCTGGCAGGGTGGGTTCGGTCAGCGTCTCGGCGGTGCTGTGCGGGTTTCCTTGCCAAGCGGCCGGCCCACGCATGGCGGCGGTTCGCGGGTCATGGTTCGTGAGGCGGGGCGTTCAGCTGGACCGAACCTTGCTGGTCGACGAAGCTGCGAATGGCCCAGATGAGCTGGGGCGAGAGCACGGACTTCCAGGCGGGCATGTGGCGCACGCCGACCTTGACCTTGCCTTCCTCCACCGAGTGCCGGAAATAGACGTCGGCGTCGGTTTCGCACCGGGTTTTCAGCGCCGGTTCGCGGACCCGCTCACAGGCGCGACCGACGCGGCGCAGATCCGGTGCCGGCGACCGATGTGCATCCGCGTCGACACCATGACAACGGGCGCAGGACTGATTGAACGCCTCGCGGCCGATGCCAATCGCCTGGGGGTTGCCGCGATAGGGGTTGGGTTCGGCGTTCGGATCGTCGAGCGGGGGCAGGCCGGTCGTGTCCACATGGGGCGGGATCGCGACGACGTTGTTGGCATGGGCGGGCCGGGTGCCCAGGGCGACGCCGAAGCACAGCGCCACGAGACACGCCAGTCGTGCCAGTGTGCGAGACAAGGTCATTTCCATCCGCTCGGGCATCCTTTGCAGTGGGCGAAATCGGAATCCGGGAAGATCGTGTAGCGCAGGTAACAGCCTTCCATGGTCGCGCCGCGCAGGTTGACGGTGACGAACTTCGCCTCCTGGAGGTTGGTGCCTACCAGTATCGCGTCGTCGAGCCAGGCGAAATTCAGGCGTGCGTACTCGAGCGTGGCGCCGGTCAGGTCCGCGCCGGTCAGGTCCGCGCGCATCAGGCGCGTGGCTTCGAGGTTGGCGCCGATGAATTTGGCATTGCGAAAGTGCGCAGCCGGCGCACTCGCCTTGCTCAGGTTGGCAGCGGTGAGGTTGGCGCCGTCGAGCTTGGCGCCGGCCAGATTCGCCGCGCGCAGGTCGGCCCGGGTGAGGTTGGCGCCGCGCAGGTCGGCGCCGGCCAGATTGCGGGCCGACAGATCGGCATGACGCAGATCCGCGCCGGGGCAGCGGGTATAGGGCCAGATCGGGCAACCGTTGATGACGAGCGTTCCGCTCTCGTCGGGTGCGTCGGTATTGGCGACGGCGTGTGTGGATAGGCTGGACAGGGCCAGCGCGAGCAGCACGGTGGCGGTGGTTGTGTTCATGGGTTCTTGGAAAAAAGGCGTGCCGGGACCCGTGCTCCGCACCCGTGCCGTTGCATGGGCGCAGGTGCGCAGCGCGGGAGGCGGTCCCGGCACCAAGGGCTGATGGAATTACATGCCGGCGACTTTCTTGGGCAGTTTGAAGACCCAGAAAGAGCCGCCCTGGGTGACCTGCTTGGTCAGATCCGCCATGTCGCCGCCCCACAACGGCACCGCGCCACCGTAGCCGGACTGGATGCCGACATACTGTTCGCCGTCCATCTCCCAGGTGATCGGGATGGAGACGACGCCCGATCCGGTCTGGAATTTCCACAGCTCGTCACCCGTCCTGGCGTCGAAGGCCTTGACGTAGCCGTCCGAGGTGCCCGAGAAGAGCAGGCCACCGGCGGTGGTGAGCGTGCCGGCCCAGAGGGGGAATTTCTCCTTGTGCTCCCAGACGATCTTGCCGGTCTTCGGGTCGATGGCGCGGAACACGCCCACATGATCGTCATGAAGTTTCTTGATGCGGAAGCCCTGGCCCAGATAGGCAGAGCCAGCCTGATAGGTCAGGTGCTCGGTCCAGTAGTCCATCGCCCATTCGTTGGAGGGGATGTAGAACATCTCGGTCTGCGGGCTGTACGCCATCGGCATCCAGTTGGTGCCGCCGAGGAAGGGGGGCGAGACGAAGATGGTGTCCCCCTTGTCCTCGCCTTCCTTGGGTAGTGGGGGGCGGTTGTCGTTTTCGATCGGTTTGCCGGTCTTCAGGTCGAAGCCCTTGGCCCAGGTGATGCCGTCGACGAACGGCCACGCGCCGATCAGCGAAGTGGGCTTGTTGGGATAACCGGCGCCCTTGGCGAGTTTCTCCCGGTCGGTGACGAAGAAGAAGCCGTTGCGGTCGGCGTGCGCCGAGGCCTTGACCATCTTGCCAGTCTTCGGATCCTTGTACTCGAACAACACCACCGAGTTGTTGCCCGAGAAGTCCCAGGCGTCGTTCGGGGTGTGCTGGAAGAAGCCCTTGAGTTCGCCGGTGGCGGCGTCCACGTAGGCCTGGCCGGAAGTGAACAGGCTGTCCCAGTTGCGCGGATCGTCGCCCTGGGCGGTGCGTTTCCAGGTGTTCCACGGGGCCGGGTTGCCGGCGCCGATCACGATGGTGTTGTTCTCGATGTCGAAGCTGGCGGTCTGCCACGGGGCGCCGCCGCCATGGCTCCAGGCCTCGACCTTGCCCGTGGGCGAGCTCGGGTCGTTGGGCCAGCTGGGCGCTTTGGGATCGCCGGTCGGGGTGCTGTCCTTGCCGTGCAGGCGCCCCATGTGCCCTTCGACCATCGGCCGGGCCCAGACTTCCTCCCCGGTGTCGGGGTCGCGTGCATAGAGCATGCCGACCACGCCGAACTCGTCGCCCGAGGAGCCATGGATCAGCAGGACCTTGCCGGATTTGGCATCCTTGACCACGAAGGGCGCTCCGGTCATGGTGTAGCCGATCTTGTGATCGCCGAATTTCTTCTTCCATACGACTTTGCCGGTGTCCTTGTTCAGCGCGACGATGGCCGCGTCGAGCGTGCCGAAGAACACCTTGTCTCCGTAGATGGCCGGGCCGCGGTTGACGACGTCGCAGCACGGGCGGATGTCGTCGGGCAGGCGATAGGTGTAGTCCCACAGCCGCTTGCCGGTGCGCGCGTCGATGGCGAACATGCGCGAATACGAAGCGGTCACGTAGATGACCCCGTCGGCCACCAGCGCCTGGGCTTCCTGGCCGCGCTGTTTCTCGCCGCCGAAGGAAAAGCTCCATGCCGGCACGAGCGCCGATACGTTTTTGGTGTTGATGGTCTTGAGCGGGCTGTGACGCTGGGCCTTCAGGCCCATGCCATAGGTGAGCACGTCGCCGGGGGTCTTGGCGTCGTTCCGGATGTCGTCCCAGGTCACCGCCTTGCTCGCGAACGCTGGCGCCGCGAAGATGGCGGCGATGGCGATGGCGAGGTTTCGCGTCCGGGGCCCGGCGATGCGATTCGATGTATTCATTGACACTTCTAGTCTCCTTGTTTTTGCGTCACGGCAGCGGATTGGGGGGCGCCGCGACGTGCCGCTTAGTATCGAAGGATGCCGGTGCGGTGGCCCGGGACCGCGCCATGCCAAAGCAGGGAAATCTTCCTGATGTGCTCTGGTACGCCATTTGCGTCAATGGAGTGCTCGCCATCCGCAAAGGGATGAATCATGGATCTTCGCCGTCGCCTGACGCTGACTCTGGCCGCCTTCTTTCTGGTGCTGGTCGGCGCTGCCATCGCCTGGGCGGGTGTTGCCCTGCGTGCCGATGTGGCGCATGAACTCGAGGCATCGGAGCGCCTGGTGGGCTTGATGCGGGCGGCCGTGTCCGGAGACGAGGCGCTGGTGGCGCGTCTGGCCGACGGCCATTTCCGTCACATTCGTGTCGCGCTGGATCGCGCCAGTCTGGAGCAACCGCTTCAAATCGGAGCAGCGGACTGGTCCGAACGCCTGGCCGACCGGCTGGCCCGCAGCGAAAGCCGGGCAGCGCCGATCGAGCGGATCGCGGTGGGACCGCAAGTGCTCTACGTTCGCCCTGATCCGCGCAGCGAAATCGGCGAGATCGTGCGTGACGCCGGCCAGTGGGTGCTGACAGTACTCGCCTTCTCCCTGCTCACCATGGCCACGGTCTGGTTCGCGGTGGGGCGAGCGCTGGCGCCGGTGCGCCTGCTCGAGGCGCGCATTACCGCGCTGGACGATCCGGAGGCGCGCGGGACGAAAGGCCCGCACTTTGCGCTGCGTGAATTCAGAGTGCTCGCCCGTGCCATCGACCGGTTGGCGGCGAAACTCGCGGCCGCACGATCGGCACAACGCACGCTGTCACAATGTCTGATTTCGGTGCAGGAAACCGAACGGCGGGACATCGCGCGCGAACTGCATGACGAGTTCGGCCAGTCGCTGACCGCCATCGGCCTGTCCGCCGCCTTCGTCCAGCGCCATGCCGGTCGCGCTCGGCCCGCCGAGCTGTCGGACGCGGCCAGCGACATCTGTCATCAGGCGGATCATCTCGGACAGCATCTGCGGGGGCTGTTGAGCCGGCTACGACCCCATGGTCTCGACGGCGTCGGGCTGGTCGATACGGTGCGCGATTGCGTGCGTTCCTGGCAAACACGGACGACCGGTGTCGAGGTCAGGCTCGACCTGCCCGGGCATCTGCCGCCGATCGAATCGGCGAGTGCCCTGTGCGTTTATCGGGGGGTCCAGGAGGCGCTGACCAATGTGGCGCGGCATAGCGGTGCCACGCGGGTGACGATCGGCTTGCGCTGTGCCGCCGGATGTTTGGAACTGCGCGTGATGGACAACGGCCACGGATTGGCCGATCCACGCGACGCGAACGTAGGGATCGGGCTGCTGGGCATGCGCGAGCGTGCCGCCATGGCCGGTGGTACGCTGACCACGGAAAACTCAGAGGCTGGTGGGCTGGTGCTGGTCCTTCGGTTGCCATTGCAGCCGACACAAAGAGGAGTGACGCATGATTCGAATCCTGTTGCTTGACGATCATGCCATCGTGCGCTCGGGCTACCGACGCCTGATCGATGCCGAGCCGGACCTCGAAGTGGTGGCCGAGGCGGCCGATGCCGATGAGGCCTATGCCGCGGTGAAGCGCTGTGAGCCGGACGTCGCAGTGGTCGATCTGAGTCTGCGCGGTGCGAGCGGCATCGAGGCGATCCGCCGCATTCTGGCGCGCAAACCCGAACTGCGCATCCTCGTTGTGTCGATGCACGACAGTGCGAATCTGGTCAGCCAGGCCTTCCAGGCGGGGGCGACCGGTTACCTCACCAAGTGTAGCGATCCGGGGCAGATGATCGAGGCCATTCGCGGCGTTTCGGCCGGGCGGCGGGTCATGTCACCGGAAGTGTCCCATGCACTGGCCTGCGCCGCGCTTGATTCGGGAGATCTGAGCCGCCAACTCACGCCGCGCGAATTCGAAGTGCTGCGACTGGCGGTGCGCGGTGAATCGACCGCGAGTATCGCGGCGCACATGCACCTGAGTCAGAAAACCGTGCTCAATTATCTTTCTGCAGTGCGCCAAAAATTGAATGCGGAAAACGACTTTTCCCTTTTGCATCTTGCGGCACGCCATGGATTGGTCGATATGCCGGCAAGCGCGTTGAATTGAAATTGCCGCGGCGCAACCAAAAAACCCGAGAAGTTTGATGCTGGTCAGAAAGTTGTCTCCAAACTGCCAATAGAATCCGTTGTACGGCGTTGACGGCTTGGGGTACGAAAACGCAGGAGAGGGAGATGCGCCGGCACGAGGATGATCCGGCCACAGATAAACACACAATGCAGAAGATTTTATTTTCCCCAATTTCACTAGGAGGATTTCCCATGAAGCTTGCTCACTACGCCGCCGCTGGTGCTCTGTGCCTGACCCTGTCTACGTCTGCTTTTGCCGCCGATCAAGACGCCGACATGAAGAAACTGGCCCTGCAAAGTGGCTGCCTGACCTGTCACTCGATCGAATCCGGAAAGGCCGGCCCCAACGGGCAGCAGCCGATCGGTCCGGCATGGCAGGATGTGGCCGAGCAGTACGCCGGCAAGCCTGGCGCCCAGCAGTTCCTGACCCGTATCGTGCTGGAGGGCTCCAACCCCTATAGCAGTCACTGGAAGGGCAAGGTGAGCGGGCTTTCCATGCCGCCCAACGCCGTGGCCATTACCGAAGGCAATGCCCGTCTTCTGGTGAGCTGGATCCTGTCCCTCAAGAAGTAAGGGTGATGGCCGGCATTCGGCCCTGAAAAAAAGCGCCGCGATCGAGCGGCGCTTTTTTGTTGTCTGGAATCAGCGACGCCGCGAGTCGACCGGTGCTGCGTTCATGCGTCGGTAGAGCGTGTTTCGGCTGATGCCCAGCAGCCGCGCGGCGGCCGATACGTTGCCGCCGGTGCTTGCCAACGCATGGTCGATGGCACTGAGGGTCATGCTTTTCAAGTCGCTGCTTTGGGCCGACGCGGCGGGTGCCGCCGATATGGGCATCACGTCGTCGGTTTCGAGCAGTTCTTCCGGAAGGTGCATGAGGCAGATACGGGTCTCTTCGGGCTCGAGCAAGGCGACCGCGACCCGGATCGCATTGTTGAGTTGGCGCAGGTTGCCCGGCCACGGGTGGCGCAGAAAGAGGTCGCACACCTCTGGGGTCAGTGAAAGCTCGCGCTCGGGTGCCGACGTCTTCAGCATGGCATGTGCCAGATCGAGCACGTCACAGCGTTCGCGCAGGGGCGGCAGTGTCACCGTCAGGCCATTGATGCGGAAGTACAGGTCTTCCCGAAAACGGTGGTGCGCTACCGCATCCTGAAGGTGGTGATGGGTCGCGCAGATGAGGGAGAACTCGACCGGGATGGTCTGAACGCTGCCGAGGGGGACGACGACCCGCTCCTGAAGCACTCGGAGCAGCCGGACCTGAAGGCTCAGGGGCATGTCGCCGATCTCGTCCAGAAACAGCGTGCCGCCACAGGCCTGGACGATCTTCCCCATCGAGCCTTCCTTGCGGGCGCCGGTGAACGCACCGCCAAGATAGCCGAACAGTTCGGATTCGATCAGGTGCTCGGGAATCGCCGCGCAGTTCAGGGCAACAAAGGGCTTGTCGGCGCGAGTGCCGCTGCGATGGAACGCCTGCGCGAACATCTCCTTGCCGACACCGGACTCTCCCTGAATCAGCAGCGGAATCGGCTTGTCGAGAATGCAGTGCGCACGGTCGATGGCGCGTCGGACCCGGGGGTCGCCGCTGGCGAGGCGTCCGAGTGCGCAGTCGGGCGGGGTGGGCATCATGCGGGGTTGGCTCCGCGTGCTGGATGTGGCGCGCTCAGGGGGCCGGCGGGTTGGCTTCGACCCAGGCGAACTCGTCGTCGGTAAACAGGCGGGAACGGGTCAGAAAGCGCTTGCCTTCGGAACCCTCCAGCGAAAACATGCCGCCGCGGCCGTCGACCACGTCGATGATCAGTTGGGTGTGTTTCCAGTACTCGTACTGTGACTGGCTGATGTAGAAAGGCTGACCACCGATGCGACCCATGAACACGTCGCTGTCTCCGACCTTGAACTCGTCGCGCGGATAGCACATGGGCGAGCTGCCATCGCAGCAACCGCCGGATTGATGGAACATCAGCGGGCCATGCTTGTTCTCGAGAAAGGCGATCAGCTCGAGTGCCGCGGGTGTGGCCGTGACTCGATCTACCATTGGGGTGCCTCCGAAAAAAAGCGGGCGGACACAAGGTCCGCCCGGAAGGTGTCTCATCTTTCGATGAGGAGGGAGACCCTGCTCGGCTCCCGACGGGGCGCGGTTGGTTGTTGTGCTCTCGCGCCCCTGCCGGTTGTTTTAGAAGAAGCCGAGCTTGTTCGGGTTGTAGCTGACCAGGAGGTTCTTGGTCTGCTGATAGTGGTCGAGCATCATCTTGTGGGTTTCGCGACCGATACCGGACTGCTTGTAACCACCGAAGGCGGCGTGCGCCGGGTACAGGTGGTAGCAGTTGGTCCACACGCGACCGGCCTTGATCTCGCGACCCATGCGGAAGGCACGGGAACCGTCGCGGCTCCACACGCCGGCACCCAGACCGTAGAGGGTGTCGTTGGCGATCGACAGGGCTTCGGCTTCATCCTTGAAGGTGGTCACGGAAACGACCGGGCCGAAGATCTCTTCCTGGAAGATGCGCATCTTGTTGTGGCCCTTGAACACGGTCGGGGTCACGTAGAAGCCTTCGGCCAGATCACCGCCGAGGCTGCCGCGCTCGCCGCCGGTCAGGCACTGGGCGCCTTCCTGGCGACCGATGTCGATGTAGGACAGGATCTTCTCGACCTGTTCGGTGGAGGCCTGGGCGCCGATCATGGTCTCGGTGTCCAGCGGGTTGCCCTGCTTGATGGCCTTGACGCGGGCCAGGGCGCGGTCCATGAACTTGTCGTAGATGGATTCCTGGATCAGGGCGCGGGACGGGCAGGTGCAGACCTCACCCTGGTTCAGGGCGAACAGCACGAAGCCTTCGATGGCCTTGTCGAAGAAGGCGTCGTCCTGGGCGGCGACGTCTTCGAAGAAGACGTTCGGGGACTTGCCGCCCAGTTCCAGCGTCACCGGGATCAGGTTCTGGCTGGCGTACTGCATGATCAGGCGACCGGTGGTCGTCTCGCCGGTGAAGGCGATCTTGGCAATGCGCGGGCTGGAGGCCAGCGGCTTGCCGGCTTCGAGGCCGAAACCGTTGACGATGTTCAGCACGCCCGGGGGCAGGATGTCGGCGATCAGTTCCATCATGACCAGAATGCCGGTCGGGGTCTGCTCGGCGGGCTTCATGACCACGCAGTTACCCGCAGCCAGTGCCGGTGCCAGCTTCCAGGCAGCCATGAGGATCGGGAAGTTCCAGGGGATGATCTGACCGACCACGCCCAGCGGCTCATGGAAATGGTAAGCGACGGTGTTCTCGTCGATTTCACCGAGGGAGCCTTCCTGCGAGCGAACGCAAGCGGCGAAGTAACGGAAGTGATCGATGGCCAGCGGGATGTCGGCGGCCATGGTTTCACGGATCGGCTTGCCGTTGTCGACCGTCTCTGCATAGGCCAGCTTCTCGAGGTTGGCTTCCATGCGGTCGGCGATCTTGTTCAGCAGCGCGGCACGCTCGGCGACGGCGGTCTTGCCCCACTTTTCGCGCACGGCATGAGCGGCATCCAGTGCCAGGTTGATATCTTCTTCGGTGGAACGAGCAACTTGGCAGAACGGACGGCCGGTGATCGGGGTCACGTTGTCGAAGTATTGGCCGCGAACCGGGGCGACCCAGTTGCCGTTGATGAAGTTGTCGTATTTTTGTTTGAACTGTACGGGCGCGCCGTCTTGACCAGGGAATGCAAAGATCATGAGTGTCTCCAAAAAATGTTCATGCTGCAGACTGCATGCCTGCTCGCTCAGGTATCTCTGCAACAGCCGTGCCGGCTGCCTGGCATCAATAAAAATGCATAAAAAACAAGGCAGTGGGACGGCGGCTCGGTCAGGCCTGGCTTGTGGTGTTCAGGGATTGAACAGGTCGACGCTGAGCGAGTGTTCATTAATGGAGCAGTTGGAGCATGCGGGCTGTCAGATCTGATCCGATCGCGGCAAAACCGCTATTTCTGTAGGGATATAACGGCAGATCCCGTCAACTTTGGGGCCGATTGCTGGGTGCAAAAAAGACACCGCCCGCGCGAACATGAAGTCGGTGCGGGCGATTCGGGATCCGATGCCGGGATGGGGCGGGCGCTCAGGGCTCCGGCTGATGGGCGCCCGGCAGCATGCGCCTGAGTGTGCCGTCACCACGTACGCCGTGCCGGATGGCAGCGGCGACATGAATCACGATGACGGCGAGCAACGTCCACGCGAGTATTTCGTGCGTTTCGCTGAAGATCGCGTTGAGCGTCTCGTCCGGGTAACCGGGCTTGGGCAACGGGATGCCGAAGAACTTCAGTGGATACTTGGTGAAGCTGACGGACGTGAAACCCGCTGCAGGAACCAGGACAAGCAGCACATAGAGCAGCCTGTGGCCGGCTTTGGCCAGCTTTTCCTCGAGCGCCGACAGACCGGTGTGGAGGGGGGGCGGGTGTCCGGCGCGCCAGGCGATGCGCACCAGGATCAGCGCGATGGCGATCAGGCCGAACGACTTGTGAATGCCGAAGGCCCAGCCGCGCTCCGGCCCTTTAGGCAGATCGGCCATCCAGATCCCCCAGCCGATCAGGCCGAGGACGATGACGGCATGAATCCAGTGCAGGGCAATGGCGCCCGCGCCGTAGCGGTTCGCTGACTTCATCTGGTGCTCACTCCCGGAGGGTGTTTTTCGGAAGGTGGCGCGTGGGTGCCACGTTCCGGTCATGAAAATGGATCAGGCCGGTCACATCGGACCGGCCTGTGATACTGACGTACCGTCTCCCGTCAGGAGCCATGGCGCACCCCGATCGCGCGCTCGTCGCCATGATCGCTCCATGACCTTTGGCGGTTCGCCATCGGAGCGCGTCGTATCAAGCGCTGGGGCATTGGGCCTGTCTCCTGGTCGTCGGGACGGACTTCAGGGGACGCGGTGCGTGATGCCGTGCTGGGCGAAGATGCGATCCAGCGTCCCATCGTGATAGATATCTTCCAGCGCCTTGGACAGGGCTGCCTGGAGACTCGCGTTGTCTGCCTTGACCGCCATGCCGATCGGCCAGCCCTTGATGCGCAGTTCCGGCATCTGGACTTCGGAGATCTCGAACTTGCTCTGAGTGCCCAGGGCGCCTTCGAGTTCCGCGCGTGTCGCCATGACGGCAGCGATCTCACCCTTCTTGAGTGCCGCGACGGCTTCGGGGATGGTCATGAAGTGCGTCACGTTCTCGCGAAGACGGCCGTTGAGGACGGAGAGCAGGAAGTCGTCGGGCAGGCTGGCCACCTCGACGCCAATCTTCTCGTGGGTGAACACCTCGAGCGCGCGGGCGGCAGAACCTGCCACGGGCGGCACGCGCTGGGGATTGCGTGCGATGGCGATCGTCTCGAGATGATAGGGGCCGAAGATGTGAACCTGTTCGTTCTTCTTCTCGAGGTAGTGATCCACCGGCACGTGCAGCATCACGTCGGCCGGTTGGGTGCCGAGGTAGTGCCCTTTCCACACCATGTTGCGCAGATCGTCATTCATGTCCTCGTCGGCGTTGAATCCGACGATGTCGGCCTGCAGGCCCAGGCGTTTGGCTAGCTCGCGTCCGATGGCGACGTCCACCCCCTTCCCGTTGTCGGAATAGGGAGCAAAGTCGTTGTAGACGGCGATGCGCAGGCGGCCCGCCTCGTGCGTCTGGGGTGCGGTGGCGCCAACCGCCGAAGCGGTCGCGCCCAGCACCAGGCCCGCACACAGGGCGAGCGCGCGCATCATGGACTTAGTCCTCGACATGCACCGTCTCCAGCCAGGAGCGGATCGACCACATGGCTTCCTGCTGCAGGATGCCTTCGAACGGAGGCATGTAGACACGGCCGCCGCGCACGGAACCGTGACGGATACGGTTCAGGAAGATTTCATCGCCTTCGTCGCCCGGGGGCAGATAGCGCAGATCGGGGGCGATGCCGCCGGAAATGGCTTCGAGGCCATGGCAGCGGGCACAGTTCTGGTTGAAGGCGGAAGCGCCGATGCGGATGGCTTCCTTGTTGCCGCGATAGGGGTTGCTGGCCAGCCACTCATCACCGATCGGCTTGAGGGAGGATACGTCGACGGCCTGCGGGGTCACGTTGCCGTGCGCGGCGACTTGGGTGGCGCCAAGCGCCAGGGTAAAGACAGCTGCGCAGGCAGCGGCACGAGCGTACATCGCTTGTCGGAAGTTCAGGGTCACCTCGATTCTCCTCTTGTGTGAATCACGAATAATCTGTCGGGCTGTTCCGCCCGCGGCTGTACAACCGAGCAACAGCCGTGCCAGGGGCTGCCGTGGGTCGTCGAATGGTGTTAACGTCGAAGCGGGGCGGACAGTTGACCCACCATTCGTCTGCAAATTTGCAAAATCTGCCTTTTCGGCAGACTTTTTGATACAGTTGCCCGTAGAGCGTGTGCTCAACTTTGGAGCAGGTGTCCTGTTTCAAAGCAGCGGGAGCCATTCTAATACAGGAGGAAGCCGGCACGGGCTTGCCCGGCACGGTATCCCGGCGGAGGAGAAATGGAGCAGTCATCCGATTTGCGCCGTCTCGACCAGATCGAGCGAGCGCGTAGGTTGTTCTTCGAGCGCAATGACCGTCCCGATTCGCTGATCGGCCAGGATATCCTCAGATCCTGGGAGCGGTGCAGAAGCACCGGTCTGGACGAAAAGGTCGAAACGGGGATCGCGGAACCTGTCAGCGACGCCCGGCTGCGCGAACTGAGGGAGCGCAACCACCGGTTCCTGTCGCACGGGATGGGGATCGTCGAGTCGCTCTATCAGCAGGTCAAGGATTCCGGCAGTGTCGTCCTGCTCGCCGACGCGACGGGCATGTTGCTGCACCGTGTCGGCGACCCGGGGTTCCTGAATCGTGCTGATCGTGTGGCCCTGGCGCCGGGGGCTTCGTGGGAAGAGGCGCTGCGCGGGACCAACGCGGTCGGCACCGCGATCGTCGATCGTCGACCCACCGAGATCTTCGGTTGCGAGCATTTCATGCCCCAGCACGGCTTTCTCACTTGCAGTGCGACGCCGGTCTTCGATCCCCATGGCGCGCTCATGGGCGTGCTGGACATCTCCGGCGACTCCCGCCTGTACCAGAGTCACACGCTCGGGCTGGTGCGCATGGGCGCTCAGTTGCTTGAGCGCAATCTGTTCGATGCGGAGTTCGCGTCCGACGTCCTCGTGTCCCTGTATCTGAGCCCGGACCAGGTCGGCTGCGTGCAGGAGGCGGTACTGGCGGTCTCCGTCGACGGACAGGTCCTGGGCGCCAGTCAGGCCTGCCTGGATCTGCTCGGCGTGGCACGCAACAACCTGTCCAAGGCGGATTTCGGCATGCTGTTCCGAACCCCGCTGGGGCAATTGATCGACAGGGCAAACGGCAATCCGACGGCACTGATCGCGCTTGAAACACTTGGCGGCGCGCGCATGTACGCTCGGGTGCGAGGCAACATCTCCATGATTTCGAACGCTTCTCGACGCACAGTAACCTCCGTGCTGGAGGGGGAGTCGCAGGCAACACAACGGGCGCCTCAGCGCAACGTCGCGACGTCTGCGCCGGGCGCGCATGGCCCGCTGACGCTGGACGATCTGCGCACCGGCGACATGCGCATGAGTCTGGCGATCGATCGCGCCAGCCGGATTTCGGGCAAGGACATTCCGATCCTCATCCAGGGGGAGTCCGGTGCCGGCAAGGAGGTGTTCGCCAAGGCCTTCCACTTCAGCGGCCCGCGGGCGTCGGGGGAGTTTGTCGCGCTCAACTGTGCCGCCATCCCTGAGAACCTGATCGAGTCGGAGCTGTTCGGTTACGTCGGCGGTGCCTTTACCGGTGCGCGCAAGGAAGGGGCCATCGGCAAGATCCAGCAGGCGCATGGCGGCACGCTCTTCCTTGACGAGATCGGCGATATGCCGCTGCATCTGCAGGCCCGCCTGCTGCGGGTGTTGCAGGAGCGCAGCGTGATTCCGGTGGGCGGGACGAAGCCGATCTCGGTAGACATTTCGCTGGTGTGCGCGACTCACCGGACTCTGCGCTCGGAAATCGCGGCAGGCCGGTTCCGCGAGGATCTTTACTATCGCGTCAATGGGCTGACGGTCACGCTGCCGACCCTGCGCGAGCGTAGCGATCTGGAGTCGCTCATCGAGTCGCTGCTGCGCATCGAAGGGGAGGGGCGCTCTCTGCGCGTTGCCGAAGCGGCGATGTCTTGCTTCCGTGCCTACGACTGGCCGGGCAACATCCGCCAGTTGCACAACACCCTGCGACTGGCGGTGGCGCTGCTCGACGATGACGAAACCGTGATCGGCGTGGAGCATCTGCCCGAAGAGCTGTTCTCCTTCGACCGCTCGGAGTCGCAGGAAAGCTTCTCCAACACGGCCCGCGGGGCGCCGATGCCAGGCGTCGCGACCACGGGGATGGCCCGGCTCGCCGTGATTGAGCGCGATGCGATCGATCAGGCGCTGGCCGCCTCCAACGGCAATATTTCCCAGGCTGCACGGCGCCTGGGGATCAGCCGCAACACCCTGTATCGCAAGCTCGGCCGCCTCTGACGCTCCCGCGGCCCTTGTTCGCTGCCCGCCCGCTTACCAGCGCGCGGGCAGTTTGCGTTTGAGCAGGATGTACTGATGGTGAATCTCGATGTAGTCGCCAGCGACCAGCTCGCGCAGGATGCGGTTGACCATCTCGCGCGAGGCGCCGACCAGGTTGGCCAGATCCTGCTGGGTCATTCGGCGCCGGATGATGCGCAGCTCACCCTCGGGCTCGGCCATCGAGTCGAAGATCCGGGAAATGCGCCCGAAAACGTCGATGAGTGCCAGCGCGCGGACGTTGTCGGTCAGTTCGCGGATGCGGCCGACGAGATTGCGCAGGATGATCTGCAGGCAGGCCGGGTTGGTGGCGATGACGTCATTGAAATCGTTGCGCGAGATCTGCATCAGGGTGCTGCGCTCCAGCGTCATCACCGAGGCGGATCGAGGCGCATCGTCCACGAGGGCGAGCTCACCGAAGTAGTCATCCTCACCCAGCAGCGAAAGCGTGACTTCCTTGCCGTTCTCTTCGGTGACGAATACCTTCAAGGCGCCCGAATTGATGATGAACATGCCGTGTGCCTCGTCACCTTCGTTCACGATGACGGTGCCGGCCGGATAGGTGCGCTGTCGCGCCTGTTCGGCCAGGCGGAGCAGCTGCGCTTCGGGCAACCCTGAAAACAGTTCGATATTCTCAAGCGTCATGCTGTGCCTTGTATGATGTTGCGTTTTCTTGCCGGAGATTGAGTGCTTGAACCGTGTCTGGAAGCGAACCTTCCTGCTGCTCCTCGCCTCCGTGCTCATCGTCGGTGCGCTCTGGCTCTCTCCGCTCCAGGGCCTCGAGCGCAGCACCGGACTGAGCACGCTGTATGCCGTTCGTGGTATTCGCATGCCGCCGGAATCGGTCGTCATTGTAGCGCTGGATGCGGCATCCGCGCAGCAACTCGGGGTACCCCGGCGTCCTGATCTGTGGCCCCGGAGCTTTCATGCGACGCTCGTCGATGGCCTCGCACGCAGCGGCGCCGTTGCGGTGGGCTTCGATCTGCTGTTCGAACAACCGGGCGATCCGGCCGACGACGCGGCCTTTGCCGCAGCCCTCGAGCGTGCGGGCAACGTGGTGCTGGCCGAGCGCGTCGTCCGAAAGATCGTCCGTGCCGACGGCGGGCGCGTTCTCGGCGGCGTCGATCGGCTGATTCGACCCATGCCCCGGCTGGCCGAGGCGGCATGGGTGACCGCGCCCTTCGTGCTGCCCAAGACGCTGGACGGGGTGTTCGAATTCTGGACCTTCCCGACCGGGGCGGGCGGCAATCCGTCCATGCCCGTGCGGCTCTTCGAGCGCTGGTCGAACGCGTACGGACACTCGCCACGCTATCCCGCGGGTGCGGGTGACCGGTTGGTGCTCAATCTCTATGGCCCGTTCGGTACGCTGCCGATCATCAGCTATGCCGATGCGCTTGAGCGAATCCGGCACGGAGGGACGATTCCCGAGGCCAAGGGCAAGGTGGTGCTCGTCGGTCTCGCGGAATCGAACCAGTCTCTCCAGTTCGATGCCTACCACACCCCGTACAGCCGATCTGACGGCGTGGACATCAACGGCGTCGAACTGGCGGCCACGGCGGTGGCCAACATGATGGAGGGCAGCTCACTCAAGCCCTGGCACGGCCGGCAGGCAATGGCGCTGGTGCTCGGGTGGACGGCCATGCTGGCGCTGATGTGGGGACTCGCGCGCGCCGGCGTGGCGGCCGTTCTCACGGTCGTGGCGATGACGGGATTCGGTGTTGCCGCCGCGCACGCGTTTTCTTCATCGTTCGTCTGGATGCCGGTCGTGTTTCCGCTCTTTTTCTGCCCGCTGGTCGTCACCGCCCTGGGAATGGTATTCAAGTATCGGCGTGCCCGGGGGCGTCATCGGAGGTTGCAGCAGATGCTCGGAGCCGATCGTCGTCGCGGCGCCGTCGACCGTATTGCCGCCGCCTTCGAGACGCGCCCGCACGGTCGCGTGCTGCGCGCGGTCTGCCTGAGCAGCGATATCGCGGCCTATACCGCCATGGCCGAGGGCAAGACCCCGGCCGAAGCTCGCGACATGCTCAACGGCTATCTGGCGCACTTTCTACCGATCGTGGAATCGCACGGCGGTGACGTGACTGATCTGGTCGGCGATTCGGTCATGTGCCTGTGGGTGGTCGGCAAGGACGAAGCCGGTGCCTGTCGGCGGGCCGTGGCGGCAGCGGTGGCCCTCGATGAACGCATGAATGCGCGTGCGGCGGACGGCACGCTGCCGACGCGCTTCGGCCTGCATGTGGGCGATGTCTTCTTTGGCGAACTCGGGGTGGGAGACCGCATGGAAATCCGCCCCGTAGGCGACGTGGTCAACACCGCCAGCCGGATCCAGAGTGCGTGCAAGCCGCTCGGGCTTACCGTGCTCGCCTCGGAGGCCGTGACCCGGCATCTCGAACCGTCCACACTCTGCCTTCTGGGGCGTTTCCGCTTCAAGGGCAAACAGGATCTCCATATATTGGGCACCCCGTTCGGCGTGCGTAGCCCCGCGGCCGCGAACGCGGCGTTCACGCAGGCGTTGTCGTGCTTTTCGGTCGGGGACATCGACGCGGCAGCGCGGGGCTTCGAGGCCGTGCTCCAGCGGTGGCCGGAACATCGGCCTGCGCATTTCTACCGGAAGGTATGCGCGCTTCCCGCCATGCGGGACAACGGCGCGGTGGTGTTCTCACGGGGATGAAGCGGTCGTTGTGCGCGGGGCGCTGTGAACTGCGTCACTCGCTGACGGCGACCTGCGCCATTTTCTGCGGCGCGTGGTTTCGGAATAATGGCGACGTCGAACCGCATATGGCCATCGGCCGGTTTCGGAGCCAGACATGCACGTCACCCCTTCCCGCTACACGCTGCGTGGCATTCCAGTGTCACGCGGCGGCACATCCCGGGTCTCCGAAGCCGAGCCCGCTCCTGCCTCCGAGGCGGTCGAGACCACGCCACCGATCGAGGCCGGCCGGACCGAAGTCCGCCGTTCCATATGGCTCGATCTGCTCCACGGGCGAATCAGCCTGGACGCCCTCTTCGGCGACTGAGGCGCAGACCGTGACTGGCGGCGGAGATTGTGGCCGAGTCCTACCTCAACTATGATGCGCGGTGTTCCAAGACCATGACACTGCGCTGAAATGCTGACTGCATTCGACTGGCCCCCGCTGCGGCCGCATCAACGGATCCTGACCCACTTGCTGCTGGTGCCGATCCTTTTGCTGTCCTCATGGGCGGCGCATGCCCAGTGTGACGCGCCCGTGGCACGCCTCATCTCGATGCAGGGCGTGGTCGAAGTCAGCGCCGCGGGCAAGACCGAATGGCATCCGGCCCGGGTGGGACAGGATCTGTGCGCCGGGGAGCTGGTCACGGTACGCAAGCAAAGCCGGGCCGCGGTGTTGTTCGAGGGCGACGTGCTGACCCGTCTCGATCAGTTCTCCACCCTCGAGATCGCCGCACGACCGAAGGATGGTGACGCGGCGCTCGGGCTGCGTGAGGGCATCGTCCACGTCATCAGCCGACTCAAGAAGCGGGTCGAGGTGATCGCCCCGGTCGTCAATGCCTTGGTCGAAGGCACCGAATTCACCGTGATGGCCCGGGGAGACAACGGGCGCGTGGTCGTCGCCGAAGGGCGCGTCCGGGTCAGCAATGATGCCGGGGTGACGCGCCTGACCGCCGGGCAGGCGGCTGACGTGTCGCCCGGTCAGACGCCTCGTGCCATCCCGGTACAGCCGCTTGACTCGGTGCGCTGGGCGATTCACTACCCGTTGGTCGTCTGGCCCGCGAGTGACAATCTCAAGGCAGCGCGTGCGCTGGGTGTCAGGGCCCGCTATACCGATGCCCTGGCCAGGCTGGAGGGTCAGGACGGAGGCGAGGCGCAGGCTTATCGAGCCAACCTCTTGCTTGCCCTCGGTCGCTTTGACGATGCCCAGCGCGTGGTCGACGGCGATCTCGGCGCGGCGCAGGCCAACGCGCTGCGTGCCACCATCGCGGTTGCGCAGAGTCGCCTCACCGAGGCGCGCCAGCTCATCGACACCGCCCTGTCGACGCAGCCCGAGTCGGCCACCGTGCACATGGCGGCCAGCTACGTCTATCAGGCCGAAGGGCGGCTCGACGCCGCGTTGCAGGCCGCGATCGAAGCGACCCGGCGCCGTCCGGGCAATCCCCTGGCATGGGCGCGTCGCGCCGAAATGGAGCTGACCCTCGCGCGTCTCGAGGACGGACAGCGAAGCGCCCAACATGCGCTCGACATCGATGCGGGGACGGTCCGTGCGAAGGCCATGATCGGCTTCGCCCTGGTCCTGTCCGGCGATCTGAGCGAGGCCGGCATTCGATTGACCGATGCCATCGCGGCCGATCCGGCCGATCCGCTCGCTCACTATGCGCTCGGCCTCAACGAAATCCGGCAGGGACGTGTGGCCGAAGGGCGTCGCGAGCTCGAGGTCGCCGTGCTGCTCGATCCGTCGAATGTCGAATACCGGGCCATCCTCGGACGGGCCTACATGGCCGAGCACCAGGACAAGCATGCCGCTACCCAACTCGAGCTGGCCGCCCGGATCGACCCCGCCTCGCCGTCGCCTCGCTTCTTCGAAGCCCAGCGCCGTTTGTTGAACGGTGACATGCTCGGCGCCATCGATGTCGGGAATCAGGCGCTCGAGTTGAACGACAACCGCCTCACGCTCCGTTCGCCCGGATTGCTCGCGACCGATCGTGCCGCCCGCGCCACCACCCTGGGGTCAGCCTATCGGTTGGCCGGTCTCGACGGCGGCTTCAAGGAGGTTGCCGCCGACGCGGTCGAAGCCGATCCGTCCAGTGGCTCCGTACATCGGCTGATGGCGCAGGCGTATACGGATGATCAGCGACTCGAAATCGCGCGGGTCAGCGAGCAATTCCAGAGCTTCATCTATGGCGATATCGGCGAGCCGATGGTGATGCCGCAGGATCTGGTGACCGCCATTCCGGTGCTCAACGGCGCTCGCGTGATGTCGCTCAACGAAACCGCAGCCATGTTCGGCAACACGCCGAATGCGTTCTCCATGAGCGGTTTGGTCGGCTCGCAGGAGACGTGGGGGGCGAGTGCCATGGCGTCGGCCGGGGGTGAGCGCTATCAAGCCTCGGTGGGCCATTTCGACTACCGCAGCGACGGATTTGCGGAGGATGGCAAGATTGATCTCAGCGCCACGCGTGGTCAGCTGCGTTGGCAGGCCACGCAGGATCTGATGCTGTTCGGCGACGTATTGCACAAGGATCTGGCCACCGACGACGTGACGCAGTCGTTGTACACGATCTACAGCGCGACGGCGGCTTCGGAGCGCAGCGACCTCACGCGGGCAGGGCTCAGGTTCAAGATGTCGCCGACCAGTTCCCTGGTCCTGGTGGGGTCGAACGAGAGCGGAAGCAAGGGGGATTCGAACGCGACGCCCGAGACGGTCATCGGTTTGTTCCACTTCCAGACGGACGCCGACTCGAGAACGCGCTTTTCCCGTCACGGATTGGGGCTGCGTTTCGATGCCGAAGGCGAACACACCCGTTATCAATTGGGCGCTTCGTCTTATCGCCTCAAGGAAACGGCACGCACGAACGAGATCGAGACGATTTCCAGCCCGTTCTTCTCGATCGTGAATCCTTCGTCGTATCGCGTTCGCGAGGATGCGAAGGTCAATCGCATTTTCGGGCAACTGCGCTGGGCCTTCGTTGAGCGCGCGGCGCTTTACCTGCGGGGGGTATTTGTCCGCTACGACGACCAGGCGTTCAAGTACGACGGTTCCACCGTGAATGATGTGAGCCGGCGGGATACGGAGCGGCTGATGCCGAGTGTCGGTCTGGCCTGGCGAGACGGCACGGGGACAACGCTTCGCGGTGCCTTCATCCAGGACGTCTCGACGCCGTCCCCGGGCAACCAGAGTCTGATGCCGACCCGGTTTGCCGGTTTCGATGCAAGCTTCGACGATGTGCCCGGGACTCGGTTTCGCCGACTGGCGCTGGGGGTCGAACGACGCCTGGGGCATGGTGCTTCGGTCGGTGGCGAGTGGTCGCGCCGCAAGATGGGCGTGTCGTATGAGCTGTGCGCGGCAACCGACTGCATGACGCGCTGGGACGAGCATCGGCATTCCGTGCATCTGACCTGGCCGCTGACCCGTTACGCAGGCGCCGAGATCGGGTGGCGATACTATGCCATCCGGCTGCTGCGCCAGGACATTCCTGCCGTGGCAGGAGGCTATCAGCCCCTTTCGATGAGAACGGAAGAACTGCCACTCAGGCTCTTCGTTCAGTGGCCGAGTCAGTGGCGATCGAGCGTCGAGGTGGTGCGTGTTCGACAGGACGTCACCAATCTGGCGTCCGCCGGCCGTGCGCGGAATAATGCATCTTTCTGGGTGACCAACGTTCAGTTACAGTATGGTTCGCCGGGAAGTCGGTGGGGCGTTGGCCTGGAGGTGCGCAACCTGTTCGATCAGGACGCGTTGATTCAGGACACCGATCTGCTGACAGCCGAGCCGAGAACGCCATTGTGGTATCCGGAGCGCTCGGTATTCCTGACGGCCCGTTTCGGATTCTGAGGCGGTCGGCTCCATCGTCATTGCACAGGTAGATAAAAACGAAAACAGGGGGATTGAATGCGTCGTTTATGTTTTGTGTTGCTTGCCATCGTGACCATTGGCCTGACCGGTTGTGCCGCGGTGTCATCGCAGCCGGCATCGGTGATGGATGTTCCGGCCAAAGATCACGGTGGGGGTGTCGCCGTGTTCCGAAATGGCGAATTTCTGTCCATCGACAAGAGCGGCCAGGTCAGTGGCCATTGCCTGTTGTGTGATGCGGTTGATCAAGGCCAGGACAAATGTGCCCTCAAGGCGAAGTCTCTGGGGATTCAGGTCTGTGATATGCCGTCAGCGCGCGCGTCCGGCGCTGTGCCTCGCGATACGCTGATGTGCAATGCTTACGGGCCATACGGGCCCTTGCCGCCGGTCCCGTTCGGTACGCCCGGGTACACGTGCTACATGGTGTCACGAACGTCCTGCACGTGTTTTCAGAATTGAAAGATGCCGCCCTCGGGCGGCATTTTTTTGACGCCTGAACGTTCCGTCCTTGGGAGGATCGGTCGACATGCTCCGTTGACCGCGTATTCGCGCGAAACGGCACTGGAGCCGGTTGCCGGACGAACTCAGAGGCGTTCCATCGTGAAGGGCAGCCGCTCGATGCGCTGATGACCCGTCATCGAACTGTCCACGATGACGCGATTGCGCACGGTCATGAGCAGTTGGTGTCTGACCGGATCGATGCTGCCTGCCGGAAGGTGCCAGTCGAGGCCGCGTGGCGGTGTTTGCGTATTGCTCGTGGTGACCGGTTCGCGCGTGCCGGCAGCGTCGAGTTCGAGTCGTGCTGATCCAAACCAAGGATCCCGGGCCCGGTACGTGCACACGATGGCCGGTTCTGCGTGATCCGGATCCGTAGAATCGGTTCCCGAGAGCATCAGCTCATAGTCCGGGGCCGTGTTCGCGACCTGAATGCGGCAACTGTCCATGCCCGTGGGGCGGCCATCCAGCTGGAAGGTCCAGAGGGTGATGATGTGGCACGTATCGCCCTCGGAAGGCCATTCTCCCAGCAGTTGCTCGACGTTGTATTCGAACGGCACGTAGGCGTACCGGCCGCTCTCGGGGTCGGGATGGTGCTGCCAGGTCGATCCGTCGCGGCGCCTCAGCATGATCGGCCGCTTGAGCACTTTGGCCGGCCCGCCATCACTGGGGCGCACCTCGATGCAGTAGCTGAAGCCGGCCGCCAGGGCCGGGCCCTGGAGGCGGATGAGGCCGCCGAAGGGACACGGGCGCCCCAGTTCGTCGGCGGGAAGGCCGCTGGCGGCGAACCGGGCGTTCGGTTGTGTGGTGCCCGTGTCGGGATGGATGTCGCGGACCGGAATGCCGCCAACGATCGCCAGCTTGCCACGTGCCGCCGCCGGTGCCGGGGGAGGAAAACACGGGCCCGTACTTGGTGGCCGGGAGGGCCCGCGGGTGTCGGCGGTCGCGCCGACAAGGGGCGCATGTCAGCCCGTTCGGCGGTCAGTTCGAGGATGGTCGTGCCGGCTGCGGCGGGGCGACGATACGGCAGCAGGTCCACCGGCAAGCGGGCGATCAGGGGGGCATTCGCGGCGTCGTCCGATACCACCGAGAAGGCGGCGGTGCCCAGATAGCGGATTTCCCGGCCTTCGTCGTCGCTGAGCCAGAAACTTGCGTAGCAGCCATGGGTGCGATGCCAGGCGGTGAGTTCTGCGGGCGAATCGAATCGGGCGATGGCGACGACGGCATCCGGTGTGTTCGGATCCAGCGCGACGGTGACGAGTTGCAATGCCGGGTGGGGTTCCGGGGTGTCATCGTCGGGTGGGGGCGCGTCGGTCAGCAGACGGGTGAAGGCCTCGGCGCTCACTTCGGTCTGGTGGCGGGTGATGGCGTCCCGGTATGCGTGGGCGCGGCGGGCGCCGGTGGGATAGCCTGTATCGGGTGAGAAGGCCGCCGTCGATTCGCCGGCGGTGTCGTCGATCGGGTCGATCGCCGGTACCGGCCGGCGTTCGCCGAGGATGTCCTGATCCATCACCGCGCCCCAGACGGGTCGCCATTCGGACTGTTCCGGGGGCGGACAGAGCTGCCATGAGAGGATGGCCCGCAGGCGGATCGGGCCGCCGAGATCGCGCAAGCCGTGAGGAAGGGCGACCGAGGCGGCAAAGCTCAGTGGCGCGAGCGGTTGGACCCGGGCGATGTTGTAGGCTTGAAAGCTGGCGACGCCGTAGTCGTGCCAGCTGTTCCCCTGGTCGCAGGACAGGTAGAAACGCACGAATTCGGTAGAGCCGTGACCGTCGATCCCGCTGTCGTAGCCGCAGGCCTGGCTGAGTTGCACGACGGCGACGAGGCGGTCGTCGGTGCCATGATGGCCGACGTCCACCAGCCGTTCATAGGCGTCGTCCTCGACGATAGGGCAAACGGCGGCGTTGCTGCTGTGTCGCAGGTGGCCGAAGTGGTTGGGGTTTTCCGCCAGAAGTGCCTTGAAGTGGTGCCTCTCTTGCAGATTCGGCGGGTCGGTTCGTGTGCGCATGGCCGGGAGGACGAGGGTCGCGAAGGGCGGCTCCGCACGCGCCGGGCGCGGGCCCGGGCGGCGGATCTTGCGACGAGTATCGTCCGGTGGGCTCGGTCCGGCAGTTGTGCAATGCACCGGATCGCAGTGATCTAGTTCACTGCGATCCGCGGTGGGCCATGGCCGTGGTGACGAACAGCGCTCAGCGCTTGCCCTGGCCGGTCAGCTCCGCCATCAGGCTCTGCTGGGCGGAGCGCCGTGGCCCGCGCGAGGTCTTGCGGCGGTACTGCCCGTCGGGAAGCATCTCCCAGGCCATGCAGTTGTCGTTGAGGTAGGCGCGCAGGCCTTCTTTCATGACGCGTCGCTTGAGGCGCGGATCGAGGACCGGGAAGGCCACTTCGATGCGGCGGAAGAAGTTGCGGTCCATCCAGTCGGCGCTGGACAGGTACATCTTTTCCTCGCCGTCGGCATGGAAGAAGAAGATCCGGTGATGCTCGAGGAAGCGGCCGACGATGGAGCGCACGCGGATGTTGTCCGACAGGCCCTCCACCCCCGGGCGCAGGGCGCAGGGGCCGCGCACGATCAGGTCGATGTCCACGCCGGCCTGGGAGGCGTCGTAGAGTGCCTCGATGACCTCGGATTCGAGCAGGGCGTTCATCTTCGCCATGATGCGGGCCTTGCGCCCGGCACGGGCGGCGGCGGCCTCGGCGCGGATGTGGGCGAGGACGTTGGCATGGAGCGCGAACGGCGCCTGCCACAGGTGGGTCAGTTGCGTGGCCTTGCCCACACCGGTGATCTGCTTGAACAGTTCGGCCACGTCCTCGCCGATGGCGGCATTGCTGGTGAGCAGGCCGAAGTCGGTGTAGAAGGCGGTGGTGCGCGGATGGTAGTTGCCGGTGCCCAGGTGCACGTAGCGGCGCAGGCCGTCGTCGTCGCGACGCACGAGCATGAGCAGCTTGGCGTGAGTCTTGAAGCCGAAGACGCCGTACACCACGTGCACGCCCACTTCCTCGAGGCGCGAGGCCCAATTGATGTTGGCCTCCTCGTCGAAGCGCGCCATCAGTTCGAGCACCACCGTCACTTCCTTGCCCTTCTGGGCAGCGCGGATCAGGTGCTCCATGAGGATGGATTCACTGCCGGTCCGGTACACCGTCATCTTCACGGCGAGCACGGCCGGGTCGTCGGCGGCGGCGCGCAGCAGGTTGATCACCGGCGCGAAGCGCTGGTAGGGATGGTGCAGGAGCACGTCGCGGGCACGGATGACCGAGAACAGGTCCTGCTTGGCATCCTGGAACTCGGCGGGCAGACCCGGCTGGTAGGGCGGGAAGGTGAGGTCGGGGCGATCGATGCGGTCGGGCAGCTGCATCAGGCGCACCAGATTGACGATGCCCGGGGTGCGATACAGGTCGCCTTCAGCCAGATTGAACTGGCGCAGCAGGAAGTCGGCCATGGTCTGCGAGCAGTTGTCGGCCACCTCGAGGCGCACCGAATCGCCGTAGTGGCGTTGCTGCAGTTCGCCCTTGAGGGTGGTGCGCAGGTCGGTCACTTCCTCCTCGTCCACGAACAGGTCGGAGTTGCGCGTCACCCGGAACTGGTAGCAGCCCAGCACCGACATGCCGGGAAACAGCGCACCCACGTGGGCATGCACCACCGATGAGAGGAAGATGAAGCCATGGTCGATGCCGCTGATTTCCGGCGGTACCGGAATGATCCGGGGCAGGGCGCGCGGGGCCTGGACGATGGCGGCGCGGGTGTCGCGACCGAAGGCGTCCTCCCCGGACAGCTCCACGGCGAAGTTCAGGCTCTTGTTGAGCACGCGCGGGAAGGGGTGGGCCGGATCGAGCCCGATCGGCGTGAGCACCGGGGCGACCTCATGTTCGAAATAGCCGGTCACCCAGGCGCGCAGGGCGTCGGACCAGCGGTCGCGGCGCAGCACGGCGATGCCCTGTTGTTCCAATGCCGGGAGGATTTCGTCGTTGAGCAGGCGATATTGCTCGGCGATGATCTGGTGCACGCTGACGCTGATCTCGGCCAGCAGCTGGGCCGGCGTCATGCCGTCCTCGGGATCCGGTTCGATCACGCCGAGGCGGATACGCTCCTTGACGCCGGCGACGCGCACCTCGAAGAACTCGTCCAGGTTGCTCGACACGATGCACAGGAAGCGCAGCCGCTCGAGCAGCGGCATCTCGGCGTCGGCGGCCTGGGCG
Organism: Nitrogeniibacter mangrovi; assembly: GCF_010983895.1. Lineage (GTDB taxonomy): Bacteria > Pseudomonadota > Gammaproteobacteria > Burkholderiales > Rhodocyclaceae > Nitrogeniibacter > Nitrogeniibacter mangrovi. Next base: position 1,642,902 of record NZ_CP048836.1, read on the forward strand.
AGCACGCGGCGCTGGAACTGGAGCAACGACAGCTCGCGGTTGATGAAGGTGACGTTGTGGACGGCGTCCTGGCTCATGGGTGTTGTTGTCATGCGTCGTCGTGCGGGAAACGGAAATGCTAACGTGTTCGAGGGCGCTGCGCCTGTGGCTGGCGCTGCATGCACCCGATTGTGTTACGTTCATATTACGCCGACGTGACAGCTCGTGGCGGCAGCGCTCGGGCCCCGGGTGCTATCATCCGCCAGACTTTCGTCATTGCCTTCCGTGGTCCATCGCAACATGCACAAAGAACTGGTCGCCGCCGTTGATCTGGGTTCCAACAGTTTTCGCTTGCAGGTGGGACGCACCGTCAACGACCAGATCTATCCGCTTGACGGACTCAAGGAGCCGGTGCGGCTGGCCGCCGGCCTCGGGGGCGACAAGTTTCTCGACGACGCCGCCCAGGTGCGGGGGCTCACGGCCCTGAGCCGCTTCGGCGAGCGGCTGGCGGATTTCCCCCCGCACCGCGTCCGCGCGGTGGCCACCAACACCCTGCGGGTGGCGAAGAACGCGCCCGAGTTCCTGATCAAGGCCGAAGCGGCGCTCGGCTTTCCCATCGAGGTCATCGCCGGTCGCGAGGAAGCCCGCCTCATCTACGTGGGCGTGGCCCACACCCTGCCCGAACCGCACCGCCAGCAGCTGGTGGTGGACATCGGCGGCGGTTCGACCGAGTTCATCATCGGGCGCTCCTTCAAGCCGGCGGAGCTCGAGTCGCTGTACATGGGCTGCGTGAGCTACACCCTGCGCTTCTTTCCCGAGGGGCGGCTCGACAAGAAGGCCTTCAAGGAAGCGGAACTGGCCGCCCAGCGCGAGCTCCAGACCATCGTCAATCCGTTCACCGACGTGGGCTGGGAGCTGGCGGTCGGTTCGAGCGGTACCGCCAAGTCGCTGCGCGACCTGCTCGTGGCCAATGGCTTTTCCGACGGGGAAATCACCCGTGAGGGGCTCGAATCGCTCCGACAGGCACTGATCAAGTGCGGTTCCATGACCAAGTTGTCGCTCGACGGCATCAAGGCCGATCGCCTGCCGGTGTTGCCGGGCGGGCTGGCCATCATGCTGGCGGTGTTCAAGGCCTTCGATCTGGAGCAGATGCTGTTCTCCGAAGGGGCGCTGCGCCTGGGCGTGCTGTACGACCTGCTCGGTCGCTATCACCATCACGACCTGCGCGATGCCACCGTCGAGGCCTTTGCGGCACGCTACAGTGTCGATCGTGCCCAGGCCGCGCGGGTGGCGGCGACGGCGGTCTATCTGCTCGAGCAGCTCGATCCGCGTGCCGCTCACCCGGACAACCTCGATCGCCGCTTCCTCGTCTGGGCCGCGACCCTGCATGAAGTCGGGATCTCGGTGGCCCATTCGAGCTACCACAAGCACAGCGCCTACATCCTCGGCAATGCCGACATGCCGGGCTTTTCGCGCATGGACCAGGGCCGGCTGTCGCGGCTCGTGCTCGGGCATCGCGGCAAGCTCTCGCGCCTGTCGGTCATCGACCCGGAAAGCAGCGACTGGCAACTGATCGCGTGCCTGCGCTTCGCGGTGGTGTTCCATCGCGCCCGCACGGAGCGGGAATGCCCACCGGTGCGCATCGAACGGGTCGGGCATGGATTTGCGCTGAGCGCCGAGGCCGACTGGCTGGATGATTCGCCGCTGACCGCGGCGACGCTCAATGACGAGGTCGCACAGTGGAATGCCATCGGGCATCCACTGACGGTGGCCACCTGTGAACGCATCGTTGACCACGAATGACACGGCTGCATGGAATGCCCGCAACTGCGACGGATTGACGGACGCCTGCACCCGCAGGGGGACTGGACGCTGGCCGCGTTGGGGGCGGATGTCGCGCGCCTGCGCCGTGCGCTGGTCCACGCGGACGGTGCCTCGTGGGATCTGGCCGGCGTCACCCGGCTGGACAGCTTCGGCGCGATGCTCCTGTGGCGCGCCTGGGGGCACCGGCTCCCCGAAGGCCTGGCGGTGCCGGCGGCCTTCGAAAACCATTTCGCGCGCCTGGCGCAGATCGATCGCGTGCCCAGCGGCAAGCGGCCGCGCTTCGGCCCGGTCGATGCGCTGGCGTCGCTGGGGCATCTGTACCTGGGGTTTGTCGGCCACGTGGCCGATTTCCTCGCCCTGATCGGGCGTTTGCTGATCGACGTGTTCTACCTGCTGGGCCGGCCGCGAGACTGGCCGCTCAAGGAGTTCTCCGCCAATCTGCACAAGACCGGCGTGCGCGCCATGCCCGTGAGCGCCCTGGTGGGCTTCCTCATCGGCGTGGTGCTTTCCTACCTGTCCGCGCTCCAACTCAAGGCCTTCGGGGCGGACATCTACATCGTCAACATCCTCGGCATGGGCATCATCCGCGAGCTCGGGCCGGTCCTGGTGTCGGTGCTGGTGGCCGGGCGCTCGGGTTCGGCCATGACCGCCCAGCTCGGCGTCATGCGGGTGACCGAGGAGGTCGATGCGCTCACGGTGATGGGCATCTCCCGCTATGTGCGCCTGGTGCTGCCCAAGGTGATGGCCCTGAGCGTGGCGATGCCGCTGCTGGTGCTGTGGACCTCGGCCATCGCGCTGATCGGCGGCATGGTGTCCGCCGAACTGCAACTGGGGCTCAACTACGGCTTCTTCATCGAGGCGCTGCCCAAGGCGGTGCCGGCGGCGAACCTGGTGATTGCACTCTCGAAAGGGGTGGTCTTCGGCATCCTCATCGCCCTCGTGGCCTGCCATTTCGGCCTGCGGGTCAAACCCAACACCGAGAGCCTGAGCGCCAACACCACCGCGTCGGTGGTGACCTCGATCACCACCGTCATTTTGGTGGACGCGGTGTTCGCCATCGCCACCAAATCCATCGGGGTGCCGATTTGAGCGCCCCGGTGGTCCGCTTGCGGGGGCTGTCCACCCGCTTCGGCGCGACCTGGGTGCACCGGGGCATCGACCTGGACATCGCGGCCGGCGAGGTGGTGTCGCTGGTGGGGGGCTCCGGCAGCGGCAAGACGACCCTGCTGCGCCAGATCGTCGGCCTGCTGCAACCGGCCGAAGGCGAGGTGCTGCTGTTCGGCGAGCCGCTGTTCGCCGGCTCCCGGGAGGTCCAGCTGCGGCGCCGGCGCCGTTTTGCCATGTGCTTCCAGCAGGGGGCGCTGTTTTCCGCGCTGACGGTGTTCGAGAACATCGCCTTTCCGCTGCGCGAGAGCCGGGTGGCGACCGAGGCGGAGATCCGCGAGCTGGTGGCGCTCAAGCTGAGCATGGTGCAGTTGCAGCCCGAGCATGCCGACCTGATGCCGGCGGAGCTGTCGGGTGGGATGATCAAACGGGTGGCACTCGCGCGGGCGCTGGCGCTGGAGCCGGAGCTGCTGCTGCTCGACGAGCCGACCGCCGGGCTCGATCCGACCCGCAGCGCGGCCTTCGTCGATCTGGTCAAGGATCTGCAGCGCCAGCTCGGGCTCACCGTGGTGCTGGTCACCCATGACCTGGATACCCTGGCCGCGCTGTCGTCGCGGGTGGCGGTGCTGGCCGAGCAGCGGATTCTCGCCTATGACACGCTGGACGGCGTGTTGCAGGTGAAGCATCCTTTCATCGAAGAATTTTTCCTCAGCGAACGCAGCGCCCGCGCGATCGCGCGGGGCAGAGAGGCTTGAAGCATGGAAAACCGCGCCCACGCCATCCTGGCGGGTCTGTTCGTCGTGGTACTCGGCATCGCTACGGCGGTTGCGCTGTGGTGGTTCTCGGGCGCACGCGAGCCCATGCGCGAGGTCGAACTGGTGAGCCAGGGCAACGTGACCGGGCTCAATCTGCAGGCGGCGGTGCGCTATCGCGGCATCTCCGCTGGCCGGGTCGAAGAGATCGTCATCGACCCGACCGATCCGCGCGACATCGTCGTGCGCATCAGCCTGCGCAAGGATCTGCCGCTGACCCGGGGGACCACGGCCTCGCTGGGTTATCAGGGCGTCACCGGCCTGGCCTTCGTGCAGCTGGAGGATCGGGGCGAGGATCTGCGCCCCCTCGAAGCGGCCCCCGGCGCGTTGCCGCGGATCGCGCTGGCCCCGAGCCTGATGGATGAACTGTCCAACGTGGCGCTCGACGCCATGGCCCAGTTCAAGACCGTGGCCCAGCAGTTCAAGCAGCTGTTCGCCGACGAGAACGTGGCGCGTATGGGCGAGGCCCTCAAGCGGCTCGAGTCGGCCGCGCGGGGGATGGACCGGACCTTCAATGAAGCGCCGGCGATGATCGCCTCGGTGCGCAAGATGTTCTCGCCGGAAAATCAGGCACGAATCGCGACCGCCATGGCTCATCTGGAGCAGGCCAGCGGCGAGGCGGGGCCCGCCATCGGGGAATTCCGCGCCCTGCTGGTGAAATTGCGTGAAACCAGCGAGCATATCGACCAGGCCTCGGTGGCGGCCGGTAACGACCTGCTCAACGGCTCGCTGCCGCGCCTGAACACGCTCATGAAGGAACTGACCGTGACCTCCCAGCGCCTGACGCGGTTGATCGAGGAGGTGGACGCCGCGCCGCAGATGTTGCTGCTCGGTCGCGGCACCCAGCCGCCCGGACCGGGCGAAGAGGGCTTCGATGGTGCCGGCAAGCAATAGGAGAGAGAGACGGATGCGACGGTTTGACTGGCGATGGTGCGCCGCACTGCTAATGGCGCTGGCCGTGTCGGCGTGCTCGTCCTTCGGCAAACCGGAGTCGCCGCCGACGATCTTCGATATCGCGCCGCTCGACGGGCAGGTGCGGCAGGTAGCGGTGCCGATGACCGATCTGGAGGTGCTCGCGCCGTCGTGGCTGGCTTCGTCGGCCATGCAATACCGGCTCGAACCGGTCAGCCGGCTGGAGCGCCGCTTCTATTCGACCAGCCGCTGGGCCGGCATGCCGGCGGAGATGCTCGAGGTCGCCTTCGGCCGCATGCTGCAGACCCAGCCCGCGCCCAACGGGGCCGGCTGCCGCCTGCGCGTGCAGCTGGACGAATTCATTCAGCGTTTCGACACTGCGGCCACGAGCAGCGGGCTGATCGAAATGCGGGCCAGCTTGCTCGCGCCGCGTACCGATGTCATCGTGGCCTATCGTTCGTTCTCGGTGGCGCGCCCGGCGCCCACCGCCGATGCGGCCGGCGGCGTCGTCGCCCTGCGTGACGGGGTCCATCGACTCGGCAACGAACTGGGCGACTGGCTGGTATCGCTGCCGGCCGGCCCATCCGATCAAGGCGTGATCGCGCGCTGCGCCCACTGAACAGCGCCGTAGAGACAATCCGGGGGAGAACCAGATGAGTCAAGACAACAGCAATCCGTATGCACACGGGCTGGACAAGTGTGATGCCAACTACGTGGCGCTCACGCCGCTGAGCTTTCTCGAGCGCAGCGCCTATGTGTATCCGGACCGCCTCGCCATCGTGCATGGCCAGCGCCGCTACACCTGGAAAGAGGTGGATAGCCGCGCCCGCCGGCTCGCCTCGGCGCTCAAGGCGCGCGGCGTCGGCAACGGCGACACCGTCGCGGTGGTGCTCAACAACACGCCGGAAATGTACGAAGCCCATTTCGGCGTGCCGGCCACCGGCGCGGTGCTCAACACCATCAACACCCGGCTCGACGCCGAGGCGATCGCCTTCATCCTCAATCACGGTGAAGCCAAGGTGCTGCTGACCGATCGCGAGTACGCGCGCACCATGGCCAAGGCGGTCGAGCTGGCGGGGCGGCCGGACATGCTCGTGATCGACGTGGACGATCCGGAATACCAGGGCCCCGGCGAGCGCATCGGCACGCTCGAATACGAAGCCTTCCTCGGCGAGGGTAATCCGGAGACGGCCTTCCAGATGCCGGCGGACGAGTGGGATCCGATCTCGCTCAACTACACCTCCGGCACCACCGGCAACCCGAAAGGGGTGGTCTATCACCACCGTGGCGCCTACCTGAACGCCATGTCGAACATCATTTCCTGGGGGATGCCGCCGCATTCGGTGTACCTGTGGACGCTGCCGATGTTCCACTGCAACGGCTGGTGCTTCCCGTGGACCATGGCCGCCAATGCCGGCATCAACGTGTGCCTGCGGCGGGTCGATCCGCGCCTCATCTTCGACGCCATTCGCGAACATGGCGTCACCCACTACTGCGGCGCTCCGATCGTCCATTCCATGCTCGCCAACGCGCCGGCCCAGTGGCGCGAGGGCATCGACCACAAGGTCTCCGGCCTGGTCGCTGCGGCGCCGCCGCCGGCCGCGGTCATCGAGGGCATGGCCAAGATCGGCTTCGACATCACCCATGTGTATGGCCTGACCGAGACCTACGGGCCGGCGGCGGTGTGCGCCAAGCACGACCACTGGGCCGATCTGCCCCTGGCCGAACAGGTGGCCCTCAACGGCCGCCAGGGGGTGCGCTACCACGCCCAGGAGGGCGTCACCGTGATGGATCCGCAGACCATGGAGCCGGTGCCCTGGGACGGCGAGACCATGGGCGAGATCATGTTCCGCGGCAACATCGTCATGAAGGGCTACCTCAAGAACGAGAAGGCCACCGAGGAGTCCTTCCGTGGCGGCTGGTACCACACCGGCGATCTGGCCGTCATGCAGCCGGATGGCTATGTGAAGATCAAGGACCGCTCCAAGGACATCATCATCTCCGGCGGCGAGAACATCTCCTCCATCGAGGTCGAGGACGCGCTCTACAAGCATCCGGCGGTGATGGCGGCAGCCGTGGTGGCCGCGCCCGATCCCAAGTGGGGTGAGGTGCCGGCGGCCTTCATCGAACTGAGGGAGGGCGCGACGGTCACCGAAGAAGACATCCGCGCGCACTGTCGCGAGCATCTGGCCGGCTTCAAGCAGCCGAAGATCATCGCCTTCTGCGAGGTGCCCAAGACCTCGACCGGCAAGATCCAGAAATTCGTGCTGCGCGAGCGCATCAAATCCACGTCGTCCTTCGAGTGAGGCGGCGTGTCCGGTCCGCCGCCCAGGCGGCGGACCACCAAACATACGAGGCGACGCCAGTCGCCCGAGGAGGAGAGAAGACATGACGGAACCGAACAACGAGCCCATGGTGCTGCGCGAGGATCGCGACGGCGCGGCCCATCTCACCCTGAACCGCCCGGGGCAGTTCAATGCCCTGTCCGATGCGATGCTCGGTGCCATCATCGAACGACTCGATGCGATCGCCGACGACCCGGCGGTCCGAGCGGTGGTGATCGGCGGGGCGGGCAAGGCCTTCTGCGCCGGCCACGACCTCAAGGAGATGCGTGCCAACCACACGCTGGATTTCCAGCAGGCGCTGTTCCGCAAGTGCGGCAAGCTCATGCTCAAGATCCAGCGCCTGCCGCAGCCGGTCATCGCGCGCATCCACGGCATCGCCACCGCCGCCGGCTGCCAGCTCGTCTCCATGTGCGATCTGGCGGTGGCGGCCGATGTGGCGCGCTTTGCCGTCTCCGGCATCAACGTCGGCCTGTTCTGTTCGACGCCGGCGGTTGGCATCTCCCGCAACATGGGGCGCAAGCAGGCTTTCGAGATGCTGGTCACCGGTGAATTCATCGACGCGACCGAGGCGCAGCGTCGCGGCCTGGTCAACCGGGTGGTCCCGCTCGAGGCGCTGGACGAGGCGGTCGACAAGCTCACCGCCGCCATCTGCGCGAAGACGCCGGTGGCGGTGCGCATGGGCAAGGAGCTGTTCTACCGCCAGCTCGAGACCGGCATCGAGGCGGCCTACCAGATGGCCTCCGAGACCATGGCATGCAACATGATGACCGAGGATGCCGCCGAAGGCATCGACGCCTTCATCGGCAAGCGCCCGCCCCAGTGGAAAGGGTGCTGAGCGCCGCGTACACGCCATGCTCATCGACACCCACTGCCACCTCGACGCGGCCGAGTTCGCCGCCGACCGGGCGGCGGTGATCGATCGGGCCCGCGCGGCCGGCGTTGCCGGCTTCGTGGTCCCCGGGGTGACCGCCGCGGGTTTCGACGGGCTCGACGAGCTGGCCGACGCGACGCCGGGCATGGCGCGCGCCTTCGGCCTGCATCCGCTGTATATCGATTGCGCCCGGCAGGCGGATCTGGATCTGCTCGCGGCCCGGCTGGAACGCGAAGACGTGGTCGCGGTGGGGGAGATCGGGCTCGATGGATTCGTGCCGACGCCGACCCTGGAGACACAGCTGCCCTGGTTCGAGGCCCAGCTCGCCTTGGCCCGCCGAGCCGGCTTGCCGGTCATCCTTCATGTCCGGCGGGCGGTGGATGCCATCACCGCCGCCGTGCGTCGCGCCGGCGTGGCCGGCGGCATCGCCCATGCCTTCAACGGCTCCGAGCAGCAGGCGCGTCAGCTCGCGGCGCTCGGGTTCAAGTTCGGTTTCGGCGGCACCCTGACCTATCCCGGCTCGCGGCGCATCCGTGCGCTTGCCCAGGCGCTGCCGCTGGAGTGGATCGTGCTCGAGACCGATGCCCCGGACATTGCCCCGGTGTGGGCCCGGGGGCAGCGCAACGAGCCGGCCACGGTGGCGCGCATCGCACAGGAACTGGCCGAGCTGCGCGGCCTGTCGGTCGAGGCCGTGATCGAGGCGACCGGGCGCAACGCGCTGGCGGTCCTACCCCGCCTCGGTGCTGTGCTCGCGGCGGCTTGAGGCCGAGCGTGCGATCAGATCGGCGATGTCCCGCTTGAGGGCGTCGAGATCCGGCGCATAGCGGTCGCAGAACATCAGCGAGACGCCGAACACGTAGGCATAGAGCAGCATGCTGCGGCTGGAGGCTTCGGCCATCGGCACCCCGCAGGCGAGGAACAGCGCGCGCGCGCATTCCAGGCGCTTGGTGTCCACCTCCTCGACCACGGCGGCCGCCACCGCGTCGCGCTTGGCCCAGTCCCGCACCGCCAGCTCGATCATGATGCCGCGTCGACTGCGACTGGTGCTGTACACATCGATGACGTGATGGATCTGCGCCAGCTCCTGGCCCGGTTCCGCGCGGGTCTGCTTGACGATGTCGCGAATGCGCCCGTCCTTCCAGTAGTCGAGCACCGCGTCGAGCAGGTCGCGACGATCCTTGAAGTGCCAGTAGAAGCTGCCCTTGGTGACTTTCTGGTGTTTGGCCAGCAGCTCCACCCGCAGTCCCGTGACCCCTTCCTTGGCCAGCAGCTCGATGGCGGCCAGCACCCAGGCTTTGCGGTCCAGCTGGACGCGCGGCTTTGGCGTTTGATTTTCCATACGCAACAGTATTGACAAAATTTGCCTCCATACGCTACCGTACGGAAACCTGATCGCCGGGTACCGGCCCTGCCGGCACCTGCGTGGAGTCACCCGAAGCCGCCCGGTGCCATAATGGGCACATCGGTACGCGGTGCCCGAGGCGCCGTTTCTAGAACGAAGTCGAAGAAGGAGTCCTGCCTTGAAGATTCTGGTTCCCGTCAAACGGGTCGTCGATTACAACGTGAAGGTACGTGTCAAGAGCGACGGCTCAGGTGTCGACATCGCGAACGTGAAGATGAGCATGAATCCGTTCGATGAAATCGCGGTGGAAGAGGCGGTGCGCCTCAAGGAAGCCGGCGTTGCCACCGAGGTGGTGGCCATCTCCTGCGGCGTCGCCCAGTGCCAGGAGACGCTGCGCACCGCCATGGCCATCGGCGCCGATCGCGGCATCCTGGTGCAGACCGACGAGGAGTTGCAGCCGCTGGCCGTGGCCAAGCTGCTCAAGGCCATCTGCGACAAGGAGTCCCCCGAGCTGGTGGTGCTCGGCAAGCAGGCCATCGACGACGACGCCAACCAGACCGGGCAGATGCTCGCCTCGCTGATGAACGTGGCCCAGGCCACCTTCGCCTCCAAGGTGGCGATCGCCGACGGCAAGGCCACGGTGACCCGCGAGATCGATGGCGGCCTGGAGACCCTTTCGATGTCGCTGCCGGCCATCGTGACCACCGATCTGCGCCTCAACGAGCCGCGCTACGCCACGTTGCCGAACATCATGAAGGCGAAGAAGAAGCCGCTCGAGACCGTCACGCCGGCTGACCTGGGTGTCGACGTCGCGCCGCGCCTGAAGACGCTCAAGGTCGAGGAGCCGCCCAAGCGCAGCGCCGGGGTGAAAGTGGCGGATGTGGCCGAACTGGTCGCCAAACTCAAGAACGAAGCCAAGGTGATCTGAACATGAGCATTCTCGTCATTGCAGAACACGACAACGCGGTGCTCAAGGCCGCGACCCTGAACACCGTCGCGGCCGCGCAGGCCATCGGCGGCGACATCGACCTGCTGGTGGCCGGCAGCGGCTGCGGCGCGGTGGCCGAGGCGGGCGCCCGTCTGGCCGGTGTGGGCCGGGTGCTGGTGGCCGATGCGGGCCACTACGCCGAGCACGGCGCCGAGAACCTGGCGGCGCTTGTCGTCGCCCGGGCCGGCGGCTACAGCCACATCCTCGCGCCGGCGAGCACCTTCGGCAAGAACCTGCTGCCGCGCGTGGCCGCCACGCTCGATGTGGCGCAGATCTCCGACATCATCGCGGTGGAGTCGGCCGATACCTTCAAGCGGCCGATCTACGCCGGCAACGCCATCGCCACCGTTCAGAGCGCCGATCCGGTCAAGCTCATCACCGTGCGCACCACGGCCTTCGAGGCGGTGGGCGAGGGCGGCTCGGCCGCGGTCGAAGCCATCGACGCGGCGGCCGACACCGGGCTCAGCGCCCTGGTCGGGCGCGAACTGACCAAGTCCGAGCGCCCGGAACTGGGCGCGGCGAGTGTGATCGTCTCCGGCGGTCGCGGCGTGGGCAGCAGCGAGAACTACCACGCCCTGCTCGAACCGCTGGCCGACAAGCTCGGCGCGGCGCTCGGCGCCAGCCGGGCGGCCGTCGATGCCGGCTACGTGCCCAACGACTACCAGGTGGGCCAGACCGGCAAGATCGTTGCGCCGCAGCTGTACGTGGCGGTGGGCATCTCCGGGGCGATCCAGCATCTGGCCGGCATGAAGGACTCGAAGGTGATCGTCGCCATCAACAAGGACGAGGAGGCGCCGATCTTCCAGGTCGCCGACTACGGTCTGGTGGCGGATCTGTTCGAGGCCGTGCCGGCCCTGACCGCCGCGCTGGGGTAAGCCGGAGGACGACGTGAATTTCGCTGCCGAGCTCTTTCCCACCGCCTGGCTCTGGGGGGCGGGCGTGCTCGCAGCGGCCGTCGCCGTGTGGATGGTGAGGACCGGGCCGTGGGCGAGTCTGCGCGACTCGCTCCGGCTCAACCTGTTCCTCGGCTGCGGGGTGATGCTCGCGTTGGTGTGGAGCCTCAAGGCCGGGGTCAATCCGGGCCTGAATCTGCATCTGATCGGCGCCATGGTGGTCACCCTGGTGCTGGGGCCGCAGCTGGGGCTGGGGGCGCTCGCGCTCGCCCTGGCGGGCATCACCCTCAACGGTGGCGCGCCCTGGTCGGCCTTTGCCATCAACTGGCTGGTCATGGGCGTGGTGCCGGTGCTCGTCGCCAACACCTACTTCCGCCTGGTCGAGCGCTACGCGCCCAAGCATTTCTTCGTGTTCATTTTTGTCATCGCGTTTTTCGGCAGTGCCGTCACGGCCGTGCTCGAAGGCGTCGTCGCGTCGCTGGTGCTGTGGGCGGCGGGCGCCTACAGCTTCGATTTCCTGGCCGCGAACTACCTGCCGTACTTCCTGCTGCTGGGGTTTTCAGAAGCCTGGCTGTCGGGGATGACGGTGACCCTGATGGTGGTGTTTCGCCCCGGCTGGGTGATTCGCTTCGATGATCGTGTCTATCTGTGGAACAAGTGATCCGGCGCCGACCGGACAACCATGATGAGGAGTGTAGGGAATGAGTGAGTACAGTGCCCCGATTCGGGACATGCAGTTCGTGTTGAAGGAACTGGCCGGCCTGGCCGACATCGGCCAGTTGCCCGGGTGCGAGGAAGCCTCCGAGGATCTGGTCGACGCGGTGCTGGAAGAAGCGGGCAAGTTCGCCACCGGCGTGCTCTCGCCGCTGAACCGCATCGGCGACCAGCAGGGCGCGCGCTGGAACGACGGCGAGGTGACCACGGCCGAGGGCTGGAAAGCCGCCTATACCCAGTTTTCCGAGTCCGGCTGGACCTCGCTGGCAGGGGATCCGGAGTATGGTGGCCAGGGCCTGCCCAAGATCGTCAATGTCGCGGTCATGGAAATGTGGAAATCCGCCAACATGGCCTTTTCCCTGTGCCCGATGCTGACCACCGGCGCCATCGAGGCGCTCGTGCTGCGTGGCACCGACGCGCAGAAGGCCACCTACCTGCCGCGCATGATCAGCGGCGAGTGGACCGGCACCATGAACCTGACCGAGCCGCAGGCCGGCTCCGATCTGGCCGCGGTGCGCACCAAGGCGGAGCCGCAGGCCGACGGCAGCTACCGGATCTTCGGGCAGAAGATCTTCATCACCTACGGTGAGCACGACATGACGGACAATATCGTCCATCTGGTGCTCGCGCGTCTGCCCGACGCCCCCGAGGGCGTGAAGGGCATCTCCCTGTTCGTCGTGCCCAAGTTCATGGTCAACGACGACGGTTCGCTCGGTGAGCGCAACGATGTGCACTGCGTGTCCATCGAACACAAGCTGGGCATCCATGCCAGCCCCACCTGCGTGCTCGCCTTCGGTGACAAGGGCGGTGCGGTCGGTTATCTGGTGGGCGAGGCCAACCGGGGCCTCGAGTACATGTTCATCATGATGAACGAGGCCCGCTTCGCCGTGGGCATGGAAGGTGTGGCGCTCTCCGAGCGGGCCTACCAGCAGGCCGTCGGCTACGCCCGCGATCGTGTCCAGGGGACGGAAGCGGGTGTGCGCGGTGGCCCCAAGGTGCCCATCATCCGCCACGCCGATGTGCGCCGCCTGCTCATGTCCATGCGTTCCCAGACCGAGGCCATGCGTGCCGTGGCCTACGTGGTCGCCGCCGCCACCGATGTGGCCCACAACCATGCGGACGAGGGCGAACGTGCCCGCGCCCAGGCCTTTGTCGACCTGATGATCCCCATCGTCAAGGGCTGGAGCACCGAGAACTCGGTGGACATCGCCTCCATGGGGGTGCAGGTGCACGGCGGCATGGGCTTCATCGAGGAGACCGGCGCCGCCCAGCATCTGCGCGATGCCCGCATCACGACGATCTACGAGGGCACCACCGCGATTCAGGCCAACGACTTCATCGGCCGCAAGATCGCGCGCGAAAAAGGGATGACCATCAAGGCGGTGGTCGAGCAGATGCGTGCGGTCGAGGTTGAGCTCGCGCAGCATGAAAACGAGGAATTCCGCGCCATCCGGGCCGCTCTGGCGGCCGGTATCGTGGCGGTCGAAGAAGCGGTGGCCTACATCCTCGAGACCTACGGCCAGGACATCAAGGCAGCCTCGGTCGGTTCGGTGCCCATGCTCAAGCTGTTCGGCATCGTCGCCGGCGGCTGGCAGATGGCCCGCGCCGCGCTGGCGAGCCGTCGCCAGATCGAGGCCGGCAGCACCGACGCCTTCTACCGCAACAAGATCCACACCGCGCGTTTCTACGCCGATCATGTGCTCTCCCAGGCACCGGGTCTGGCCTACGCGGTGATCCATGGCGCCAGCGGCGCCTGGGCGCTGGAGGACGACGCCTTCTGAGCATCGCCCCGCGGCCATGAAAAAAGGGAGCGGCATCCGCTCCCTTTTTTTGTGCTGCGCGACGGCGCTGCGGTCACTCGACCTTGGCGGCCTTGCGCAGTTCCATGATGTGGTTCTCGAGGCGCTGGGTCTGCAGGCGCTGCTTGATCTGCGGTTCGATCTTCTCGAACTCCGGCGCATCGAGCTTGCGCGTGTCGTTCACGCGGATGATGTGGTAGCCGAAGTTGCTCTTGACCGGCTCGGAGGTCATCTCGCCCTTCTTGAGCTTGGTCATCGCCTCGGAGAAGGCCGGCACGTACATGCCCGGGCTGCTCCAGCCCAGCTCGCCCCCTTTCTCCTTGGAACCCGGGTCGGTGGACTCGGCCTTGGCGATGTCCTCGAACTTGGCGCCGCCCTTGATCTTGGCGATCAGCGCGCGGGCCTTGGCTTCGTCATCGACCAGGATGTGGCTGACGTTGTACTCGGTGTCGCCCAGGCGCGCCTTCATGTCGTCGTAGGCCTTGCGCACGTCGGCGTCGGTCACTTCGTTCTTCTTGACGAAATCCTGCAGGTAGGCGCGCAGGATCACGGCCTGGCGGGCCAGTTCCACCTGGGTCTGGACCTCGGGTTTCTTGTCGACACCGGCCTTCTTGGCGGCTTGGAACAGGATCTCGCGGCGGACCAGCTCCTCGCGGACCGCATCGCGCAGTTCCTTGGAATCCGGGGCACCCTTGGCGGTCTGCTCGGCCATCAGCGCGTCGGCGAAGGCCTGGGGGATCGCCTTGCCGTTGACCTTGGCGACGGTGTCGGCGGCCATGGCGCCCTGCGCAGCGAAGCCGGCGATGAGCATGGCGATAAGGGTTTTGCTGAAAAGCTTCATCAGGATTCCTTCTGTGTTGTCACAGTTCGTCGGGGGCGCTTGCCCGGATGGCAAGCGCGTGGATCGCCTTGGGCATCAGTTCGCCCAGGGCGGTGTAAATCATGCGGTGACGGGCCACCGTGTTCTTGCCTGCAAATGCCTCGGCGACGATGTCGACCCGATAGTGACCGCCGCCGTCGCGCGCACCGGCGTGGCCGGCATGCAGCGCCGATTCGTCGTCGATGTGCAGCGAGGCCGGATCGAAGGCGTCGCGCAACAGGGTTTCGATGCGCTCGACCGTCCCGCTCACGGCAGCACCTTCTTGAACGGCTTGACGATGGTACGTGCGAACACGCCCGCGGTCACGTAGGGATCGTCCGCCAGCCAGGCTTCGGCCTCGGCGAGGCTCGCAAACTCGGCGACGACGAGCGAGCCGGAGAAGCCGGCCGGGCCCGGATCGGGCGAATCGATGGCGGGGCAGGGACCGGCGATGAGCAGGCGTCCCTGATCCTTGAGCGCGTTGAGTCGTGCCAGGTGCTCGGGGCGGGACGCCATGCGCGCCTCGAGGGAATCCGGGGCGTCTTCCCCGATCATGGCGTAGTACATCATTTGGTTTCTTCTTCCATGTGGCGGGACAGGTACAGTCCCTGCAGGACGACGAAGACCAGCATCAGGCCGGTGCCGCCGAAGAGCTTGAAATTGACCCAGGTTTCCTCGCTGAAGCTGAACGCCACGTAGAGGTTGAGAAAACCCATGAGGACGAAGAACGCCGCCCAGGCGGCATTCACCTGTTTCCAGATCGGGTCGGGCAGTTGCAGCTGGGCTTCGAGCACGGCGCGAATGAGGTTGCGGTCGAACAGGCTCGCCGAGCCCAGCAGGACGATACCGAAGAGCCAGTACACCGCCGTCGGCTTCCATTTGATGAACACCGGATCATGGAAGAACAGGGTGGCGCCGCCGAGCAGGGTGACGATGCCCAGGCTCACCCACAGCATGGTGTCCACCTTGCGGTGCTTGAACCACACCAGCGCGATCTGCACGAAGGTGGCCAGGATGGTGACGGCCGTGGCGATGAGGATGGGCGCCTGCTTGGCGGGGATGTCGGCACCGAGCAGCCCGGTGGCGAGATGGGCCGCGACCGCTTCGTTCATGCCGGCGATCTTGTAGGCGCCGAAGAACATCAGCACGGGCATCAGGTCGAAGAGGAATTTCATTCGGGCGATTATACGGACTTGATGTTTCAGGCGTCCTGCGCCGGAGAGTCGGCCCGGTTGCGCATGAAGTCGGCGGTGCCGGAAAGCGCCTCCAGCAACCGGGTGCGCAGGGTCGGGTCGGGCACGTATTCGTCCAGCGCCATGCCCATGCACATCATCCACTGGTCGCGCTCGCGGGTGCCGATGGGGAAGGGCAGGTGGCGCGCGCGCAGGCGCGGATGGCCATAGCGTTCGATGTACAACGACGGGCCACCGAGCCAGCCGGACAGGAACATGAACAACTTGTCGGCCGAGCCGCTCAGATCGTCCGGGTGCAGCTTACGGATCTCCCAGGCCTCGGGCAGTTCGTCCATGAGCGCGTAGAAGCGGTCGACAATCGCGCGCAGCGTTGTCTCGCCGCCGATCATTTCGTATACGGACTGGCTCATCGGGTTTCAGACGCCTTGTATTTCGATGGTGTCGATGCTGCGTCCGCAGGCCTGGTTGGCCGGCAGCGCCAGATCGATCTTGCGCGGCGGCGGCAGATCGAGGGCGGCCATCAGGGCGACGAATTCTTCGCGCGTCTGCCCCGCCAGGCGCGGATTGCCCGTTTTCTGCTCGCCGATCGAGGAGACGCGCCGGCCCTTGTAGTCGTGGCCCGGATAGACCAGGGTTTCGGCCGGCAGCGTGAACAGGTGCGTGGTGATGCTGTCGTAGAGGGTGCCCGCGTCGCCACCCTGAAAGTCGGTACGGCCGCAGCCGTCGATGAGTAGCGCATCGCCCGTGAACACGCGGTCGCACCAGCGATAGGTGACGCAGCCGGGCGTATGTCCCGGGGTGGCGATGACGCGGATCACCTCGTTGCCGAACACGATGGTGCTGCCGTCGTCGACCTTGAGGTCGGCGCAGTCGGCACCGGCCGCGGTGCTGGCGATGGCGCGGGAGCCGGCCAGCTCGCGCAGCGACGCGGCGGCGGTGACATGGTCGGCGTGCACATGGGTCTCGAGGGTCCAGCGCAGTTTCAGGCCGAGCTCCTGCAGCAGGGTGAGGTAAGCGCCGGTGTGTTCGCGCACCGTGTCGATCAGCACGGCGTCGGCCGTGAGCGGATCGGCGAGCAGATAGGTGCAGGTGCTGCTCTCTGCATCGAACAGCTGGCGGAAGATGATGCGCATGCCGGCAACTCCTTGAACGGTTGACGGATTCTAGCCCGAACGGGCGGCGGGCGGCTTGGTCGCCGGCAGGGTGATCGAGGCCACCAGGCCGCCATCGGGGTGGTTGCTCAGGTCAAAACGGCCGCCGTGAGCGCGTGCGAAGCGATCGACGATGGCCAGGCCGAGCCCGGCGCCCTGGGTATTGCCGCGTGCCTCGTCGAGGCGCACGAAGGGGCGCTTGAGGCGTTCGAGCTGATCTTCGGGAATGCCCGGGCCCTCGTCGCGCAGCGCGATCTTCCAGCTGCCGTTGACCGCCTCGGTGCTCACCGACAGCGTCTGCCCGGGCTTGCCGTAGCGCTCCGCGTTGTCGATGAGATTGCGCAGCGCGCGCCGCAGCGGCAGCGTCTGCGCCAGCACCGTGGCGTTCGGATGCAGGTGGGTGTCGACGGCGTGGCCGCGCAGTCGGTCGGCCGAGACGATATCCTCGATGAGCGGTGCGAGGACGACCGGTTCAGGCGGGGCGTCGTCGTTGCGTCCATAGTCGACGAACTGGCCGATGACCCGATCCATCTCCTCGATGTCGCTGACCATGGCGCGGATATCCCCGCTGGGGGCCCCGGTCATTTCCACCCCGAGACGCAGGCGCGCCAGGGGAGTGCGCAGGTCGTGCGAGACGCCGGCGAGAATCACCGCGCGGTCGCTCTCCAGCTGGGCCAGGTCGCCGGCCATCTGGTTGAAGGCCGAGGCGACCTCGGCGATCTCGCCGGGGCCGTCCTCGGGCAGGGGGGCCGGCTGCTTGCCATGACCGATCAGGCGGGCGGCCTCGGCGATCTGCCGCAGCGGGCGTCCGATCCGGAACACGATCAGGTACGCGCCGAGCAGGGCGAAGGCCATGATCGCCACGCCCCAGCCCAGCCATTCGAGCGGGCGTGGACGCTGGATGCGTTCGGCCGGCAGCATCACCCAGTACTCATCGGTGTCGGACGGGTCCAGCTTGAAGCTGACCCAGAAGCCCTCGAGTTCCTCCCAGCTGCCGGCGAAACGGGTCTGCGGGCCCAGTTCGCGGCGCACGTCCCGGGTCAGCAGTTCCATGGCGCGGGTGTCGGGCAGGGGGGTGATACGGTCGGTGGCTTCGGCCGGATAGACCCGGATCCCCTCCATCGCGGTCAGGTCGATGAGCAGCTCGAGACGGCGGTCCGCATCGGCATTGATGAGCGCGGTGCGGGTCAGATTCACGATACTGGTGACGGTCTGGGCCAGATCCCGCGCGCGCGGTTCGAGTTCGAAATGACGCACGATCTCGGACCACGCCGAGAACGCGAGGATCAGCATGATCGCCAGCGAGGCGAAGGTCTGCCACAGCAGAGTGCGTGGCAGGAAGGTCGGAGGTCCCTTGGCGGGTGGCGTCATGGCGTCGGAATGGGCAAGCGGCGCAACACAAGGCGGTCAGCGGCGGCCGGGACCGCCCGGCCGGCCAGCTCAGTCGGCCTTGCTGCCGTCCGGCACGAACACGTAGCCGAACCCCCAGACGGTCTGGATGTAGCGGGGCTTGCCCGGATCTTCCTCCACCAGCTTGCGCAGGCGCGAGATCTGTACGTCGATGGCGCGGTCGAACACGCCATACTCCCGGCCGCGGGCCAGTTCCATGAGCTTGTCGCGCGACAGCGGCTGGCGCGGATGCTGGACCAGCACCTTGAGCAGGGAGAATTCGCCCGTGGTCAGCGTGATTTCCTCGTCGCCGCGCACCAGGGTGCGGTTGCCCAGGTTGACGGTGACCGCGCCGAAATTGACGATCTCGTCGTCCAGGGTGGGGGCGCCGGGCAGCTGCTGTGGCTGACGGCGCATCACGGCCTGGATGCGCGCCACCAGCTCGCGCGGGTTGAAGGGCTTGGGCAGGTAGTCGTCGGCGCCCATCTCGAGGCCGACGATGCGGTCCACGTCATCGCCCTTGGCGGTGAGCATGATGATCGGTGTCGCGTCCTCGGCGGCGCGCAGCCGGCGGCAGATCGCCAGGCCGTCTTCGCCGGGGAGCATCAGGTCGAGCACGATCAGGTCATAGTGTTCCCGATGCAGGGCGCGATCCATGGCGGTACTGTCGACCACCGCCTTGACCGAGTAGCCTTGCTCGGACAGATAGCGCGAGAGCAGGTCGCGCAGGCGCGCATCGTCGTCGACGACGAGGACGCGATAACGGGTCTTGGGGCTTGCGAGTGTGTTCATGGGCTGCAATCGTATCCACAGGACTCCGGCCGCGCCAGCGATCCGGACCGGGTTGGCGAAACTTATGCGTAACCGTTCGTAAGTTCACACTTTAGGCGTAATAAAGGCTTACACCCTTCTTGGCGCGTCGCTAGAATCCAAGTATGTATCATTCTCGTGGCAAAGTGCTCACCAACCGCATTGGCGCAACAACACGACGCATGACGAAGTTCCGATCCTGTTTCCTGACGCGTTCCATCCTCGCTGCGGCGGGAGCCGTTCTGCTTGCCGGAGCGGCGCCCGCTTTTGCCGACGGGACCGACCGCCTCGCGACGCAGGACCAGGATCGCATGCGCCGGGCGGACGTGCGCGCCACGGTGGCCAGCTTCGCCCACATCGACAGCAAGCAGATCGGCGAGCGTCGCTCCCTGAGCGAAGAGGAGCGCCTCGAGATGCGCCGCCAGATCGACGAGGCCATTCGCAAGGCCTACGGGCGCCGCCACCTGCAGCGCGACTGAGCCGAGCGCTTGCCTCATCCGGCGGGTACAATCCCGTCTCGATGAAGCTCCTGGGCATTGAAACCTCCTGCGAAATCGTGACGGTTGCCGTCGCCACGGGCGAGCAACTCGCGCAGCGCCGTCTGGACGGTACACGCACCCCTTCCGAAACCCTCGTTCCGACCGCCTTGGCCCTGCTGGCCGAGCACGGCCTGAGCCTGTCCGCGCTTGATGCGATCGTCCTCGGCGTCGGGCCGGGCGCGTTCACCGGATTGCGCCTCGGCTGCAGCGTGGCGCAGGGTTTCGCCCTCACGGCCGATCTGCCGGTGCTGCCGGTGTGTTCGCTCGATGCCATCGCGGCGGCGCAGCCGCATCCGATGGTGTTCGTGGCCACGGACGCCCGCATGGGCGAGACCTATCATGCCGCCTACCGTCGGGAAGGCGACGACGTGCTCGCGGTCACGGCCCCGGCATGCCTGCCGCCGGAACTGGTCGCGTTGCCCGAGGGGGCGTGGTGGGGCGCCGGTTCGGCCTTCCGGGCCTGTGCCGATCGCCTGCTCGTAAACGAGACGCGCCTGCTCGGCTGCGACGCCGAGGCCGTGCCCGAGGCATCGGCCCTGCTGCGCCTGGCACAGCTGCGCGGCCTCGAGGCGGCGTGCGACGTGACCCGGATCGGTCCGCTCTATGTGCGCGACAAGGTGGCGCTGACCACGGCCGAGCGGCTGGCGCGGGGCGGCAAGGCATGAGCGTGGTGGCCCCGTGCGCGCTTCGCCCCATGCGCAGCGAGGACATCGCCTGGGTGATGTGCCATGAACCTCAGCTCTACCCCTATCCCTGGACGGCCGGCAACTTTGCCGATTCGCTGTCCGCCGGCTATCTGTGCCGCATCGTCTGCCAGGGGGATGCCCCGGTGGGCTACGCCGTGATGATGCTGATCCTCGACGAGGCGCATCTGCTCAACATCAGCGTCATCGCCAATGCCCAGCGCCAGGGGGTCGGGCACATGCTGCTCACACTCATGTGCGACGAGGCGCGGGCCCTGGGCGCCACGCAATGTTTTCTCGAAGTGCGCCCCTCGAACGCGGCCGCACTGGCGTTGTACGAGCGCTTCGGCTTCGTGGGCATCGCCCGTCGCCGCGGTTACTACCCGGCGCCGGACGGGCGCGAGGATGCCATCGTGATGCGGGCGGCGCTGTGAGCGGGCGGCGCGACCACATCCTGAACGCGATGGGCCTGGGGCCGATCTGGCGCCTGCGCGACCGCGACCCGGAGGCGGGCGACGACATCGCACCGGCGCCGGAAGCCGAGGTCGCCGCGCCGCCTGCCGTGGCGGCGGTCGAAGCGCCGCCGTCCGTCGCGCCACCACCGGTGCATGGTGCGCCACCACCGATCGAGACGGCCGTGTCGGCGCCACGTGTGGCGGACATGTCCGACCTCGCGTCGCTGGACTGGGAGGCCCTGACCGAACGCATCCTCGGCTGCCGTGCCTGCGCCCTGTGCGAGCAACGCACCCAGGCGGTGCCGGGCGTCGGTGACCGCCAGGCCGACTGGCTGTTCGTCGGCGAAGGGCCGGGCGCGGAGGAGGATGCGCGCGGCGAACCCTTCGTGGGCAAGGCCGGCAAGCTGCTCGACGCCATGCTCGCGGCCATCGATCTGAAGCGTGGCGAGGGCGTCTACATCGCCAACACGGTCAAGTGCCGGCCGCCGTTGAACCGCACCCCAGAGGCTTCCGAGCTCGCTGCCTGCTTCCCCTATCTGGCGCGTCAGATCGCGCTCATCCGGCCGAAGCTCATCGTCGCCCTGGGCCGGCCGGCGGCGCAGAGCCTGCTCAATACCGAGATCCGCATCGCCTCGGCGCGGGGCCGGTGTTTCGATTACGATGGCATTCCGGTGGTGGTCACCTATCATCCGGCCTACCTGCTGCGAAACCCGCTGGACAAGGCCAAGGCATGGGAAGACCTGTGCTTCGCGCGCCGGCACATGGCGCAGCTGTCCCCTGGAGATTCCCGATGAACGCCTTGCGTCTTGTTGCAATTTTGCTCGTCACCGCCCTGTTGTCCGGCTGTGGCTACAACCAGATCCAGATCAACGACGAGAAGGTCACCTCGGCCTGGGCGGAAGTGCTCAACCAGTACAAACGCCGTGCCGACCTGGTGCCCAATCTGGTCAAGGTGGTCCAGGGCTATGCCGACCACGAAAAGGAAGTGCTGACCCAGGTGACCGAGGCGCGCGCCCGCGTGGCCGGCATCCAGGTCACGCCCGAACTGGTGAACGATCCGGCCGCGATGGCGAAGTTCCAGCAGGCCCAAGCCGGCCTCAGCGGCGCGCTGTCGCGCCTGCTGGTGACTGTGGAGCGCTATCCCGACCTCAAAGCGGACCAGAACTTCCGCGACCTGCAGGCCCAGCTCGAAGGCACCGAAAACCGCATCACCGTGGCCCGTAACCGCTTCATCCAGGCGGTTCAGACCTACAACATCTCGGTGCGTACCTTCCCCAACAACCTGACCGCGATGATGTTCGGCTACGAGAAGAAGGCCAGCTTCACGGTCGAGAACGAGGCGGCCATCAGCCAGCCGCCGGCGGTGGACTTCGGCGGCGGCAAGTAATGCGGGCGGATTCGCGCAGCGGGGGGCTGCGTGCATGGCTTCTGCTCGCGCTCGCGCTGCTGGCGTTTGCCGCCGGGGCGCAGACGCTCCAGCCCGTTCCCGCACTGCAGGCGCGGGTGACGGATCTGACCCGGACCCTGAGCGCCGGGCAGCGCCAGGCGCTCGAATTGCGCCTGAGCGCCCTGGAGCAGGAGAAGGGCAGCCAGATCGGGGTGCTCATCGTCTCCACCACCCGGCCCGAAGCCATCGAGCAATACGGCATTCGGGTCGTGGACGCCTGGAAGCTCGGGCGCAAGGGCGTCGATGATGGCGCCCTGCTGCTGGTGGCCAAGGACGACCACCGCGTGCGCATCGAGGTCGGGCGCGGGCTGGAAGGCGCCATTCCGGATGCCTACGCCAAGCGGATCATCGCCGAGCAGATCACGCCGTTGTTTCGGCAGGGGCAGTTCTACGAAGGAATCGATGCCGGTGTCGCGGCGCTGACCGGCCTGGTGAACGGCGAACCCCTGCCGGCGCCCCGGGGCGAGCGCCACGTGTCGCGGGGGTTCGACCTGGGCGACCTGCTGTTCACCACGCTGTTCGTGGCCATCGTCATCGGCCCGGTATTGCGGGCCATCTTCGGCCGCCTGTTCGGTGGGGGCGTGGCCGGCGTGCTCGGCGCCGGGTTCTGGTACGTGCAGACCAGCCTGCTGGGCATGGCCGGTGTCGGCGCGCTGGTGGCCGGGCTGATCGTCCTGCTCTCGGGCGGTCGGGGCGGGAGCGGGCCGTGGACCACGGGCTCCGGCCATGGTGGCGGTTTCGGCAGCCACAGCGGTGGCTGGTCGGGCGGCGGTGGGGGGTTCAGTGGCGGCGGCGGCGGTTTCAGTGGCGGCGGCGCCTCGGGGAGCTGGTGATGGATACGGCCCGTCTGATCCGGCATCTGCTCTTGCCCGGCTGGGTGGTGCGCAGGCGTTTTCCCGAGGCCATGCTGATCCGCATCGAGCAGTCGATCCGTCGGTCCGAGAGCGGCCATCGCGGCGAGATCGGCATCGCCATCGAGGGCGGGCTCGACCCGGTGTCGCTGTGGCGCGGGGTCACGCCCCGCCAGCGGGCGCTCGACGCCTTTGCGTCGCTGGGCATCTGGGACACGGAAGAGAATACCGGGGTGCTGATCTACATCCAGCTTGCCGACCGGGCCGTGGAGATCGTGGCCGACCGGGGCATCGACCGCCATGTGTCGCAGGCGCAGTGGGCCCTCATCTGCCGCGACCTCGAAGCGCGCTTCCGGATCGGCGAGCATGCGGCCGGTTGCGAGGCGGCGGTGGAGGCGATCGGCGCGTTGATCGCGACACATTTTCCCAGGGCGCCGGACGACGTCGACGAGTTGCCCAACCGGCCGATCATCCTCTGACGGATCCGGGCCGGCTCAGTGCAGGGAGTCGTCCAGCAGGGCGACGTTGTCGAACTCGCGCTGGTTGGCGTTGTGCTTCTTCTGCACCAGCAGCATGGTGGCGGCCACGAACAGGCCGAACAGCACGATCACGGTGCTGACCGACACATCGAGCCATACCAGCAGCGCGTAGAGCGCGATCATGACGAGAATCGACAGGTTCTCGTTGAAGTTCTGCACCGCGATCGAGTGCCCGGCGCCCATCAGGATGTGGCCGCGATGCTGGAGCAGGGCGTTCATGGGCACCACGAAGAAGCCGGCCATGGCGCCCACCGCGATGAGCAGCGCCATCACCCCGAGCACGCGCAGGTCGATGTGCAGCGTATGCCCGAACAGCGCCGGATCGGCGATCGGGATCGGCGGGATGTGCGGCACCGCGACCATCAGCAGCATGCTCAGGCCCATCGCGACCCCGAGCGGGATCACGCCCGGCGAGCCGCGCAGGGTGATCTTGCGTGCCGCCAGCACGGCACCGACGGAGATGCCGATGGCCACCACGCCCTGCAGCAGCGATGCCTTGGACAGCTCGATGCCGAGGGAGTCGTCCGCCCACTTGAGGACGATGAACTGCAAGGTCGCGCCCGCGCCCCAGAACAGCGTGGTCACCGCCAGCGAGATCTGGCCGAGCTTGTCGCGCCACAGCAGCTTCAGGCAGTGATTGAAGTCGTGCAGCAGGTAGAGCGGATTGTTCTTGAGCGGCTTGTGATCGACACCGGTATCGGGCACGAACAGGTTGAAGATCGCGGCGATCAGGTAGATCAGGCCGACCACCAGCAGCGCCATCTCGAACGGCGTCTTCACCAGCGGCAGCGAGAGCGACAGCAGCGTGTCGGACACGCCCGGGAAGATCAGCGCGCCGCCGATGCCGGTGCCCAGGATGATGGCGCCGATGGTCAGCCCCTCGATCCAGCCGTTGGCGACCACCAGCAGGCGATGGGGCAGGTATTCAGTGAGGATGCCGTACTTGGCCGGCGAGTAGGCCGCCGCGCCCAGGCCCACGACGGCATAGGCGAGCAGCGGATGGAGGCCAAAGAACATCATCGCGCAGCCGCCGATCTTGATGGTGTTGCTGATGAGCATCACCCGCCACTTGGGCATCGAGTCGGCGTAGGCGCCGACGAAGGCGGCCAGCAGTACGTAGGAGATGGTGAAGAAGAACTTGAGCAGCGGCTCGTACTGCTCCGGCGCCTGCATGTGCTTGAGCAGACCGATCGAGACGATCAGCAGGGCGTTGTCGGCCAGCGCAGAAAAGAACTGTGCCGCCATGATG
This sequence comes from Nitrogeniibacter mangrovi, assembly GCF_010983895.1. GTDB lineage: Bacteria > Pseudomonadota > Gammaproteobacteria > Burkholderiales > Rhodocyclaceae > Nitrogeniibacter > Nitrogeniibacter mangrovi. The sequence continues at coordinate 1,667,650 of NZ_CP048836.1, forward strand.
ATGTAGAAACCGAGCGGCATCGTGGATCGGGCCGAAGGCAGTTTGGCGAGCCCGGTTTATACCACGAAGCCCGCGAAGGGACGTGCGACCTGGATCAACCGGGGATCGTTTTTCTGTGAAGGGGCGCCAACTTGTGGTCAAATCACACCAAATAAACGAGGTTTATCGCACACCATGGCAGATCGACGTTTGCAGGTCTTCTCCGCCGTCGTCAAGCACGGCTCGTTCACCCGCGCGGCCGAGCGCCTGTTCATGACGCAGCCGGCGGTCACCTTCCAGATCAAGCAGCTCGAGGAGCATTTCAACACCCGTCTGCTCGAGCGCGGTCACGGCCATGCCACGCCGACCGCCGCCGGCCAGATCGTGGCCGACTACGCCGAGCGCATCCTCGAACTCAATGCCGAACTCGAAGCCCGCGTGGCCGAGCTCACCGACGAGCTGGCCGGCACCCTCAACATCGGCACCAGCACCACCATCGCCGCCTACTGGCTGCCGCACATCCTCGAAGGCTTCAAGCGCACTTATCCACGCGTGGTACCGCGGGTGTCGGTGGGCAACTCGCAGCTCATCGTCGACCGGGTCGCCGGGCGCGACCTCGATCTGGGCCTGATCGAGATCGTCACCGACGAGCCCTCGCTCGAGCGTCATGCGGCCGCCCAGGACGAGCTCGAGGTGATCTGCCAGCCCGGCCATCCGCTGGCGCAGAAGGATCAGCTCACCGCCCAGGACCTGCTGCCGTTTCCCTTCATCACCCGCGAGCCGGGCAACGCCATCCGCGATCTGGCCGAGCAGTACTTCGATGCGGCCGGCATTCCCATGGATGACGTGAACGTCGCCGCCGAGCTGGGCAGCCTCGCCGCCGTCAAGCAGCTGGTGGGCGAGGGCTTCGGCTTCGGCATCGCCTCCCATGCCGCGATCCAGCGCGACATCAACGAAGGCCGGATGGTGGCGGTGCCGCTGTCGCCGCGGCTCTACACCCCGCTGGAGGTCATCCTCCCCAAAGACAAGTTCCGCTCCCGGCTCATCACCACCTTCGCGCTGTTCGCCACCGAGGTGATGCAGACCCGGGCGAAGCGTTGAGCAGCATGGCGACCAAGACGAAACAGCGCAGCACCTACACCTGTACCGAATGTGGCGGTAACACCCCGCGCTGGCAGGGGCAGTGCCCGCATTGCGGGCAGTGGAACACCATTGTCGAGACCGCACCCGAGGTGGCCACCGGCCCGAGCCGTTTCGCCGCGCTCGCCGGCGCCACCGGCGGGCTGCAGGCGCTCTCCGAGATCACCCCGCGCGAGACCCCGCGCATCCCCACCGGCATCGGCGAGTTCGACCGGGTGCTCGGCGGCGGGCTGGTGGCCGGCGGCGTCGTGCTCATCGGCGGTGACCCCGGCATCGGCAAGTCCACGCTGCTGCTGCAGGCGCTCGCGGTGCTCGCGCCCCAGCATTCAGTGGCCTACGTGAGCGGCGAGGAGTCGGCCGAGCAGGTGGCCCTGCGCGCCCAGCGCCTGGCGCTGCCCACCGAGGGCCTGCAACTGCTGCCCGAGATCGGCCTCGAGACCATCCTCACCACCTTGGGCAAGGCCCGGCCGCGGATCGCAGTCATCGACTCGATCCAGACCCTGTATTCGGATGCCTACACCTCCGCCCCCGGGTCCGTGACCCAGGTGCGCGAGTGCGCCGCCCAGCTCACCCGCTTCGCCAAGCAGAGCGGCACCAGCCTGATCCTGGTCGGCCATGTCACCAAGGATGGCGCCCTGGCCGGGCCGCGGGTGCTCGAACACATGGTCGACACCGTGCTCTACTTCGAGGGCGACACCCACTCGAGTTTCCGCCTCATCCGTGCCTTCAAGAACCGTTTCGGCGCGGTGAACGAGCTGGGCGTGTTCGCCATGACCGAGCGCGGCCTGCGCGAAGTGTCCAACCCCTCGGCCATCTTCCTCTCCCAGCACAGCCAACCGGTCGCCGGCGCCTGCGTGCTGGTTACCCAGGAGGGCACCCGTCCGCTGCTGGTGGAAGTGCAGGCCCTGGTGGACAACAGCCATGCGCCGAGCCCGCGACGCCTGTCGGTGGGTCTGGAGCAGAACCGCCTGGCGATGCTGCTGGCCGTGGCCCACCGCCACGCCGGCATCCAGTGCGCCGACCAGGACGTGTTCGTCAATGCCGTGGGCGGGGTCAAGATTACCGAACCGGCCGCGGATCTGGCGGTGCTGCTCGCCATCGTCTCTTCGCTCAAGAACAAGGCGCTCCCTCGGCAACTCGCCGTCTTTGGCGAAGTGGGGCTGGCCGGTGAGATCCGTCCCGCCCCGCGTGGCCAGGAGCGCCTGCGCGAAGCGGCCAAGCTCGGCTTCACCCATGCCGTGATCCCCAAGGCGAATGCGCCCAAGGGCGGCGTCAAGGGGATCGAGGTGATCGCGGTGGATCGGGTGGAGGAGGCGATCGCCCGGGTGGCGTCGCTCGATTGAGGGCCGTCGCCGCCTCGACACGCACGTGACACCTCCGGCAAGGCGGCGGATGCCTGCCTCGCCGGACGTTCAGGCCAGGGGGTGGCGGATCAGCGCCCCGTCCGGCGACGCACCACGCCGCCGAGCAGGCCGAGGCCGGCGAGCATGAGGGCGTAGGATTCGGGTTCGGGGACCGGGGCGGCGGCGAACTGGACGGTGGCGTGGTCCGGGGCGATGACCTGCAGGTCGTCGATCCAGAAGTCGGTGCGGCCGCCGCTGCCCGAATACAGGCGCGCCTCGACGACGAGGGCGTCGGCGCCGGCCGAGCTCGGGGCGAAGGTCCAGGTGTTGCCGACCTGGCTCCAGCCGCTGCCGTCGGTGTAGGTGGTGTTGCCGCCCGCGCTGCCTTCGTAGCTGTTCACATCGCCGGACACGGCGTAATGACCCCAGATGCGCAGCGACGGGTTGCTGCCGGCGGTGTCGTCGTAGCCCCAGAAGCTGGCGCTGATCTCGTCACCCGCCTGCAGGCCGGTGATGAAGGCCACGTAGGCCTGGGGCGTGCCGCCGATCGGGTCTTCGGCCACGTGAAGGAAGCGGTCGCCGCCATGGGCGCCGGCGACGCCGTAGGGATCGACGCCATTGCTGCCAAGCTGCGCGCCGGTGACGTTGACCGGGTCGGCCAGGTTGCCGTAGCTGCCGAGAAGGGTGCCGACGCCGTCTTCCCAGCCGTAGTCGACGGTCTGCAGGGCGTGGGCCTGGGTGGAGCCGAGCAGGATCAGCGCGGCGAGCATCGGGGTCTTCATGAACGATCTCCTCGAAGGGGCAGTGGATGGCGGCCATCCTCGCCGAGGCGTTTTTCAGGGCGGGTGTGATGCGCCAGGCGATCCATGGCCCGTTCGGATCATGTCGGTAGCATGGCGCGGCGACGGAGGCTTCATGTGCATCGGGTTCAATGGGCCCATTCCAACCTCCCGCATCGCAGGACTCATCATGACCATCACCCGCCTGACCCCCATCGCCGCCATGCTCCTCCTGGCCCTGCAGGGCAACGCCCATGCCCTCACCATCGGCGACATCCAGGGCACCACCCATCTGTCGCCCTACGCCGGCTCGGTGGTGTCGAACGTGGACGGGATCGTCACCGCGGTGAGCGGCAACGGCTTCTGGATGCAGGACGTGGTGCCGGACGGCAACGCGCTCACCTCCGACGGTGTGTTCGTGTTCACCGGCAGCCGGGCGCGGCCGACGGTGGGCGACCGGGTGCTGGCCTCGGGCCGGGTGGACGAATACCGGCCCGGTGGCGCCGCGAACAACCTCACCACCACCGAGCTGAACCTGTCCTTCGGCAGCAACGCATGGACGCGGGTGTCGGCCGGCAATGCGCTGCCGGCGGCGGTGGTGATCGGCAGCGGCGGCCTGCTGGCGCCGACCACGGCGATCGCGCCGGATGTGGGCAACGTGGAGACCAGCGGCCACGTGCTGGACCCCGACACCTATGCCATGGACTTCTACGAGCATCTGGAAGGCATGCGCGTGAGTCTGGCCTCGGCGGCGGTGGTTGGCCCCAACGCGCGCTATGGCGAGATTCCGGTCATCAGCGGCGACCAGGTGGGCAGCACGCTCACCTCGGCGCGTGGCGACGTGGTGATCTCGCCGACCAACTTCAATCCGCATCGCCTCATCCTCGACGACGGGCTCGTGTCCACCCCGGTGGTCAACGTGGGCGACCAGCTCTCGAACGTGGTCGGCGTGCTCGACTACAGCTTTTCCAACTACAAGCTGCAGATCACCTCGGCGCCCACGGTGAGCCGCGGTGCTTTGGTGCCCGAGGTGGCTGCGCCGCGCGCGGCGAATCGGCTCGCGATCGCCTCCTACAACGTGGAGAACCTCGCCGGCAATGCGGCGAGCTCGCGCTTCGATGCCATCGCCCAGCAGATCGTGGGCAATCTGGCCTCGCCGCAGCTGATCGCGCTGCAGGAGGTGCAGGACAACACCGGCGCCAGCAACGACGGCGTGGTCGCCTCCGAGCAGACCCTCGACCGGCTCACCACCGCCATCAAGGCCGCGGGCGGGCGGGACTACGGCTACGTGGTCATCGACCCGGTCAACAACGCCGACGGCGGGCAGCCGGGAGGCAACATCCGCAACGCCTACCTCTATGACAAGTCGACGGTGAGCTTCGCCGGCGCGGTGGGCAGCGCCACCGAGGCCATCGCGGTGCTGCCGGACGGCTCGCTGAGCCTGGACGCCGGCCGCATCGATCCGACCAACACCGCCTTCGACGACAGCCGCAAGCCACTGGTGGCGCAGTTCGACATCGGTGGCGAGAACTTCGTGCTCATCAACACCCACTTCAACTCGAAGGGCGGCGACGAGCCGCTGTTCGGGCCGAACCAGGCGCCCGAGCGCGGCTCCGAGGTGGAGCGCCTGGCCCAGGCCGAGGCGGTGGCCGCCTTCGTGACCGAACTGCTGGCGGCCGATCCGGAGACCCCGATCATCGCCCTGGGTGACTTCAACGACTTCCAGTTCGCCGATGCGCTGCAGCCGCTGGTCGACGCCGGTCTCACCTCGCTGGTCAACACGCTGCCGGCCAACGAGCGCTACAGCTACAACTACGAGGGCAACGCCCAGGTGCTCGACCAGATGTTCGTGTCCGCGGCGGTGCTGGGCGACCCGTCCATGGTCTACGACATCCTCCACATCAACAGCGAGTTCGCGGCGCAGATCTCCGACCACGATCCGCAGCTGCTCTCCCTCGCCATGCCGGTGCCGGAACCCGGGACCTGGGCGCTCATGCTCGCCGGCGTGGGTCTGGTGGCCGGCGCGGCGCGGCGTCGGCGCTCCTGAACCGGCCGGACGCGATTGGCAGGATCGACGCGTGTGATTGGCACTATTGCCATGCCCGGCCCGCCGCCGGGCATTGCTATGCTGGCCAGCCAATCATCAGAATGAGGGTCGAGACATGAAACGTTTCCTGATCGAACGCGAGATTCCGTCCGTGGGCCAGATGGACGGCGAGGCGCTGCAGAACGCCGCCGCCACCTCCAACGAGGCGCTGGCCAAGCTCGGTGGCAAGGTGCAGTGGGTCGAGTCCTTCGTCGCCGACGACAAGACCTACTGCGTCTATCTGGCCGAGAGCGAGGATCTGGTGCACGAGCATGCGCGCCTGAGCGGCTTTCCCGCCAACAAGGTCACCGAGCTGCGCCGGGTCATCGACCCCATGACCGCCAAGGGCTGAGGGTCGCGTCCCGACGCCGGGGCGGCTGCCTGCGGGCAGCGCGCCGGCGCTTCGGGTAAGGTCACGGGGCCGGCCGCTGCCGGCGCCCGTTCCCGCCACCCGTGAGGTCTGCCGATGCGCCACGTCACCCTGGTGCTGGTCCGCAACAACTACGCGTCCACCACGCTCGCGCCGCAGGAGATCTTCCTGTCCGCCGGCCGCTTGTGGGAGCAGTTGCATGGCGAGGACGAAGCGGGGCGCTTCGAGGTGTCGGTGGTCACCGTGGACGGCCGGCCGGTGGCGTCCTGCCATGGCGTCGGCATCACGCCCCACGGCGGCATCCACGACATCGAACACACCGATGTGATCATCCTGTCCTCGTCGGGGCTCGACGTGGACGAGGAACTGGCCTACCACCAGGCCCTGTATCCGTGGCTGCGTCATCATCACCGCCAGGGCGCCTATGTGGGCAGCATCTGCACCGGCGCCGCCTTTCTGGCCGAAGCGGGGCTGCTGGACGCGCGTCGCGCCACTACCCACTGGGCCATCGTCAGCCGCTACGCGCGGCGTTTTCCTGCGGTGCACTGGCATGCGGACGAGCTCATCACCGAGGACGACCGCCTGCTCACCTGCGGCGGCGTGCATGCGGGGCTGGACATGAGCCTGTACCTGGTCGAGAAGTTCTGCGGCCACGAGGTGGCCTTGCAGTGTGCCCGGGCGCTGGTGCTCGACCTGCCGCGCACCCACCAGTCCGGGTACGCGATCCTGCCCCTGTCGCGCCCGCACCAGGACGAGCGCATCCGCGAGGTCGAGGCGTTCATCTGTGCCCGATACGCCGACGATCTGAGCGTGGAGCAACTGGCCGGCAAGGCCTTGATGAGCCCGCGTACCTTCATGCGCCGCTTCAAGGCCGCCACCGGGCGCCTGCCCGGCAACTACCTGCAGGCGCGACGCATCGCGGTGGCGCGCGAGCTGCTCGAGGCCGGGGCGCAGAGCATCCGCGAAGTGAGCGACCGGGTCGGCTACGAGGATCTGGCCTACTTCCGCAAGCTGTTCAAGCGCGAGACCGGCATGACCCCCGCCGAGTACCGGCGCCGCTTTCCGGCGGCGCTCGACGCGCTGGCGCCCGGCTGAGCGCGCCGCGCCCGGGATTGACGTCACGGTGACGCTGGCATAGCGTGAGATCGACGATTCGATGGGGAGGGGGGCTCGTGTGTCTGTTCCTGTCTGCGCGGCCGGAGGGGCTCGCGGATCGGTTCGGTGGGGCAACGACCGATGAGTGACGCACGCGGACGCACCGGGCAGGATCGAATCGGTGCGCCCCCCTTCGCATGCCCGGCCGCAGGGGTGGCGGAGCGTCTCGGCACCTCTGCCGAGACCGGCCTGAGCACCGCGGAGGTCGCGGCGCGGCGCGCGCGTTACGGCCCCAACCGGCTGCGGCGGCAGAAGCCGCGCAGCGCCATCGCCATCCTCGCGCACCAGTTCAAGAGCATCATCGTCTGGCTGCTCGCCGTGGCCGCCGGCTCGGCCTTCGCCCAAGGGGATCTGGTCGATGGCGCCGCGATCGTGGTCGTGCTGCTGATCAACGGCGCCATCGGCTTCTTCACCGAACTGCATGCGGCGCGTTCCATGGAGGCGCTGTTCAGCTTCGCCGAGCTGCGCACCCGGGTGCGCCGTGACGGTGCGGTCAAGATGATCGAAGCGCGCGAGCTGGTGCCCGGCGACGTCGTGATCCTGGAGGCCGGCGATGTGGTCACCGCCGATCTGCGCCTGCTCGCGGCCTCCAACCTGCAGTGCGACGAATCCGTCCTGACCGGAGAATCGATGGCGGTGGGCAAGGACGTGGCGGCGGTGGCGGCCGATACCGTGCTCGGCGACCGCAGCTGCATGGTGTTCAAGGGCACCGCGGTCACCCAGGGCGCGGGGGAGGCCATCGTCGTGGCCACCGGCATGGCCTCCGAGATCGGCCGCATCAGCGGCCTGGTGCAGGCGGCCCAGGCCGAAGCCTCGCCCATGGAGCGCCGTCTCGAACGCCTGGGCTACCGGCTCATCTGGCTGACCCTGGCGCTGGCAGTGGTGGTCATCGCCCTGGGCACGCTGCGCGGTCACGGGCTTGCCGACATGATCCAGACCGGAGTCGCGCTGGCGGTGGCGGCGGTGCCCGAAGGGCTGCCCGTGGTCGCCACCCTGTGCCTGGCGCGCGGCATGTGGCGCATGGCGCGGCGCAACGCGCTGGTCAACCGGCTCTCCTCGGTGGAGACGCTGGGCGCGACCACGCTGATCCTGACCGACAAGACCGGCACCCTGACCGAGAACCGCATGCGTGTCGCGCGCTACCTGCTCGCGGACCGGGATCTGCGTGTGGCTGCGGACACGCCGCTGCAACCGGGGGCCGACGCGGCGCTCGGCTGGGCCCTGCGCATCGGCGCGCTGTGCAACAACGCCGATCTGGGCGCGGAGGCGGTGGCAGGCACCGGCGACCCGATGGAGCTGGCACTGCTCCAGGTCGCCCGCGATGCGGGCCTGGACCGGGCGGTGCTGCGTGGCGAACACCCGGAGGTGGCCGAACACGCCTTCGATCCGGCACGCCGCATGATGGTGACCGTCCACGCCCGCGACGAGGGCTACCTGTATGCCGCCAAGGGGGCGCCGGAAGAGACCCTCGCGCATTGCACGCAGGTGTGGGGCGCGGACGGACCGGCACCGCTGCCGGCAGCGCAGCGGGCGCAGTGGCTGCAACGGGCGCACGCGGCGGCCAGCGACGGGCTCCGGAGTCTCGCCCTGGCCATGAAGCGCTCGGCACGCGCCGACGACGATCCCTACGACGGCCTCACGCTGGTGGCGCTGGTGTGTCTGGCGGACCCGCTGCGCCCGAACGTGCCGGCGACCATCGCCGCGTGTCGCGACGCGGGCATCCGGGTGGTCATGATGTCCGGCGACCATGCCGGCACGGCGGTGCGCATCGCGCGCGAAGCCGGCCTCTGCGATGAGGCCCCGGTGGTGGTCGAGGGGCGCGAGCTGGTCGATTTCGATCCGGCCACCGCGCCGCCCGAGATGCTGGCCCGGGTGCGCGCGGCCGAGGTCTTCGCGCGGGTCGCGCCGGAGACCAAGCTGGCCGTGGTCTCGGTGTTCCAGGGCGATGGCCAGATCGTCGCCATGACCGGCGACGGCGTGAACGACGCGCCCGCGCTCCGGCAGGCCGACATCGGCGTCGCCATGGGTGCGCGCGGCACCCAGGTGGCGCGCGAGGCGGCGCACATGGTGCTCAAGGACGACGATCTGGCCACCATCGTCGAGGCGGTGCGCCAGGGGCGGGTGATCTTCGACGACATCCGCAAGTTCGTCGTCTACCTGATGTCGTGCAACCTGTCCGAGGTGCTGGTGGTCGGGCTGGCCGTCGGCGGCGGCCTGCCGGTGCCGCTGCTGCCCTTGCAGATCCTCTATCTGAACCTGGTGACCGACGTGTTTCCGGCGTTCGCGCTGGGGCTGGGCGAGGGCGCCCCCGGGGTGATGCGGCGGCCGCCGCGCGATCCGGCCGAGCCCATCGTCGGCGCGGCCCAGTGGCGGCGCATCGTCCTGCTCGGGGGGTGATCACGGCGACGACGCTGGCGGTCTTCGCGCTGGCGCTGTTCAGGCTCGCGCTGGTACCCGCGCAGGCGGTCACCATGGCCTTCGTGACCCTGGCGCTGGCCCAGCTGTGGCACGTGTTCAACATGCGCGAGGCCGGCAGCGGGTGGCTGGCGAACGAGGTGAGCCGCAACCCCTATGTGTGGGGCGCGGTGGCGCTGTGCCTGGCCTTGATCGGCGCGGCGCTGGGGTGGCCCGCCCTGTCGGCGCTGTTGCAGCTGCCGTCCCCCGGCGGAGCCGGCCTGGCGCTGGCGGTGGCGGCGAGCTTCGTGCCGCTGGGGGTGGGGCAGTGGCTGCTGGCCGGCGATGCCCGGGCGCGCCGGCGCGCCGCCGGGCGAGGGGGCGGCCCGGCATGAGCCGGGTCGGCTACTTCTCCACGAAGGCGCGTTCGATCACGTAGTCGCCCGGCTCGCCGATGCGCGGCGAGATCTCGAAGCCGACGCTGTCGAGCATGTCGCAGCAGTCCTGCAGCATGGCGGGGCTGCCGCAGATCATGGCGCGATCGACGGTGTGATCGAGCGGCGGCAGACCGGTCTCCTTCATGAGCTTGCCGCTCATGATGGCGTCGGTGAGGCGGCCGTTGTTGCGGTAGGGCTCGCGGGTCACGGTGGGGTAGTAGATGAGCTGGTCGCGCACCGCCTCGCCGAAGAATTCGTTGTTCGGCAGCTCCTGCTCGATGAACTCGGCGTAGGCGAGCTCGTTGATCTGGCGCACGCCGTGGATCAGCACCACCTTCTCGAAGCGCTCGTAGGTCTCCGGGTCCTGGATCACGCTCAGGAACGGGGCCAGACCGGTGCCGGTGGACATCAGGTACAGGTTGCGGCCCGGGCGCACGTCGTGCAGCACCAGGGTGCCGGTCGGCTTGCGGCTGACGATGATCGGGTCGCCCGGCTTGAGGTGCTGCAGGCGCGAGGTGAGCGGCCCGTTCGGCACCTTGATGCTGAAGAATTCCAGGTGCTCTTCATAGTTCGGGCTGGCGATGCTGTAGGCGCGCGTCAGCGGACGGCCTTCCTGTTGCAGACCGATCATCACGAACTGACCGTTCTCGAAGCGCAGGCCGCGATCCCGCGTGGTGCGGAAGCTGAACAGGGTGTCGTTCCAGTGATGAACGCTGAGGACGCGTTCGGTGCCCAAAGTGCTCATGCGTGTTCTCCGTTGGGGTTTGGGGGTTGGCAACAGTCTAAGCATGCGCCTATATTTACAAAAGCGAATTGTTTTAATATCGGAAATCGATTTTTCAAATATGAAAACCACGTTGCGGCAGTTGGAGGTGTTTTTCGAGGTGGCGCGCCTGGGCCGCGTGTCCGATGCGGCGAAAAGCCTGTCCATGTCGCAATCGGCGGCCAGCGCGGCGCTGGGGGAACTGGAGCGCCAGTTCGACGTGCGCCTGTTCGACCGCATCGGCCGCAGCGTGCGTCTGAATGCGCTCGGAGAGCAGTTGCTGCCCATGGCCGCGGAGCTGCTGGCGCGGGTGCGCGAGGTCGAAACCCTGCTCGGCGGCGAGCGTGAGCCGGGGCATCTGCGGGTGGGGGCCACGCTCACCATCGGCAACTATCTGGCGACCCTGATCGTGGCCGACTACCTGCAGCGTTTTCCGAGCGCGCGCGCCGACCTGCATGTCCACAACACCGCCCGCATCGTCGAGCGCCTGCTCGCCTACGAGCTCGACATCGGCCTGATCGAGGGCGCCTGCAACCACGCCGACCTGGAGGTGGAGCACTGGGTGGCCGACGAGCTGGTGGTGTTCTGCGCGCCGGGCCATCCGCTGGCGGGGCGCACCGATGTCGACCTGTCGGCGCTGGCCGGGGCCGACTGGATCCTGCGCGAGCCGGGCAGCGGCACCCGGTCCACCTTCGAGCATGCCATGCGCCATGTGTGGCCCACGCTCAACATCCGCCTCGAACTGGAACACACCGAGGCCATCAAGCGTGCCGTGGAGGCGGGCCTGGGCCTGGGCTGCATCTCGCGCCTGGCGCTGCGCGACGCCTTCCGGCGCGGCTCGCTGGTGCCGGTCGAGGTGCCGGCGCTCGATCTGAAGCGCGCCTTCTCCTTCGTGTGGCACCGGCACAAGTTCCGCACCCCGGGCATGCAGCGCTTCATCGCCCTGTGCCGAGGCATGACCGAAGGCGTCGCGCGCAGCGACGAGATCGCCTTGGCGCCGGTGCCCTGAAGGGGGTGCGGAGCGCGTGCCTTGCGCCGGATCAAGTATTTGCGCATCGGTGAAAGAATCATGATTTTCGCGATGCCGTTTTCATGACAACGGTGATGCGCGGTTCGTGAGTCTGCGGATGGCGGGGCGCCGCGGCGCGGCGATGATTGAAGCGGATGTGGCCTCCCGGCCCGTCCGCTTGTTTCATCCCACTCAAATCCATGGAGGAAGACACCATGCAATGGACTGATCCGGCCTACTGCGACATTCGTCTGGGCTTCGAAGTGACCGCTTACGTCTACGTACGCTGAGCCGTGTCCGGGGCGGCCCGGTGACCCCGGGCACGCCCCGTGAAGCCGGCGGGGGCGGCCATCCCGTCCCCGCGTCGATGAAGGAGACAAGACCATGAGCGACCTGACCCTGCCCGAGGCGCAGGACCGTTTCGAGATCAACCCGATGTACCTGTTCCGCTGGGAGGCGACGCAGCAGGCCCATGTGCTGCTCTACCCGGAGGGCATCGTCAAGCTCAACGAGACCGCCAGCGAGATCATCAAGCGCTGCGACGGTGCGCGCACCGTCGAGGCGATGGTGGCCGAGCTGCAAACCCTGTTCGAAGGCGACAAGCAGGCGATCGCCGAAGGCGTCTACAAGTTTCTGGAGGTGTTCCGTGCCAAAGGATGGATCCGTCGTCAGGCTTGACGGCAAAGGCCAGCCCCTGTGGCTGGTGCTGGAGCTGACCTACCGCTGCCCGCTCAAGTGCCCGTGGTGCAGCAACCCGGTCGATTATGAAGGCTGCCACGACAAGGAGCTGTCCACCGACGAGTGGAAGCGCGTGCTGCGTGAAGGGCGCGAACTGGGCGCCCTGCAGCTGGGTTTCACCGGCGGCGAGCCGATGCTGCGCGACGACCTGGAGGAATTGGTCGGCGAGGCGAGCCGGCTGGGCTACTACACCAACCTGATCACCTCCGGCGTGGGCCTCAACGAGACGCGCCTCAAGGCGCTCAAGGCGGCCGGCCTCAACCAGATCCAGCTCTCCTTGCAGTCGAGCGACCGCGAGCTGACCGATACCCTGGTGGGCGCGCGTACCTTCGATCGCAAGATCGAGGTGGCCCGCGGGATCAAGGCCCACGGCTTCCCGATGGTGCTCAACGTGCCGGTGTTCCGCCAGAACGCCGACCAGACCGCCGAGATCCTCGCGCTGGCCGAAGACATCGGCGTCGACTACCTCGAATTCGCCAACATCCAGTACTACAACTGGGCGATGCTCAACCGCGAGGAACTGCTGCCCAGCCGCGCGCAGCTCGAGCGTGCCGAGCGGGCGGTGCAGGAAGCGCGCGAGCGCATCGGCGACAAGATGACCATCTACTTCGTCATCCCCGACTATTTCGAGGAACGGCCCAAGGCGTGCATGAACGGCTGGGGCTCGATCCACCTGACCATCGCCCCCGACGGCGCCGCGCTGCCGTGCCAGGAAGCGCGCCTGATCAAGACCCTGGACTTCCCCACCGTGCGCGAGAAACCGCTCGCCTGGCTGTGGCACGAGTCGCCCAGCTTCCAGAAATTCCGCGGCGACAGCTGGATGCCGCAGCCGTGCCGCTCGTGCGACGAGAAGGAGACCGACTTCGGTGGCTGCCGCTGCCAGGCCTTCCTGCTCACCGGCGATGCCGCCAGCACCGACCCGGCCTGCGCCAAGTCGCCGCAGCATCATCTGATCACCGACGCGGTGGCGCGCGCCAACGACCCGAAGCGCACGCTCAAGCCGCTGCTCATGCGCACCGAGCGTACGGCGCGCGAGCTGATGGAGGTCGAGTCCGATGCCCATTGAGCCGGCAAACGAACAGCGGTACGGTAGGTCGGACTTCAGTCCGACAGACAACGCCTGCCCGGAAGTCGCTGTCGGACTGAAGTCCGACCTACGTGGCGGCCATCGTGCTGCCGATGGATGCGGGGTGAATCATCACCCCCCTGCCACGCAGTCGGCCAACCCGGCCGCCGCGCGTTTCACCCTGCTCGACCCGGCGCCGGTGACGGTGGCCTGCGGCTTCGCGCTGACGGCACTGCTGGCGTTCGCGCTGCGTACCCTGGGCTGAGGAGGGCACATGGACGGCACCCTCCTCGAGATCCTCGCTCGCTGGGCGCATCTGCTCGGCGCCCTGGTGTGGATCGGCCACAACTACGCCACCGCGGTCAACCGGCCGCGCTACGCGCCGCTCGACCCCACCGATCTGGCCGACCCGGACAGCCCGCGCCAGCAGGCGCTGCTCGCCCGCGAGCACGGCACCTTCCGCTACGCCTCGCTGGTGGTGCTGGGCAGCGGGCTGCTCATCCTCTGGCATCGCGGCTGGCTGCTCGACGCGCTCACCCTGCGGGGCAGCCTGGCGCCGCTGGGCGTGGGCATGTGGCTGGGCATGCTCATGGTCGCCAACCTGTGGCTGGTGCTGTGGCCCAACCAGAAACGCGTGCTCGGCTTCGTGCGCGCGCCGCTCGATGCGCGTCTGCGCGCCTCGCGCATCACCTTCCTCTCCGCCCGGGTCAACACCCTGCTGTCGATCCCGGTGGTGTTCTTCATGGCGGCCGGTGTCCATGGACTGTCCCTGTTCGGCTGACGGCGGGGCGCGGCCGGTGGGGGCGGCTACAGTTTCTCCGCCGCCAGCGGCCCCGTGCCCGTCGAGGTGCGTCAGGCGGTCGCCCACGACTGCCTCGGCGGCGCCGACGCCCGCTCCCTGCTCAGCCTGCCGTTCACCGCGCCGCAGTACCGCGCCCTGCAGGCGGACGTGGATGCCAGCCTGCGCCGCCTGCTCGACATTCCGCCCCGGTTTCGTCTCCTGTTCCTGCCCGGCGGCGCCACCGCCCAGTTCGCGGCGGTGCCGCTCAACCTGCTGCCGCCGGCGGGGCGGGCCGCCTATGTCGTCACCGGGCACTGGTCGCGCCGGGCGGCCGAGGAGGCCGCGAGTCATGGACGGATCGAGCGGATCGGGCCGGAGGCGATGGCACGGGCCGAAGGCGCCGCCTACGTCCACATCACCACCAACGAGACCGCCGACGGCTGCCAGTACCGCGCCTGGCCCGAGGTTGACGCCCCGCTGGTGGCGGACATGACCTCCGATCTGCTCACCCGGCCCATCGATTTCTCGCGCCTCGCGCTCGGCTATGCCGCCACCCAGAAGACCATCGGCGTGCCGGGGCTGACCGTGGTGATCGTGCGCGAGGACCTGCTCGGTCGGGCGCGGGCCTACACGCCCCGGGTGCTCGACTACACACGCCAGGCCGAGGCCGACTCGCGCCTGAACACGCCGCCGGTGTTTCCCATGGGCGTGGCCCGCCACATGCTCGACTGGATCGAGGCCACCGGCGGGGTGGCGGCGGTGGCCGAGCGCATCGAGCGCCATGGCGCGGCGGTGTACGGCGCCCTCGAGGCCAGCCCCGGCCGTTACCGGGTACCGGTGACGCCCGCCTGGCGCTCGCGGGTCAATCCCTGTTTTCAGCTCGCCGAGCCGGCGCACACCGAGCATTTCCTGGCGGCGGCCGCCGACGCGGGCCTGCACGAGCTGCGCGGCCACCCCCGGAGCGGGGGCGTGCGGGTGAGCCTGTATCCCGGCCTCGAGACCGCGGCGGTCGACGCGCTGGTGGGCTTCATCCGCGCCTTCGCCGCCGCGGGCACATGAGCGTCGCACCGAGTCGCCGCGCCCTGCGCGCCCGGCGCCGTCTCGGGCAGCTGCTGGGCCGCCGTGGCGCCGCCGTGGCGGGTGGGCCCGCGGTGCATGCGATGGGGCTGGTGTTTCCGGGCGTGGTGGGGCTGGCGGCGGGCTTCGACCTGCGCGGCCGGTTGCGCCGCCGGGCGCGAGCGCTCGGCCTGGCGGCCATCGAGGCGGGCACCCTGCATGCCGGCGCGCCCGCGCTGCGGCGCCTGGCGCGCGGCGCGGCGAGCGTGCCGTGCGGGATCAGCCTCGGCAAGCGGCCGGGGACACCGTGGGCCGCGGCCGGCGCCGAGCTGGCGCGGGTGCTCGACGGCTGTCATCGCCTGGCCGACTATGTGGTGCTCAATCCGGGGCGGGAGCGCCCGTCGCCGCCGGTTTTTGCCCGCGTCGTGGCCGAACTCTCGGCGCACCGGACGGCGCTGGCGCGCCGCGGCGGCCGGCGCCTGGCGCTGGCGGTCAAGCTGCCGCCGGCCTGGCTGCGGGGCGCTCAGGGGATCGAGCCGGCCCACCTCATGGCCGCCGCCGGCGCCGATGCGCTGCTGGTCTCGGCCGAGGGCATGAGCGAGCCCGAGGCCCGCGCCGTGTTGCGTCGGCTGGATGCGGTACTGGGCCATCGCCTCTGCCTGATCAGCGTGGGGGCATCGACTGTCCGGCGACGGTCCGGGGGCGCTTGCGTGCCGGCGCCCGTTTGCTGCAGGTGCACCGGGTCATGGCGGCGCGGGGGCCGGCCGTCGTCGCCCGGCTGGGGCGCGGGTCGAGGTCATGGCGAGGTGCCCGCGGACAGGCCCTGCCGGTGCGTTTCGGTTCAAGTCGGGCGGCGCGGATGACGTAATCCGGGGAAATCGGTTCGCGCAGAGGGAGCGAATTTGAACGGAAGGCGCGTGTCGACGCTGCTGGCCATCGCCATCATCCAGTTGCTGGCGGGCACGGTGGCCTATGCCTTCGCCGGTCCGGTGCCGGGCGAGGTGTCCTTCATGCCAGCCGTGGCGGTGGCGCTTTATGCCTGCCTGCGTTACGGCCATGCGGCGGTGCCTGGCGCCTTCCTGGCGGCCTTGGTGCCGGCGTTGCTGTGGGACCGCGGGTTCGATGCCTTGCCTCCGGCCTCGTGGTGGGTGGCCGAGGGAGGGCTGGCCGTGGTGGCGGCCTTGCAGGCTGCCGCCGGCGCTTGGCTCGTCCGGCGCTATGTGTCCGGCTGGCAGACCCTGATGCGCCCGCTCGACGGGATACGCCTGCTGGCAGCAGCGGTGTGCCTGGGAACCCTGCCGTGGGCGCTGACCCGAACCGGCCTGCGCGTGCTCTGGCCGGAGGCCGGCGTGAGCGAAACCGGCGTGTTCTTCGCCGCCTGGCTGGCGCAGATGATCGGCATGGCGGCGATCTTGCCGATTGCGTTCGTGCTGGGCTTCCGGGCCACGGCCCTGTGGCGCTCGCGGGTGACCACCCTGGCGCTGCCGGCGATGGCGATCGTGGTGCTGGTGCTCGGTGCGCACCAGTTCGCCCTGCAAGTGGAGGCGAACCAGAACGAGGATCGCTTCTCGAAGGCGGCCGGCGCGATCGCGATGGGGCTCAATCGGGCCATTCAGGAACATCTTGGCACGGCGGTGTCCACCCGCCGTTTCGTTGAGGCGGCGGCGCCGATGACGCGCGCGGCCTTCGACCATTTCGCGCTGCCCCTGCTGCCGACCCGTGAGGGTCTGCGTGCGATTGCCTGGGCGCCCCGTGTGGCCGGCGACGAGCGCGCCGCGTTCGAGCGGGCGGCCCGGGCCGCGGGGGAGGCGGGTTTCGCGATGCGTGACTGGAACGGGCACGGTGCGCTGCGCCCGGCCGCCTCGCGAGCGTTCCATTTTCCGCTGCGCTATGTGGTGCCCCGGGTGGGGGCCGACGAGTTGCTGGGCTTCGATCTGGCTTCCGAACCGATCCGCCGGAGCGCGCTCGAGCAGGTGCTGCGCACCGGACAGCCGGTGGTCAGCGAGCCGGTCAGGCTGGTCGGGGCGGCGGGGGCGATCGGGGTCCTCGCCTTTGCGCCGGTGCATGGCCGCCACGCGGCCAGCGATGGCCATGGTGAGGGCATCACCGGTGTGGTCGTCAGCAAGATCGGCGTCGGCAACCTGATCGCTGCGGTGCTGGCACAGACCGCATCCGAGGGCCTGGCGGTGCGCCTGGAGGATGCCACGGGCGGCGAGCCGACCCCCGTGCTCTATGCTTCCTCGCCTCATGCGGGTGCGGGGGCGATGTCCCGCACGGTCGATCTGCGGGTCGAGAACCGGCGCTGGCAGCTGACGGTCACCGCCTTGCCCGGTTTCGTGGCCGTCGGCAGCCGGGTCGTCATGTGGCTGGTCATGGTCGGCACCTTCGTGCTCGTGGTGCTCATGGACGGTTATCTGCTGACCGTCAGCGGCCAGCGCGCGGCGGTGCAGATGGAGGTGGAAGAGCGCACCGCGCAGTTGCGGGTGGAGGTGGCCCGGCGCGAGGCGGCGGCCATCTCGCTGCGCCACAGCGAGTCGCGCATGCGTGGCGTGTTCGATACGGTCATCGACGGGCTGATCATCATCGACGACAAGGGCATCATCGACGCCTTCAACCCCGCCGCGGAGCGCATCTTCGGCTGGCGCGCGGACGAGGTCATCGGCCGGAACGTGCGCGTGCTCATGCCCGAGCCCTATCACGGCCAGCATGATGGCTACCTCGCCGACTACCATCGCACCGGACGGCGCAAGATCATCGGCATCGGCCGCACGGTGGAAGGCAAGCGCAAGGACGGCAGCGTGTTTCCCCTCGATCTGGCGGTGACACCCTTTCATCTCGATGCGGGGGTGATGTTCGTCGGGGTCACCCGGGATGCGAGCGACCGGGTCGCATCGGCGGCACAGATCAAGACCTTCAACGCCCAGTTGCGGGACATGGTGGTCGCACTCGAGCAGCGCGACCGCGCGCTCACCGAACTGACCCGGGTCAATGAGGAACTGATGGCCTGCAACGACCGCCAGGAGGCGGCCGGCGTCATCCGGCGCGGCATGCAGGCGCTGTTTCCCGGCAGTTCGGGCATGCTGGCGGTCAGCGGCGGTGCTTCGTCTCCGGAGCACCTCCACGCGCTGGTCCAGTGGGGGGGTGCCGACCCGCTGGATGCCGGGTTCGGGCGCCACGATTGCCGGGCGCTGCAGCAGGGACGCGTGCATCGGGTGGGGCGCGACGGCAGTCCGTTGCGCTGTCCTCACGTGGACGAGACCTTCGGCGACTACGTGTGCCTGCCGCTGGTGGCCCAGGGACAGGTGCAGGGGCTCATCACCATCGATCAGCCGGCCATGGACGAGGCCGAAGCCGAGGAGCGGCGTCGCCTGCTCGATACCGTGGGCGAGAGCATCAAGCTGTCGCTGTCCAATCTCGCCCTGCGCGACATGCTCCGTGAGCAGGTCGTGCGCGATCCGCTGACGCGCCTCTACAACCGTCGCTACCTGGAGGAGGCGCTCGAGAGGGAAGTGGCGCGAGCGCGGCGCGAGGGCGGCAGCATGGGCTGCGCTGTGATCGACCTGGATCACTTCAAGGCGGTGAACGACTCCCACGGCCACGATGTCGGCGATTCGGTGCTGCGCGCCCTGGCCGATCTGCTCAAGGGCTGGTTCCGCAGTTCGGACATCGTGTGCCGATTCGGCGGCGAGGAATTCGTGGTGATCTTTCCATCGCCGGACCCGGCCGCGACCCGCGAGCGTCTCGAGGCGCTACAGCAAGCCTTCTTCCGCTGCCGCTTCAACAGTGGCGCGGCCTCGTTCTCGGGGCAGACCTTCTCGGTCGGCCTGGCGGTGGTGGCGGGCGAGGCGCTGGCCGCCGAGCCCCTGCTCAAGGCGGCGGACGAGGCCTTGTACGAGGCCAAGGCGGCGGGGCGCAACCGGGTGGTGCTCAAGGATCCGACCCGGGACGACCCGGCGGTGGGCGCCTGAGCCGTCGGTCGCGCGCGCCGGTCGGCGCGGGTTTGCCGCGTCCGGCCTGCGCGGTATAGTCCGCAGTCCGCCGCGCTTGCCGGCGCCCGTGTCCCTGTCCCGTTCCGTACCGCCATGCCCCTGCCCCAGTTCGACCCCGCCCAGTACGACCGCCAGCTCGCCGACAAGGTGGCGCGCTATCGCGCCGATTTCGCCGCGCTGGCCATGCCCGAGCCCGAGGTCTTCGCCTCCGCGCCGCTGGGCTATCGCCTCCGCGCGGAATTCCGCATGTGGCATGTGGGCGATCGGGTGCATTACGCCATGTTCGATCCGGCCGAGCCGAAACGGCCGGTGCTGATCGAGGCCTTTGCGCCCGCAGCGGCGCCGATCGCCCGGGTGATGACGCCCCTGCGCGAACGGCTCGACGCCAGCGACGTGCTGCGCCGGCGCCTCTTCCAGGTGGAGTTTCTCGCCACCCTCAGCGGCGAGCTGATGATCAGCCTGGTGTATCACCGCCGCCTCGACGCGGACTGGGAGACGGCGGCGCGCGCCCTGGCCGCCGACCTGGGGGCGGTGGTGATCGGCCGCAGCCGGGGCCAGAAGGTGGTGCTCGAGCGCGACTGGCTCATCGAAGCCTTCGAGCTCGACGGGCGCATGCTGCGCTACCGGCAGATCGAGGGCAGCTTCACCCAGCCCAACGGCGGCGTGAACCGCCACATGCTGAGCTGGGCGCGGCGGCAGGCGGCAGGATTCGGCGGCGACCTGCTCGAACTGTATTGCGGCAACGGCAACTTCACCGTCGCCCTGGCGCCGTTGTTCGACAAGGTGCTGGCCACCGAGATGAGCAAGACCTCGGTCGGCGCCGCGCATGTGAACCTCGAGGCCAACGCGGTGGGCAACGTCGCCATGGTGCGCATGGCCAGCGAGGAGATCAGCGATGCGCTGGCCGGCGGACGCGACTACCGGCGCATGCGGGGCATCGATCTGCCCGACTACCGCTTCACCACCCTGTTCGTCGATCCGCCCCGGGGCGGACTCGATGCGGCGACGGTGGCCCTGGCGGGGCGCTTCGACAACGTGCTCTACATCTCCTGCAACCCGGAGACGCTGCGGCGCGACGTCGGTGCGCTGGCGGGCAGCCACCGCATCGCCGCGGCGGCGGCCTTCGACCAGTTCCCCTATACCCACCATCTCGAATGCGGGATGTGGCTGACTCGGCGTGCGTGATCCGGTGCCCTGAGCGCGGCGCGCGCGTGCGGTGCGGCATACGAGCACGGTAACGATTCGGTTACACTTTCGTCTTAGCAGCTGTCTGTATCGCGTGGTGCGCCGCGCAGGGCGCCGCGCGGCCGGATTCCATGGGCCGCACGTGCCACGCGGGCGGCATCAGGGTCATGCGAGCGCAGTGCGGCGGATGCCCGCCACTGCCCAGAATTGGCGCGGGAGACGCCGGTCCGGAAGCCTATGGACACACGAGTGGAAGTGACTGAAGCGGGCACTGAAATCCCGGCGGCGGAGCGGCGCAAGCCGGTCTCGCTGATCCCGGATCCGAGCGACGAGGTCGTCACCCGCCTATCACCCGTGGCGTATGCGCTCATCGTCTTCTTCATGGTCGTGATCGGCGCCCTGTGGTGGGGGATCGGGCATCAGCTCGACAGCACCCGCGAGAGCGTCGAGCGCAACACGCGCAAGGATCTGTCGAACCTGTCGCTCGCCTTCGGCGAGCACATCCGCTCGCTCGCGCAGGGGCTCGATCAGACCCTGGTGGGTCTGCGCGAGCACTGGGCGGAAGGGCGCACTGCCTTCGAGGCGGCCGTGCACCGCTATCGGACCGCGGTCGATCGCGACTACAACATCCAGATTGCGGTCATCGACCGTGACGGCCGCCTCGCGTACAGCAACCTCGATCCGAACGTGAAGCCCATTTCCCTGGTGGATCGGGAGCACTTCCGCGTGCATCGGGACAGCGGCCGGGACCGGCTGTTCATCAGCAAGCCGGTGCTCGGCCGGGTCTCCAAGCGCTGGAGCATCCAGTTCACCCGCCCGATCCTGGGCGCGGGCGGCCAGTTCGACGGCGTCCTGGTGATGTCGGTGACGCCGGACTATTTTTCCGAGTTCTATCAGCGCATCGGGCTGGGGGCGGATGGCGCCATCAACCTGCAACGCGGCAGTGGCGAGGTGCTGGCCCGGTCGCCACCGCTCGCCGCGGCGATCGGCACGCGGATCGAGGGCCTGCTGCCTGCGACGGGGGCGGCCAGTGACGGCGCTCTGGTGGCCTTGGTCTCGCCCATCGACAAGGTGCGCCGTCTGTATGCGGTGCGCAATCTGCCGGACCTGGGGCTGGTCGTCTCGGTCGGCAGGTCGGTCCGGTCCATTGCCGCCGCTTCCGCGCAAGAGCGCAACACGCTGACGCTGGTCGGGGCCGGCGCGACGATCGCGATCCTCGCGTTCGCCATCAGCGTCCTCGGGTCGCTGGCGAACCGGAGCCGTGCCGCGCGCCGGATGGCCCGTGCGCGCGAGCGCGATCGCGTCCTGCTCACCGCGCTCGAGGCGGCGCCCAGCGGTATCGTCGTCACCGATGCGGAGGTGAACATCCAGTGGGCGAATCCGGCCTTCGAACGGCTCACCGGCTATTCGATCGACGAGGCGATCGGGGCCAAGCCCGCCGAGCTGGTCAAGTCCGGGCAGCAGGGGCCGGCTTTCTACGAGCGCATGTGGGCCGCGCTCCGCTCCGGGCTCGTCTGGGGGGGCGAACTGGTCAACCGGCGCAAGGATGGCTCCCTGTACGACGAGGAACTGGTCATCGCGCCGGTGCGCAACGAGCAGGGACAGACGACCCATTTCGTCGGTATCAAGCAGGACGTGACCGATCGCAAGCGCGCCGAGCGCGAGCTTGCGGTGCACAGCGAGCGCAACGAGATGCTGCTGCGCATGGCCACCGACGGGATCTACATCGTCGACGAGGGCGGGCGCATCGTGGAGGCCAACGAGGCCTGTTCGCGGATGCTCGGCTACACACGCGAGCAGTTGCTGTCGATGACCGTGTTCGACCTCGACAGCGAGCGGGACCACGACACCATCCGGAGCATCATCCGTGAACTGTTCGACGGCACCCGCGAGCGGCTCGACTTTGACACCCGCCACCGCGCGGCCGATGGCCGCCTGGTCGACGTGGAGGTGAGCGCCGGACGGGTGACGGTGGGCGAGGGGGCGTTGCTGTATACCTCGGTGCGCGACATCACCGAACGCAAGCGGCTGGTCGCCGCGCTGGCCGAGACCGAGCAGCTGTGGAAGTTCGCGCTCGACGGCTCGGGTGTCGGCGTGTACGACTGGAACCTGCTGAGCGGCGAGGTGGCGTTCTCGGAGACCGCCAACGCGCTGCTCGGCATCGAGCCCGACGACCCGGTGAACCGCATCGAAGCCTGGGAGGCGCGCGTCCATCCGCTCGACGCCCCTCAGCGCCGGCAGGCCCTCGAGGCGCTCATGCGGGGTGAGACACCGAGCTACCTGTGCGAGTACCGTTACCGCATCCCGTCGGGGCACTGGAAGTGGATCCTCTCGCGTGGCGCGGTGATCCGGCGCACCGAGGACGGTGCCCCGGCGCGCATGGTCGGCACCTTCGCCGACATCGACGCCGACAAGCGCAAGCGCGAGCAGGCGGCCCTGCGCACCCGGGTGATGGAGACCCTGACCCGGGGCGGCAGCCTTGGCGACATCCTGGCGCTGACCCTCACCGGGCTGGAACGCAACAATTTCGGGCTCGTGTTCGCCATGCTCATGAACGACGGCGACCACCGGCTGCGTGTGGTCCGGGTCTCCGAGATGGGCCACGATCGCCTCGCCGATCGCGTGTTCACGTATACGGGCCAGATCGTCTCGGCCGGGAGCGGCTTGTGTCTGGGCGAGCTGATCGACGGCGGTGGCGTCGGCGGCCCGTTCTGGCAAAGCCTGGAGCACATGGGCGAGGGCGTCGGCCTGGTGCCGTGCTGGTCGGAGCCGGTGTGTCCGCGCTCGGAGCGGGCCGAAGGCGTGCTGGTGGCGTTCGGCGAGCAGGGGCAACGCTTCGTGCCGCCGGACCTGCCCGAACTGCAGCAGAACGCGGCGCTCATCGCCATCGCCATCGACCGCAAGCAGTCGGACGAGGCCCTGCGCCTGGCGGCGTCGGTGTACGAGGCGAGCAGCGAGGCGGTGCTGGTCGTGGATCCGGACAACCGGATCGTGGCCGTCAATCCGGCATTCACCGAGACCACCGGCTACACCCTCGACGAGGTGATCGGCCAGGATCCGAAGGTGCTGGCCTCGGGCCGCCACGACGCGAGCTTCTACCGCGAGATGTGGCAGTCGATCGTGACCACCGGCAGCTGGCGTGGCGAACTGTGGAACCGACGCAAGAACGGCGACGAATACGTCGAGTGGGTGAGCATCAATACCGTGCTCGACGAGGCCGGCGAGGTGCAGCGCCGGGTGGCGGTGTTCTCCGACGTGTCCGAACGCAAGGCGGCCGAGGAGATGGTGTGGCGCAAGGCCAATTACGACAGCCTCACCGGCCTGCCCAATCGCCAGCTGTTCCTCGATCGGGTCGAGCAGGCGCTGGTGAAGGCGGAGCGCGATCACGAGGTGGTGGCCCTGCTGTTCATCGACCTGGACCACTTCAAGGACGTGAACGACACCCTCGGGCATGAGGCCGGCGACCGCATGTTGCAGGAAGCGGCACGCCGCATTCGTGCCTGCGTGCGCCAGTCCGACACCGTGGCGCGCCTGGGCGGCGATGAATTCACCGTGCTGCTCACCGCCATGGACAACTCGGTCGTGGTCGAGCGGGTGGTGCAGAGCATCACCGAGCGGCTGGCCGAGCCGTTCGGCCTGGGCGCCGAATCCGCGTACGTGTCCGCCAGCGTCGGCATCACCCTGTACCCGCAGGACGGGCAGACGGTGCAGATGCTGTTCAAGCAGGCGGACCAGGCCATGTATGCCGCCAAGGCGGCCGGGTGCAACGGCTATTCCTGGTTCACGCCGGCCATGCAGCGCGCCGCGGAGCTGCGCCACGACCTGGCCAAGGACATGCGCGTCGCCCTGGCCGAGGGGCAGTTCGAGCTCTACTACCAGCCGATCATGGCGCTGGCCGGCGGCCGGGTGGACAAGGCCGAGGCGCTGATCCGCTGGCATCACCCGGTGCGCGGCCAGATCGCGCCGGCGGTGTTCATTCCCATCGCCGAGGACACCGGCCTCATCAACGACATCGGCGCCTGGGTGTTCGCGGAGGCGATCCGCACCGCCGCGCGCTGGAACGCCGGTTGTCGCGATGGCGCGCCCGCCCGGCTGGCGCTGTCGGTCAACAAATCGCCGCGGGAGTTCATGGGCACCCAGGCCGACGAGGCCTGGGTCGGGCGCCTCGAGGCCGCCGGGTTGCCGCCCGGCGCGCTCATCGTCGAGATCACCGAAGGACTGCTGCTGGACGATCGTGCCGAGGTCACCGACAAGCTGCAGCGCTTCCGGTCCATGGGCCTCCAGCTGGCGCTCGACGACTTCGGGACCGGCTACTCGGCCATGTCCTACCTGCAGCGCTACGACATCGACTTCCTCAAGATCGATCGCGCCTTCGTGAAGCATCTGGCGAACTCGGAGCGGGACCGCGCCATCGCCGAGGCGGTGATCGCGATGGCGCACAAGCTGGGCATCCAGGTGGTGGCCGAAGGAGTCGAGGATGCCGCGCAGCAGGCGATCCTGGCGAACGCCGGCTGTGACTTCGTGCAGGGCTTCCTGTGCGCGCCGCCGCTGCCGGCCGCGCAGTTCGAGGCGCGCTTCCTGGCCGAGGCCTGAGCGCGGCGCTCAGAGCCCGGCCACGATACCGTCGCTGCGCGGGTCCACCGCGCCCTCGATACGCCCGTCGGGGTGGCGCACCAGGGCGCCGGCGTGGCCCATGGTGTCGCTGAAGGCCGCCTCGAGCAGCTCCACGTCGTGCCCGGCCGCGCGCAGGGCGCTCACCAGGGCCGGATCGAAACGGTTCTCCAGCTTGAGGGTGGTGGTCACGTCGCCCCAGGTGCGCCCCAGCAGCCAGCGCGGCGCGCTCACCGCCTGCTGCAGGCTGTGGCCGAAGCGGGCGTAGCGGGTGAACACCGCCGCCTGGGTCTGCGGCTGGCCCTCGCCGCCCATGGTGCCGTAGGGCATCACGCGGCCGTCGTCGAACAGGGCCATGGACGGATTGAGGGTGTGGAAGGGCAGGCGGCCCGGCTCCAGGGCGTTGAGCGCCTGCGGGTCGAGCGAGAAGCTGGTGCCCCGGTTCTGCCAGGTCACGCCGGTGTCCTCGAGCACCACCCCCGAGCCGAATTCCCAGTACACGCTCTGGATGAAGCTCACGGCGCGGCCTTCACGGTCCACCGCGCCCATCCAGATGGTGTCGCCGGGGGCCGCCGGATCGGGCCAGGGCAGGGCGGTGCGCCGGTCGATGGTAGCCGCGCGTTCGGCCAGCGCCGCCGCGGTGAGAAAGCCCCTGGGGTCGGCCGGCAGCCGGCCGGGATCGGTGACCACCCGGTCGCGCACGCGGAAGGCGCGCTTGGTGGACTCCACCAGGCCATGCACATAGTCGAAGCCCTCGGCCTCGGTGATGCCCAGCTGCTCGAAGATGCCGAGGATCATCAGGTGCGCCAGCCCCTGGGTGGGCGGCGGCAGGTTGTACACGGTGCAGTCGCTCAGGCGCACCGAGAGGGGATCGACCCGTTTCGCCGCGTAGCCGGCCAGATCGCCACGGCGCACCGGGCTGCCCAGCCGCGCCAGCTCGGCCCCCAGGGCCGCGCCCACCTGGCCGCGATAGAAATCGTCCAGGCCGCGCTCGGCCAGGGTTTGCAGGGTATGGGCCAGAGCCGGCTGGCGCAGCACATGGCCCACCGGCGGCGGTGCGCCATCGACCAGGAAAACGTCGGCGAAGCCGGGCGCGCCCCTGAGGCCGTCGAGCTTGCTGCGGGTCAGGGCGTGTTGGCTGGCGGTGACGGCGATGCCGTCGCGGGCATGGCGGATCGCGTCGGCGAGCAGCCGCTCCAGCGGAAGGGCGGCACCCCAGCCGGCCGCCGCCTGCAGGGCCGTGTCCCAGCCGCCGATGGTGCCGGCGACGGTCAGCGCCGCGCCCGGGCCGCGCGCGGGAATCGCGTCGAGGCCGGCATAGAAGTCGCGGTTCGCCATCGCCGCCGCCGGCCCGCAGGCGGCGATGGCCACCGGTGCCTGCCCCGGTTCGTGGATGAGCCAGAAGCCGTCGCCGCCGATGGCGTTCATGTGCGGATACACCACCGCGATGGTGCTCGCCGCGGCGACCATGGCCTCGACCGCGTTGCCGCCGTCGCGCAACACGTCGCGTCCGGCCTGTGCCGCCAGATGATGGGGCGCCACCTGCATGCCCCCCAGGGCAGAGAGGGTGTGAAGCATGAAAAGACTCCTCGAATCGAATCCGGCTCAGGCCAGCAGGCCGTAGAACATGCGCAGCGACGTGAGCGCCAGGAACACCGCGAACACCTGGCGTAGGCGCCGGGCGTCGATGGCATGGGCGAGCGCCGCCCCCCAGGTGCTGGTGAGCATGGTCATCGGCACGATCAGCGCCCAGCCCAGAAGATTGACATAGCCGATGCTCGCCGGGGGGCGCAAGGGCACGCCGATGCCGTTGATCAGGAAGCCGATGGTGCCGGGAATGCTGATCACCACGCCGAGGGCGGCGCCGGTGCCCACTGCGGTGTGCATGGGGGTCCTGAAGGCGCTCAGGGTCGGCACCGAGAGGGTGCCGCCGCCGATCCCCATGAGGCAGGAGATGCCACCGATGACCAGACCCATCAGCGAGGTGCCGGCGGTGCCGGGCAGGCCGTCGCGCACCGCGAAGCCGTCTTTCTTGAAGGCCATGTTGAGCGCCACCAGCAGGGCCACGGTGGCGAACACGCCGGTGAGCACCTTGCCGCTCAGGTAGCCGGACAGGATGGTGCCGACGATGACGCCGACGATCACGCCGGGCATCAGCTTCATGAGCAGCGACTTGTCCAGGCTGCCGCGCTTGCGGTGCGCCCGCGCCGACATGATCGAGGTGGGGATGATGGTGGCCAGCGAGGTGCCCACCGCCACATGCATGCGCACCGCCTCGTCGATGCCCAGCAGGGTGAACAGGTGATAGAGCACCGGCACGATGACGATGCCGCCGCCCACGCCGAGCAGGCCGGCGAGCACGCCGGCGATGATGCCGGTGACCAGCAGGGCCGCAGCCAGCCCCAGCAGCCAGGAGGCGCTGTATCCGTCGAGAAATTCCATGGTTGTCTCCGTTGGGGCCCGCCGGGGTCTCCCGGCCGGGCGATGAGCTTACCAGCCGATGGCCTTGGGCAGCCAGGTGGCGATGCCGGGGAAGAGGAACACCAGCGCCACCGCGGCCATCTGCAGGAGCACGAAGGGCAGGGCGCCGGCGTAGATGTCCTTCGTGGTGATGCCCGGTGGCGCCACCCCCTTGAGGAAGAACAGCGCCCAGCCGAAGGGCGGGGTGAGGAAGGACATCTGCAGGTTCATCGCCACCAGGGTCGCGAGCCACACCATGTCGGTGCCGTAGGCGTGGAACACCGGCAGGAACATGGGCAGGGCGATGTAGGAGATCTCGATCCACTCCAGGAAGAAGCCGAGCACGAACAGCACCGCCATGAGGAACAGCAGCGCACCGAGCTCGCCGCCGGGCAGCAGGCCGAACAGGTCGTGCACCATCTGCTCGCCCCCGAGGCCCCGGAAGGCCAGCGAGAAGGGCTGAGCGCACAGCAGGATGAAGAACACCATGGCGGTGATGGTGAGCGTGCCGTGCAGGGTGTCGCGCAGCAGCGGCCAGCTGAAGCGGCGCGCCACCAGGGCGATGATCATGCTGCCCAGCGCGCCCATGGAGGCCGCCTCGGTGGGCGCGGCGATGCCCCCGATGATGGAGCCGAGCACCGCGATCACCAGCAGCAGCGGCGGCAGAACCGAGCGCAGCAGGTCGCGCCCGAGGGTGCCCTTTGGATGCCGGGCGCGCTCTTCGGCGGGAATCGCCGGCACCCACTCGGGGCGCAGTTTGCCGAGCACCAGCAGGTAGAGCACGTAGATCAGGGCCAGCGCCAGACCCGGGATGAAGGCGGCGGCGAACAGCGTGCCCACCGATTCGCCCACGATCTCGGAGAGCAGGATCAGCACCAGCGAGGGCGGGATGATCTGCCCCAGCGTGCCCGAGGCGCAGATGGTGCCGCAGGCGATGCTCGGCTTGTAGCCGCGGCGCATGAGCGTGGGCAGGGTGAGCATGGCCACGGTGACCACGGTGGCGCCGACGATGCCGGTGGAGGCGCCCATGAGCACGCCGACCAGGATGATGGCGATGCCCATGCCGCCGTTGAGCCCGCCCATGGCGCGGCCGATGGTCTCGAGCATGTCCTCGGCCACCCGGGATTTCTCCAGCATCACCCCCATGAACACGAACAGCGGAATGGCCAGCATGGTGTAGTTGGTGACCACCCCGAACAGGCGCGCCGGCAGCAGCGAGAACAGCAGGTCGCCGAAGCCGATGTAGCCGGCCACGAAGCCCGACACCGCCAGCGCGATGGCCACCGGGATGCCGAGCATCATCAGCACCAGGAAGCCGCCGATGAGGCCCAGCGCGATCCACTCGTTGGGGCTCATGTGCGTACCTCCATGGAGTCGTGCGGCACATGGGGCGCGCCGCTGATCAGGGTGGCCAGCGCGCGCAGGGTGTCGATCAGCCCCTGAATGGCGAGCAGCGAGAAGCCCAGCGGGATGAAGGCCTTGACCAGGTAGCGATGCGGCAGGCCGCCCGGATCGGGCGAACCTTCACCGATGTCGTAGGCCTGCATCACGTAGGGCACCGCAAGCCAGGCGATGATCCCCCCGATCGCCAGGGTGAGCAGCCCGCTGACCAGGTCGATGGCGGCCTGGCTGCGCACGCCGAGGCGGTCGTAGAGGAAGTCCACGCGCACGTCGGCGCGGTGATACACCGCGTACGACATGCCCAGCAGGGCGATGGGCGAGACCAGGTGCCATTCGAGCTCCTGCATCGACACCGGGCTGAACGCGAAGGCATAGCGCAACAGCACGTTGCCCGCCACGATCAGCACCAGCGCCAGCACGGCGGCCCGGGCGACCCAGCCCAGGCCCTCGATGAGGGCCTCCAGGGGGCGCAGCAGCTTGTCCATTCAGGGTCTCCGGACGATTACAGGGACAGGAAGGCCTTTTCGCTCACCGCCGCCCACGCGCCATGCTTCTGGCGGAAGGCGAAGAAGGCGTCATGCACCTTCCGGGTGGTCGGGTCGGCCGCGGCCAGGCTGGACAGGGTGTCGCCGGTCACTTCCTTGAGCTTGACGATCACCGGGTCGGGGAGCGGCCCGGCCTTGACGCCGAAATGGGTGACCAGGTCCTCCAGGGCGTCGGCGTTCACCGATTCGCACCAGGCATGGCTCTCCACGTTGCAGGCGGCCGCGGCGGCCTTGACGATGGCCTGCAGGTCCGGGGGCAGGCTCTCCCAGGCCTTCTTGTTGATCATCAGCTCGGTCACGTTGGTCGGTTCGTGCCAGCCGGTGGTGTAGTAGTAGCTGGCCGCCTTGTGCAGACCCATGCGGCGATCCTGGAAGGGGCCGACGAACTCGGCCGCGTCGATCACGCCGCGCTCCAGCGCCGGAAAGATCTCGCCGCCCGGCAGCAGCCGCACCGCCACGCCCAGCTGCGCATACACCTTGCCGGCCAGACCCGGGATGCGCATCTTGAGGCCGTCGAAGTCCTCGATCCGGGTGATCGGCTTGCGGAACCAGCCGGTCATCTGGGTGCCGGTGTTGCCCATGGGCATGGCCACCAGGCCGTGCTCGGCGTAGATCTCGTTCCACAGCTCGATGCCGCCGCCGTGGTACATCCAGGCGTTCATGCCCTGGGTGTTCATGCCGAAGGGCACCGTGGTGAAGTACTGCGCGGCGGGGATCTTGCCGGCCCAGAAATAGGCGTTGGCGGCGTTCATCTCCACCAGGCCCTTGGAGACCGCGTCGAAGCCCTCCAGCGCGGGGATCAGTTCGCCCGCGGCGAAGTGCTGGATCTTCAGGCGCCCGCCCGACATGGTCTCCACCTTCTTGCAGAAATCCGTCGGGCTGCCCGGCCCCTGCACGTAGAAGGGCGCGCCGGGCCCGTAAGCGTTGGTCATCTTCCAGGAAAAGGTCCTGGGTTCGGCGCGGACGATGGCGGGAGCGCCCAGAATGGCGCCGGAGACGGCGGCACCGGAGAGGAATTTGCGGCGATTGAGGCTCATGCGGACAACTCCTTGCGAGGGTTTGCGGTCACGGCGCCGGAGGTCGATGCCGTTTGTAAAGTGCTTCGTTTCCCCTATCGCAACCCGCGTGCCAGCATGAAGTTGTTTTCTAAGGCGTTGAAAAATAGGAAGAACTGGCTGTTTTTGCACTCCATTCCATTTTGTTGTGGCGCACTATTCCGGACGTCCTTGGCGTGTGCCGAATGAACAATTGCAGATCGGTGCGGCCCGGATCGAACATTTGTCATCCCGCGGTGACCGATTCGGACGCGCTTTGTCAGGGATCGGGCCGTTTCGCGGCCAAATGGCAAGCGTGCACCCGGGGCGGGCGCATGCACCGGATTGGTGCCGACGGGCTGGCCCTACAGACGGGCGCCACCGCGACGGTTCTTCACCCGTGCGAGCAGCGTCTTGCAGTCCACCGACAGGATTTCGGGCCGGTTGAAGATGCGCTCGCGCACGAAGGCGTCGAAGCTCTCCACGCTGTCGGTGAGGGTGTGGATGTGCAGGCTCTGCAGGTCGCTCATGATGTACAGGCTCACCACCTCGGGGCAGTCGGCCAGCTCCTCGGCCACCGGCTCGATGGCCACCGGCGAGACGCGCAGGTCGATGAAGGTGGACACCACCTTGCCGAGCTTTTCCGGATTGACCACCGCCGAGAACTGCTCGATCACGCCGGCTTCGACCAGCGCCTGCACCCGGGCGCGCGCATGGGCGCGGGAGATGTCGAGCTGGCGCGCGATGTCGGCGAAGGAGGCGCGGGCGTCCTTGATGAGGATGTTGAGCAGGGCGCTGTCGAGCTTGTTCATGGCGGTTCCGGGTGAGGGTGATGCCATGAACCAGCACGGATCATGCCGATTCGCGCGCATCGCTTGTGCTACATCAATGCGTGGGCGGCGCGTGCGGACGACCATGATCGGACGACCCCACCGGGGTTCCAGCCGGAGCGACATGGCCAAGAAGTTTCCCTTCCACCCCAAACATCCCGAGCGTGTGTGCTGGGGCTGCGACAAGTATTGCGCGGCCTCGGACCTGCAATGCGGCAACGGATCGGGCCGCACCCTGCATCCGGCCGAAATGCTCGGCGACGACTGGTATCTGCATGGCGACTGGGGCCTGGAAGACGCGCCGGCGGCGGACCCTTCGGCGGAGCCGCCCACGCACGACTAAGCTGGGAGCGTATCCGTTGCGCGCTGTGCGCGAGGAGGCGTCATGTCCGAGCCCGGTGGGGCCCAGGCCCGTTTCATCACCCATGAAGTGACCAACCAGCCCCGGCCGCTGCCGGCCTACAACGCGTGGACCACCGACGTGGCCCTGCGCGAGGCGCTCGAACGCGAAGGCGGCGGCTGGGCGCGCGAGGCGCTGGCGGCCTACGGCGCGCTGGCCGGCGGCGAACTCATGGAGGCGGGGCGGCTGGCCAACGAACACCGGCCCGTGTTCCGTCCCTTCGACGCCTACGGCCGGCGCATCGACGCGGTCGAGTTCCATCCGGCCTACCACCGGCTCATGCACGCCGCGATGACGCACGGGGTGCACAGCTTCGCCTGGCGCCACGCCGACACCCCCGGCGCCCATGTGGCGCGTGCCGCGCTCATGTACCTGGACGGCCAGCCCGACGCCGGCACCTCATGCCCGCTCACCATGACCTACGCCGCCGTGCCGGCGCTGCGTCACGCCCCGGCTCTGGCCGCCGAGTGGCTGCCCCGGCTCAGCGCGCTCGACTACGATCCGCGCAGCGTGAGTGCCGACAAGAAACGCGCCTGCACCGTCGGCATGGGCATGACGGAAAAGCAGGGCGGCTCCGACGTGCGCAGCAACACCACCCGCGCCACCGCGCTGGAGGACGGCGGCTACGCCCTGGTGGGGCACAAGTGGTTCTTCTCCGCCCCCATGAGCGACGCACACCTGGTGCTGGCCCAGGCCGACGGCGGCCTCAGCTGCTTCCTGCTGCCACGTGTGCTGCCCGATGGCCACCTCAACGCGGTGCGCATCCAGCGCCTCAAGAACAAGCTCGGCGACTGGAGCAATGCCTCCGCGGAGGTCGAGTTCCAGGGCGCCTGGGCGATGCCGGTGGGCGAGGTCGGCCGTGGCGTGGCCACGATCCTCGAGATGGTGGCGCTCACCCGGCTCGACTGCATGACCGGTTCGGCCGCCACCATGCGCCAGGCCGTGGTCCAGGCCCTGCACCACACCGGCCAGCGCAGCGCCTTCGGCAAACGGCTGATCGACCAGGCGCTGATGCGCAACGTCCTCGCCGACCTGGCGCTGGAGAGCGAAGCGGCCGTGGCCCTGGCCCTGCGCGTCGCCCGGGCGGTGGACGGTGCCGCGCGCGACCCGCACGAGGCCGCGCTGGCCCGCATCGCCACCGCCATCGGCAAGTACTGGATCTGCAAGCGCACCCCCGCGCTGGTGAACGAAGCGCAGGAATGCCTCGGTGGCATCGGCTACGTGGAGGACACGCCGCTGCCGCGCCTGTACCGCCAGGCGCCCCTCAATTCGATCTGGGAGGGCAGCGGCAACGTCCAGTGCCTGGACGTGCTGCGCGCGCTCGAACGTGCACCGGGCTGTCGCGAGGCCCTGTTCGCCGAGCTGGAGCTGGCCCATGGCCTCGACGTCGACCTCGATCGCGAAGTGGCCGCCCTCGGCCAGGCCCTCGACGACCCGGCCGGGCGCGAGGCGCGCAGCCGCTGGCTGGTGGAGCGCATGGCCCTGGCGCTGCAGGCGGCCATCCTGCTGCGCGCCGGCAACGGCCCCGTCGCCGACACCTTCTGCCGCAGCCGTCTGCGCCGCGAGCACGGCCTGGCGTTCGGGACGCTGCCGGCGGATGCGGCGATGGGGCCGTTGATCCAGCGGGCGGCGGTCGAGGCGTGAGGTGTCGGCCCGCTCAGGCCGCCATATGCGTGGCCAGATAGTCGATCAGTTCGCGCACGGCGGGCAGCAGTCCGCGTCGTGACGGGTAGAGGGCATGGACAATGCCGCTGCGCGGTGCCCACTCGGGCAGCAGGCGGATCAGGCGTCCAGCGGCCAGATCGTCGTCCACCACCATGTGCGGCAGCTGCACGATGCCGATGCCGGCCAGGGCCGCCTGGCGCAGGGCGGTCATGTCGTCGGTGACGTAGCGGGGAGTGTGGCGGATGCGGGTCTCGTCGCCGTCGGGGCCTTCCAGGCACCAGGCGTGCTCGCCGATCGGCCCCCAGTCGAGGCTCGGCAGGCGGGTGAGTGCTTCCGGAGTGGTGGGCATCGGCCGCTGATCGAACAGGTCCGGATGGGCGACGAGCCGCTGCGGGCTGTCGGCGAGGGTGCGCATCACCAGATCGCTGTCTTCCAGGGGCGGGAATCGTACCCGCAGCGCCAGATCGAAGCCCTCGGCGATGAGGTCCACCTGGCGGTTGGTGGCTTCCAGCTGCACGTGCACACGCGGGCATTGCGCCATGAAGCCGGCGATCAGCGGGCCGATCCGGTAGTGCAGCAGGGTGGTGGGGCAGCTCAGGCGCACCGTGCCCTGGGGTTCGGTGCGGTGGCGCTCGACCACCTCGCGCGCCGCGTCGGCTTCCACCAGCATGGCGACGCAGTGCCGGTAGAAGGCCTGTCCGGTCTCGGTCACGAAGAAGCGCCGGGTGGAGCGATGCAGCAGGCGCACGCCGAGGCGCTCCTCCAGCGCGGCGACGCGTCGGCTCAGCCGCGACTTGGGCATGCCGAGGGCCCGGCCGGCGGGCGCGAAACCGCCATGTTCGACGACTTTGGCGAAGTAGTACAGATCGTTCAGATCGTCCATGAGTGTTCCAAATTCAGAACAATGTGATTCATTTTAGCCATCTACCGGGTGAGGTGTTGCATAGCTATAGTCAATTCATCGCATGAAGGAGACGCATCATGAAAAGGATTCTCGGTATCCATAGCGCCCCGCAGGGGCATTGGGTGGGCGACGGCTTTCCGGTGCGCACGCTGTTTGCCTACGACCGGCTGGGGCCACGGATCAGTCCGTTCCTGCTGCTCGATCACGCGGGGCCGGCCGACTTTCCGCCGGCGGTGCGGCCGCGTGGCGTGGGCGAGCATCCGCATCGTGGCATGGAGACCGTGACCATCGTCTATGACGGCGAGGTGGCGCATCGCGATTCGACCGGCGGTGGCGGCACGATCGGGCCGGGCGACGTGCAGTGGATGACCGCGGCCTCGGGCATCCTCCACGAGGAGTTCCATTCCCCGGCCTTCACCGGGCGCGGCGGCCGGCTGGAGATGGTGCAGCTGTGGGTGAATCTGCCGGCGCGGGACAAGCTGGCGCCGCCGGCCTATCAGACCATTCTCGCTGGCGACATTCCCGTCGTGCCGCTGCGCGACGGGGCCGGGCAGCTTCGCGTCATCGCCGGCGAGTTCGGTGGCCAGCGCGGGCCGGCACGCACCTTCACGCCCATCGACGTGTGGGACCTGCAGCTGGCCGAAGGCCGCGGCGCGGCGCTGACCGTGAAGCCGGGGCGCAACGTCATCGTCGTGGTGCTGCGCGGCACGGTGCGGGTCAATGACACCGAGCCGGTGCGGGCGGGGCAGTTCGCGCTGCTCGACCGCGATGGCGAGGCGCTGTTCCTCGAAGCCGACGACGCCGCCGCGCTGCTGGTGTTGAGCGGCGAGCCCATCGACGAACCCATCGCCGGTCAGGGCCCCTTCGTGATGAACACCGAAGACGAGCTGCGCCAGGCCTTCGCGGACTTCCGCGCCGGGCGCTTCGGGCAGATCGTACCCGCCGGCTAGCGCGTCATTCCCTTTCCGGTGCCGCCGGCGCGGCACGTCTCCAGGGGGCACCCGTTCGGGTGACCCTCGGGGGGCGCTCGTGCCTGCGGCACCGCCCCGGGGGTGTCGATCACACACCCCACAACCCCAAGGAGCCCCCCATGAATCCGCAATACAAACGACTCGACCGGAATGACGCCGCCGTGCTGCTGGTGGACCACCAGGCCGGGCTGTTGTCCCTGGTCCGCGACATCGATCCGGACCGCTTCAGGAACAACGTGCTGGCGCTGGGCGATCTGGCCGATTACTTCGGCCTGCCGACCATCCTCACCACCAGCTTCGAAACCGGCCCGAACGGTCCGCTGGTGCCGGAGCTCAAGGCGCAGTTTCCCGACGCCCCCTACATCGCCCGTCCGGGCCAGATCAACGCCTGGGACAACGAGGATTTCGTCGCCGCCGTGCGCGCCACCGGCAGGAAGCAGCTGATCATCGCCGGCGTGGTCACCGAGGTGTGCGTCGCCTTTCCGGCGCTGTCGGCCATCGAGGCCGGCTACGAGGTGTTCGTGGTGACCGACGCCTCGGGCACCTTCAACGCACTGACGCGCGACTCGGCCTGGCGCCGCATGGAAGCGGCCGGCGCCCAGCTGATGACCTGGTTCGGCGTGGCCTGCGAACTGCACCGTGACTGGCGCAACGACATCGAGGGCCTGGGGCGCCTGTTCTCCAACCACATCCCCGACTACCGCAATCTCATGAGCAGCTACGACACCCTGACGCAGATGGGGTAGCGCGGCGGGTGCCGGCCCGGGCTGCCCCGGGTTGGCACATCACCTGCTTTGGGGAAGGCCTGATCCGATATCGCGAGAGGGCCCCTCATGCAGATTCAGGCGAGTGCACGCCAGAGCCTCGCGCGCCTGGCCGCGACGCCGCCGGCGAGCGGTGCCGGCGTGGCGGCAAACGCGTCGACCGTGGCGGCAGATCCTGCCGCCATCGTGCGCCTGTCCGAGGCGGGGCGGGCGAAGCCGGCGGGCGAGGCAGCCACGGCCACCTTCGACACCCGCCAGGGCGAACGCACGCTCGACATCGACACCTTGCTTTCCCCGCCCTCGGCGCCGGTGAACCTGCAGGATGTGCCCCTGCTGCTGCCCACGCAGCGCAATGTGGAGGCGCTCGGGCGGCATGCGTCGGCGCGCGTGGCGGCCTTGCTGGCCGAACACGGCATCGACGCGCCGACGCAGATCCGCTTCGATGCCGCCGGGCAGCTCCAGTTGCCGGCGGGCTACGCCGATGCCGAGGCCTTCACCCAGGCGCTCGACGCCGATCCGGTGCTCGCGCGCGAGCTGCGCACCGTCAATGCCCTGGCCTCCCACGTGGCGGGCATCGCCCGGGCCGCTGCCGGGCAGCCCACCGAGACGCAGATCGCCCTGCAGTTCGGCGCCGCCGGCCAGCTGATCGTCACCGCCGACGGCGCACCGCTCCTGCGGGCCGAATCGACCTGAGCGGCTCGGGATGGCGGTACACTCGCGCCCATGACAGGCAGGCGAGCAGCGGACTGATTCAGCGATGGAAACCGTCGATTGCGTGGTGATCGGGGCCGGCGTGGTGGGGCTGGCCTGCGCGCAGGCGCTGGCCGCGGCCGGGCGCGAGGTGATCATCCTCGAGCGCGAAGCGGCCTTCGGCACCGGCATCAGCGCACGCAACAGCGAAGTCATTCATGCCGGCCTGTACTACCCGACCGGCTCGCTCAAGGCGCGGCTGTGCGTGGCGGGGCGCGAGCGCCTCTACCGCTGGTGCGCGGACCATGACGTCGCCCATGCGCGCTGCGGCAAGCTGGTGGTGGCCACCCGGCCGGAGCAGGTGCCCGCGCTCGAGGCGCTGCACCGCAAGGCCGAAGCCAACGGCGTGTGCGATCTGCAGCGCCTCGACCGCGCCCGGGTCGCGGAGCTGGAACCGGAACTCGACGTCGCGGCGGCGCTGCTGTCGCCCGCCACCGGCATCGTCGACAGCCACGGCTTCATGCTCTCGCTGCTCGGCGCGGCCGAGGCCCATGGGGCGATGCTCGCGCTGGGCAGCCCGGTGCTGGGCGGGCGCCGCGATGGCGACGGCGTGGTGCTGGAGGTCGGCGGCGAAGCGCCCATGGCCTTGCGTGCCCGCTGGGTGATCAACGCCGCCGGCCTCGACGCCGTCGCCCTCGGCCACGCCATCGAGGGCGCGCCGGCCGGCAGCATTCCCGGCGCCTGGTTCGCGCGCGGGGTGTATTTCACCCTCAGTGGGCGGGCGCCGTTCTCGCACCTGATCTACCCGCTGCCCGAGCCGGGCGGGCTGGGTGTGCATCTGACCCTGGACCTGGGCGGGCAGGCCAAGTTCGGCCCCGATGTGGAATGGATCGACTCGCCCGACTACCGCGT
This sequence comes from Nitrogeniibacter mangrovi, assembly GCF_010983895.1. Taxonomy (GTDB): domain Bacteria; phylum Pseudomonadota; class Gammaproteobacteria; order Burkholderiales; family Rhodocyclaceae; genus Nitrogeniibacter; species Nitrogeniibacter mangrovi. Next base: position 1,705,107 of record NZ_CP048836.1, read on the forward strand.
CGACCCGCAGCGTTCGACACGTTTCGTCGAGGCGGTGCGGCGCTGGTGGCCGCAGCTGGACGCGGGTCGCCTGCAGCCCGGCTACGCCGGCGTGCGACCCAAGATCGTCGGGGCGGGCATGGCCGACGCCGACTTCCGCATCGACGGTCCGGCGCGGCACGGGGTCGCCGGGCTCATCCACCTGTTCGGTATCGAGTCGCCGGGGCTGACGGCCGCGTTGGCGATTGGCGAGGCGGTGGCGGCCACGGTCGACTCAGGTGCCTAGGCACGGCTGTGCTGGGCCAGGCCGAGGGGGGCGGTTCATGACGGTGCGTGAATCGGCCTGATGTATTTTTAAGTTATGGAAAAAAAGGAAAAGTTCGGTGATGCGCAACATGCTCGGCATCGTATGGTGCGTTCCGGCGGCGTCTGATTGTCCGGTGCCGCCCCCGCTCAACCCAAAGGAGAAATGATGCGAGCAATTCGATACACGGCCGCGGCGACCTTGGGCGCGCTGGGTCTGCTGGCGTCGCGTCGCCGCAAGTAAGGCGGCGCGAGCACGTCCGACGGTCGGATGGTCCGGCCGTGGCAAGGGACGCCCCCGGTCGGTGGCGTCTTTTTTTATGGCTCGATCACCGCGTCGGGTCATTGTTCGGCCGCCCGATCCGGCACGATGTGCGCCCGTCGGGTGCGGCCTACAATGACAGCGAATGCAGGAGGATGCGTCATGAAAGCCATGCGGCTGCACCGGATTGGGCCGATTTCCGAGCACAGCGAGGGGCCGCTGCGCCTCGACGAGATTCCCATGCCGACCCCGGCGCCCGGCGAGGTGCTGATCCGGGTGCTCACCTGCGGGGTCTGCCACACCGAGCTGGACGAGATCGAGGGGCGTACGCCGCCGCCCGAACTGCCCATGATTCTCGGCCACCAGGTGGTGGGCGAGGTGGTGGCGATGCCGGCGCCGGCCTCCGGCCTTCGGATCGGCCAGCGGGTGGGTGTGGCCTGGATCGCTTCCAGTTGCGGGCGCTGCGAATACTGTCTCGCGGGCCTGCCCAACCTGTGTCCCGGGTTCAAGGCCACGGGGCGTGACCGCGCGGGCGGTTACGCCGAGTACATGACCGCCGAAGCGGCCTTCGTGTATCCGATTCCCGAGGCCCTGTCGGACGAGGCTGCCGCGCCGCTGCTGTGTGCCGGCGCCATCGGCTACCGGTCGCTCAGGCTGTGCCGGCTGAAGAACGGCCAGCGCCTCGGGCTCACGGGCTTCGGCGCCTCGGGGCATCTGGTGCTGAAGATGGCGCGCTTCCTGTATCCGGACTCGGACGTCCTTGTCTTCGCGCGCAGCGAGGTCGAACGCGAGCACGCGCGTGAGCTGGGTGCGGCCTGGTCCGGTCCGTCGGGCGCGGTGCCTCCGGCCGGAGTGCACGCCATCATCGACACCACGCCGGTGTGGACGCCGGTGCTCGATGCCCTGAAGCTGCTGCTGCCGGGCGGCCGGCTGGTGATCAACGCGATTCGCAAGGAGTCGCAGGACATCGACCGCTGGCTCGAGCTGTCCTATCCCGACCACCTGTGGCTGGAGAAGGAGATCAAGAGCGTGGCCAATATCACCCCGGACGACGTGCGCGAGTTCCTGGACATCGCCGCGCGGGCCGGGATTCGCCCGGAATACCAGGTCTATCCGCTCGAAGACGCCAACCGCGCGCTCAAGGCGCTGCGCGCCGGGCAGATCAAGGGCGCCAAGGTGCTGCGCATCGCCGCGCGCGCCTGAGCGTATCGGCCCGAGAGCCCCGATCACCGGGGCGTTCACGTTCGTTTGGGCTGCCCCGTTCAGGCGCCGTGCCGCCTCAAGTTGTCTCCCGGAAACCCGATATATCAGTTCAGATTCGCGGTGACGGCGCGGGTGCGTCGAAGAAGAGGCAGCATGAAGAACAGGATTCAGCCCACGAACGTGGAAAAGATCATGCGCGAGCATGATTTCATCGTCTCCAAGACCGACCTGAAAGGGCGGCTCGTCTACGGCAACGAGATATTCATCGAGTTCTCCGGCTACGAGGAAGCGGAGCTGCTCGGCTCCCAGCACAACATCATTCGCCATCCGGACATGCCGCGTGGTGTCTTCCGCCTGCTTTGGGATTCCATTTCTTCGGGCAAGGAAATCTTTGCCTACGTGAAGAACATGTCCAAGGACGGCAGCTACTACTGGGTCGTGGCCAACGTGACCCCGGACTACGACGACATGGGAAAGATCTCCGGCTACCTGTCGGTGCGCCGCGCGCCCAGCCGCAAGGCGCTGCCGCTGATCGAGGATCTGTACCGTCGGATGAAACAGGCCGAGGAGGCCGCCGGTCCGCGGGATGCGTGCGAGGCGTCGATCGCCTTGCTCAACGAAACGCTCAAGGAAAAGGGAGTGAGCTATGAAGACTTCGTCCTCGCCATCTGAGGCAGGCACCGACGCGCGTATCGGGCGGTTGCTGGAGGTCGTTCGCCATGTGGCCGAGGGCCAGCTGACCGGGCGAATCACCCATATCGGCGAAAAGGATGAGATCGGCGAGCTGTGCTGGCATGTGAACAACATGCTCGACCAGCTCGAGAGCTGCTTCCGCGAACAGCAGACGGTCATGGCCAACGCCAGCGCGGGCCACTACGACCGCAAGGTCCAGACCGCCGGCCTGCATGGCGAGTTTCGCCGTGCGCTGGAGCGCAACCAGGGCTCGATCGACATGCTGGCCGCGAATGCACGCGCAAAGGCCGAGGCGGAACGCGTCGAACGGCAGGCCCAGGAGGAGATCGCGGCGCTGATCGGCGCGGCCGCGCGTGGCGACTTCACCCAGCGCATCGACGTTGGCGGCAAGGACGGCTTCTTCCTTACCCTGGCGGAGGACGTCAATTCGCTCATGGAGACGACGGAGCAGGGCCTGTCGGATGTGGCGTCCGTATTGCGCGCCATCGCCGAGGGGGACCTCACCGAGCGCATCGATACCGACTACGAAGGCATCTTCGGGCAGCTCAAGGAAGACACCAACCTGACCACGGAAAACCTCAAGGGGATCATCCGCGAGATTCAGGAGGCGGCCAGTTCCATCAACGTGTCGGTGAGCGAGATCGCCGATGGCAACCAGGATCTGTCCCGCCGCACCGAGGACCAGGCTGCCAGCCTGGAGGAGACGTCGTCCTCCATGGCCGAGTTGAACACCACCATTGCCTCCAATGCCGAGAACGCGGCCCATGCGCGCAGCATGGCCGACGGCTCACGGCAGCGGGTGTCGGCCAGCCGCGATGCCATGAGCCGGCTGGTGGCGACCATGAAGGAGATCCAGACCGGCTCCGAGCAGATCGCCAACATCGTCAGCCTGATCGAATCGATCGCCTTCCAGACCAACATCCTGGCCCTGAACGCCGCCGTGGAGGCCGCGCGTGCCGGCGACCAGGGGCGTGGTTTCGCGGTCGTGGCGAGCGAGGTGCGCAATCTGGCGCAGAAGTCGTCGGATGCCGCCAAGGAGATCAAGACCCTGATCGCCTCGTCGCGCGCGAGCGTGGCCGAGGGCTCGAAGGAGGTCGGTCAGATGGAGAGTGTCATCAAGGAGGCCGCCGACGCCTTCGAGAAGCTGAATCACGTGGTCGCCGAGATCGCCGAGGCGAGCAAGGAGCAGGCGCTCGGCATCGACCAGGTCACCACCGCGGTGGCGCGCATGGACGATGTCACCCAGCAGAACGCCGCGCTGGTGGAGGAGGCCGCGGCCGCAGCCGACAGCCTGCGCGACCAGGCGCACGGCCTGGATCAGGCGACGCGACGATTCAGGCTCGAACGCGAAGTCGCCCGCCGCCCGGTGCGCATGGCCTTCGGGCGCTGAACAAAGACAGGCGCCCCGGCCATCCGGGGCGCCGCGTCGTGACGGCCGCTCAGAAGTAGTAGCCGAAATTCAAATTGAAACGGGACTGCCACTTGTCGTCGGCATTGGCGCCGAGGCGGTCGCCGTAGGCCGACTCGCCGCCGACGAACTCGTTGCCGTTGGACATGGCCAGCTCCGAGTAGATGTACCAGCCCCCATGCGCCCAGGCGGCGCCCACGGTCACCAGATCGCTGTCGTTGAACCCGTGTTCGTCCTTGACGATGGAGCTGTATTCCACGAACGGCACCACATAGTCCAGCCACGGTACGCTCGGCGTCTCCAGGTGGTAGCTCAGTGACACCGCCGGAATCCACGCCTTGGCGGCCACCGTGTTGGGGAAGTCGAAGGCGCCGAATTGCACCAGGGTGTCGGTGCCCAGCGGCTGCCTCGCGCTCACGTCGTACTCGTAGCGGGTGAGCTGGGTGGCCAGGGTGAGGTTGTTCCACGTGTTGACCATGTGCGCGGAGGCGGCCCAGTGGCTGCCGTCGCCCTGCGGGCCCTTGCTGTCCAGCTCGCCATACTCCACCGACATGCCCAGCTTGGTCTTCACCGGCATGTCGTCGAAGCTGTAGATCGCGCGCAGGTTCACCTGGTTGCGCTCCTCGTAGCCGTTGCGGGTCTTGTTGACGACGTCGAAGGAGTAGCGGGCGCTGTCACGCGAGCTACCGGCTCCGGTGCCTTCGTCCGAGAAGTAGTAGGCGGCATCGAAGGTCCAGTTGCCCAGCGGGCGCGTGTACTTGATCCCCAGATCCATGTCGTCGGCCAGGCCGACGTAGTAGTGCTGGTCGAAGAACCAGCTCTGGGAGACACCATACGGACCGGGCCCGAAGGGCACCCGGTTCACCCCCACCTGGACCTGGCCGCCGTCGTCGAAGTTGTAGCCCAGCCAGCCGGTGTGCAGGAAGTGGTAACCGTTGTAGAACCGGTACTCGAGCTTGCCGACCACGGCGTCGTGGGTGTAGTCCATGTTGATGCGGAAGGTGTCGAGCGTGAAGTTGCCGCCGTCACCTTCGGCGCGCGAGGGGTGACCGGTGTCTTTGCCGTAGTCGCCCACCGCGTAATTGGCCCGTATCGCGCCGCCGATTTTCAGGGTGCCGCCGAACACGTTGTCGAAGGCGATATCGTTGGAGGCGGGCGCCGGGTTCGCTTCGGCGGCCTGCTGCTTGGCCGCCGCTTCGCCGCGCTGCGCGTCCGCGAGTTCGGCACGGGTCTTGGCCAGCGCCTGTTCCAGTTCGGAAATCCGTGCCTTCAGTGCGGCGGTGTCTTCGGCCGCCTGCGTGCTCAAGGGCAGCGCGAGGGCCGAGGCCACCACCAGCGCGGATGATAGATGACGGTGCTTCGAAGCATTGAGCATCGGTGAACTCCTCTTGATTTTCTCGTTGCAATCGGCGGGCGCGATGACCCTGGCGATTGCGCCGGTGCGGTGCCGGCGCAAGCGTTTTCTTATGGCTGAAGTCAGCGACGTTTCCCGGCGCTTTCGACCGGTTGCATGATGAAGCCGGTCGGAGGGTGTTTCACGCAAAAAGGCAGCGAAACGAATAATGCCAAAAGCATGGCTTTGGCGAGATGGCGGCGGTCGTGGAAACGATCGGCCTGAATCCGGTTTTGATTCGATGAATGACGTGAGTATGCGCTACGAATGATTTGTTGCTGGACCTCTATATTCTAGACTACCGATATGGTTGCAAATCGTCCACAACGAAGCTGGATATTGTCACTGTGCGCGTGATTGTTTAGACTGGCCGCAGGCCTGTGGGCCTGTCAATGCAGCATGATGCGCCGGTTGGGGCGCCATTGCTGCCCAAATTCGCCGCCGATCGACGATTGGCCATGGCTTGAATCAATAAGAAGAAACAGCGATACAGGCGAATTGTCCGCTTTGCATTCGTCATGTTTCCATTCAATAAGATGAACTGATATTTCCCCTTGGACGATTCCAGGGGATGCGCCGTCTCCTGGCGCGTTGTCGTTCGCCGGTCGGGTGGAAGCCACGCTCAATCGTATTTCTTAATCCTTGTAGCATGGGCGCGGATGATGGAAATCGTGATCGAAGGCTTCCGGTATTTACCGCGGTGATCGGCCTCATTCGCCGGGGATGTCGCAATTCGCGTACCGACCCTTTCAATTTTGCCGCGCCGCTGAGGACACGCCATGCCGCATCGCTACGACACCGATTACGAAATCGGCCAGGATAATATCCGTGGCTGGGGAATGGATTTCCATAACCCGGTCTTCATCATTTCCGCCCTGCTGGTGCTGCTCTTCGTGATCGGCACCTTGATGTTTCCCGACAGCGCGAAGGCGGCCTTCGATGGCTCCAAGTCCTGGTCCATCGACCATTTCGACTGGCTGTTCCTGGTCAGCGGAAACATCTTCGTCATCTTCTGCGTGGCGCTGATCTTCCTGCCCGTCGGCAAGATCCGCCTCGGCGGGGTCGATGCCAAGCCGGAGTTCACCACCATGTCGTGGTTCGCCATGCTGTTCGCCGCGGGCATGGGGATCGGGCTGATGTTCTGGAGCGTGGCCGAGCCCGTGGCCTACTACACCGGCTGGTACGGCACCCCGCTCAACGTCGCCAAGAACACCCCGCAGGCGGCGGAACTGGCCATGGGCGCCACCATGTTCCACTGGGGGCTGCATCCGTGGGCCATCTATGCCGTGGTCGCGCTGTCGCTGGGTTTTTTCACCTACAACAAGAACCTGCCGCTGACCATCCGTTCGGCCTTCTTCCCCTTCATCAAGGACCGCTCCTGGGGCTTCTTCGGCCATGTGGTCGACGTGGTGGCGGTGATGGCCACCATCTTCGGCCTCGCCACCTCGCTGGGCTTCGGCGCCAAGCAGGCCGCCGGCGGTCTGCACTACCTGTTCGACATTCCCAACACCATCAACACCCAGATCGCCATCATCATCGGCGTGACCAGCGTGGCCACCATCTCGGTGGTGCGCGGGCTCGACGGTGGCGTGAAAATCCTCAGCAACATCAACATGCTGCTGGCCCTCGCGCTGATGATGTTCGTGATCGTGATCGGCCACGGGCTGGGTATCTTCGGCGAGGTCGCGGACACCACCATCGCCTATGCCAGCAACTTCATTGCCCTGAGCAACTGGATCGGGCGCGACGACCAGACCTTCTACCACGGCTGGACGGTGTTCTACTGGGCCTGGTGGATCTCCTGGTCGCCGTTCGTGGGCATGTTCATCGCCCGGGTCTCCAAGGGCCGGACGGTGCGCGAATTTCTCGTCGCGGTGCTGCTCATCCCGACCGCCGTCACCATCGTGTGGATGACCGCCTTCGGCACCGTCGGCCTGGAGCAGGTCCAGAACGGGGTCGGCGAGCTGGCCGGCGGCATCACCAACGTGGCCCTGGCCCTGTTCCAGATGCTCGAGAACATGCCACTGGCCACCGTCACCTCGGTGCTCGGCATCGTGCTGGTGCTGGTGTTCTTCGTCACCTCGTCCGACTCCGGCTCGCTGGTGGTCGACAGCATCACCGCGGGCGGCAAGCTCGATGCGCCGGTGCCGCAACGGGTGTTCTGGGCGGTGATGGAAGGGCTCATCGCCGGGGCGCTGCTGTTCGGTGGCGGCGCCGATGCGCTCGGGGCGCTGCAGGCCGCGGCCATCAGCGTAGGCCTGCCCTTCACCCTGGTGCTGCTGGCCATGTGTGTGGCGCTCTACATGGGCCTGTGGCACGAGCAGCGCTTCGTGCTCGGCAAGGAGCCGCGCGACGACAGCTGAGACGCACGGTTCCCGTCGGCGTATGCCAAGGTGATGAGCGGCCCGCAGTAGCGGGCCGTTCGCCGTTTGGCAACGGCGTTCATTTTTCTATCCTGAAAAGAAACGTACTGCTGAACCCAGGTGGCGAGGTCGCAGCGAGATTCCGGGCGTCGCTCGCCGAATTGCGCACGACAGACACAGGGGGAATGTCGCATGAAAGTCGTTCGGTATCTCAAGGGAACATCCGTCGTTCAATCTCGTCCGGACGCTCGTGTCCGATCCGGGCGGCTGCCATGGCTCGGGTTGGCGTTGATCGCCGCCGCACCGCTGGTGTCCGCCGCAGGCTTCACGGTGCCCGACTGCGGCCGCCTCGAACAGTGGGCGCGCCAGCCCGACACGCGCGAGATGATCGCCATCACGCCCCGGGTCAAGGTCAACGCGCTGCTGCGTGCGGAGCTGATCGAACCGCTGTTCGGCCAGCCCGTGGAGCAGTGGCAGCACGACGACTTCACCGCTGCGCGCAAGCAGATGAGCGCCTGCATCGGTGCGGCCAACAAGCGGCGCGACACCCAGGTCGCCGGCCATCTTGCCCATGGCTCGCGCCTCATCGGCAAGGCCGGCGGCGCGGTGACCCGGCTCGCGCGCTTCCGCCAGGCGGCCGGCAAGGAAGTGGACAAGATCCTCGCGCATCCGGCCACGCCGGAAATGCCGAAGGTGATCGATGCGGCCATCGCCACCCTGAAGGGCGAGGGGAGCAACAAACGGCTGGATGTGGACCCGAGTCTCGCCTATGTGGCGGGCAACGTGCGCAATCTGCAACGTGACATGGATTACCTCACCGAGGCCGACCGGCAGGCGTTGATCGACAAGCTCGAGGCGCATCGCGCCGACGCGGCCGCCGCCGCAGGGGCGATCGAAGACGAATTGGCCCAGGCGCGCGCCGAACTCGATGCGGCGCCGGCCACCGCCGCCGGCATGCACACTCTGCAGCAGCTGTCACAGGCGCCGGTGCTGAGCAAGGTGCCGCGCGCCCAGGCGGATGCCTTCCGCGGCGCGGTGCAGCGCAAGCAGAACGCCATCCGTGTGGCCATGAACCGGCAACGAGCCGAACAGACCGCCCGCGCCGAGGCCGAGGCGCGCCGGCCCATGGATCTGGGCCCGCGTCTGGCGCAGCTCATCGATGGCGACGCGGTCGATGCCGTCGGGCTCGCCGGCCTGGCGCCGGGCATGAGCCGCCAGGCCGCGGTGGCGACGCTGAAGCACGCGTGGAAGTACGACTTCGAAGGCGGCCTGCCGATGATGAACAGCTTCGTCGCCACCCGCCAGATCTTTCCCCAGCTCAAGCAGGAGCGGCGCAACGGCGGCAAGGTGGAGCTGGGCGTGATGGACGGTGGCAAGGTCGGCCAGATCCGGCTGGTGGAGTTCTACAAGGCCATGCTCGTCAACACCAACCCGCAGGCCTGGCTCAGCAAGCGCCTCGGCGAACCCGACGAGGTGCGTGCCGCCCAGGGCGGGCGTCTGCTGACCTGGAAGGACGGCGACCGGCGCCTGCAGGTGCTCGCCACCAACCAGATCGAGAACGTCTGGCGCTTTGCCGGCTACGAAAGCGAAATGGCCATCAGCGTGTGGACCGAGGACTTCGAGGACTACCTGGCCGATGTCGCCGAACGCTGCGATGCCACCCGCAGCAAACCGCGCAACGAAGTGAGCATGAGTGATACCGCGTGGTTTGCGGTCAACTGCGGTCTGGCCGGCGGCAGCAAGGAGCACCCGGGCATCTGAACGCCGGATACCATTCGCAGACGCCGAAGCGGTGCATGCCGCTTCGGCGTTTTTGTTTCATGGTGATGACGTTGAGATAGTCCGAATGGACTAAGGGAATGCCTCAGCTGGTCGGGCAGGGCGTGGGCGCCTATAAATTCGGGGCGATCTGATGCGGGTAAATCCATCCGGATGACATGATGGCGACGAAGGCCATGGGCCGGCCGGATCGCGCGAATCGGGACCGCCTCCGCCGAATGGGGCGGCCCGCGCACAAGACGTTCCGGCGTGGGTGGCCTGCCCGATGGCTCGCAGGCCGCCTCGCGCCCATCGATCCCACGGTGAGGAGGCGATCCATGAAGTGCCAGCGCACGCTGCGGTGTCATCTGTTGTTCCTGTCCCTGGTGGTTCCCGCCACCGGCTTCGCCCACGAGCGCCCGGACCGGCCGCCGTCCTTTCTGGACGGCCCGGTGACGGCGACCCACTACGACGGCGTCGGCGACGACCTGCTCACCGCCGGGCTGGGGGCCTCGGGCCTGGCCAGCGCCACGCCGCCGGCGGTGTCGTCCGACCCGACGGCCGCCGAGATCCGCCGGCTCGCCATCTACAACAACTATCGTGCCCTGGTGCCCACCGACGCCGGCAATGGCTATGGCGTGTTCTATGGCCCGGGCGTGGACGCCAACGGCCAGCCCACCGGCGAGGAGGGCCTGATCGCCGGCACCGAGTACCTGGCCTTTGCCGGGCCGCGCTCCGGCCGGGTGAACGTGACGCTCATGGTGCAGGTGCCGGACAGCTTCGACGTGGACGCGCCGTGCCTCATCACCGCGCCCTCGTCGGGCTCACGCGGCATCTACGGGGCCATCGGCACCGCCGGCGAATGGGGGCTCAAGCACGGCTGCGCGGTGGCCTACACCGACAAGGGCACCGGCAACGGCGCCTACAGCCTGCAGGGCAACCGGGCCATCGGCATCGACGGCCGCGTGGACGACGCCGACGCGCTCGGCAAGGAGGCCACCTTCGTCGCCCGCATGAGCCCGCGCCAGCGCGAGCGCTTCAACAGCGAGTTTCCCGACCGCTACGCCTTCAAGCATGCCCACTCGCGTCTCAATCCGGAGCAGGACTGGGGGCGCAACGTGCTGCAGTCGATCGAGTTCGCCTTCTACGTGCTCAACACCCAATTCGGTGACGAGGGTCGGGGCCGGCACCGTCGCCTCCGCTTCGAGCCGGACAACACCCTGGTCATCGCCTCCAGCGTATCGAACGGCGGCGGCGCCTCGGTGCGTGCGGCCGAGCTGGATACCCGGGGGCTGATCGACGGGGTGGCGGTGTCGGAGCCCAACGTCAATCCGCGCAAGGCGCGCTTCGCCATCGTGCAGGGGACCCAGGCGCCGCTGTACGACCACAGCCGCAGCCTGTTCGACTACACCACGCTGCTCAACGTGTACCAGGGCTGCGCCAGCCTGGCCGAGCCGACGGCGCCGTTCAACCTCGCGCCCAGCGCCGAGGCCTGCACCTCGCTGCACGAGAAAGGCTTGCTGAGTGCGGGCACCGCCGCCGCCCAGGCCGCCGAGGCCCAGCAGATCATCAACGACGCCGGCTGGAATCCGGAACAGAACATCGTCCAGCCCTCGCACTGGTTCCTCAACGTGCCGCAGAGTATCTCGGTGACCTATGCCAACGCCTATGGCCGGGCCGACGTGCGCACCAACCTGTGCGGCTACAGCTTCGCCGCCACCGACCCGGTCACCGGCGCGCCGGTGAGCCTCGCGCCCGACGCCGAGCTGCGCCTGTTCGGCACCGGCAACGGCATCCCGCCCACTGGCGGCATCAACCTGGTGAACAACGCCTCGGTGGGCGGCGTGGTGGAGAACCGGGTGTCGGTCAGCCCATCTTCCGGCCGTGCCGATCAGAACCTGGACGGCGCCCTGTGCCTGCGGGCGCTGGCCACCGGGCGCGACCCGGTCACCGGCGAACGCCTGCGGGGCGCGGCCCGGGCCATGCACCGGCACATCCTCGAAGGGATCGAGCAGATCCGCGCCAGCGGCGACCTGCACGGCAAGCCGGCCATTTTCGTGACCGGCCGCAACGACGCCATCCTCGCCATCAACCACGCCTCGCGCGCCTACTACGGCCTCAACCAGGCGACACGCGGCGCGCGCAGCCAGCTGCGCTACTACGAGGTCACCCACGCCCACCATCTGGACGTGCTCAACGCCTTGCCGGGGTTTGCCGAGCGCTTCGTGCCGCTGCACCACTACCTGTTCCAGGGGCTGGACCTGATGTACGCGCATCTGCGCCATGGCACGCCGCTGCCACCCAGCCAGGTGGTGCACACCGTGCCGCGCGGCGCCGGGGCGCCGGCCATCGGCCCGGCCAACCTGCCGGACATCGACCCGAACGCGCCGGCGGCCGACCGCATCCGCTTCGGCCACGGCACACTTTACGTGCCGGAGTAAGCCGGGGTCAGGCCCGGCGGGCGTAGGCGTCGGTGGCGCGGATCAGCCGGTCCAGGATGCCCGGCTCGTCGTAGGCGTGGCCGGCGCCCTCGATGAGGTGGAACTCCGCCTCGGGCCACGCCTTGTGCAGGGCCCAGGCGTTGCGCAGCGGGCAGGGCATGTCGTAGCGACCATGGACGATGGTGCCGGGGATGCCGTGCAGCCGGTGGGCGTCGCGCAGCAGCTGTCCCTCTTCGAGCCAGGCGCCGTGGCGGAAATAGTGGTTCTCGATGCAGGCGAAGGCGAGGGCGAATCGGTCTTCGCCGAAGCCGGCGGCGAAGTCCGCGTCCGGCAGCAGCTTGGAGGTGCTGCCCTCCCAGGTGCTCCAGGCGCGCGCCGCCTCGATTCGGGCGGTCGGATCGTCGCTGGTGAGGCGCTTGTGATAGGCGGCCACCATGTCGCCGCGCTCGGCCTCGGGAATGGGGGCGAGGAAGCCTTCCCACCGATCCGGATACATCTCCGAGACGCCGAACTGGTAGTACCAGTCCAGATCTGCCCGGGTGACCAGGAACACCCCGCGCAGGATCAGCTCGCTCACGCGCTCGGGGTGGGTCTGGGCGTAGGCCAGCGCCAGGGTCGAGCCCCAGGAGCCGCCGAGCACCTGCCACTTCTCGACCCCCGCCAGCGTGCGCAGGCGCTCGATGTCGGCCACCAGATGCCAGGTGGTGTTGGCCTCGAGCCCGACGTAGGGCGTCGACTGGCCGCAACCGCGCTGGTCGAACAGCATCACGTCGTAGCGCGCCGGATCGAACAGGCGGCGGTGATCCGGCGAAATGCCGCCGCCCGGCCCGCCGTGCAGGAACACCGCCGGCTTGGCGCCGGGGGTGCCGACACGTTCGAAACGGAGGCAGTGGCCGTCACCGACATCCAGCTGGCCGGTGGCGTAGGGTTCGATGGGGGGGTAGAGGGTACGCAGGGAGGTCATGGTGAGGGCGGTGTCAGGGCTTACTCAAAGCATATCCGAGCCGTCGCCCCATGCAAGTTCTCCGGCAGGCGCGCGCACCAGGAACTATCATGAAAGTGACAATAACCCTGTTGCCGGAATGGTTTGATGCCGGCCGGCGTGCAGGGCTGAAATGAGGAGACCGTCATGTGCTTTCTCGATTCCCCCGTCGGCCGCTGCGAGGCGGTGCGCGAAATGGTGCTGCTCGACGAGACGCAAGCCGAATGCGCCCGTGAGCACGCCTGTCCCGCCGGGCGGCAATGCCCGCTGGACGGCTGCTTCTATCACACCAGCGGTGTCTCCGAGCAGACCGCCGACGCCATCGCCGAAACGCCCCACGCGCCGGCCTGACGATCGGGCGTTCAGGCGCTCATCCGGTGTGTCCGCTGCGGGGCAGGGGCTGCCTCAATCTGCGGGCACGTCCACCCCGTGGGCGCCCAGCCACTGGCGGTCGATCTCCCAGCGCACCGACCCGACTCCCGGCTGCGCCGCCACGATGTCACGCGCCTCCGACTGCAGGCGCGCCAGTTCCTGCTGCGCGGCGATGAAGGCCGGGTCGTTGTTGTCCAGCACGTTCACGCCGGGGAACAGGATGGAAATCACCTTGGTGGCCGGCACCTCGAAGCTGCGCGGCGTGGCCATGATCGCCTTGCCCTTGTCCACGCGCAGCACGCGAAAGGGGTAGGGGTAGTGTTTCAGGGCCTCGCTGCCTTGCGCGGCGATGGCGTCGTTGAGGGCGCGTGCTTCGGAATCGGGGCGTTGCATGAACCAGTCCAGGGCGTAGATGAGCACGAAGGCAATGAGGATCCATTGCCAGGCGGGCAGTTTGGGCAGACGTTTCATCGGGCGGCTCGCGGGCGGCGTTTCGGTGTCTTCGATTCTAGGCCGGCGGCCGGCAAAATCATTGACGTGGCGCATGGGTGGCACAGCGGCCGTGCGATCTGGCAGGATCGTTCCGCGCCATTACCGGTCCCATCATCATGTCAGACAAAACCGCCTACACCGCGCTCGTCGAGGCGCACCGGCAACTCTACCGCTACGAGCACCTTTCCGCGATCGTCAGCTGGGATCGCCACACCATGATGCCGCCGAAAGGCCATGCGGCGCGCGCCGCGGCCGAGGGCACCTTGCATGCGCACATCCACCGCCTGCGTACCGACCCGCGCCTCGTCGAATGGCTCGAGGCTGCCGAACAGGAGCCTCTGGACGCCGTCGAGCGCGCCGACCTGCGCGAGATGCGGCGCGACTGGATCGACGCCAACGCGGTGCCGGCCGAGCTGGTCGAAGCCCGCTCGCTCGCCGCCAGCCGCTGCGAGCACGCCTGGCGCACCCAGCGCCCCGCCAACGACTGGGCCGGCTTCCTCGACAACTTCCGGCCCTTGCTGCGCCTGGTGCGCGACGAGGCCTGCCTGCTCGCCGAGCGCACCGGCCTCGACCCCTACGACGCACTGCTCGAGCGCTACGAGCCGGGCATGCGCGCCACCCACATCGACCACCTGTTCGGCGAGCTCAAGGCCTGGCTGCCCGGCCTCATCGCCCGGGTCTGCGCGCGCCAGCAGCAGGCGGCGCCCATCGCGCCGCAAGGCCCGTTCCCGGTCGAGCGTCAGCATGCCCTCAGCCTCGCGCTGCTCGATCTGTTCGGATTCGACCGCGCCGCCGGGCGGCTCGACGTGAGCGCCCATCCCTTCACCGGCGGGGTGGCTGAGGACGTGCGCCTCACCACCCGCTACGACGAAGCCGACTGCCTGCCGGCGCTCATGGCCACCATCCACGAATGCGGCCATGCGCGCTACAACCAGAACCGGCCTGCCGAGTGGGCCGGCCGCCCCATCGGCCGCCCGCGCTCCTTCGGCATCCATGAAAGCCAGAGCCTGTTCTTCGAACTGCAGCTGGCCCGCACCCCCGCGCTGGCCGCGCGGATCTCGCCGCTGCTGAACGCGCATCTCGGCCCCCAGCGTGCCTTCGAACCCGACAACCTGCATCGCCTGTTCACCCGCGTCACCCCGGGCAAGATCCGCGTGGCCGCCGACGAAGTCACCTATCCGGCGCATGTCATCCTGCGCTACGAGATCGAACGCGCGCTCATCGAAGGCGACATGGCCGCCGACGACATCCCCGCCGCCTGGGACGAAAAAATGGCCGCGCTGCTCGGCGTGGACACCCGCGGCGACTACCGCAACGGCTGCCTGCAGGACGTGCACTGGAGCAAGGGCAGCTTCGGGTACTTTCCCTGCTACACCCTCGGCGCCATGTACGCCGCCCAGTGGGCCGCCGCCCTGCGCCGCGCACTGCCCGAGGCGGACGCGCGCATCGCCGCCGGCGACATGGCCCCCGCGTTCGACTGGCTGCACACCCACGTCTGGTCCCAGGCCAGCCGCTGGGAGACCGACGAGCTGGCCCGGCGCGCCAGTGGCGAAGCGCTCGACGGGCGCCATCTGCGGGTGCATCTGGAGGCGCGCTATCTGGGGTGAGCGACCGTGGTACACGTGCCACGCAGCCGATTCGGGTGCCCCATCCCGCCGTCCGGCGGACGCCACTTGCTGCCGATTCTTGCCCGGCCTAGATTGAAATCTCCCTTTCTACGGGAGAAGCCATGAAACGTCTCTTAGCCGCGTTGCTCACGGCGCTCTTCGCCTTTGGCAGCCTGTCGGCTGCGGCCTGTACCGGAGATAAAGCGAAGGACGAGAAGGGTGGCATGAGCACGCCTTCCGGCACCAAATCCTAGGTGCCGCATTTTCAGGCAACAGGGCCGGCCAAGCCGGCCCTTTTCTTTTGTGCCACGGTTCGGCGCCCGGCCGGCCGAAGGTGAGGTATTGCAACTTCACCGAAGAACCGGGCCGTGATTCAAGCGTCGTTCTCCGTGCCGCCAACGGGTTGCGATTGAAGCGCACCGTTGTTGCTTCGCACATTCGTCTTCAGGATTGCGCTCGTCCGGCCCGGCGCGTTTGTTTCTGCATATTGCATACCCAATGCGCTTAAGCGTTCCTTAAGAATTCCATTCGAATATCGATCGGCAAGCCCGCTTTGGACGGCGCCGGACATGTCCGCGCCGCAGCCCGGGCCTGTGCTGTTCCTGATCATTTCTTTCGAATGGAGTCCGCAATGCGACATTCTGGATTCACCACACTCATCCTCGCAGCCACCGTAAGTGCGGGGGCGCATGCTGGCTCGATCTGGCAGGCGCTGCCCGCGCAGCCGCCGATTCCGGCAGACAATCCGCAAACGCCAGCAAAGATCGAGCTGGGCAAAACGCTTTTCCACGACCCGCGCCTGTCGTCGACCGGTACCGTTTCTTGTGCGTCCTGTCACAGCGTGATGGAAGGCGGGGACGATCACCGCCCGGTCTCCATCGGGGTGCATGGTCAGGCCGGTGGGCGAAACGCGCCAACGGTATGGAATGCGGCCTATCACTCGGCCCAGTTCTGGGATGGTCGCGCCGCGACGCTCGAAGCACAGGCGGTGGGGCCGGTGACCAATCCGGTCGAAATGGGCATGGCCGATCTGGGCGCAGCGGTGGGCCGTCTCAAGGCCATTCCCGGGTATGCGCCGTTGTTTGAAAAGGCGTTCGGCGTCGGCGACAGCATCACGGTCGAGAACATGGGCAAGGCGATTGCGGCCTACGAGCGCACGCTGATCACGCCCAACAGCCCGTACGACCGCTACGTGCGGGGCGACAAGCGCGCGCTGAGCCCTCAACAACGACGCGGCATGACCGCCTTTGCGGAAACGGGCTGTGCCGCATGCCACGCTGGCGCCGCCTTCGACGGGCCGACGCGGCCGATGGGCCAGGCCAACCTCATGCGCTTTCCCGCCTTTGCCGACAATCCGTATGTGGTGCGCTTCAAGCTCGATGAGGACCCGGGCCGTTTTGCGTCGACCGGCAAGGAGGAAGACAAGCACATGTGGCGTGTGCCCACCTTGCGCAATCTCGCCTACACCGCGCCGTACTTCCACAATGGTGCGGTCAAGCGCCTGGATGATGCGGTCAAGGTGATGGCGAAAACGCAACTGAACGTCGATCTCGACCCGTCGACCGTGGCCGACATCGTGGCGTTTCTCGATGCGCTCAACGGTGAATTCCCGGCGCAGACGATGCCGCGCCTGCCGGCAACGCCGGGGGATCTGGTCGAGTAGGGCCGCGTCGGGCGGATGAGCGAAGCGCAAACCGCACTCGTGCCTGCGGCGCGACGAACGCGCCGGTGTGCCGAACGGGTGCGCCGTTCGGCGCCATGCGCTTTGCTTGTCGATGGCGGCGGCGTGGAAGGCGGCGGCATCCAGCGCCCGGGGGAAGCCGGCGCCCGGTGCCCTTACGCCACGCGCCTGCGCTGCGCCCAGAGCCCGAACACCCCGAGCCCGAGCAGTGCCAGCGTGGCCGGTTCGGGCACCGGTTGGGAAAGTACCGTCACGTCCGCACGGGTCAGGGTGATGGCGGCGTCGTTGTTGGTGCCGGCGCTCACTTGGGGTTGAAACGGCGTCAGCGAGGCGAGCAGGGTGGTGTCGAGGGTGGTGAGATCGGCGGTGGCGCCCAGCAGGCCGGCGGTGAAGTACTGCATCTGGAAGCGGCCGAAGGTGGCACCGGCGGCGCCGCCGGAGAACGGGGCGGTGTTGATGTCGAAGTTGAAGACGACGTCGAGCTGGTTCTGGTTGGCGACGCGGGCGAAGCTGCTGGTGCCGGCGGCGGGCGCCGGCGCGACGCCGCCGATGGTGATATCCACCGACGAATAGGGCGCGTCGTGCCGGGCGTCGGTGGCGGTGCTGGCGGAGACCGGGGCGAGGGTGTCGAGGACGAAGCTGGCCAGGAAGGTCTGACCGGCCAGGATGGACGAGCCGGCGATGGCGTTGTCCATGGTGCCGGCGAGGTCGAACTGGATGAGGGTGGCCTGGGCGGGCGCGGCGGCGGCAATGAGTGCGGCGGCGGCAAGGTGGCGAAGTGGCATGACAGGTGTCTCCGTCGTCGAGTGGGGTTGAGGGGCGTGTGTCCGCGTGGGTCGGGACATTGCCCGAGGCAATCGAAATGCGCGGGTGTTTGTTTGGCCTTTACGGGCAAGCAAGATTGCTGCCGGATGATGCAAAACGCCTATGCACCGTGCGTGAGGAAGGGTGGCGTTTGCCGGCTTGAGCCTGGGTGTAAGAATCGTCGACGCTCAAGGGCGGTGCTCAACTGGGGACAGACCTTGCGTGGACGAGATTCACAGGGCCGCGCCGAATTCGGCTCGACAACTCCCCGCGGGGTGGATTGGCACGGCGACATCCGCCGGATGTCTGCGACGTCGCCGTGCTTGAATCCCGATGGCGCAATCGGTTCAGCAGCGCAGTGGGTCTTGCCGTGTGCCGATGCGCTCAGCCGACGCGATCGGCCAGTGCGCGCAGCAGCTGCCCGCCGTCGCCGGTCCATGCCGCGCCGTGCATGCAGGCGAGGGTGGTGGGGGCGGTCGCGGCGAGGCGTTCGAGCAGGGGGCGTGTCTGGGGGCCGTGGGCGTAGTAGTCCAGTTGCTGTCGTGCCGCCTCGCTGGGTTCGAGGATGTCGCTGCGGGTGATGACCGGAGGCTCGTCGCCGAACTGGGTGAACAGGTCGCCACAGAACAGGGTGTGCGTGGTGGTGTCGGACAGAAAGCCGCAATCCCAGCCATGAGGCAGGTGCGGGGTGTCGAACCATTGCAGCCGATGGTGTCCGAGCGAGAGGATGTCGCCGTCGGCCAGCGCGTGGGCCGGGCGGTCGGCGTAGTCGCCCATGCACACCATCGCCCCAATGCGGCTGCACACGGGCTCCGCCTGGGGGGCGATGGCGAGGAAGTCGTTCAGCGCCCCGCACTCGTCGGGCTCGAAGTGGGAAAACGCGACATAGCGCAGCGTCGAGGCGGGCAGCACGCGTTCGATGGCCCCCTGCGTCATGGCGAACAGCTTGCGCGGGCCGGTGTGGAACAGCAGCGGTGCGTCGTCGCGCACCAGGAACTGGTTGAAGGTGAAGCCGCCGGGGATCGCGTCGGGGGGAATGCGCGTGCTGATGCGGTAGATGTCTTCGGCGATCTCGTCGATGCGGGTGCCGTTGTCCGAGTCGGTCATGGTGGGTTCTCGCAGGATGCCTGGGTGCGGGGGCGAGCGGGGCGACCAGGCATTCGCCCGCCAGCGTGGCGGCCCGGGGGGGCGAGCGGTGGCGCCGCGGGCCCGTCCATGCCGTGTGCCTATTGCGCGTTCACCGCGCGTTCGATGTCTGCGATGACGATCTTCTTCATGTCGAACATCGCGCGCATGGCGGTGGCGGCCGTTTCGGGGTCGTCGTTGGTCACCAGCTCGAGCAGACGCGTCGGGGCGATTTGCCACGACAGCCCGAAGCGATCCCTGAGCCAGCCGCAGGGGCGCTCTTCGCCACCGTCGGTGAGTCGGCTCCAGAGCGTGTCGATCTCGGCCTGGGAGTCGCATTCGACCAGCAGCGAGACGGCGTCGTCGAAGGGAATGTCGAAGCCCCCGTTGAGCGCAATGAAGGTCTGCCCGGCCAGTTCGAAGGTCACGAGCATCACGGCCCCCTCCTTGTCGGGCGTGGCACCGTTGTAGCGGGCAATCCTGACGATGCGGCCGGTGTCGAAGACGGAGGTGTAGAAACGCGCGGCTTCCTCCGCCTGATCGTTGAACCAGAGGAACGTCTTGATCTTCTGATGGATCGTGGGCATGGGGGGCTCCTGTCGGGGGGCGGTGTGCGTCGGGCGCAGTGGCAACGGGGCGGCGCCTCTTCGATATCAGCGTAGAACATGGCGTCGCACCGTGCGCTCGCCATGGGGTCGTGTCGGCATGCGTTACGGGGTGTCGGTGGATGGATTCCCGTGCGGCGGCCGTCAGAGCAAGGGCCAGATCGCCGAATAGAACACCGCAAACAGCGCCATGAAGACCGCCATCACGGCAACAGCCGGGCGCATGCGGTAACGGCCGACCGTGAGGCCGCCGAGGGCAAACGACAGGCCGGGGAGCCACACCCACGACATCTTGATCATCGCGGTCTCGCTCATGCTGTCGAAATCCCAGAAATAGATCACGAACACCTGCACGATGGAATAGGCCAGCGCGGCCCAGTAGAAGCCCCGCAACTGCTTGCGCACCACCTCCTTCGCCCCGGCCTTCGACGCCTCGATGTAGTTCAGTTGCAAGGTGGTGGGCGGTGGTGATTTGTCCTTGCTCTGCTCGAGATGGCGGACGGCTTCGTCCAGATCCTGCCCGTACAGGTGGTAGCTGCTGTCCTTGTGCTTGTGCGCCCATTCAGAGGCGCGAACCTGCAGGCGAGAATGAAACTTGCGCCATGGCAGATCGGCATTCAGGGTGTCGATCAGCGCGTCGAACGAGGCGTCGAAATGGTCGCCGCCCGAGAACATCAGCCAGTTGGTCTTCGCCACCGCGTTGCTGTGATTCAGCTTGCGATCGAAATCCTTGTAGCACACCGGGATGATGCGCTTGTTGGCCTCCTCGGCCAGCTTGAGCTCGGCGCGGCAGGTCTCCGACGCGAAGTATTCGTCCGACAGCACGCACACGAAGGCCGACGCCCCTTCGACCGCCTGCGAAATCTCGTCCCACCAGTTCGACGAGTAGGGAATGTCCTCCCAGTCGATCCACACGTCGAGTCCCGCCTTCTGCAGGCGTTCCGTCAGTTGGCGGACAAATTCGGCGTCCCGGCGCGAATAGGACACGAAGATGTCAGAGAGCGTCATGCCACTTGTCTTCCATTCATGGCGATACATGAGCATCCGATCTTGCAACCGCGGCCGGTTGCCGGTTGCGCGCTCGCGCACCGACCGCCTTGGCGAGCTTGCCTACTTCTTCAGTCGTGCGGCCTGCCGGCGCGTGAGTTCCTCATGGCGTTCAGCCCGTTCGTGCAGCCTTGTCATCAAGTCCGCCTCCGACACGGGGTCGCTCAGGTCAAACACCGGCGTCACCTGCGCATCGACGACGTCGAATACCTGCGCCGAAAAGCGCTCGCTGCCATCCTCCCCGCGAAAGACGACGACCACCTCGACCGTGCCGTCGGCATTGACGTCGTCCAGCATCACCTTCTCGACACTGCCATGGCGCGGCAGGACGAGCCCGGACGCGAACACCGGGGCCCCACCCCGCGCCCTGGCGGGCTGGTAGAGCCGAACGCTGTAGCTGCCCGCCTCAGGCGGTTCGAAATCCCCCGCTGCGACCACGACGGTGTCCCCACTCGGGAGCACGTGCCGGGACACAAATCTTGCCGGCGCCGCAGCGTAAGCGCCGAGGGCAGAACAACACAACGCGGCGAGGATGGCTTTGCGCATGGGATGCGGCTCCTTGGTTCAATGCGCCATTCAAGCATGAATCGCGTGACATTCGGCTGCAGGGGCGTAGGGCCGTAGGGCGGATAAGCGCAGCGCCATCCGCCGGATGGGATCGAGGGTTTGAGGTGACGCGCCGGATGGCGCAGCGCATCTGCGCCCTGCGAACCCGAGTCAGCCTCAGCTTGCGGCTACCGCGGTCTCCGCCTCCACCATGCGCTCGGTGAATTCGCTCTTCTCCGACGCCGCCATCACCAGATACCGCCGCGCCCGCGTCATGCCGACGTAGAGCAGGCGGGCGGAGTTCTGGCGCTCGGCGGCGGCAACGCTCATGGCGCCCAAGCCCAGCATGATCACGCGTTCGAACTCCAGCCCCTTGCTGCTGTGGATGGTCATCACCGCCACGCTGTCGGCCTCGCTGTCGTAGGCCATTTTGTGCACCTTCGAGCCCAGCCACTGATGACTGATGCCCTCGCGTTTGAGGCGGCGGCTCAGCTCGGCGCCTTGCGCCTTCTTGGCATAGAGCACCGCGATGTCCGACAGGGGCGTGCCGTGGGCCTGCCATTTGCGGATGCAGGCCACGGCGTAGTCGATTTCGGCTGTGAATGAATCGAGCAATTTGGCATGCGGCTTCGGGCCGTGGATGCCGGCGGCTTCGGGTTCCACCAGCGGAATATGGTCTTCGTCCGCCGCCTGCGGGTCGAGGTAATGGCGGGCAAAGCCGTAGGCAAAGGCCAGAATCTCGCGGGTGTTGCGGTAATTGAGGCGCAGCACCGTGGTGCGCCCCTGGGCCTGAATGCCCACGCTCGACAGGGCGAAGCCCAGCCCGGCCTTGGATTTGTAGATGGACTGCGCGTCGTCGTACAGCAGCAGGAGCGAATTGCTTTCCGGGTCCACCATTTGCACCACCAGCTTGAGCCAGTCGGCTTCCATGTCGTGCCCTTCGTCGATGAGCAGCGCGCCGTATTGCCCCCGCGGGATCAGGCCCCGGTCCACCGCATCGATCACCGTTTCCACCTGCCGCTCGAACAGCGGCGCATCGCCCTTGACCGGGTCGATCTGGTAAGTCTTCAGTTGCTGGTTGCACCAGTCATGGAAGTGATACACCTGCACCTGCGCGCCAATGCCCTTGGCGGAGATGAAGGCGCGCAGCCGGGCGGCGAGGGTGATGTTGAAGCACAGCACCAGAATCGGCTTGTGCAGCGTCTGCGCCAGATACAGGCAGCGGTAACCCAGAATCATCGTCTTGCCCGAGCCGGCCACCCCGTGAATCACCCGGTGCCCTTCGCCCAGGCTGCGGGCCAGCTGCTCCTGCTGGATATCCATGATGCGGATCACATCGGGCAGGGTTTCCTCGAGTTCGCCCGCCGCCTCCAGCGGGTCTTCAAACAGCGCGGCCTGCTCCGGCGCGTCGATCCGCACCTCGGGGAACAGATGCCAGCGCACGCGATCAATCTGCGGCAGGCTCAGGGGTTTGCCGAACTGGTAGGTGAACATGCCCCACAGGCGCGACTGGAAGGTTTCCGCATCCACGGTTTCGCCGAATTCACCCTTGTAAATCATCAGGTGATCCGGCAGCAGAATCTCGCGGCCCTCTTCGGGCATGGCCTTTTCAATCTGCAGGCGAGTGATGTTTTCAAACACCACGCCCCAGCCATAAGGCATCGCCAACTTGCCCTCATGCGGCCCGGACAAATGGCGCAATTGCGGATCGCGGGTGAGCAGGGCGACCACCTGGTAAGCGTAATGCCGCGCCTGCTCCATCGGGTGCGGCTCGATCACCCGGCCACGCTCGGTGTGCAAGGTGGCTTCGGTTTTGTTGATGCTTTTGAGCGTCTCCGGCTTCCAGTCCTTCACCTCCAGACACAGGATGCCGCGCATGGGATGCAGGATGATGAAGTCCGGATAGCGCCGCTTCTTGCCCACCGGAATGTCGTACCAGACCAGGTAATCATCCTCCAGCACCTTTTCCAGCGTCCGGGCCAATCGCTTTTCGCCCGAGGTCATGCGCGACAGGGTTTGCTGGTTCAGGGACGGAATGAGGATCGCCATGGGGACGTTTTCGCTTACAAAGTGGGCGAGGGAGGGGGTGAATTGTATACGGAACGGGTATGACGTTCTTGAGCGTGCGTGGCGGAAAGCGCCGTGTGTTGGGGCTTCATGACATACGCCATTGGGTGGTGTCTGTGAAGTGAGTCACTTTGCCGGAGTGCGGTGGTGTGTGTAGAGTCAGGCTCAACGCATCGGGATGTAACGGGTTGTAGCGGCATCAGTGCTGAGTCTTTACCGGTTTGACATTTCAGGGGGTGTAGAGATGTTGGATTGCAAGACCTGATCCCGAAGCCTCTTCTCTTAGCCAAGTCACGATGACTGAAATTTGTTTTAGAAAAATTACTGGTCGAATTAAATGGCAAATATTAAAGTCGCAAATTTCGTGTGTAAGTTTGGTGGCCAGGCGGTCATGCTTGATCATTTTTTTGAGGTAATTTATCCCGCATTCTTTAATTCTTCACCGAGAACTTATGGGGATACGACCTATCATTTCTTTGATCTTGGGCTTGAGTTGGTTGAGATTGATGGTGTGAAAGAGCCCGTGTTGTTCGGTCGCTTCGTCAGAGATGCTAAAATTTCACGTACTCACGTTTTAGAAGGAGAATTTCTCCGCCGAGACGACGCAAGTATTGATGACGCTAGCGCTGCACATTTTTCGTTGATTCTGTCAAACCATACATTGGCTTATGTGGCCCTGACGAGTAAAGCCCCTTCGTTGCAGAGTTTTCGGGCAACCGTCCATAGGCATGTGCTCGATGCGTGGAAAGATTTTACGTTGAAGTTGGCATCCGAGTATCAAAAGTCTGAACGCCAGAATGGCAAAAAGATATTGAAAAATGAAGCTGTTTCATTTGTGAGGAAAGAGCTTGTACCTATGCCAACTCTTGAATTAAGGCCGCTCCCGAGTGCGGCCAGTATCAAAAAGTTCTTGATGCAGTTTGAAAAGATTTCATGGGTAAAGTATTCCATCGAAGAAACTAACCACACGCTAGATTCAAAGAAGCTTGTTCAAGGTTTGCGTGCAGCAAAGAAAGGAACGAATTCGGAGTCGATTGAATTGATCGAAAAAAAACCAAAAGACAAAGCGGCGCTTGCAAAACAAATGGAGGGGGTTGTTGGCGAGGGGAATGTTGGTGCTCAAGTTAAAGGTACTTCGAGCACCGGTGCGGTCATGACGGGGTCTAATGAAGAGATGGCATATTCCTCCGAATTGGATATTTCTGGAAATCCGAATCAGATGGCTGCGATTGCAGTTCAGCACGTCTTTTCAGCGCTTGCAACCGGAATCCTTCGATTGGGCTTCATGATTGGCGATGGAGCAAAAAAAGCGGACGCCATCAGAAAGGAGATAGAGAAGCGCCGTGGGTAAATCGCCTATATCTAAAGAAGACGAAGAAGAGTTGCTTCAGGATAGAAGTTTTCTGTCGGCTTATCTTGCTACCTGGAAAGCTGGATTTCCGTGGAAAAGTTTGGTTCCGTCAATGCTGGTTTGCATTGTTCTTTTCGCCTATTTCTGGATTTTTAGTCCCCCTGCGTGGACTGTTGCCGAAAAGTTTAGAGGGCTTTCCAGTATTGGCTTTGGGTTTGCAACTTCAATGTTGGGTTTCTTAGTAGCAGGTTTTGCTATCTTTGCAACTGCTACAAAGCCAGAGCTTTTCAGGTCTCTTTTGTGTTCTCGAGATGCAGAGACCGGCTTTTCCCAGTTGCGCTGGGTTTTTTTGACGTTCATGCATGTTTTCTTTCACTTTATTTGTTTTGTGTTTCTTTGCGCAGTTGTTTTTCTTGTTGGTGGTGAGAATGACGCGATGGACTTGCTTTTAAGTCAATCTGGATGCGCTGAAGCTAATCTAAAAAAGTATATTGCGTACGGTTCGCTTTTGTTTTTTACGTGGTGGTTTTTTTACCTAATTGTCCTTACGGGTCATTTCGTTTTCTCTGTTTACCAAACTCTACTAGTTGCCGTGGTCTGGGGCGATCGCGATGACTCTGAAGTTGGTGGAAAGTAGGGTGTTGGATTCGGATTTTTTCGGTATAAATTGGCTATGCGTTTCCTATTTTTTCAAGTTCATCGTTCCTTTGATTTTGTTAATGCACAACAAAAAACGCCCCGAAATTCGGGGCGTTTTTTATTAGAGCATAGGAAACCAATCAGTCCTCATAAGCCTCCATCGGCACACAAGCACAGAACAGATTCCGGTCCCCATACACGTCATCAATCCGATTCACGCTCGGCCAGAACTTGTTGTCCGCCACCCAGGGCAGGGGGAAGACGCCTTCCTGGCGGGTGTAGGGGCGGTCCCAGTCGCCGATGATGTCGGCCTGGCTGTGCGGGGCGTGCTTGAGGGGGTTGTTCTCGGCGTCCCAGTCGCCGGCTTCGATTCTGGCGATTTCCTGGCGGATGCTGATGAGGGCTTCGATGAAGCGGTCCAGCTCGCCGCGCGGCTCACTCTCGGTGGGCTCGATCATGATGGTGCCGGCCACCGGGAAGCTCATGGTGAGGGTATGCCAATGGGAGAATCTCGGCCTTGCTGGGTTGGCTCTGTTTTCGTTTTTTGCGGTTAAAGACTACGGTGCGCGAGTGAAGGATTCTATAAAGATTATGTTGGCGTTAGGTTTTGGCTTCGCAGCCATGGCGGCCTACGATTTTTTTGTTGCGACATATGCGTCCAAGAGTGGCGGTTTTTTTAGTGGTTTACTTTGGAAGCTTCGGGAAATATTTGGTCCTGGGGCATCTGCCTCTGCGCTTTTGGGTATTGCTTTGATCTTTTTCTTCGTGGCGTTTTATGAAGCCAGCACGCGTAGGGCGGATTAGCGAAGCGTAATCCGCCGGATGGTTTGAGACCGACCGATGTTGCTCGCAAATGTATCCCCCCGCAAAGCTCGTACGAACACATGCGGCGCAATGCGCTTCGCTTATTGACGCCCTTGTATTGTTTTCCTCAGATCTGAGATTGCCATATCTTCTGCTTTGGCAGTTCTCAGATCGGCTCGGGGGATCCCCCGAGCCGAGCGGCTGGATGCCGATTCCGCCCTTGGGCCGCGAGCCCGCCGCGTAGATCCATGCACCAGCCGCTCACCCTCACCAATAGATCGGACAGTATCTTTGGCCCGGCATGGCCGGCAGCCCGGATGAACAAGGTAGATCACGGGAGGAATCGGGATGAGTTCTTTTGTGTTGGGTATCGATGTTTCCAAGGACAAGCTCGACTGCGCATTACAGCTGCCCGATGGCAAGCTGCGCCACAAGGTGGTGAGCAACGCGCCAGAGGGCTTCAAGCGGCTGGACGAGTGGCTCGCCCAGCGCGGCGTTGGCCAAGTGCACGTATGCATGGAAGCGACCGGCATCTACTGGGAAGCTTCGGCAGAGTACTTGTCTGGTCGCGAGCACACGACTGTCAGCGTCATCAATCCAGCCCAGATCAAGGCGTTCGGTGCATCGAGATTGGTGCGCACCAAGACCGACAAGGTCGATGCTTCGTTGATCGCCCA
Source organism: Nitrogeniibacter mangrovi (assembly GCF_010983895.1). GTDB lineage: Bacteria > Pseudomonadota > Gammaproteobacteria > Burkholderiales > Rhodocyclaceae > Nitrogeniibacter > Nitrogeniibacter mangrovi. The sequence goes on from NZ_CP048836.1 coordinate 1,731,709, forward strand.
GTTCTGCGCCGAGCGTTGCCCGCCACCCTGGCAAGCACCGAGTGCCCAAGAGCAGGCGCTTCGCGCCATGGTGCTGCGCCTGGAGGCGTTGCAGAACATGCATCGGCAGGAGAGCAACCGTTTGCTGGTCGCCCGCGATGCCGTGCGCGAGGGCATCGAAGCGCATCTGGCCTGGCTTGATGAACAGATTACCCAGTTGGTGCGCCAGATCAACGATCACATCGACAATGATCCGGACATGCATGACAAACGACAGTTGCTCGAATCCATTCCCGGTGTGGGCGAGCGCACGGTCGCGGTCTTGCTGGCTTTCTATGCCGATCCGGCGCGCTTTGGCAATGCGCGCCAGGCCGTTGCATTTGCCGGGCTCAATCCGCGCCAGCACGAATCCGGTTCGAGCGTCAGAGGACGTTCGCATCTGTCCAAGGTCGGCCATGCGTTCATCCGCAAGGCCTTATACATGCCAGCGGTTGTGGCCGCGTACAAAACGACATGGGGTGGCCGATTCCGCCAACGCCTCGTGCGGCGCGGGAAGCATCCGAAGCTGATCATCGGGGCGATGATGCGAAAACTGCTTCAGGTGGCCTATGGTGTGCTCAAGTCGGGCAAGCCGTTCGACCCGACGCTTCACGAGACTTGACGCGGATAACAGTATCTACGTGGCATCTCCAAATAGGAACCGCCCCGGAATCGGGGCGGTTTTCTTGATTCTTCATGCTACGTTTTGCCGACTACCCTTTCGCGAGCATGTCCGCAATCGCCTTCCAATGCGTCTGTTCCGGCTGCTTTGCTTGGAGTTCGCGCGCATAGTCGGCAGCGGTGCGCCCACTGTCGTCGCGGATGTCGCGCTTGGCGCCATGGGCGAGCAGGCGGCGAATCTGTGGGACGTCGCCGTCGAGCGCTGCGGCATGAAGCGCCGTCATGTGCTGTACGCGGATGTCCGTGGCGTTGATATCAACCCCTTCACGGAGGAGTTGCACCAGCGCGGCGTCGGCTTTGGCCGGATCACTGAACACGGCGACCATTCGGGTGCCCGCGGTTTGGTTGAGGTCGGCAATATCCTGTTCGGAGAATCCGCCGTGAAAGAACACCTGCTCGCACACCCACGACATCAGGGGCTTCTCGACTTCCATGCAGGCCATCAGGTGTCCGGGGTCGTGTTGGCGTGTCTCCCTGACCAGTTCGAATGCGATGGCGCCGACCGCCAGAAGGATCAGGCCGATGCCCCAGAGAAGGAAGCGTTTCATGAGGTCAGCACCAGGCAAAGGAGGGCGTCTGGGTCAGCAGGGCAATCGGGATGGGCTTTCGGGCCAAGGCGAGGCCGTCGAGTAACAGGTTGAAGCGTGACCGGAGCGCGTTGCCGATATCGGCCCGGATGGTGTCGTAGATGCGCACGTCTTGCAGATCCTGTTGGGTGGCGTGCTTGAAGTAATGCGGGGTGAAGTTTCTTGCGAGTTTCTTGGCGAGCGCAGGCAGAGATTTGTTTGGCCGCGACAGGCCCTTGAACAGGATTTCGATGTAACCCATCGCGTATGAACCGTCGATGGCAGCGATGAGGGCCGTTTGGGCGAGGCGGCGTGCCGGGTTGTCGATGGTCAGGTTGTTGATTCGGACCGACGCGTCTGGCCAGAAAAACTTGAGGATCGCACTGGTTTCCGCTTCGTTGAAGATCAGTTCTGAGTCCGGGATGTCCGGAATGTTCATCAAGATGCTGCCCACGGCATGCTCCTCGTCAGAAATTACGAGCGACATGCTAACGGCATTAATGAGACGGTTCAAGTTTGGTGCCGCCGAGCTACGGGTTGTTGGGCCTTGCTTTGCTCAACCCAACCTACGCAGAAGCAAAAACGCCCCGAGCTCGGGGCGTTTTTGTTTGGGCGCTCGCAGGATTACGCTTCGTACGCCTCCATCGGCACACAAGCACAGAACAGATTCCGGTCCCCATACACGTCATCAATCCGATTCACGCTCGGCCAGAACTTGTTGTCCGCCACCCAGGGCAGGGGGAAGACGCCTTCCTGGCGGGTGTAGGGGCGGTCCCAGTCGGCAATCACGTCCGCCTGGCTGTGGGGGGCGTGTTTGAGGGGGTTGTTCTCGGCGTCCCAGTCGCCGGATTCGATCTTGGCGATTTCCTGGCGGATGCTGATGAGGGCTTCGATGAAGCGGTCCAGCTCGCCGCGCGGCTCACTTTCGGTGGGCTCGATCATGATGGTGCCGGCCACGGGGAAGCTCATGGTAGGGGCGTGGAAGCCATAGTCCATGAGGCGTTTGGCGATGTCCACCTCGGTGATGCCGCAGGCGGCCTTGATGGGGCGGATGTCGATGATGCATTCGTGCGCCACGCGGCCGTGCTCGCCGGTGTAGAGCACCGGGTAGTGGCCTTCGAGGCGCTTGGCGATGTAGTTGGCGTTGAGGATGGCCACTTCGGTGGCGGTCTTGAGGCCACGGGCGCCCATCATGGTGATGTACATCCAGCTGATGGGCAGGATGCTGGCCGAGCCCCAGGGGGCGGCGGACACGGCGCCCTGGCCGGCGTGCGGGCCTTGCATGGGTTGCACCACGTGGTTGGCCATGAACGGGGCCAGGTGGGCGGCCAGACCGATGGGGCCCATGCCCGGGCCGCCGCCGCCGTGCGGGATGCAGAAGGTCTTGTGCAGGTTCATGTGGCTCACGTCGGCGCCGATGGCGGCCGGTGAGGTGAGGCCCACCTGGGCGTTGAGGTTGGCGCCGTCCATGTACACCTGGCCGCCGTGGGCGTGGATGGTGTCGCAGATTTCGCGGATGGCGGATTCGAACACGCCATGGGTGCTCGGGTAGGTGATCATCAGGCAGGCGAGGCTGGCGGCGTGCTGCTCGGCCTTGGCTTTCAGGTCAGCCACGTCCACGTTGCCGTTGTCGTCGCAGTCGACCACCACCACCTTCATGCCGCACATCTGCGCGGTGGCGGGGTTGGTGCCGTGGGCGCTCTTGGGGATGAGGCAGATGTTGCGCGCCTGATCGCCGCGGCTGTCGTGGTAGCGGCGGATGGCCAAGAGACCCGCGTATTCGCCCTGGGCGCCGGAGTTGGGCTGCATGCTGATGGCCGGGAAGCCGGTGACCGCGCGCAGGTAGTCTTCCAGCCCTTCGATCATTTCCACATAGCCTTGCGCCTGGTCGATGGGGCAGAAGGGGTGGATGTTGCCGAACTGCGCCCAGGTGACCGGAATCATCTCGGCGGTGGCGTTGAGCTTCATGGTGCAGGAGCCGAGCGAGATCATGGAGTGGTCGAGCGCCAGGTCCTTGTTCTGCAGGCGCTTGAGGTAGCGCAGCATCTCGTGCTCGGTGTGATGCTGGTTGAACACCGGGTGGGTGAGGATGGCATCCGTGCGCTGAAGGGCTTCGGGCAGCATCTCGTTGCGGGCGGCCACTTCGGCGTCCAGCGCGTCGATGTCCGGCAGCTGGCCGGTGAGCACGCCGAGCAGGGCGATGACGTCGTCGCGGGTGTGGGTTTCGTCAAAGGCGATGCCGATGCCGGTGTTCCCACAGCGGCGCAGGTTGTAACCCGCGGCCAGCGCGCCGGCCATGAGGTCGTCGGTCTGCTCGCCGGTGTCGAGCACCAGGGTGTCGAAGGCGGTGGCATTGACCACCGTCATGCCCGCGGCTTCCAGCCCGGCGGCCATGATGGCGGTGAGGCGGTGGATGCGCCCGGCGATGGTCTTGAGGCCGTCGGGGCCGTGATACACCGCGTACATGCCGGCCATGTTGGCCAGCAGCACTTGCGAGGTGCAGATGTTGGAGTTGGCCTTCTCGCGGCGGATGTGCTGCTCGCGGGTCTGCAAGGCCATGCGCAGGGCAGTCTTGCCGCGCGCGTCGATGGACACACCGATGATGCGGCCGGGCACGGCGCGCTTGTGCGCATCCTTGGTGGCGAAGAAGGCGGCGTGCGGGCCGCCGAAGCCCATGGGCACGCCAAAGCGCTGGGCCGAGCCGAGGGCGATGTCCGCGCCCATGGCGCCGGGGCTCTTGACCAGCACCTGGGCCATCAGGTCGCAAGCCACGGCCACCACGGCGCCGGTGGCCTTGAGCGCGGCGATGAGGTCGGTCAGGTCGCGCACCGTGCCGTCCTGGCCCGGGTTCTGCAGCAGGGCACCGAACACCTCGTGTTGCGCCGCTTCTTCGGCCGCGCCGAACACCAGCTCGAAGCCGAACAGCGCGGCGCGGGTGCGCACCACGTCGATGGTTTGCGGCCAGCAGGCCTCATCCACGAAGAAGGCGTTGGCCTTGGACTTGCTCACCCGGCGGGCCATGGTCATGGCTTCGGCGGCGGCAGTGGCCTCGTCCAGCAGCGAGGCGTTGGCCAGTTCCATGCCGGTGAGGTCGATCACCATCTGCTGGTAGTTGAGCAGCGCCTCCAGCCGACCCTGGGCGATCTCGGCCTGGTAGGGGGTGTAGGCGGTGTACCAGCCGGGGTTCTCCAGCACGTTGCGCAGGATGACGTTGGGCACGTGGGTGCCGTAGTAGCCCATGCCGATCATGGACGACTTGACCACGTTCTTGTCCGCAATCGCCTTGAGTTTGCCCAGCGCCTCGTGCTCGGGCATGGGCTCGCCCAGCGGCAGCGGCGCGCTCAGGCGGATGGCCGGCGGCACGGTCTGCTCGATGAGGGCGTCGAGCGAACTGGCGCCGAGCACGCTCAGCATGGCGGCGATGTCATCGGCGTCGGGGCCGATGTGGCGGCCGATGAAGGCGTCGCGTTGTTCGAGATCTGAGAGCGGAGCGGAGAACGGGGTGCTGGACATGGGCTTCTCTGGGTGTGTTCGTAGCGTGTTGCGCGTCGGGCGTTGATCGGGGTTTGAATTCCTTCCCCTTCAAGGGGGAGGTCAGGAGTGGGATGGGTTTTGGGCGCTCAGTCGGCTGCATCCGTTTAACCCCATCCCCACCCCAACCCTCCCCTTGAACGGGAGGGAGTTCAAACCGCCGCCTTCACAAAACGTTCTTTCGCAGGCCGGATGACCTCGGTTCCTCCCCCTTCAAGGGGAGGTCAGGAGGGGGATGGGGTGGCGTTGCTCAAGCTGAGGCATCCGTCGAAACCCATCCCCACCCCAGCCCTCCCCTTGAAGAGGAGGGGGGTGTTGCCGCCGGGGCGTTCCGGATCAGTCGGCGGCAGCGACTTCGGCGTAGGCGGCGGCGTCGAGCAGGCCGTCCACGTCGGCGGCGCTGGCCGGCTTGATCTTGAACAGCCAGGCGCCATAGGCGTCTTCGTTGACCGACTCGGGGGCGTCCACGGCCGCTTCGTTGTTGGCGATGACCTCGCCGGCGACCGGCGCGTAGATGTCCGAGGCGGCCTTCACCGATTCGACCACGGCGCACTCTTCACCGGCGGCCACGGTGCGGCCGGCTTCGGGCAGCTCGAGGAAGACGATGTCGCCCAGCGCTTCCTGCGCGTGGTCGGTAATGCCGATGGTGAGCGTGCCGTCGTCCTCGGTGCGGACCCATTCGTGGGATTTGGTGTACTTCAGTTCGGCGGGGGTGTTCATGGGGGAATCTCCGATGAGTCTGGGGTGAGTGTCCGGATCAGGATCAGACCAGGGCCTTGCCGTTGCGGGCAAAGGGCAACTTGACGGCACGCGCCTTGAGGCGTTTGCCACGAATTTCGACCTCCACCGCGTCGCCCACGGCCACGTCGAGCGGCACGCGGGCAAAGGCGATGGCCTTTTGCAGGGTGGGGGAGAAGCTGCCGCTGGTGGTCTCGCCCTCGCCATGGGCGGTGAACACCGGCTGGTGAGCGCGCAGCACGCCCTTGTCTTCGAGGATGAGGCCGATCATGCGGGCGCTGGCCGGGTTGGCCTCGAGCGCGGCGCGGCCGATGAAGTCGCGTGCCTCGTCCTTGAAATCGACGGTCCAGGCCAGGCCGGCGTCGAGCGGCGAGGTGGCTTCGTCCATGTCCTGGCCGTAGAGGTTCATGCCGGCTTCGAGGCGCAGGGTGTCGCGCGCGCCGAGGCCGCAGGGCTTGACGCCCGCGGCCAGCAGCTTGTGCCACAGGTCGGCGGCATCGGCGGCCGGCACGGTGATCTCGAAGCCGTCTTCGCCGGTGTAGCCGGTGCGGGCGATGAGCATGGCGCCCACTTCGGCCGCCTGGAACACCTTGAGCCCGGCGGTGGCCGACTCGCTGCCGGCGACGGCGGTCCAGGTGCGGGCGCGGGCGTTGGGGCCCTGCACGGCGATCATCGCCAGGTCGCGGCGCGCGTCCAGGGTGACGTTGGCGCCCAGGGTGGCGATCTGCTTGCGCATCCAGGCCACGTCCTTGTCGGCGGTGCCGGCATTGACGACGATGCGGTACTTGTCGGCGGCGAAGAAATAGACGATCAGGTCGTCGATGACGCCGCCGGTCTCGTTGAGCATGCAGCTGTAGAGCGCCTTGCCCGGTACCTGGAGCTTGGCCACGTCGTTGGCCAGCAGGGTGCGCAGGAAGGCGGTGGCGCCGTCGCCGCTCAGGTCCAGCGCGAGCATGTGGGAGACGTCGAACATGCCGGCGTCGCTGCGCACGGCGTGATGTTCCTCGATCTGGGAGCCGTAGTTGACCGGCATGTCCCAGCCGGCGAAATCGACCATGCGGGCGCCGGCCTCGATATGGGCGGCGTGAAGCGGGGTGTGCAGGGGCATGCGGCTATCTCCGTGGAACGTCTCATCAGTTTAGGCAACAAAAAAGGGACGGCACCGCGCTGGGTGGCGTCCCCATCTGTCCCTTGTACCTGAGAGATTCCGCTCGGAGAGCGGGTGCCCCTTCGGTGGATGCGCAAGACCCGTCCCGGGCGCGCATCGCTCTCCAGATTTGCACTTCGTCGGCGGTCCTTTTGCCTGAGCGGTTCCGGGGGTTACGCCTTCGGCGGCTCCGTGAGGAGCTCTCTCCCGCGCGACGGCGCAACGGTACCAAAGGCGCCCCGGCGAGGCAACCGTTTGTTGATAAGATCGAGCCCATGAAAAGCCCTCAATCACGCTATCTGGACGTGCGCGGCCTGCGCTATCACTGCACCTGCTGGGGGCGCCCGGGGGCGCCGCTGCTGCTCATGCTCCATGGCTGGGGCGATGCGGGTGGCAGCTTCGCCTTCGTGGCCGAGCGGCTGAAGCGCGACTGGTACGTGGTGGCGCCCGACTGGCGCGGTTTCGGCCGCAGCGAGCGGGCGCCCGGTGGGTACTGGTTTCCGGACTACTTCGGCGACCTGGAATGCCTCCTCGACCAGCTCGCGCCGGGGGCGATGGTGCCGCTGGTGGGCCATAGCCTGGGCGGCAACATCGCCCTCATGTACGCCGGCATCCGCCCCGCGCGCATCACCTCGGTGGTGGCCATCGACGCCTTCGGGCTCGCCGACCGGGCGCCCGAGGAGGCGCCGGGCCGCTACGAGAAGTGGCTGCAGGAGCTGGCGCAGCCGGCCGCGCTGCGCGACTACGACAGCTTCGAGGCGCTGGCGCAGCGGCTGCAGAAGCAGAATCCGCGACTGGACGACGCCAAGGCGGCGTATCTGGCCCGGGTGCTGGGCGTGAGCGACGAGCGCGACCGGGTGCGGCTGGCGGCCGATCCGGCGCACCGCCGGGTCAATCCGGTGCTGTACCGGCGTGCCGAGGCCGAAGCCTGCTGGCGCCGCGTGAAGGCGCCGGTGATGTGGATCGAGCCGGAAGACCTGCGCCTGCGCGAGCAGTTGGGGCTGACGCCGGAGGTGGTGGAGGCCAACAAGGCCTGCTTCGCGGATTTTCGCGAGCGCTTCATTCCGGAGACTGGCCACAACCTGCATCACGACGCACCCGCCGAGGTGGCGCGCCTGATCGACGAATTCGCCATCGCCGGCGGCGGGGAGGTGGCCGATGCGGCCTGAGAACCCCGATCTGCACGCCCATTCGACCTGCTCCGACGGGCTGCTCACGCCCACCGAGCTGGTGGCGCGCGCGGTGGCCAACGGGGTCGACCTGCTCGCCCTCACCGATCATGACGAGACCGGCGGGCTGGCCGAGGCGCAGGCAGCGGCCGACGCGGCGGGCCTGGCCTTCGTGCCCGGCGTCGAGGTATCGGTGACCTGGGCGCAGGAGACGGTGCACATCGTCGGCCTGGGCATCGACCCGGCCAACACCACCTTGCTCGACGGCCTGGCCGAAGTGCGCAGCGGACGCCATGCGCGGGCCCGGCGCATGAGCGATGCGCTCGCCGAGATCGGCATCGCCAACGTGCTCGAAGGCGCGCTCAAGTATGCGGCCAACCCGGCGCTGGTGAGCCGGGCCCATTTCGCCCGCTACCTGGTCGAGATCGGCATCGCACCGCATACGGACGCCGTGTTCAAGCATTACCTCACGCGCGGCAAGCCCGGTTTCGTGGAGACCCAGTGGGCGCAGCTGGCCGACGCCATCGAGTGGATCCTGGCCGCCGGTGGCCTGCCGGTGGTGGCCCATCCGGGCCGCTACAAGTTCTCCGATGCGCAGTTCGACGCCCTGTTTGCCGCGTTCGCGGAGCTGGGCGGGGTGGGCGTCGAGGTGGTGTCGGGTTCCCAAGCCCCATCCAAAACAGGTAAATTCGCGCGCTATGCACGGCGATTCGGTCTGCTGGCCTCGCGCGCGTCGGATTTTCACGGCGACCGGGGCACGCGGGTCGACCTGGGCGGCTGCGCGCCGCTGCCACCGGACGTGAGCCCGGTGTGGGACCGCCTGACCGATTACTACTGATACCCGCGAGCGCCCATGGCCCAGTTCTTTTCCGTCCATCCCGAGCATCCGCAGCCGCGTCTGATGCGCCAGGCCGCGGAGATCATGCGCGACGGCGGGCTGGTGGCGTTCCCCACCGATTCGGCCTACGCGCTGGGCGGCCACCTGGGCGACGCGGCGCTGCTCGAGCGCATCCGCCGCATCCGCGATGTGGACCAGCGCCATCATTTCACGCTGATGTGTCGCGATCTTTCGGAAATCGGCACTTACGCCCGTGTGGACAACAAGCAGTACCGCCTGCTCAAGGCCACCACGCCGGGGCCCTACACCTTCATCCTGGAAGGGACCAAGGAACTGCCGCGCCGCCTGCTGCATCCCAAGCGCAAGACCATCGGCCTGCGCATTCCGGAGCATCCGGTGGTCTCGGCACTGCTCGAAGAACTGCAGGAGCCCATCCTCACCTCGACGCTGATCCTGCCCGACGAGGAGGCGCCGCTGACCGATCCGGAAGACATCCGCGACCGGCTCGGCAAGCTGGTCGATCTGGTGATCGACGGTGGCCCCTGCCCCGGCGAGGCGACTTCGGTGATCGACCTGACCAGCGGCACGCCGGAGCTGGTGCGGGCGGGCAAGGGCGACCTGGAGCCGTTCGGGCTGGAATGAGCGCTGCCGGGGGCTCTGTTAGAATGCCGGCTTTTCGAGCCGCGAGTTCATGGAAGATCTGATATCCACGGTGGCGATCTGGGCGCTGCCCGTGTTGCTGGCCATCACGCTGCACGAGGCGGCGCATGGCTATGTGGCGCGGCATTTCGGCGACCCCACCGCGGACATGCTCGGGCGCATCACCCTCAATCCGCTCAAGCACATCGACCCGGTGGGTACGGTGCTGGTGCCGGGGATGATCCTCGCCATCGGCGCGCTCACCGGCGGCACCGGCTTTCTGTTCGGCTGGGCCAAGCCGGTGCCGGTGGACTTCTCCCGCCTGCGCAACCCCAAGAAGGACATGTTCTGGGTGGCGGCGGCCGGCCCGGCGGCCAATCTGCTCATGACCTTCATGTGGGCGGCACTGCTCAAGCTGGCCATCGTGATGCCCGACAACGGCTACCGGCTGGCGCTGGCGAGCATGGCCGACGCCGGCATCACCATCAACCTGATCCTGATGGTGCTCAACCTGCTGCCGATTCCGCCGCTGGACGGCGGCCGGATTGCGGTGAGTCTGCTGCCCATGCCACAGGCAGCCGCCTGGGCCCGGATCGAGCCCTATGGCTTCCCGATCCTGATCATCCTCCTGATGACCGGCGTGCTGGGCCAAGTTCTTGGCCCGCTGATCGGGTTTTTAAGTTACTTTCTTTCACTCGTTTTCGGATTCTGAATAGTCACATGTACGCAGAACGCGTTCTCTCCGGCATGCGGCCGACCGGTCGCCTCCATCTGGGTCACTACCACGGCGTCTTGAAGAACTGGGTCAAGCTGCAGGCGGAGTACCCCTGCCTGTTCTTCGTCGCCGACTGGCACGCGCTGACCACCAACTACGACAGCCCGCTGGTGATCGGCGAGAGCGTATGGGACATGGTGATCGACTGGCTCGCCGCCGGGGTGGACCCTGCGCAGGCGACCATCTTCATCCAGTCGCGGGTGCCCGAGCATGCCGAACTGCATCTGCTGCTGTCGATGATGTGTCCGCTGGGCTGGCTGGAACGGGTGCCCACCTACAAGGACCAGCAGGAGAAGCTCACCGACAAGGATCTGTCCACCTACGGCTTCCTCGGCTATCCGCTGCTGCAGTCGGCCGACATCCTGATCTACCGCGCCGACAAGGTGCCGGTGGGCGAGGACCAGGTGCCGCACGTGGAATTGACCCGCGAGGTCGCGCGCCGCTTCAACCACCTCTATGGCCGCGAGCCCGGCTTCGAGGACAAGGCGAAGGAGGCGGTCAAGAAGCTCGGCCGCAAGCGCGCCAAGCTGTACGAAGAGTCGCGCACCCGCTACCAGCAGAACGGCGAGGACGGTGCGCTGGACCAGGGCAAGGCGCTCATCGACGACTCCCAGAGCCTCTCCCACGGCGATCGCGAGCGGCTGTTCGGCTATCTGGAAGGCAGCGGCAAGATGATCCTCGCCGAGCCGGGGGCGCTGCTCACCGAAGCGGCCCGCATGCCGGGACTGGACGGGCAGAAGATGTCCAAGAGCTACGGCAACACCATCTTCCTGCGCGAAGACAGCGAGTCGGTGGCGAAAAAGATCCGCACCATGCAGACCGACCCGGCCCGTGTCCGGCTCACCGATCCGGGCGATCCGGACAAGTGCCCGGTGTGGCAGTTCCACCTCATCTATTCGGACGACGAGACCCGGCAGTGGGCCGACAAGGGCTGCCGCAGCGCCGGTATCGGCTGCCTGGAGTGCAAGCAGCCGGTGCTCGACGCGATCCAGAAAGAGCAGGACCGCATGCGCGAGCGTGCCCAGCCCTATCTGGACGACCCGACCCTGGTGCGCAGCATCGTCGCCGACGGCTGCGAACGCGCCCGCAAGCTCGCGCAGGAGACCATGCGCGATGTGCGCGAGGCGATGGGTCTGGACTACAGCTGAGGGCCGCCGGCCCGGGCGCGCATGAGCGAGACGGCGGTCCCGATGTCCACCCCCGAGCTGCCGCTCGCGCCCGTCGAGACGCCGGCGCAGATCGCGGCGGTGGCGCGCCTGTACGGCGAGCCCATGCTGGCGTTCCCGACCGACCTGTACATCCCGCCCGATGCACTGGAAGTCATCCTCGACGCCTTCGAGGGGCCGCTGGATCTGCTGCTCTACCTGATCCGCAAGGCCAACGTGAACATCCTCGACATTCCCATGGCGCCCCTCACGGCGCAGTATCTGGAATACGTCGAGGCGATGCGCCAGCACAACCTGGAACTGGCGGCCGAATACCTGCTCATGGCGGCCATGCTGCTCGAGATCAAGTCGCGCATGCTGTTGCCTCGCCCCCCGAAGGCCATGGAGGAAGAGGAAGATCCGCGTGCAGAACTGGTACGACGCCTGTTAGACTACGAACAGATGAAGCTGGCTGCGGCCAAGCTCGATGCCATCCCCCGCGTCGATCGTGATTTCGAATGGGTGGGGGTGTTTGTGGCGGAGAAGGTCATCGAACGGCTCCCCGAAGTCAGCCTCCATGACCTTCAGTTGGCCTGGTTGAGGATAGTGCGCCAGGCACGATTGACCCAGCATCACCAGATCAGGAAGGAAGCCCTCTCGGTGCGCGAGCACATGAGCCGGATCCTGCGTACCCTTCAGGGCGGCAGCTACGTGGTGTTCGACACCCTGTTCGAGCCGGCCGAAGGCGCGCCGCATCTGGTGGTCAGTTTTCTGGCGGTGCTCGAACTGGTGAAGGAAAAGCTGGTGCATGTGACGCAGAACACGGCATTTGCACCCATTTACGTCAAGCTGAACGATGCAGGAACCGAGCACGCCTGAGGCGTACAAGCAGATCCTGGAGGCGGCGCTGCTCAGCGCGAGCGTGCCGCGGCCGGTTGCGGTGCTGCGGCGCCTGTTCGCCGAGGATCCCGGGCCCGAGATGGTCCGCAAGCTGCTCGACGAACTGCGCGAGGAATGGCAGGGGCGCAGCGTGGAACTGGTGCAGACGGCCGGTGGCTGGCGCTTCCAGACCCGGGCCGAGCTGCAGGTGTTTCTCGACCGGTTGAAGGACGAGAAGCCGCCGAAGTATTCGCGTGCCGTGCTCGAGACGCTGGCGATCATCGCGTATCGCCAGCCCGTGACGCGAGGTGACATCGAGGAGATCCGTGGGGTCACGGTCTCGACGAATGTCATCAAGACGCTGGAGAGTCGTGGCTGGATCGACGTGGTCGGTCACCGCGACACGCCGGGACGACCGGCCTTGTTGGCGACGACCCGTCGTTTTCTCGACGAGCTGGGTCTGCGCAGCCTGACCGAGCTGCCGCCACTGACTGAAATTGAAAGGATCATGGACCTTGTCGAACTCCCCGAATCCGACAGCACCGACGCGGCGTCCGCGACGGCGCAAACCTCAGAACACTGACGCGGCCGCCAGCGCCGACACGCCCGTGTCGAACGGCGCCGAGGGCGAAGCGCCCGGCCGGCGTCGCCGTGGCGGTGCGCGGCGCAAGAACGGCGAGGGTGCCGCTCCGGGCGGTACGCCAGCCAGCGCGCCCGCGGGGCAGGAGGCGTCCCAGGGCAAGGGGCGCTCGAAGAATCGGAAGAACGCCCGTAAGGGCAACGGCAGTGCCCGCCCGAACGGAAACGGGAATGGAGGCCATCAGCCCAATGGCAATGTTGCGCCCCGCAGCGGTGGCCAGAAGGCCGCCGCCAAGGGAGGCAAGCCCAAGGCCGGGCCGAAGAACGGCGGGCAGAAGGGCGGTGGGCGCAACGTGCCCGACGCTTTCGCGGTGCCCGAACGGCTCAACAAGGCCCTGGCCGCCATCGGCGTTGCCTCGCGGCGTGACATCGAGGAGATGATCATCGCCGGGCGCATCTCGGTGAACGAGATGCCGGCGGGCATCGGCCAGAAGGTGACCCCGACCGATCGTGTGCGTGTCAACGGCAAGCTCGTGCAACTGCGCTTCGAGAAGAAAGTGCCTCGCGTGCTGATCTATCACAAGCCGGAAGGCGAGATCGTCTCGCGGGACGATCCGGAAGGCCGCACGTCCGTTTTCGAAGGGCTGCCGAAGCTGCGTCACGGCCGCTGGATCTCGGTGGGGCGTCTCGATTTCAATACCTCGGGCCTGCTCCTGTTTACCGACGACGGCGCTCTCGCCAACCGTCTCATGCACCCGCGTTACGAAATGGAGCGTGAGTACGCGGTGCGCATCCTCGGCGAACTGACCGAAGAACAGATCAAGCAGCTGACGACCGGTGTGGAGTTGTCGGATGGCGTGGCGAAGTTCATGAGCCTGGAAGACCGCGGGGGCGAGGGGGCCAATCACTGGTATCACGTCATCCTCGCCGAAGGGCGCAACCGCGAAGTGCGCCGCATGTTCGAGGCCATGGAGCTGACCGTCAGCCGTCTGATGCGTGTGCGCTACGGCCCCGTGTTGCTGCCCAGCCGCGTCAAGCGCGGCCAGTTCGAGGACCTGGACGAAGCCCTGGTGTGCCAGCTGGCCGGCATCGAGCCGCCCCAGGGGGGGCAGGGCGATGCCCAGGGGCGCAAGCGTCAGCCGCGAAGCAAATCGAGAAAAACCCGCCGGTGAATTGATTGGCGGACAACGAATGGTTATAATTCAACGGTTTTTGGTGGCCCGCCGGCCACCGAACACCGATTTCCAGTCGAAAACTTCGGGAATGGGCGTGAGCCCATTTTTTTATTTTTGGGCGTAACAAATGGATCTGCACGGTCTGGTCGAACAGGTGGTCAGCGGGTTGGGCTTCGAATTGGTGGACTTCGATACGTCCCCCAAATCGCGGCTGCTGCGCGTGTTCATCGACATCGAGCGCGGCATCACGGTGGATGACTGTGCTGCGGTCAGCAACCAGCTGACCCGGGTCTTCGAGGTCGAGAACGTCGATTACGATCGCCTCGAAGTGTCCTCGCCCGGCCTCGATCGCCCGCTCAAGAAGCCAGCCGATTTCGAGCGCTTCGCGGGCGAGACGATCCAGTTGCGTACCCATCTGCCCATCAACGACGGAAATCAGCGGAATTTTTCGGGGGTGCTGAAAGGCTTCAAGGACGGTAAGGTGTTGCTCGCGCTGGCGCAGGGCGACATCGAGATTCCGTTCGAAGAGGTTGAAAAGGCACGCCTGGTCCCCCAATTTTGAGCTTCGGTCTGGAGGTTTGAACCAATGAGCCGCGAAATCCTGCTGCTTGTCGATGCGCTGGCGCGTGAAAAAAACGTGGAAAAGGATATCGTTTTTGCCGCGCTCGAGTCGGCGCTCGCCTCGGCGACCAAGAAGCGTATCCACGACGATGCCGATGTGCGCGTGTCCATCGACCGCGAGACCGGCGACTACGAGTCGTTCCGTCGCTGGCTGGTGCTGCCCGACGCTGAAGTCGAGAACGACGAGGCCCAGATGGGCATCATCGATGCGCGTGAAGAGGTGGCCGACATCGAGGTGGGTGAATACATCGAGGAAGCCCTCGAACCCATCGATTTCGGCCGTATCGGCGCCCAGGCTGCGAAGCAGGTGATCCTGCAGAAGATCCGTGACGCCGAGCGCGAACAGGTGCTCAACGACTTTCTCGACCGCAAGGAATTCCTCGTCTCCGGCAGCATCAAGCGCATGGAGCGGGGCAACGCCATCATCGAGGTGGGGCGTCTCGAGGCGGTGCTGCCGCGCGACCAGATGATCCAGAAGGAAAACCTGCGCGTGGGCGACCGCGTCAAGGCCTACTTGCTGCGCATCGACCGCAATGCCCGCGGCCCGCAGCTGATCCTGTCGCGCACGGCGCCCGAGTTCCTGGCCAAGCTGTTCGAGCTCGAAGTGCCCGAGATCGAGGACGGTCTGCTGGAGATCAAGGCCTGCGCCCGCGATCCGGGTCTGCGTGCCAAGATCGCCGTGCAGGCGCACGATCAGCGCATCGACCCGATCGGCACCTGCGTCGGTCTGCGGGGCTCCCGCGTGACCGCGGTGCGCAACGAGATCAGCGGCGAGCAGATCGACATTATCGTGTGGTCGCCGGATCCGGCCGAGTTCGTGATCGCGGCGCTGCAGCCGGCGGAAGTCACCTCCATCGTGGTCGATGAGGAAACCCACGCCATGGACGTGGTGGTCGACGAGAACAATCTGGCCATCGCGATCGGCCGGAGCGGCCAGAACGTGAAGCTCGCCTCCGAGCTGACGGGTTGGTCCATCAACCTGATGAGCGAGCAGGAGTCGGCGGAGCGGGCCGATGAAGAGCGCAGCGAACTGCGCAACCTGTTCATGGAACGCCTGGATGTCGACGAGGAAGTCGCCGACATCCTCATCGACGAAGGCTTCACGTCGATGGAAGAGATTGCTTACGTGCCCTTGTCCGAAATGCTCGAGATCGAGGCTTTCGACGAGGACACGGTCAACGAGCTGAGAAATCGTGCGCGTAACGTGCTGCTCACCGAAGCCATCGTGACCGAAGAGCAGCTGGAGAAAGTGGCGGACGACCTGATCGGCCTGGAAGGGATGGAGAAGGAGCTGGCAGCCCAGCTGGCGACTCACGGCATCCACACCCGGGACGATCTGGCCGATCTGGCCACGGATGAGTTGGTGGAAATGACCGGTATCGAAGAAGCGAAAGCGGTCGAGTTGATTACCGAGGCTCGCGCGCACTGGTTCGAGTAAGACGGGGGGATTTAATGGAACAAATGAGCGTCACCCAATTTGCCGGCGAGCTGAAAATGCCGGCAGCCGCGCTGCTCGATCAGTTGAAGAAGGCTGGTGTTGAGATCAGTGGGGCGGACGATACGCTGACGGAACAGGACAAGGCCAAGCTGCTCGAGTACCTGCGTCGCGCCCATGGCGACGACAAACCGAAATCGAAGATCACGCTGACGCGCAAGCAGACCAGCGAGATCAAGGCGACCGACTCGACCGGGCGGGCACGGACCGTGCAGGTCCAGGTGCGCAAGAAGCGCGTGTTCGTCAAGCGCGACGAATTGCTCGCCGAGGCCGATGCCGCCCGCGAAGCGCTCGACGCGGAGCAGGCCGAGATGGTCGAGGCGCCGGTCGAGGAGGCTGTGTCGGCACCGGCGGCCGAAGTGCCGGCCGAGCCGGTACTCGAGGCGCAACCCGAGCCGGTGGTCGAGCCGGAACCTGTCGTCGAGCCGGAACCCGAACCCGAACCCGAGGTGACGGCCGAGGTCGCGTCCGAACCCGAAGCGGTGGAAGAAGCCGACGAGGTGGTCGAAGAGGCCGAAGTCGAGAGCGAGGCCGGCGCCGAGGCGCCGGCGCCCAAGAAGCGGGTGCGTCGCGTTCAGATCAGCGAGTTGCTCAATCCGGAAGAGATCAAGGCGCGCGAGGACGAGTCGCGTCGCCATGCCGAACTGCTGGCCCGTCAGGCCGCGGACCGCAAGGTGCGCGAAGAGCGCGAAGCGGCGGTCCGGGCGGCGGCGGAGCGTGCCAAGGCCGAGGCGGAGCGCGCCAAGGCCGAGCCGGGCGACGCCGCCAAGGGCGCGCACACCCTGCACAAACCGCGCAAGGAAGAAGGCCGAAAGGACGAACGCCGTGCGGACGACAGCAGCAAGCGGCGGACCCTCAAGACCCGCGGCGGCGATACCGGTGGCGATTGGCGTGGCGGCAAGCGTGGTGGTCGCAACCAGCGTCACCAGCGCGAAGCGCAGAACACCAACACCTTCAAAGCCCCGATCGATCCGGTGGTGCACGAGGTGCATGTGCCCGAGACCATCACCGTGGCCGATCTGGCCCACAAGATGGCCATCAAGGCGACCGAGGTCATCAAGGCGCTCATGAAGATGGGCTCCATGGTCACGATCAACCAGGTGCTGGACCAGGAAACGGCGATGATCATCGTCGAGGAAATGGGCCACAAGGCCTTCGCCGCCAAGCTGGACGATCCGGACGCCTTCCTCGAGGACCAGGAAGACACCTCGGATGTGCCCGAGAAGCCCCGCGCGCCGGTGGTGACCGTGATGGGTCACGTCGACCACGGCAAGACCTCGCTGCTCGATTACATCCGGGCGGCAAAGGTGGCTTCCGGCGAGGCCGGCGGCATTACCCAGCACATCGGTGCCTATCACGTCGAGACCGAGAAAGGCATGATCACCTTCCTCGACACCCCGGGTCACGAGGCCTTCACGGCCATGCGTGCGCGCGGTGCCAAGGCCACGGATATCGTGGTGCTGGTGGTGGCCGCGGACGACGGCGTCATGCCGCAGACCCGTGAGGCCATCCACCACGCACAGGCGGCAGGTGTGCCGCTGGTGGTGGCGGTCAACAAGATCGACAAGGAAGCGGCCAACCCCGAACGCGTCAAGCAGGAACTGGTGGCCGAGGGGGTCGTGCCGGAAGAATACGGTGGCGAGGCGATGTTCGTCCCCGTCTCGGCCAAGACCGGCCAGGGCATCGACGATCTGCTCGACGGTATCCTGCTGCAGGCCGAGGTGCTGGAGCTCAAGTCCCAATACGAGACCCCGGCCAAGGGCCTGATCGTGGAAGCCCGCCTCGACAAGGGGCGTGGTGCGGTGGCGACCCTGCTGGTGCAGTCCGGCACCCTGCGCAAGGGCGACGTGCTGCTGGTCGGCGCGACCTTCGGGCGCGTGCGTGCCATGCTGGACGAGAACGGCAACCCGATCGAGGAGGCCGGTCCGTCCATCCCGGTGGAGATCCTCGGTCTGTCGGATGTGCCGGCGGCCGGTGACGAAGCCATCGTGCTGGCCGACGAGCGCAAGGCGCGCGAGATCGCCCTGTTCCGTCAGGGCAAGTTCCGCGACGTCAAGCTGGCCAAACAGCAGGCCGCCAAGCTCGAGAGCATGTTCGAGCAGATGTCCGAGGGCGAAACCAAGACCCTGCCGCTCATCATCAAGGCGGACGTCCAGGGTTCCCAGGAAGCACTCGTGCATGCGCTGCAGAAACTGTCCACGGATGAGGTCCGGGTCAATGTCATCCACGCGGCCGTGGGCGGCATCACGGAATCGGACATCAACCTGGCGCAGGCGTCCGGTGCCGTCGTGATCGGGTTCAACACCCGGGCCGATGCCGGCGCCCGGCGTCTGTCCGAGACCTTCGGTATCGACATTCGCTACTACAACATCATCTACGACGCTGTCGATGAGGTGAAGAACGCCCTGTCCGGCATGCTGGCGCCGGAGAAGCGCGAGGAAATCATCGGTCTGGTCGAGATCCGTCAGGTCTTCACCGTCTCGAAGGTGGGCTCGATCGCGGGTTGTTATGTCCTCGAAGGTCACGTCAAGCGCGACTCCAAGGTGCGTCTGCTGCGCGACAACGTGGTGGTGCACACCGGCGATCTCGATTCGCTCAAGCGCTTCAAGGACGATGTGAAGGAAGTGAAGTCCGGTTTCGAGTGCGGTCTGACCCTGAAGAACTACAACGACATTCAGGAAGGCGACCAGCTGGAAATCTTCGAAGTGCGCGAAGTGGCCCGGAGCCTGTAAGGACCGATCGGTATGCCACGCGACTTTTCACGCGCACAACGGGTCGGAGAGCAGATTCGGCGGGAGTTGGCCGAACTGCTCCGACTCGAGGTCAAGGACCCGCGCGTCGGCTTCATCACCCTCACGGATGTCGAGGTCAGCGCGGACTTCGCCCATGCGAAGGTGTTCTTCACCAGCATGACCGGCCAGGAGGGGCTCGACGAGATCCTCGTCGGGTTGCGACGCGCCTCGGGTTTCCTGCGGCGCGAGCTGGGGCGGCGGATCCGCATCCACCAGACCCCCGAACTGCACTGGCATTACGATGCCTCGGTCGAGCGGGGCATGGCCCTGTCCTCGCTGATCGACAAGGCGGTCGAGGAAGACCGTGCCCGCAGCGGCGACGAGGACGAGCAGGACTGATCGGGTGTCGTCAGATTCAAGATGTTCGCTGCCCTCCGGGGCGGCCCGGCAGGCGAGTGCTCGCGCCAGGCCACTGAAGGAACGTGTCGACGGCGTGTTGCTGCTCGACAAACCGGTGGGCATCAGCTCCAACGCCGCCCTGCAGCGTGCGCGCCGTGCGCTCGGTGCCGCCAAGGCCGGCCATACCGGTACCCTGGATCCGCTCGCCTCCGGCCTGCTGCCGCTGGCGTTCGGCGAGTCCACCAAGTTTTCCCAGAGCCTGCTCGACGCGGATAAGGCCTACGAGGCTGTCGTTTGCCTCGGTGTCTCCACGACCACGGGCGACGCGGAAGGCGAAGTGCTCGCACGCGCGCCGGTAGAGGCCAGCTTCGCTGACGTCGAGGACGCCGCCGCGGGTTTCCGCGGCGAGATCGAGCAGCTGCCGCCGATGTACTCCGCGCTCAAGCATGCCGGCCGGCCATTGTACGAATACGCACGCGAGGGCATCGACATCGAGCGCAAGCGGCGCCGCGTCACCATCTACGATCTGGTCTGCGCGCCGATTGACGCCACCCATTTCCGGATGACAGTGCGCTGCAGCAAGGGCACCTACGTGCGGACCCTGGGCGAGGACATCGGTCACGCCCTGGGGTGCGGCGCCCACCTGAGCGCGCTGCGCCGTACGGCGATCGGCGCTTTCTGCATCGACGAGGCGATCGGGCTCGACGTGGTCGAAGCGGCCGGGCTTGACGCTCGGGCGCATCTGCTCCCGGTCGATGCCCTGATCGGTGAGTTGCCACGCCTCGACTTGAACGACGATGACGCGCGCCGTCTGCTCCACGGGCAGTCGACCGAGCTCGCGCAGGTGGCCGCGGGCCGATACCGGCTCTACGCCGATGATCGCTTCCTCGGGCTCGGGGAAGTGGATGGCGCCGGGGTACTGAGCTCGTGCCGTCTCGTGAGCACGCTGGTGCAAAGCTGAAACCGTACCTCATCAAACCACGCAACGCGCTTGAGTTTGCCATGCGACATCGGTATACTCACGCGTTTTCCGAAGTACCGAATTTAACCAAGAGTAAATAGTAAATGGCTCTCGATACCGCACAAAAAGCGCAGATCGTTGGTGACTACCAGCGCGCGCAGGGCGATACCGGCTCCCCTGAAGTTCAGGTGGCGCTGTTGACGGCCCGCATCAACGGCCTGACCGATCATTTCAAGGCCAACGCAAAAGATCACCACTCCCGCCGCGGGCTGCTGAAAATGGTCAGCCAGCGTCGCAAGCTGCTCGACTACCTGAAGCGGACCAACGCTGACAGCTACCGCACCCTGATCGAGCGTCTCGGTCTGCGCAAGTAATACGGATGGGCGACATGGCGACTGCGACAGCAGCGTCTGTGACCCGTCACGCCCAAGCCGGTGTGTGCCCCAAGGCCACGCCGGCTTTTCGCATTTCCCGATTTCAATCCCTAAGACTGAAAGATCCGGCGGTTATTGTGTGAGCCGCCTCAATTGACCAAAAAGGACAATCCCTTGCCTACCGCTATCAAGAAAACCTTCGCGTACGGTGCTCATACCGTGACGCTCGAGACGGGCGAAGTCGCCCGCCAGGCCAGCGGCGCCGTCATCGTCAACATGGACGATACCGTGGTGCTCGTGACCGTCGTGGCCGCCAAGGAGGCGCGTGCCGGTCAGGATTTCTTCCCGCTGACCGTCGACTACCAGGAAAAGACCTATTCCGCCGGCAAGATCCCCGGTGGCTTCTTCAAGCGTGAAGGCCGCCCCTCCGAGAAGGAGATCCTCACCTGCCGCCTGATCGACCGCCCGATCCGCCCGCTGTTCCCGGAAGGCTTCTATAACGAAGTCCAGGTGATCGCCACGGTGCTGTCGCTCAACCCGGAAATCGATCCCGACATCCCCGCCATGATCGGCGCTTCGGCGGCACTGGCCGTGGCCGGTGTGCCTTTCGACGGCCCGATCGGTGCCTGCCGCGTCGGTTATATCAACGGTGAATATGTCCTCAACCCGACCCTGACCCAGCTCGAGGAAAGCCAGCTGAATCTGGTCGTCGCCGGGACCGAGGCCGCCGTGCTGATGGTCGAATCCGAAGCCAAGGAACTGTCCGAGGACGTGATGCTCGGCTCCGTGGTGTTCGGCCACGAGCAGATGCAGGCGGCCATCAACGCCATCAACGAACTGGTCGAAGTGGCCGGCAAGCCGGCCTGGGACTGGCAGCCGCCGCCGGCCAACGAGGCCCTGATCGCCCGCCTGAAGGAATCCGTGGGCGCCGACATCGAGGCCGCGTTCAACGTGACCAGCAAGCAGGAACGCACCGCCAAGCTCAGCGAGATCCGCAAGAAGGCGATCGAGTTGGTGTGCGACGGTGCCGAAGGCGCACCCACCGACAACGACGTCAAGGACCTGCTGCACGAGATGGAAGCCGCCGTGGTTCGCGGTCGCATCCTCAGTGGCGAGCCGCGTATCGACGGCCGCGACACCCGTACGGTGCGCCCGATCGAGATCCGCACCGGCGTGCTGCCGCGCACCCACGGCTCCGCGCTGTTCACCCGGGGCGAGACCCAGGCGATGGTGGTGGCCACGCTCGGGACCGGCCGCGACGAGCAGATCATCGACGCGCTGGCCGGCGAATACCGTGACCGCTTCCTGCTGCACTACAACTTCCCGCCGTTCTCCACCGGCGAGACCGGCCGCGTCGGTTCGCCCAAGCGCCGCGAGATCGGCCACGGCCGTCTGGCCAAGCGCGCCCTGGTCAACATGCTGCCCAGCGCCGAGGACTTTGCCTACACCGTGCGTGTGGTCTCCGAGATCACCGAATCCAACGGGTCGAGCTCCATGGCCTCGGTGTGCGGTGGCTCCCTGGCCATGATGGACGCCGGCGTGCCGATGAAGAACCACGTGGCCGGCATCGCCATGGGCCTGATCAAGGACGGCAACCGCTTCGCCGTGCTGACCGACATCCTGGGCGACGAGGACCACCTCGGCGACATGGACTTCAAGGTCGCCGGGACCGAAGACGGCGTGACCGCCCTGCAGATGGATATCAAGATCCAGGGCATCACCAAGGAGATCATGCAGGTCGCGCTGGCCCAGGCCAAGGAAGGCCGCATGCACATCCTCGGGCTCATGAAGGGCTCGCTCGACTCGCACCGCGGTGAAGTGTCCGAGTTCGCGCCGCGCATGATCCAGCTGAAGATCAACCCGGAGAAGATCCGCGACGTGATCGGCAAGGGCGGCTCGGTGATCCGTGCGCTGCAGGAAGAGACCGGCACCGTGATCGAAATCGAGGACGATGGCAGCGTGACCATCTCGTCCGTCAGCACCGAAGGCGCCAATGCCGCCAAGGCCAAGATCGAGGAGATCACGGCCGAGGTCGAGGTGGGTCGCGTCTACGACGGCACGGTGGTGCGCATTCTCGACTTCGGCGCGATCGTGAACATCATGCCGGGTCGCGACGGCCTGCTGCACGTGTCCCAGATCGCCAACGAGCGTGTCGAGAAGGTCACCGACTATGTCAATGAAGGCGACCAGATCAAGGTCAAGGTGCTGGAGACGGACGACCGTGGTCGCATCCGCCTGAGCATGAAGGCTCTGCTGGCCGAGAAATCCGAAGGCTGATTGCAGCCCGGGCACAAAAAAGAGGCACCTTCGGGTGCCTCTTTTCGTTGGCGCGCCGGCTTGGCGACGCGTGGGGCGGGGCGGACGCTTACTTGGCGACCTGACGCTCGCGCATTTCCTCGAGGGTCTTGCAGTCGATGCACAGGGTGGCGGTCGGGCGCGCTTCGAGTCGCTTCAGGCCGATCTCGACGCCACAGCTGTCGCAGAAGCCGTATTCACCCGAGTTGATGCGCCCCAGGGCTTCGTCGATCTTCTTGATCAGCTTGCGCTCGCGGTCGCGGTTACGCAGTTCGAGCGCGATGTCGGACTCCTGGCTCGCGCGGTCGTTCGGATCGGCGAACACCGTGGCCTCGTCCTGCATGGTGTGCACCGTCCGCTCGATATCGTCCATGAGCTCGAGCTTGAGCGAGGACAGAATCTCGCGGAAATGGTCCAGCTGCTTCTCGCTCATGTACTCTTCGCCCTTGGCGGGAACATAGGCGGGAAACTGCTTGTGCAGAGTGTCGTCAGCCATGCTTTGTGATTCCGAGTAGGTGAAGGCGATTTAATAGCAGAAAGCGCCATATGCCGCAAGTCGCGGGGCTTCTACGGCGTTTTTGCGGCGGCGTTCGAATGCGTTTGACGCTCTGAAAGTGAATGTGTAGAATCTGCGCCTTCTCGGGGTGTAGCGCAGTCCGGTAGCGCGCTTGCTTTGGGAGCAAGATGTCGGGGGTTCGAATCCCTCCACCCCGACCAGCTCACCCCGATTGCCCGAGCGGAATCTGCCCGTAGCTCAATTGGATAGAGCACCGGCCTTCTAAGCCGGGGGTTGCAGGTTCGATCCCTGCCGGGCAGGCCAAAGGTTTGTTGAATGTGGCGCAAGCGGCATTCCCAGAACGGCGGCGGCATTAGCTCAGTTGGTAGAGCATTGGATTGTGATTCCAAGGGTCACCGGTTCGAAACCGGTATGTCGCCCCAAGCAACAAGGAACGCCCTGAAGCATGTGCTTCAGGGCGTTTTTCTTGGTCAGTCCCTGAGCGCCTCCTCGACGAAATCCAGCCGGTCCTGGCCCCAGAAGAGTTGTTCGCCGATCACGCAGGTCGGTACACCGAAGACACCCGCCTCGATGGCCTGTTTTGTGTTGTCGGCCAATATGGTGTCGAATCGGGCGTCCTTGGCCTGATCGAGGAGCAGGGCCGGCAGGCCCTCCGCGGCGAGGATCTCGCCCAGCACCGCCTCGTCCGCCAGATTGTGGTTCTGTACCCAGATCGCGGCGCCGAAGGCTTCGGCCAGCGCCAGTGCGTCATGGCCGGCTTCCTCGGCGGCCAGCACCGTGCCGACGGCGCGGCGTTCGTCGACCGGAAAGAAGCTCGGTTCCGGGTTGAGCGGCACCCCCAGGCGCCGTGCCCAGCGCGCCAGCTCCTGAAGCCGGTAAGCGCGCCGTTGCGCGGAGCGCTTGGCGAGCGGGAGGCCGCCCGTCGCCTCCAGCAACGGCCCCATCTGGACCGGTTTCAGACTGATCTGAGCGCCGGTGCGGTGCAGGATGTCGGGGAGCTGGGTGGCGGCAAGAAAGCTCCACGGCGAGTTGAGGATGAAGTAGTAGTCGAACGCCTTGCTCATGATGTCTCCTCCGGCGGGCCTGCCTTCAGCGTAGCAGTTCGGGCGCGTCGCCGCATCGTAGGGTCGATGGCGTGTCAGCGCCCTTTGGCGCCGCCTTTCAGATCCGCCGAGGCCTGTTTGATCATGGCGGCCAGGGCGGAGCGTCGCGCTTCGAGCCGCTTGGTGTCGGCCGCCCAGGTCTTGGCGGCGGCGTCGACGGCCTGTTGCAGTCCGGGCGCGTTGGCCAGGGCGGCTTTGATCTGGCGGTCCTTGGCCAGGGCGGTCTGGGTCTTCAGATCGGCCTGGGCCTGTTCGATCCGGGTGGTCAGCCGGGCGTCGGCTGCGGCCAGCGCATCGCCAATGGCGTCGGCGATCTGGGCGTCGGGGTTTTCCAGGCTGCGGTTGGTCTTGGGGCGCAGTTCCGGCAGATCGGGGACGCGCACGATGGCCCCTTCGGGCACGGTGCGCAGGTCGGCCAGCTGCGGGTTGGCCTTGAGGATGGCGGCGGCTGCGGTCTCGCGCTGTTTGGGGGTGAGGCGGACGTACATCTTGTCCGCGATGTCGGCGACGGTCTTTTCGCCGCGGAAGGTGGCAATGGGCATGGCGCTCTCCTCAGGTGCCGATGATGTTGGTGAGCAGCGGGTCCGCCGGCACGGGCGCGCCGCCGGGCACGCGGATGTTGCCGGTGCTGGTGTTGCCCATGACGATGGCCCGCTGCTGGCCCGGATGCAGGTGCAGGGTGTCGGCGTCGCCCGGCGCGATGAGACGGTTGTTGCTCGCGGTGAGC
Source organism: Nitrogeniibacter mangrovi (assembly GCF_010983895.1). Lineage (GTDB taxonomy): Bacteria > Pseudomonadota > Gammaproteobacteria > Burkholderiales > Rhodocyclaceae > Nitrogeniibacter > Nitrogeniibacter mangrovi. The sequence goes on from NZ_CP048836.1 coordinate 1,756,813, forward strand.
GTGCGGGCGGCGAACTGACCGATGAGCGGCGCCTTGCCGCCGCCGCTCATCTCGCAGGCATTGTCGGCGAACAGCAGGTGGTCCACGTTGGCGCATTCGCCCAGGCGCTCGCCCAGCAGTTCGCCGCGCAGCCGGTTGCCGCGGATGGACAGGTCCGGCCGGGCGACCGGCAGGGCGACCAGACGGTTGAGCGTGAGCAGGTAGCTCGTCTCGGCCGCTTCGAACGCCGTGGCGAAGCCCAGATGCGCCACCCCGCCCAGCGCCGGCCGGGTGATGCGGATCGCCTGCCAGTCGGCGGGGACGAGGTTCTGGCCCGCGTCGGCGCGACGGTCCACCTGGTTGTCGTCGATGGCCAGGCGGTCGAAGGGCGGGCGCACCCGGATCGCGGTGACCGGGCCGGCGCTGCGATCCGGGCCGATGCCGAACAGCCGGTTGCCGTCGACGCTCAGTGCATCGACCCCCACCGCGCGGATCGCATCCACCGCCGGTGCGGCGGTGGCGTTGCGGGCCACCCGGCCCAGGGTGTTGCCGCGCACGTCGCCGCGTTGCACCCGGGTGAGTTGGATGGCGGCATAGGCGTCGTTGCCGCCGGTCACCGCCTGGCCGATATCGAGGCATTGGTTGGAGGACAGGGTGAGCGTCGCGATGGAGGCGGCCTCGCTCATCACGAACACCCCCAGGCCGATGGCGTCGATCTGGTTGTCCTGGATCAGCGCGCTGCCCACCGCCTGGGTCTGGCGGATGGCGTTGCCCTGCAGGTTGCGCAGGCGGTTGGCGCGGATGCGCACGGTGTCGATGGCTACCGGGTCGAGGCCTTCGACCAGGGCGATGCCGTCGCCGCTGCGCTCGCCCAGCCCGGCGATCTCGTTGCCTTCGATGGTGAGCCCGTCCACCCCCGCCTGGATACCGTCGCCGGTGGTGTAGAGGGTGTTGTCGCGGATGTCGAAGGCCGAGCCGGGTAGCACCGCGCCGGTGGCGACGATGGCGCTGCGGTTGCCGTTGAGCATGAGGTTGCCGCCCACCTGCGTGGTGCCGTAGTGCAGGCTGGTGTCGCCGAAATGCACCGCGCTCTGGCTGCAGAAGAACAGGTTGCGCCGTATCCGCAGCTCGCCGGTGAGGGTGTAGTTCGCCCCCTCGGTGGCCAGGGCGCCGATGCCCCGTTCGGCCACGATGGCGCAGTCGCTCACGCTCACGCCGAGTACGCTCCCCGACAGGCCGATGCCGAGGCTGGTGCCGTCGCCCACCGCGAAACCGAGCACGTTGATGTGCTCGCAGCGCAGATCCACGGTGGTGCGCGCGGCGATCATGGGGGTGAAGCCCGAATTGCTGCCCGAGCCGATCAGGGTCAGGTTCTGCAGAGCGATGCCGCTGGTATCGGCGATGTCGACGAGCCCGCCGGTCTGGCGGGCCTGGAGGATGGTCGCCCAGCCCTGGCCACGGATGCGCAGGGAGCGGCCGTCGTGGATGTTGAGGGGGGTGTCGATGGCGTAGCTGCCGATGCCCAGGCAGACGGTGCCGCCGCTGTCCTTGATGCCGTCGATGGCCTGCTGGAGGGTGTGGGTGCCGTTGTTGTGGTCCTCGGCGCTCACGCACACGGTGCAGTCGCAGCCGCCGCCGTCGGCGATCGGCGGCCACAGGGTGCGGCAGTCGGTCTCGCCGTCGGGCAGGTCGACCACGGCCAGGCGGGCGTAGTGGTGGTGGATACCCAGCGGCGGCGCCGCATCGAGGATCTCCACGCTGGCATCGGTGGTGCGCGCGGCAACCACCCAGTAGTCACCGCTGTGAAACGCGCCGTTCGCCTCCGCCAGAGTGAATTCCACCACGATGCCGTCCTCGAGGAACAGGCGGGTGCCGGCGGGGGGAATCTCGATCTCGCCGGTGGCGCCGAGGGCATTGAGGTCGGCCACCACGGTGCCGTCTTCCTGGTGGATCTCGCCCGCCTGATCCCAGCGGCGCACGCGGGTGTTGCGCAGCGCGTCGGTGGCGTCCTGGCCGTCGGTGGGGAACAGGCCTGCCGTCAGCGGTGCTTCGAAGGTAAGCGTGCGCGCGACCGGGTCGACGCCCTGGCTGGGGCTGATCCGGCGCAGCTCGCCGGGCTGCCCGTGCAGTTCGCGCCAGTCGTCGGTCACCTCCACCCAGTCGCCGGCATGGAAGCTCAGCACCTCGTCACGGCCGATGCTCTCGACGGTGATGGTGGTGCGGGCGCTGTCGATGTGGGTGACGCGGGAGGCCACGCTGGCGTTGTCGCGCGACCACTTGAAGGTGGCCGTGCCGAGCGCGCCGCCGGTATGCACCTCGACCCGGTAGAGCTGGTTTTCCAGGCCCCGATAACCGGCCGCCGGGGCGATCCGGCACGGGTCCGGCTCGAAGCTCGGGGTGGCGGTGCCGGTGCTCAGGCGGGCGGCCGAGGGGGCGGTGGCGGCCTGCCAGCCGGGGATGTCCGCGTCCGCAGTGGCGCAGCTGATGTCGCCCACGTCCTCGAGCAGCTTGACCTGCCACACGGTCTGCAAGCGGCCGGTGCTGTCCACGCCGACGGCCGGTTCGACCAGCGCCGGGTCTTCCACCGCGGTGATGTCCCGCTGCCACACGTCCACATAGACCAGATGGCGGCCACTCTGAGGCACGGCGGGGGGATCGGGAAGATAGGGCTGGGCGGTGTAGTCGAGCGCGGTGGTGCCCGCCAGCTCGGCCAGGGTCGGGTCCCAGGCATCGGGCGCGCCGCCGTGGTTTTCGGCCAGCAGCCCGTCCACGTACATGCGCCCGGGGCCGATGGTGAGCGCCCCGCCGGCCGCGTCGATGTGGAAGCCGTCCGGGGTGGTGCGCGGCACCACGCTGCCATTGAAGGTGTCCACCGTGCCGGCCTGGATGCGCCGGGCCAGTTGGGCCACCCATTCGTTCCAGTCGGCGTCCAGCTGGACCCGGCCCTGCTGCATGACGACGCCGAGAAAGTCCCGGCGGGCGTCGAAGCGGATGCGGCTCAGATCGAAACTCATGATGCGGACTCCTCCCTTACGATTCGTAGAAAATGCCGGCGTGCAGGCCCACCCGCAGGTATTCGGCGAGGCGGATGTTCAGGTTGGTTTCGCGCTGCGCACCGTGCAGCTGATGAAAGACGCCCATCTCGCTCTCGTCGTCGGCCCCGCGCAGGATCGGCGCCGGGGTGCTGCCGGCCAGTTGGCCGTAGGCCGGCGTGCCGTAGCGCAGGGACGAAAAATGCGGGGCGATCCGGCCTGCCGTGGCGGCCGAGTCGGGCTGGCAGCGATGCCGGGCCGGGACGATGGAGGCGAACGGCAGCCACGAGAAACGCACGCAGCCGACCTGCTTGCGCCGCGTGCGCACCGGCGCCGTCCAGCTGTCGCCGGCGGCCAGCGCCGCCAGCAGAATGCTGTTGGAGACCAGCTCGAACTGGGTCGCATGGATCTTGCCGACGACCGTGCTGGCCACCACCGACAGCGTGCCGCCGGGCGCGTCGCCATCGGCCGCGGCGAAGGCGGGCAGGGTGGTGTCATTGGCATCGACGAGACTGTCGCCGATGCGCATGGCGGCATGTGTGTGGACCCGCAGCGCACCGGTGATGCAGGCGTCCACGCTGGCTTCGACGCCGGCAATGTCGATGAGCACGCTGACCGCGCCCGGCTGGGTCGGCGCGCCGTCGGCCGTCAGGCGGCGGCCCGGCACCAGGGTGCAGTGGATCAGATCGAGGCGGCCGAGCGCGTTGGTGCCGGTGTCGGGCACTTCGAGCCCGGCGCCGGTGATCAGCAGGCCGTTGAGCGTGCATGCGCTGTTGGCGGCGCCGGTGACGCTGAGGCCGCCGAGGTCGAGCACCGGGCGATGGCCGTTGGCCGCGCGGATCTCCACATGGCCGTCGGCCGCCACCGTGATGTCCAGGGTCTCGGTGTAGCGGTCGTTGTCGCGGATCTCGACCACCCCGTCGCCGGCGATGGCGCCGAGGGCGCTGGTGATGTCGGCGAACTCCGCCGCGCTCGGGTCGGCGGCGCTGACGGTGACCACGGTGGTGCTGTCTTCCGGCGTGGGCAGGGCATCGCCGCGCTCGTATTCGCCGCCGCCGATGTCCGCCGCAAAGCCTTCGTGCCAGGTCACCCGGACTTCGGCCGGATCGGCGGCGTCGGCGGGCAGGGCGATGCGGCCCAGCGCCGGGTCGATGGCGTAGGTGCCGTCGGCCGGGGGCGTGTGCGCCCAGCTGCCGCCGTCGTCGCCCAGATGGCACACGCGGATGGCGCTGCGCTCGATCTCGACGCCGTCCACCCACAGCACCAGGCTCGGATGGGCGTTGTCGATGGGCTCGCCGGCGCCGGGGCGGGCCGCGTAGTAGCGCGGCAGGCGTTCGTCCAGGCGGCGGCGCGACAGGGGCAGGGGCACGTTGTCCGGTTCGGCCAGGTGGGTGATGTCGTCTTCGGCCTGCGGGCAGTTGTACAGCGGCAGGTCATGCCCCAGCGGGCTGAAGCGGTAGCGGCGCGGCCCGTCGCGCAGGGCCGGGGCGAAGGTGCGCGAGTACGCCTGGATGCGCCACAGGTGCAGGCCGATGTTGGGAATGTTGTGCCGGCCCCGGCGCGATTCGATGCGGCGCACATCGACGCTGCGGTTGGCCGACTCGAAGGCGGTGCCGATCCATTCGAGCGCGGCGCCCTGGCGCAGGTCGGGGCTGTGATGGTTGAAGCGCCGGACGTGGTTCATGTACTGCGTGGTGCACAGGCGCTGGAAGTACTCGACCGCGCGGGCGTCCCAGTCGGTGACGTCGCGGGCCAGCTGTTCGAGCACCAGGGCCGTGCCCTTGCGCCGGCGCAGGGCGATGGTGTGGGCCACCTCGGCGCGGGGGCTGGCAATGCGCGGGCTGACGCTGTGCAGGCTGCGATAGCCGATCAGGTCGCCGATGTAGGGCACCACCCAGTCGGCACAGGTCTCGATGAACAGATCGTCGTAGCACTGGGCGAGACTCTCCTCGGCGATCTCGATCTGCTCGGCGAGCACCGCCATGAGCGCTTCGAGCGGGCCGCGTTCGAGCCCCTGCGCCTGCGCCAGCTCGGCATCGCGGATGCGGTGGATGGCCGGCAGCAGTTCGAACAGGTCGCGGGCGTTGTCTTTCATGGCATGAGCTCCAGCGCGATGCCTGGCTCGGCCAGGGTGAGCAGCTCGGCCGCGGCGGGCAGCGCGGTGAGCGAGGCGACCGGCAGCGCGGCGAACAGGCGGGCATTCGGTTCGGCGGGTGTGCCGCTGCGATACAGCTGGCTCACATGCGCCGCCACCACGCCGTCCACCGCCTGCGCCACGGCGGCCACTTCGTCGATGGACACGGTCTGGCCGAAGGCGCGGCGGGCGAAGCCGAAATGGGCGTTCAGTGCCGCCTCGATTGCCGCGAGCACCGTTTCCTGCGCATGGGCCGGGTCCACCTTCACCGCGATGCGGGTGCGGAAGCGGGCATCGATGTAATTCGCCAGCCGGATCGGCACCAGTGGGTCGCCGTACTCGGTGAGCGCGTCGAGCAGATGGGTGTAGGTGGCGCTCGTCGTCGGCACCGGGGCGCCATCGACGCCGGCGATGGTGATGAACACGCCGCGCGCCGGGCCGGCCGGAATCCACAGCGCGTGCGCCTTGTCGATGCCGGCGAAGGCGCGGGCGAAGTCGGCGTAGTCGGTGATGGATACCGCGCGATCGAGGGTGAGCACCGTCAGCGGCGCGTTGTCGCGCGCCTTGTCCAGGGTCTCGGCGTCCTCGCCGCCAGTGGCGGCCTCGGGGTTGAGCACCTCGCTCACCCCCAGCGGGCGGCTGAGCAGGGTGGTGAGCTTGCCGGCGGCCACGTTGCCCGCCACGCCCAGGCCCTTGCGGTAGCGGGCGCGCACGTTGCTGCTGCCGCCGGGCAGGCGCGCACCCTCGACGCCGTCGCCGAAGCGGACGGTGGTGATCGCCGCGTCGTCCTGGGCGGTGTCGAAGACATGGGCGTGCGCCGCGGCGTCGTACAGGGTGTCGGCCTCCTCCCAGCGGATGTCGCCGACCCGAACCGCCAGCGTGGACGCACGGCCGCTGGGGGTGGCGGCGCTCACGTAGGTGAGCGGGGCCTGGGCGAGCCGGAAGTGCTGGTTCGCCCGGCTGCCGTCCCCGTCGCCGAGAATGGCCTCCACCGTCTCGCCATGGGTGGCCGGCGCCACGTTGGCATTGACCGTGGTGCCCAGGCGCACATAGACGTGGCGCGTGGCCTCGGCCAGCTGCACCGTGGTGCGGTCGCGGGTGTGGGTGATGGCATCGAGGCCCTTGGCGATGAACGCGATCTCGCGCACGGTCTCGTCGTCCTCATGGGCGGCCTCCAGCGCGATGTCGTCGCCATGCAGCGTGGCGGTGCCGACGGCGCCGTCGCGGTCGCGCAGCTTCAGGCGCAGGCGCAACGCCCCGTTGCCGATCGCGGCGACGAAGTCCTCCGGCGCGAGGGTGTAGGGGGTGTAGAACACCAGAATCTTGGGACCGAGCGGTTTCAGCGTGAACGCGGTGCTCGGGCCCGGGCCGATACGGCCGGCGAGCCTCAGGCTGATGGGTTGATAGCGCAGGAGGCCGAAGATCAGCGGTGCCGGCACCAGTTTGACCGGCGCTTCGACGAGTTCCAGGGTGTCGCCGCCGGTGAGGGTGCGGGTGCTGCCGTCGTCGCCCTGCCAGTTCAGCGCCACGACGCCGCGTGCGAGGCGGATGCGCTGGCGCGTGCCGCTCAGGGCGATGGCCTGGCCGGGGGCGAGCCCGTCCACCGGGTGATCGAGCGCCAGGGTCTGGCCGTAGACCGGCGCCGCCAGCGGCTCGCGGGCCAGCGCGAGCGCGTCGCTCTGCACATGGACCGCCAGGGTGCGCGGCGCGTGTTCGAATTCGCCCGGCAGGCGCCCGCCGGGCAACTCGCCGCTGAGCTTGAGGCGCGTGGTCTGGCCCGCGAGCAGGTATTCGGCGCGGCTGGCCACGCCGGCCTCGACGATGCGATACAGCTCCACCGAATGCGGCACCGAGAGCAACGCCCAGCCCTCGGCGATCACCTTGTCGTCCACCGGCATGATGTCGATGGTGTCGGGGCTGCGCACGAGCGGCTGACGCTTGCCGGTGACGGCGACGAAGTTGCCCATCAGGGCCGCGTCCACCTGGGTGATGATGGCCTGGTAGGCGCTGAGCGCGCCATGACGCGGGGCGTTGGCGAGCGCCTCGGCGTTATCGGCCATCGCCATCAGCGGCGTGCCGATCTCGACCGCGGATTGCAGGTTTGCCGGCAGCATGGCTTCGATCTGCGTCAGCGCCGCGTCGCTGGCCAGGGCGGCAGGTGGCGTGCCGCCCGCGCGCGTCACCCCCACACCGGCGAAATGGCGCGCGATGGCGGCCAGCGCCTCGGGCGTTTCGGGGGCCAGGCCGGCGGGCAACTGTTGGGCCAGCATCACCGCGGTGCCCACCAGGGCCGCCACGTCCGCCGCTGCCGCCGCGCCCAGGGTGGCCTCGGCGGCCAGGCGGGTGCGCGCGGTCACCGCCGAGGCGTCGTCGCCGAGGGACTGCAGGGCGTCGGCCGGGTTGAGCACGCCGGCGGCGTCGGCCACCGTGGAGGGCGCGTTGAAGACCATGTCTCCGGCCGCGCCGGCGACGGCGCCGGGCAGGTTGGCGGCCAGGTCGCCGATGACCTCGGTCATGGGGCGATCGCCCGTGTCCTGCACCGCGCCGAGCATGGTGTGCACCCGCTGGGTGACTTCGTTGGCCGCCAGTTGCGCCACATCGGCCATGGCCCGGGCGCTGTCCGAGGCGAGGCTGAAGGCATGGCTGGCCAGATCGTGGCCGGCCATGACCACGCCGGTGCCGGCCAGGGCGGCCTGCTGCATGGCCTGGGCGGCGGCCGTCTGCGCCGCGCTGGTGGCGGCCTGGGCGACCTGCGCCAGGGTCGGCGTCATGAGCTGACTGACGATGACCCCGCTGCCGCCGCGCCGCTCCGGATAGACCGGCGCCAGGGCGCTGAAGTCGGGCCATTCGGCGGCGTCGTACTCGCTCTGGGCATCGCCGGGGGCATCGACGCCCAGGTAGCCGAGCTTGGCCTCCTTGCCGAGCACCTTCCAATCGGGCGCGTTGGCGCCGAACACCGCGGTGCGCTTGCGGAAGGTGTAGAGGCGCACCGCCGTGTCGGCGGGCAGCACGAAGGGCTTGGTGTGCCCGAGGCCGGTCTGCCAGGCGACGCGGGTGAGCTTGCGCGTGGTGTCGATGTCGATGCGTGCGATGGTGCGCACGTCCCAGCGTTCGTCCTGGGGGTCGGCCTCGTGCGCGGCGCCGACGATGAGGAGCAGATCACCCACCGCCAGGCCGGCATCGGTGCCGTCCAGCCACAGGCTCGTGTCGCCGAAAGCGGGGATGCGCGCCACGCTCTGCTGCACGGGGATGGCGTTCCACTCGGCACGGGCCGGCACCGCCTCGACGGTCTCGAAGGTCTGCGCCTGTTCGTCCTGGCCGGGCACGCTCTGCACCTTGGTGCCGACCGGCAGCACGATCGGATCGAGGGCGACGCCGGGCACGCTCTTGAGGGTGAACGCCAGGTGGGTGGCCGCGGCGACGCCCGGCGCCGGCCGGTAGCCGATGAGGCGGGCCATGTCGATCACCGAGCGGCGCTCGGTGGCGGTGCGCAGGTAGTGCTCCTGGGTGTAGCGCTCGGTGTAGAAGGCGAGGATGTCGAGGGTGCTGGCTAGGGCGTCGGCGATGGCGAGGCTGAAGTCGCTGGCGTCGCGGGTGCCGAGCGCGGCCAGGGCCGGGGTGTCGGTGCTCGACAGGCGGGCGCGCATGCTCTCGAGGAAGTCGCCATGGCGACCGACCCGGTAGGCGATCTGGTCGAGCCCGGGCGGGTTGCTCACAGGCGCCGGGGTGCTGGCGTCGATGCCGGCGCAGCATCCGCAGTCGGATCGGGCGCGGGAGGAGCTCATCATTTGCCTCCGTGCAGGTTCAGGCGCAGCACGCCGTGCTCGGGGAAGTTCGGATCGTTGTCGAGGCGGGCGATCTCCAGCCGCGCCAGGGGCAGGAAGCCCTGCGCCAGCGGCACCGGATCGTCCTGCCCCTGGCGCTGGAACACGGTCACCTGCACCGAGTCGACCCCGGCCACGGTGCGGGCGGCGGCGTAGAGCGGGCTCAGGAACACGGTCTGGCCGAAGCTGAAGTTGTCCGCATGGAACAGGCCGCGGGTGCCGTCGGCGCGGATCCGGCTGCCGAGCACGTCGAGCAGGCCCTGGCGCACGTCGCTGCGGAAATAGGCGGGGCTCACGCACACCTCCAGTTCGATTTCCAGCGATACGTACTGCGGATCGTTCACCGCCAGGTCGTGGCCGGCCATGCGGTAGCGATCCAGGTGGGTGACCACGGTGTCGGCGAACTCGGGCGTGACCGGCGCGCCGCCGTCGCGGTCGACGGTGGTGAACACCGTGTGCCAGCTGCCGGTCCAGCGCAGGCGGGCGGCGGCCCGCTGCACGCCGTCGAGCCGCTCGGTGACTGCGGCGTAGTCGGCCGGCGTGACCGCGCGCTCCTGCACGCGGAAGGCGTGGGGCGCCCGGCGGCGTACCTGGGCGGCGGTTTCCGGCGCGGTGCCGCCGGTGGCCGGCAGGGGGTTGCGCACCGCGTCGATCTGGCCGAGGGCGGTCAGCGCATGGGCGATGCTGTCGGCGCCCACGTTGCCCTCCGGCCCGTTGCCGACCCGGTAGTCGGCCTCGAACACGGTGCCCGCGTCGGGCCGCTGGCCGAGCACATCGTCGCCGAAGCGCAGGGCGGCGGTGCCGTCGGCTTCGGTCTCGAGCACGAAGTGGCGATCGGTGGCGTGGCTGGAGAGCAGGTCGCGGGCCGCGGTCCAGGGCGCTTCGGAGGCAGCGTTGAGGGTGACCACGGGCACCGCGTCGGCGGTGCGCCAGCGCAGCGCGGCGTGGGCTGGGGCGGTGGCGTCGAAGGCGACCCGCTCGCTACGCGTCACGCCGTCTTCCACCGTGTGCCGCAGCACCGTGCCCTGGTGGGTGACCGGGCCCTCGGCGAGCGTCGGCGCAAAGCGCGGCGGCAGCGGTTCCGGCGCGCGGCGCTGGCAGCTGTCGGTGCCGGTGGCCGGGTAGTGCAGGCGCGCCGCCGGCACCTCGCCGAGCGCCTCGCCGACGCGGGTTTCACCATGGTCCACCAACAGGTTATTGCCCAGCGCGATGCTCACGTTTTCGATCAGCAGGCTGCCGTGGGCTTCGTCGGTCTCGGCGGACAGGCACAGCGGGAAGGGCAGCGCGTCGTCGTCATGCCAGGCGATTTCGGTGATCGGGTGTACGGTGCCGTCGTCCGGGTCGGGCAGCGGATCGACCAGGGGTTCGGGCGGTGCGCCTTCACTCTCGGGCGGCATGAACGCGCGCACGCCGGTGAGCCGCACCGGGTGGCGATGGGCGGGGTCGGCGTCGCCGGGCTCGCCGGTGCGCGGCCCGAGCACTTCCTCGAAGATGAGCACGTCGCCGATGGCCAGCTCCGGCCAGTGGCCGCGCAGGGTGGCGGCGGTGGCACCCCGCGGCAGGCAGCACTTGTTGTCGCCCCAGGTGTAGACATCGAAGCGGTTGTGCTCGGCGCGCAGGGTGAGGCCGTGCATGGGTTCGAACACCAGCGCGCGGGCCTGGCGGGCGGCGCGCTCGGCCGCCGAGGCGGGCGTGATCACCGCCGGCAGTGTGGGCACGCGGGTGAGGAAGCGGATGTCGGCGGGCAGGTCGAAGGCCGGGCCGGAGACGTCCACATGCAGCCAGCCGCGGGCATTGCAGCCCTCGTGCATGCGGTAGTCCACCAGCAAGGCATGGCGGCGCAGGCTGGTGCGCTTGCGCGCGGTGTGCAGATAGGCCTCGGTGGTGATGGCGTCGAGCTGGTAGTGCTTGAGGTCGCCCACATAGGCGATCAGCTCGCCCAGGGTGGTGGCCAGGTCGGCCGGGCTGCGATCGCGCCAACCGGGCATCTGCTGGCTGAGGCGATCCATGATCAGCCGCCGCAGGCTGGCGTAGTCGCGCGCGAGGTAGTTCAGGTCGGGGGCGGGGGGCGGCTCGGTGGGGCAGTCGTGCACCGGCGCGCAGTCGAAGTCGCTGGGGCATTCGACCTTGAAGCGGAAGTCCACCGCCGACAGGCGCGGGTCGAAGTCGGCCAGCGGCGCGTCGTTGTCCGGCCCCCGGCTCAGGCGCAGGCGGTAGGTGGAGAAGTCGCCCGTCGCGTCGGTGCGCACCAGCAGCACGTTGGCCGCATCCGGCAGCGCGGTGTAGAAGTCGCGCTCGGCATTGGGCAGGGGGGCGGGCGGGGCGTCGGCGGGGGCGACCCAGTCGATGCCGATGTGGCGGATGCGCTCGCCGCCGGTGATGGCGACGTTGGCGTCGGTGATGTCGCCGGGCACCGGCTTGAGCAGGCGCACCAGCAGGGTCTGCTGGCGTGGCGCGGTGGGCGGGGCGTCCAGGTCCAGCACCTCGAGCCAGTCGATGCCGTTGAGCGTCGCGTCGGCATCGACCGCGGCGCGGCGGTTCTCCTCGCAGCAGGTATAGCGGGCGGTCATGCGCCACCTCCTTGTACGAAGGTGTCGGTCTGGCGGGTGTCGCTGCGGCGGATGCGGTAGGTGACCGCTACCGACAGGCGCGCTTCGACCGCCTCGACCTGCACCGCTTCGACGGTGATCAGATCGGCCAGCCATTGCTGCAGTGCGCTCTGGACGAGGAACTGGGTGGTCGCCGCCAGCTCCGGGCTGTTGGGCGCGAACACCAGCTCGCGCAGGCCGCTGCCGAACTCGGGCCGCATCACCCGTTCGCCCGGCGCGGTGAACAACACCTGCTCGATGAGCCCGCGGATCCAGGTGGCCTCGTCGGCCTCGCGGGTGCGGCCGCGGCCGTCGAACTGGTAGGGGAAGTGCACACGTGTGGTCATGGTCAACTCCCGATCGCCCGGGTCTGCGCCTGCACCGGCACCATGGGCGTGCCGTTGGGCGTGCACACCGACTGGCTGTCCATGAGCACCAGGGGCTGGCCGTTGGAGAAGAGGCGGGTGGCGGCGACGATCCATTGCCCGGTGACGCAGGGCAGGGGATTGGTGCCGGTGGTGAACGGGCAGCCCGCGATCACGTAGGGGCCGCTCAGGGTCACCGTCGGCTGGCCGCTCACCAGCACGCGCGGATTGGGCACCGTGGGCGTGGCCGTGCCGCCGTGGGTGCATAGCACGGTGGCGCCGACATGGAGGAGCGGGCCGGGCATTTTCAAGGGCCCCCACGCTCACTGCGTTCGCTGCCCCCCGAGGGGGCCGCGTCCGCCCTTGGGGCGGCCCTGCGGGCGGACGGTCCGGAACGAAGCGGTTGACCGGATAAGCGCAGCGCCATCCGGTGGGTAAGGCCCACGTCGGCATGACGCGGTGTTTCGTCTGGAGCTATCAGCGGCGCCGAGCGGTGTTGGAATGGCGGATGGCGCCTGCGGCTTATCCGCCCTACGCCGTCTGCGAGGGGATCGACAGGCGTATTCATATGACCGTGAATGCTCCGTTGTTGATGTCCACCGCCGGCCCCACCAGCGTGATCATCGCGCCCTTGCCGTTCTGGATGTAGATCCCGGTGTCATTGACGATGATCGAGGCGCCGGTGGCGCTCTTGATCATGATGCCGCCGGTGGGGCCGGGCAGGTCGGAGATGGTGAGGCCGTTCTGCAGGATGGTCTGGAAGGTCATGGCCTGCACGCCGGGCGGGGTGGCGCGGGCCAGCGCCGGCACGTCGGCGGCGCTGCCATAGAAGCAGCCCACCCAGATGGGTTTTTCCGGGTCCCCCTGCTCGAACTCCACCCACACCCCGGAGCCGATCTCGGGCAGGGCGAACACGCCGTTCTGGATGCCGGCCACCGGCACGCAGGGCATGGCCCAATTGACCATGCCGAGGCCGGCCACGTCGAGCACCTGGACCTGGATGCGCCCCTGTTGCAGCGGGTCGATGTTGTTGATCACCAGCCCGCGGTACTTGCCGTAGAAGGTCTGATTGCTCATACAGGCACCGTCGGCGTGATCGACACGAGGCCGTTGCGTGTCAGGTTGAAGCTTTGCCGGAACTTGCCGCGGCCGATGGTGCTGGTGACGCTGCTCACGTAGTAGAGCCCGTCGTAGGCCACGCCCGCGCCGCGCACGCCCACCAGGCGCCGGGCCTTGAGCATGCGGCCGTAGCGCAGCACGTCGAGCGCGCCGCTGGCGGTCACCGCGTCCTGCGATTTTTTCGCCTCGTTGAGCCCCTTGGAGATGGCCTGCATGGGGTTGTCGCTGGCGGTGTCCTTCATCATCCTGATGTTGGCCAGCGGCGTGGGGATGAGGCCCAGCGGCGGTTGCAGGGGGTTGAGGTCGGGAATCGGGATCGGGATCGGCGCGCGGGTCAGCGGGTTCTGGATGAAGACGATCGGCAGCACGCCCTTGGTGGGGTCGAAGCTGAAGTTGAGCGACTCCACGTTGGTGAACGCGTCCATGTCGATGTTGAGCGCCGGCTGCGGCGGGCCGACCTTGATCTCGGGGCCGAAGTAGGCGACGTTGGTCATCGGCGCCGGGCCGGGCTCGATGTAGAACACATAGCCCACCTGCTCGGCCATCTGGCGGATGTAGGCCAGATCCGTGCCTTGCTGCGCGGGGACGCGCTCGACCGGGATGGGCACGTCGGGAAACAGCGCCGGGATGGGCAGCGGCACGATGCCGAAGGCGGCGTACTTGGCGCAGATCAGCGCCACCCGGGCCGAGATCGGCATGGCCGGGTAGGGCGTGCCGGAAAAGTCGAGCAGGTCCATCACCTTGGTCAGATCCTCGCCGGTGATGGTGATGCTGCCCGGCTGACCCTGCTGCCCGGCCTGCACTTCCACGTTCGTCATCACCCCGTCGAACACCGGCTCGGGCTTGCCTGCCAGGGTGACGATGAGCACCACCCGCAGCGGTGGTGTGCCGGCGCTGGTGTTGTTGCCGGCGGCGATGAGGAAAATGGTGTTGAGCTCGGACTTGCGGGTCACCTTGAAGCGCAGCTGAAAGCCGCTCACCGATCCGGCGGCGGTGGTGACCGTGGCCTCCTCGAGGGCGTCGATCATCATCGCCGGCACCGGGATCGGCGCGATCGGGCCGATCAGCAGGCTCAGGTGGACCGCGCTACTCATCGAGGCCTCCGGGTACGCCCTCGGGCAACGTGATGCGCACCGTCTCGCCCACCGTGTCGGTCAGCTCCTCGGGGCGGATCACGCCGTTGCCGTCGCACAGGCGCCAGAATTGCTGCGGGTCGCCCAGGTATCGGGCCGCCAGGTTGTCCACCCGGTCGCCGGCCTCGACGCGATGTTCCTGTTGGGTGCCGAAATTTTCGGTCGGCGGAATGAAGCGGCGGCGCACGAAGCTGAGCTGCGTGCCGTCCGGCCGCGTCCACTGGGCGATGTCCAGCCCGTGGTAGCGGCTGTCCGGTCCGAAGGCCGGGGCGGTGAGCGCGTTGGCCTGCATGAAGGCCTTGATCGGATCGGTCATTGGAGCGCCCTCGTGCCATGCGCGGTCCCTCCGAGCGGGACTTCGCGTTTTGCCGGTCGGTCGTGCACAGCGCTCATGGCAGCCCTCCGATACCCAGCGCGTCGAAGCCGAAGCTCGCCGCCTTGCCGGCCAGCTTCTCGCGCGATTGCAGATAGGCCATGAACAGCCCGCCGCCCTTGTGATCGAAGCCCAGATCGTCGATGGACAGGCTGCGCAGGCTCAGATTGACCTTGGCGTTGATCGGGTTGAGCGCGGTGTCGAAGGCCTCCTCGGTGACCGAGAACTCGGTGACCCGCACCGGCACGATGCGCCCGGCGCCCCATACGAAGATCGGCAGGGCCGACTCCATGGGGGCGACCTCCAGGGTGCCGGCGTTGGCCAGCGCCTTGCGCGAGAGCAGGGCCTCGGCGCTGGGATTGACCAGCGCCTCGAGCACCGCCAGCTGCGGGGCGATGCCGGCCGCCACCACGGTGGCGTGCTGGTCGGGGAATTCCAGCTGGTCGGCCGCGTCGATGTCGGCTTCGAGGCGGAAGGTCTCCACCGCCGGGCCCTTGAGTCGCAGCGCCTCGGAGCGGTCCGCGCCTTCGCCCGCACCCTGCACCTGCAGCGAGCGGGTGAGCTTTTCCGGGTTGTACTGCAGCGCGATCACGCGCAGCACCCGGGCGTTGTCCGGATCGACCAGCACCAGGCCGGCCTTGATGATGCGGGGCGCGCGGGGAAAGGAAGACATGGGCGCTCCTAGAAGTGGAACTTCAGGCTGCCGCCGACATAGCTCGACGGGGGTTGATCGGTCGGCCCCGGCGGGGTGTCCGGGGTGGTCAGCGGGCCCTGGGCGCCGAACTCGGCCGAGAACACCGGTACCTCGCGGCACGGCGCGCCGACCCGTTCGATCTCCGAATGCAGGTGGGCGATGGCCGAGACCACGTCGGCATAGCGCATGTGCGGCGCGAAGGTCCGCGACAGCTCGCTGGCGTCCGGATCGGGGGCGGGCGGGTTCTGCACCGCGCGGATCGCGTCGCGCAGCTGGTTGCCGGCCGAGCTCAGCGCCGCGCGCGCCGCCGCCGGGCTCACCGCCTGGCAGGTGGTGCGGGTGGTCTGCACCGTGAGCCCGGCCGAGCCGCGCCCCTCGGTGGTGATGCCGGCGCGCGCGATGATGCGCACATGGGGCACTGCGTTGATGGTGGCGGTGAAGGAGAACTCGCTGGGGCTGGCATTGAGCGCGAACACTACCCGGCGTGCGCCGCGGAACGGCACCGGCAGCTGGATCGCCACCGAGGCGGGCAGGTCGATGGTGAAGGCCGCCGGGCCGAGGCTGAAGTGGATCGTGGTCGAGGGCAGCGACAATCCACCACCGCTGCCACTGCCGCTGCCGGCCGACGGTGCGGGCGCGGCACGCGGGCCGGCCGGCGCCCGGCGCGGTCCGGGTGCCGGTGGCGCCACGCGGCGGCCGAAGTTCGGTGTCAGGCACGGGTTGCCGCCCACCAGGGACGTGATCGGGATGCCCGGGTGACAGGCGCGCCAGGCCTGCAGCAGCCGCGCCCGGGTGACCACCGCCGGGGCGCGCACGCTGAGGCGGCACAGGGCGCCCATGTCGCAGCTGGCTTCGGCGGTGCTCGCCTCGAAGGTGGCGTCGTCGCTGGCGGGCGCGTCCGGGTCCGGATCGCGACTGAGGCGTCGCCCGCCGCCGGACTGCTGCACCACATGGGCGAGTTCATGGGCCAGCAGCTCACGGCCGGTGCGGGTGTCCGGCGCGTAGCGTCCGCGGGCGAACACCACATGGGTGCCCACGGTGTAGGCATGGGCCGCCACCTCGCGGGCCGAGGCGGCGGCCTGCGCGTCGTCATGGATGCGCACCCGGGCGAAATCGTGGCCGAAACGGGATTCGAAGAAACGCCGCGTGGGCGCGGGCAGCGGCGTGCCGTGGCCACCCAGGGTGGTGTGCACGCTGGCCGGGGCCGTGGCCCCGGCACCGCCGGGGGTCGCCCGCCGACGCAGCTGCCCGGGGTGCGCCGGCGTTGGCGTCGCGGCGTCGCCGCCAAGCACCCGTGCCGCCGTGCGATCCGCATCGCGTTCGAGCGCATCGTCGGCAGGCCCGATGCGCAGCCCGGCGCTGGCCCCGAGGGCGTGCTTGCGCTGGCAGGCCTCGCACTCGCCATGGGTGCCGGCGCTGCCCCCGCAGGCACAGCGCCGCTGCAGCACCGGCGATGCGGCGCAGTCGGTCGTGCTCGGGACGAAGGGCGTGGCCTGGCGAGTCATCGGCGGCGCCCCCGACCGCCCCGGCGGCGGCCGACCGGGATGTTGACCCGCGCCAGCCCGGCGGCGATGTCGGCTTCCCAGCGGGCCTGGGCGGCGGCGATGCAGCCGTGGCGGGTCTGGGCGTCGTAGCGGCGCTGCTGCTGGCTCAGGACGCGCCGCGCGCTGCGCAGCAACTGGGCGAAGTTCGGCGCCGCCGCGAGCATCCCGTTGGCCTTGCGCGCCATGGCGCAGCTGAGGTTGAAGTGGCCCTGTTCGTGGCGCAGCAGGCGGCCGGACTCGGCGACGCGGGTGTCGTGGCAGTCGCGAGCGACGATGGTGGCGCACTGGGCGCGCGAGTGCGCCTGGTCGCCCCGCGCCTGGGCGCCGGCCGGGCAGCCCCGGGGCGCGCCGGCGCTCATGCCGAAGCTGCCGCCGGCCCGTCCGGCCCGCGCCTCGCGATCGAAGAAGGCCTGGCACTGGCCGACGATCCGGTGGCAGCCGTTGTGCGCGGCGTTGCCCGCGTTGGCGAACTCGGGCTTGACCCACGAGCGGCCGGGAATGAAGAAGGCCTGCACGCCGCGGGTCTGCGGCTGGGTGTAGGGGGCGCAGCGGGCCAGGGCGGTGTTGATGGCGCGCTCGCGCAGGTCGGAGGCGGTCATGGCGCCGAAGCGGCTGCGACGCGGCGCGGCGCCGCTGAAATCCGCCCAGGTGAGGGCGCGCACCGGATCGCATTCGACCGGATCGGGCGGCGTGGTGGCGATGCAGGCGCGCTCGGCCTCGAGCGCGTCGCGATCCATCCCGTGGGGGAGCGGTGCGCCTTCGATCGATGAATCGATCGGGGGCGGATAGAGCGCGCTGGCGGGGCCGCCATGACCGCCCGCGGCCTCGGCCTGCGGTGTTTCGGTCTCCTCGACCGGCGGCTCGGGGGGCGCATGGCCTCGTCCTCCGGCGGGTTGGCGCGCACTTCGAGCTCGGGGGCGATGGCGCTGCGTTGCAAGGTACCGGTCTGCTGCACCACATGGGCCAGTTCATGCGCGAGCAGCGCCTGGCCGGCGGGGGTGGCGGGCGCGTAGCGGCCCTGGTTGAACACCACCTGGTGGCCCACCGTGTAGGCGTGGGCGGCCACGTCGCGGGCCGAGGCGGCGGCCGCGGCGTCGTGATGCACCCGGACATGGCCGAAGTCGTGGCCGAAGCGGGTCTCGAAGAAGTGGCGGGTGGCGGCAGGCAGCGGCTCGCCGGAGGCGCGCAGGGTCGTGGTGACGCTGGCGGGCACGGGCCGGGCCGTCACCGTGCCCGCCGGGCGACGGCTCAGGCGCCCGGCGGCGTTGGTGAGCGCTACTCCGCCTTCGGGACGGCCGAGTACGTGGTCGGCGGCGCGGTCGGCTTCCCGCTCCAGCGGATCGTTGCCGGCGCCGACCACGAGGCGGGCCTGCAGGCCGAGGGCGTCCTTGCGGCGGCAGGCCTCGCACTCGCCGTCCATGCCGGCCGAACCCCCGCAGGCACACTTGCGCTGCAGCGGTGCCACGTGCCAGGTGGCCTCCGCTGTCGCGCGGGTCGATGGGCCTTGCATGGATGCGGTCATTGTCACTTGTGACTCCTGCTCAAAACAGCGCCGTCGAACCGGTCTAGGGGTTCGGGTGGCGGATCTTCCAGTGGCCCTCGCTGCCGTCGTCATCCTTCCAGCTGCCGAAGAGCGTGCCCGGCACGCCCGCAGTGCGGGTCGGGATGAAGGTCAGGGTGGCGTCGCCCCGCACGTCGCGTTCGCCGATGGTTTCCTTGGTTCTCAGCACCAGGGTCGAGCCGCGCACGACGCCGATGGCCGAGCCTTGCACCGTCGCGCCGCTGGACAGGGCGTAGCTGTAGGCGAAGGTGACCACGGCGGCAAACGGGTCCGCGGTCTCGTCGCTCATGTCGAAGTCCTGCACCCGCATGGCGCCGTCGATGGCCTGCTCCTTGCCGGAGGCGAAGATGATGCGGCCCTTCCAGCTGCCCGTGCCGGCCGAATCGAGGAAGGCGAGGAACTCGCGCCCGATCCGGTCTTCGTTGCGCTTGCGGAACGAGGATTCGGCCTTGCCGACCACTAGCGGCACCGCGCCGGGAATGGTGGCCAGCTGGTTGAGGAAGCCGTCGTCCAGCACCTTGATGCAGCCGCTGGACACCGGATCGGGCGCGACGCCGCCATGGAGGTAGAAACCGAAGCGCTGGACCTTGTCGCCCTTGCTTTCGTCCGGATTGACGTCCAGCGTGCCGCCGCCGCCGGGGCGGGTGATCTTGATGCGCAGGCTGCCCCAGCAGGTCTGGTTCTCCGGCCGGGTGACCGGTTGCGTCCCTTTCTTGATCGGGCGCACGTCGCCACACGCGAGGCCGACGCTCTGGCTGGCGTCGAGGTCGCGGTTCGAGACCGCCGGATTGATCTCGAAGCTGCCGTCGGGGATGGGCCCGTTGGCCTGCCGCGAAGTGGCCGCCTTGAGCATCGTCAGCGCTTCGAGCCGCTCGGCATGCGACATGTCGGCGCGGAAGTAGGCGTCGATCTCGGCCTTGGTGGTGAGGGTCCGGCCCTGCGCCTGGGCCAGGCCGACGATGAACTCCTCGACCGCCTCGAGCGATTCGATCGAGTATTTGCCCGAGACCGCGCTCGTGCTCGCGCAACTGCCGTCCGCGTGCTGCGCGCGCAGGCGGCCGCCGTCGAACTGCAGACGCGTCACCTGGGCCGGATCCAGCGGGGCTTCGCAAGCGGCGTCCGCGTCGGCGCCCGACCCGGTGTCGGGCGCGGGGGTGGCCGGCGCGCGCTGGACCAGCGCCGGGGCGCCCGACTGCTGGACCACGTGGGCCAGCTCGTGCGCCAGCAGGCGCCGGCCCGCGCGGGTGCCCGGCGCATAGTGGCCCGCGGCGAAGGCGAGGTCGTGGCCGACCGTGTAGGCACGGGCGTCGATGGCATGCGCAGAGGCGGCCGCCCGGGCGTCGGCATGGACGCGCACCTTGCTGAAGTCGTGACCGAAGCGCGGCTCGAAGAAAGCGCGCGTGGCCTGATCGAGCGGCTGCCCGGAGGCTTGCACGGTGTCGTGCACGATGGCCGGGGCGTGGTTCTGGACGCGGTGTTCGCCGCGTCGCGCGCGCAGGACGGCGCCCGACCGGAGCGCCCGGTGGCCATGGACATCGGTGTGCGTGCCCGACGACCGATGCATCGGCCGGCCGGGCGTGCGCAGAATCTGGCCGGCGATCCGGTCGGCCTCGCGTTCCAGCGGATCGTCGGCGGCACCGATGGACAGCACACCGCAGGGGCCGGCGACAGGGTCGAGCCGAGTGTTTTCGCCGTCGCGGTGGGCCTCCGGCGCCGGATGGCCGCGGGCGGGCGCGGCGGACGGATGGCCGGTCTGGGGCACTGCGGTGACGGCCCGGGTGGCGCGGGTGCTCATCGTGCCAGCCCCCGCAGGATGGGGCCGGCCAGCGCACCGCCCAGGGACCGGCCTGCCGTGGTGCCGGTGTGCACGCGGCCGGCGTCTACCCGGCGCGTGTCCGTGCCCAGCGTGTTGGCCGCGGCGGGGTCGGCGAGCCGGCGCGCGAGCTCGGCGCGGACACCGGCGGCGACCGCGTCCGCGTCGCGGCGATCGATGCCCTGGAGCACCAGCGCGTCGATGTGGATGACGATCCGGGTCATGTCCACCCCCGCAGTTCGGCTTCGGCGACCGGCTTGTCGCGCTTGGCGATCTCCAGGCGCGCGGCGCGGTGCAGCAGCGCCATGGTCACCGGGGTGCCGGCCTCGGCGGCCATGAAAGCGGCGGCCAGGGCGATGTTGCGGATGTGGCCGCCGGCGACGTTGAGGCGGGCGAGCTTGCCGAAGTCGAGTCCTTCGACCGGCGTCTTCGCGGGGAACACGCCGCGCCAGATGGCTTCGCGCTGTGCCGCGTCGGGGAAGGGGAAGTTCACCACGAAGCGCAGGCGGCGGCTGAAGGCGCTGTCCAACGCCGCCTTGTGGTTGGTGGTGAGGATGGCCACGCCCCGGTAGGCCTCCATGCGCTGGAGCAGGTAGCTCACCTCGATGTTGGCGTAGCGGTCGTGGCTGTCCTTGACCTCGCTGCGCTTGCCGAACAGGGCATCGGCCTCGTCGAAGAGCAGGATGGCGCCGATGTCCTCGGCGGCGTCGAAGACCTTGCGCAGGTTCTTTTCGGTTTCGCCGATGTACTTGCTGATGACGGCCGACAGGTCGATGCGGTAGAGCGCCAGCCCCAGTTCGTGCGCCAGCACTTCGGCGGCCAGGGTCTTGCCGGTGCCGCTCTCGCCGGCGAACAGGGTGGCCAGCCCGAGGCCGCGCTCGCCCTTGTCGGCGAAGCCCCAGTCGTGATGCACGCGCAGCCGGTGGCGCGCATGCACGGCGATCTGCTCGAGCGTGCGTCGCTGGGCGTCGGGCAGGATCAGGTCGCTCCAGCCGGCACGGGCGTCGATGCGTTGGGCGAGGGCGAGCAGGGGCGTGTCGTCGCCGCGGCAGTGCGCATGCAGCATCGCCTCGATGTGCTCGGGGTCCTGGCCTTCAGCCAGGGCGGCGATCTCGCCGATGCGCCGGGCCGCGAGACGGTAGCGGCTGGCCAGGGTGTCGATGGTGGCGCCGAGAGCGTCGGCCCGCTCGCCCAGGGCGGTGTGCCAGAGCTGGCGCTGGGCGGGGGCGTCGGGCCGCAGGATGCGTTCGAGCCGGGTCGGGCCGTCGAGCGTGAGCGGTTCGCGCGTGCTCAGGAATACCACGCCATGGAGCTGGCCGACGAGGGCCGGCACCGCTTCCGGATGGGCGTCGGCGTCGGTGATCAGCAAGCCGGCGCCGAGCAAGGCGGCCTCGCGTTGCCACAGGGTGGCCAGCGCGGTGCATTCATGGGCGCCGGTGGGGACATGGCTCGCGCGCAGGCGGTAGAGCTGCGCGCCCAGGGCGTCGGCGACGCTGCGGGCCACGTCCTGCCGGGCGGTCGGGTCGTCCCCCGCCAGCTGGATCACCGGCAGGGGGGGCTCGGCGGTGGCGATCGAGCGGGCCAGCGCCTGCGCCCGGGCCTGATGGCTGTCCGCCATGAGCCCCGTCTGGGGCACCGGCTCGATCAGGGCCTGCAGGCGGTGGTCGAGTTCGTTGAGGCCGGCCAGGTAGTGCAGCACCCGTTCCTCCAGGCGCAGGCGACCGGCGGTGAGCCCGGCGTGTTCGTCCACCTCGACGAGGCGCCAGCGGCGCAGCGGGTCGAGCGGCGCGATGGCGCTCCAGTGGGCGTCGGGGAGCACGGCCATGGCGAGGCCGAAGCTCGCATGGGGCTGATCGGTGGTTTCGCGGCACAGGCGTGCCAGGGCCGCGTCCATCTCGAAGCCCGCGGCCAGCAGCAGGATGTCGCGCTCGAAGCCGCTCAGGGCAAAGCGCTCGACGAGGCTGTCGATGGCCGCCGGAGCGGGCAGGCGGGCGGCGCAGCGCTCGAGCTCGGCTTCCGCCAGGGCCAGGTCGCCATCGTCGAGCAGGGCACGCAGGCGGGCGAAGTGGGCCACCAGCAGTTGCTGGTTGGCGGTGGTCCAGTCGAGCTCCAGCGGCGCGTTCATGAGAAGGTCACCCGCAGGTCGAAGAACACCGGGGGCTCGGCGCTGCGGTCGACGATGGGGCTGTCGACGCCGTCGATGCGCAGCCGCAGCACCGGCGACGCGCCGGCGGGCACGTCGCGGGCGATGAAAGCGAGCGACGTGGTGGGCGCCACGAAGGGCTCGGGCAGCAGTTCGGTGGTGCCCATGAGCAGCGAGACCGTCTGCCCCGGGCGCAGGGCCGGGGTGAATTGCACCGTGAATTGCGCGTCCCCGTTGCCGTCGCGCGGCACCGGGGCGGCCGGCAGGGTGGTGATGTCGGGGGCGATGACGGCAGCGAGCCGGTTGCTGGTCCGGGGGTTGAGCTCGTCCGGCATGACCAGGCGCACGCGGATGTCGTAGACCCCGACCGGGAAGTCGGCGGCGCTGGCGGCCGGCACGGTGAAGTCCAGGTGATCGGCGGCGCTGCTGCCGGTCGCGGCGAGCGTCTCGTCGATGTCGAAGCGGTCATTGCGCAGCCGCACGCTGCGGTTGGTGCCGTCCAGGTGATGACCGTTCAGACGCACATTCCCGCCCAGGCGGATCACCGGCTGGCGGCCGTCGGGTTCGACCGATTCGAGGGTCGGCAGGGGCGGCACCATGGACGGCGAGACCACCACGCCGCGCTCGCGCCCGGTGACCGGGTTGCGCTCGCCGCGCGAGAGCACCGGCAGGCTCGGGCGGGTGCTCTCGCGCGCCTCGATCAACACCACCGAGACCTGGTAGGCGGCGCTCGGGCGAAAGTGCGACTGGGTGGCGGTCCACAGCTTGGAGAGCTCCTCGCTGCCGAGGAACTGCGGCGTGATCTTGAGCGTTTCCACCTGGTCGGCGAGGCCGCAGTCGGCCAGCGCGCGCAGGCTGGCGGGCAGGTCGGTGCCCACGTCGGGCGAGGGGTTGAGTGCGGTGCGGATCATCTCGCGGGTGAGCACCGGGTATTCGTGCATCAACTGCATGGCGTAGCCGAGCAGGATTTCCCGGTGCAGGGGCTCGCTGCCGTAGGCGCTGATGAGGTAGTGCAGGTCGAGGGCCAGGGGCGCGTTGGTGAGCCGGTGGCGGCCTGAACCGTCGCGTGCGGGCAGGGCGTCGTTGCGCCAGCCGGTGTTGGGGCTGACCTGGTACAGGAAGATGTTCAGCTGCGTCGATTCGGTGCCCTCGGCGGGGATGACTCGGTCGGGCGCCAGCGTGCTCACGGTGACGGTGCTGCCGGTCACGGCCGAGACGTCGTGATTCACCACGCCTTCGTTGAGGCGGTCGCGCAGCACGGCGGTGACGCCGGCGATGGCCAGGGCGGTGCTCATGTGCCCCCCCGTCGGCGTCGGGCCAGGTAGTCGTCCAGCGACATGGGCGCCTGGCCGCGCTTGGGCCGGGCCTTGGGCGCGGCCGCCTCCTGGACGGCGGTGACCTCGATGCGGCCGATGTGGACATGCACCTCGTTGGGCTCGGCAGGCGGCTCGGCGGCCTGGCGGTTCGGCGTTGACGGTGGCGAGGGACGGGTGCGGGCCTGTCGTCGGGGCAGGAGCGGTGCCGGCCCGGTGTCGCGCCGGGCCGACGCGGGATCGACGGCGTTGCCGGCGCGACGGCTTTCGCTTGCGCTGACGGCGGGCGACGGGACGTCATTTGTGCCCGCGATCGCCTGTGCGCGGGTCGGCGCTGAGTCTTGCGTGGCCACCAGCGGCGAGGGCGTCGGCCACTCGGCAGACGTGTCGGCAGGAGTCGCCGGCGCCGCAAGCTCACCTGGCGTCGCCGCGTAGGGTGCCTCGGGTGGCGCCGTGTGCAGGATGCGCTCGGGTGCGCGCCGCGTCGTGGCGATGGGCTGCGGCACGGCCGTCGGGTCGGGCGTCACCGGGCGGTCCGGCGACGCCGGCGATGGCGCGGCAAGGTCGGCTGGTCTGGTGTACGACATCGTGGTCGGCGCCCCGGCGGTCGAGGCGTTCGTGGGCGCCGCATCGGACCCGGCCTCGGCGAAGGCCGGCAAGGCCTGGTAGGGCAGCGCGGCCATCGGCCGCACCCGGCACGGGGCCAGACCCTGCGACTGCGCGGCGAGGCGGCGGAACAGGGTGCTCATGGACTCACCCGCTCCAGATAGGCGGCCCGGCGGGTGTCGCTCAGCGCCAGGATCTCGCCCTCGCTCCAGCCGTAGGCACCGGCGAGGGTGTGCACGTCGTCGAGCAGCGCCTGGGTGTGCCGATCCAGTTCGTCCCAGAGATAGGCGGCGATATCGAGGCTGGCCGACACCGGGGCACCGCAGGCCGGGCAGGACAGGGCCAGGCTCAGGTCGGCCCAGGGGTCGGCGGCGTCGATGGCCTCGCCCGCCGCATCGAGCAGGTCGGCCATGGACGCCGGGTCGTCCGCCGGGTCCAGGAGGCATGCATGCAGCAGGCGCTGTGCGGCGTCCTCTGCATCGTCCGCGTCCAGCGCCAGGAGCAGATGCCGGCTCGTGGGAAGCGTGAGCCGCAGGTCGCCGATGCGGATCTCGTCCACCGGCGTTTCCGGTCGCGGCGGCAGCATGGACGAGGCGAGCTCGAACTCCATGCGTTCGCCGCAGGCGGGGCAGTCCGCCCACGAGGGCAGCGGACTGCCGAAGCAGGCTTCGCGCAGGGCCATGATGGCGGCGTTGCGCACGCCGAGGGGGGCGTCGGCCAGGGTGTCCGGGTCGCGCGCCGGCTCG
Organism: Nitrogeniibacter mangrovi; assembly: GCF_010983895.1. GTDB lineage: Bacteria > Pseudomonadota > Gammaproteobacteria > Burkholderiales > Rhodocyclaceae > Nitrogeniibacter > Nitrogeniibacter mangrovi. Next base: position 1,781,780 of record NZ_CP048836.1, read on the forward strand.
GCCAGGGCGAACAGCAGCAGCGCCCGGTCGATGGGGTGACGGCGAACGCCGGACTCCCAGATCGCGAGCAGACGCGCCGGGCTGAGGGCGAGCATGACGGTCAGGCCGGTTCGGTGTAGCTCGGTTCGGACGGCTCGGTGACGTCGTAGTCGCGCTCCCAGCCCTCGTTCTCGAGCTTGATGGTCTGGATCGCCACGGCGTTGGCGTTGGCGTCGAGCTCGGGCAGGGCCTGATACTCCGACACCCAGCAGCGGAACACCTTGTAGGCGATGGCCAGCTGGCCGGCCTCGTTGTAGACCTCGATGATGAGGTCCTTGCGGAAGTCCTTGAGCGAGACCTCCGCCCCCAGGCCGGAACCGAAATTCCACACCTTGTTGGCCCACTGCTCGAACTCCACGTCGTGGGTGACGCCGCGCTCCAGCGTGATGGCCTCGAACTTGGTGCGCCCGGGGGACTTGCGGGTCATGGACGGGTCGCCGCCCTCGCGATGCTCGACCAGCTCGGTGCTGCGCTTGAGCGCCCCGACCTTGCTGACGCCGGCCACATAGCGGCCATCCCACTTCACCCGGAATTTGAAGTTCTTGTAAGGATCGAAGCGGTGGGTGTTGACGCTGAACTGTGCCATGGGGGTGTCTCCTCAATCTCGGTGTTCCAGTAGGGTGGGCTTCAGCGTGCCAACACCCTGTCGCGACATCGCTGGCGGGTTGAAACCCGCCCTACGGCCATCGATCGGCCGGGTATCGAGCCAAGGGCCGCCCGCCCGCCGGGCCGCCCCAAGGGCGGGCGCAGCCCCCTCGGGGGGCAGGGAGCGAAGCGAGCGTGGGGGCTGTCCACTCTCCGCCGGGCCGCCCCAAGGGCGGGCGCAGCCCCCTCGGGGGGCAGGGAGCGAAGCGAGCGTGGGGGTCGTCAACCTCATGCTTCAATCTGTCCCGCCATCTGCTGCAGCTTGATGACCACGAATTCGGCCGGCTTGAGCGGTGCGAAGCCGACGACGATGTTCACCACGCCGCGGTCGATGTCGTTCTGGGTGGTGGTTTCGCGATCGCATTTGACGAAGTAGGCGTCCTTGGCGCTGCTGCCCTGGAAGGCGCCCTGGCGGAACAGGGTCTGCATGAAGGCGCCGATGTTGAGGCGGATCTGCGCCCACAGCGGTTCGTCGTTGGGCTCGAACACGACCCACTGGGTGCCGCGAAACAGGCTCTCCTCGAGGAACAGGGCGAGCCGGCGCACCGGCACGTATTTCCATTCGGAGGCGAGCAGGTCGGCGCCGGCGAGCGTGCGCGAGCCCCACACCAGATGACCGGCCACCGGGAAGCTGCGCAGGCAGTTGAGGCCGACCGGGTTGAGGGTGCCGTTCTGGGCGTCGGTCATGGTGTAGGTGAGCCCCTGCACACCGGAGAACGAGGCGGCCAGGCCGGCCGGGGCTTTCCATACGCCGCGCTGCACGTCGGTGCGGGCGATGATGCCGGCGATGGCGCCGCAGGGGGCGAAGCTGGCGAGGCGGTTTTCCGACAGCGGGTCGGGCATGCGCAGGCGCGGGAAGTAGGCCATGGCGTTGATCGCGTCGTCGTTGCCGATGGTGCCGCGCAGCGCGTTGACGCCGGTCTCGGCGTCGGCGATGGCGGTGCTGGGGCTTGCGGTCCATGCCGCGGGCGGATCGACGATCACCATGGCGCGGCGGTCCTGGCAGTAGCTGGCGGCGGCAGCCCAGGTGGCCGGATCCACGTCGGGCCAGCTGGCACCGGCGCCGCCCGGCGGGGTGTCGGAGTCCACGCCCAGCGGCGGGATGCACAGCAGGTTGAACAGGTCGGCGTCGTCGAGGGCGAAGATGCCGGTACGCGCGTTGGCGTCGCCCGTCACCTGCGTGTCGATCACCGGGCTGCCGTCGCCCGGGGTGCCGCCCGCGGCGACAGTGCCGTCGGTCGGGCTGGCGTCGGTCGGGCCGCTGGTGCGCACATTCACCAGCGCGGACTGCTCGTTGAGCACCGTGTCCACGAAGCGCTGACTGGCCGGGTCGGCGGAGACGTTGCGGAACATCTCCGAGGCGATCACGGTGGTGCCGCCGGGCTGGTCGAGCTCCTCGATGAGCAGGTTGAACAGCAGCGCGTCGGTGGTGTCGCGGGTGTCGTGGTCCACCGTGGCCTGCAGCGCCGCGCCCCAGGCGCCGGGGCTGGCCGCTTCGAGTTCCAGCGGGGTGCTGCTGGTCGCGAGGCTGATGGTGGCGGTGTCGGTGGCGACGGTGCCGTTGAACACGCGCACGATCAGCGCATCGCTGCCGCCGTGGCGGAAGAAGTGATTGACCGCCTGACTGAGCGGGGACGGCTGCCACAGGCCGCCGAAGATGCGGGTGAACTCGGCGAAGCTCTGGACCCGGACGGGGGTGTCCACCGGCCCGCGCAGGGTGCGGCCGATGAAGGCGGTGATGGAGGTGGCGACCCCCGTGATGGTGCGGACGCCGCTGGGAATCTCTTCGATGTAGACGCCAGGATAGGTCAGGGCGGATGGCATGGCATTGGCTCCTCGTTCCCAAATCGGCCGGCGAGGCGCCTGAACGACGGCTATGCGGGCCGGCATCGCAAAATAGGCGGCCGTCGCGACAGGGGGCGATAGCCGGGTGCAACGATCAACGGCTCGAGCATTCACTGGTGGGGCGGCCACCGCGCGAGGCGGCGCTCGATGAGCTTTCTGTGGCGTGCCATGCGTTCGTTGGCGTATCGGCCAGGGAGGCTGTCGGGCGCGTTTTCAGCCTAGGAAGGATGCCATCCGGATTCAACCGGGATATGCGCGAGAGCGGCATGTGCCGGATGCCTCGGGCCGCGTGGGCCCGGCCGATCGATGCCATGGGCATGGCCTGCGAACGTCAGGGGTCGCGGGTGGAGGTCATTGATTTTTCAGCGACTGTCGTCCGGCACGAGAGCGCATGACGGCTTTGGGTACCCGAAACGGGTGATGGCGTTCCGGCCCTGTCGATCGCCGGAAATATTGCAACAGGATGTGTTGCGCGTACGAACGGTCGGTGTATTCCGCGGCGCTTTCGTGGCCTCAGTCGCGCGTGGGATGGCGCGTCTTTTTCAGCCGGTAGGACAGCTGCGCCCGCGTGATCCCGAGCGTGCGGGCCGCGCCGGCGAGGTTGCCGCCGGCCTGCTCGACGGCGTGGTGGATGAGGATCGCCTCCACCTCGTCGAGGGAGCCGGTCTGCGCGAGCAGGGCGTCGCACAGGTCGGCCCGGTCGGGGCGATCGCGCTTTTCCAGCTCGCCGGCCTTGCCGATGCACTCGTGCGGCGGCTCGTCGGGCAGCAGACCGGTGAACAGGTGCTCGGCTTCGATCCAGTCGTGTTGCGGCGTGAGGATGACGCCACGTTCGATGGTGTTTTCCAGTTCGCGGATGTTGCCGGGCCAGGTGTGCGCCATGAGGCTGCGCATGGCCTTGTCGGTGATGCCCAGCAGCTTCTTGGCGTGCATGGCGCAGAAGCGCTTGATCATCGCCTCGACCAGCAGCGGCAGGTCGGAGGTGCGCTCGCGCAGCGGCGGGATGGTGACCGGATAGACGTTGAGGCGGTAGAACAGGTCGCTGCGGAAGCGCCCCTCGCGCACCGCCTTCTGCAGGTCCACATTGGTGGCGGCCACCAGGCGCACGTTCACCTTGCGCACCTTCTCGTCGCCGAGCCGTTCCACTTCGCCTTCCTGGAGCACGCGCAGCAGCTTGGCCTGCGCCGCCAGGGGCAACTCTCCCACCTCGTCGAGGAACAGGGTGCCGCCGTCGGCGCGCTCGAACTTGCCGCTGCGCGAGGCGTTGGCGCCGGTGAACGCGCCTTTCTCGACCCCGAACAGCTCCGACTCGATGAGGTCATGGGGCAGGGCGGCGCAATTGACCGCCACGAAGGGCCCGTCCTTGCGCGCGCCGGTCTCGTGCAGGGCGCGGGCGAAGCGTTCCTTGCCCACCCCGGTCTCGCCCAGCAGGAGCACGGTCACGTGGGTCGCGGCGGCCTTCTGGATGAGATCGTAGGCGTTGCGGAATCCGGTCGATTCGCCGATCAGGTTGGGCACCCGGTTGTGGCGCCCGATGGACGAGCGCAGCTGGTCCACCTCGTCGCGCAGCTCGAGCAGCTTGCCGACGATGGAGTCCTCCTCGAAGTAGGGCAGGTAGGCGTCGGCATCGGGCCAGGCCTCGACCGGGCGGCCGACGATGCGGCAGTGGTTGGTACCCATGGCCGCGCACTCGACCTCCTTGAAGAGGATGAAGCTGCCCATGAAGGCGGTGGTGTAGCCGGAGGCGTAGCCCAGCTGCATCCAGCACACGGCCTCGTCCGAATGGCCGAATTCCTTCAGGTGCGCCTCGGCCTCCCAGGAGTTGTGCCAGACGAACTCGCCATCGAAGGTGCCGGCCTCGAGGTCCACGTCGAAGCGCACCGGATCGACGCGCACGCTGCCTTCGAGCATGTGCAGCTGGGGGCCGACCACGAAGGCTTCGTACAGGTTGCTCTCGCCGCGGATCTTGCGTGCGAGCTCGGCATCGCGCGCGCCGGCGGCATAGCCCATGCGCGTGAGGATGCGCCGGGCCTGCTCGGTGCCGACCGAGGTGATCAGCTCCTTGCGCAGTTCGCTGAGCGCGGCTGCATGCATGAGCACCATGCGGTTCTGGCCGAGCAGGATGAGGCCGTCCTCGTACGCGAAGCGCACGAGGCTGCGCAGATCGTTGCTCTCGGGGTACTGGAGTCCCGCCACCGTGTTGTCTCCTCGTGGGCGCGGCTTGTGTGGGGCTGTGCCGCGTCTCCTCTTATATCACCGAAGTCGTAGCGTCCTCCGTGTGATCGCGCAGGGCGGGAGTGCGGTGATGTCGTGTGCACGTGCACGATGCGCACGCGTCGATTTCTGAGTATGTTAATTAATCTCGAGATTAATGTCAGGTGCTTCGCGCATGAATCAAGCGGTCGTCCGTCACACCATCCATCTGGTCAACACCGGTGACACCTTCACCTGCCGGCCGGACGTGGACGTCTTGCGCGCCATGGAGCAGCTGAACTTCAAGGGCATCCCGGTCGGCTGCCGTGGCGGTGGCTGCGGGGTGTGCAAGGTGCATGTGGTCAGCGGCGAGTACCAGACCCGCAAGATGAGCCGCAGTTACGTGAGTGCCGAAGAAGAGGCGGCGGGAACGGTGCTCGCCTGCCGGCTCTATCCGCGGGGCGACCTCGAGCTCGAGGTCGTGGGCGGGATGCGCAAGTGCCTGACGCGCAAGCTGCCACGCGCCGCGGCCGGCGCCGCGTCCTGCCTGGCCGATCTGGGGCGTGCGCCCCCCTGATCCATTGGATTCAAGCATCGCTCCAGGACGGAGCGAAAGTCGTTTCACCTCCGACACGGCTTGATCTTGCAGACCCGGCTTCGGCCGGGTCTTTTTTCGTTCGGGTGCCTGAAAACGCACGCAAGTCATTGTTGCAGTGCAGAAAATCAAGTTGATCAAATGATCAAGCGAAAACGCCATTTGATCATTTGATCAACTCATAAAGCCATTCTTGGTTTGCCAGAATCTCGAGAAACTCACTGAAAAGCCGCAATTGACGGGCCTTCCGGGAAGCTGGCACGCGACTTGAGTGAGTCCCTGTACCGGGCCGCAAGCGGCTCATCAAATGGAGACATGCCCGTGGCGAGCGAGACACCCCGAGTGGACGTGACACGCAAGTTCGTCCGGCTGGTCGAGCGGCGCGACGACGGCCTGGTCGAGTTCGAGTTTTCGATCGGCCTGCCCGAGCTCTACGTCGAGATGCTGTTGCCGGCGGATGCGTACGAGGCGTTCTGCGAGACCAACAAGGTCGAATTTCTCGAGGGGCCGCGCCCGCTCGAGGACACCGGCGCCGACTGGGAGTGGCGCCTGCGCAACGCCGCGCAGGAACGATTCAGATCCACCGACTGAAGACGACGCGGTCGGACATCAAGGACATACCAAGGAGGAGACACCATGCAGATGGACCTGCGAACGGTTTCGATTCAACCGTTGCGTCACACCTACAGCAATATCGCGCGCCGCTTCGGCGACAAGCCGGCCTCGCGTTACCAGGAGGGTACCTACGACCTCCAGGCGACGGCCAATTTCCAGTACCGCCCCACCTGGGACCCGGATCACGAGATCTTCGATCCGGCACGCACCCGCATCAAGATGGAAGACTGGTACGCCTTCAAGGATCCGCGCCAGTTCTACTACGGCGCCTACACCCTGGCGCGTGCCAAGCAGCAGGATGCGGCCGAGGCCAACCTGAGCTTCGTCGAATCCCACAACCTGGTCGGCACCCTCGGCGACGAGTTGCGTGACCGTGCCCTGCGTCTGCTGCTGCCGCTGCGTCACGTGGCCTGGGGCGGCAACCTCAACAACGCCTCGGTGTGTGCCTACGGCTATGGCACGGCCTTCACCCAGCCGTTCATCTACTACGCCATGGACCAGCTCGCGGTGGCTCAGTACCTGACCCGGGTCGGCCTGCTGCTCGGCGACGAGACGTCGCTGGAGTCGGCCAAGGAGGCGTGGATGAGTGCGGACGTGTGGCAGGGCCTGCGCCGCTACGTGGAAGACACCTTCGTGCTGAAGGATCCGTACGAGCTGTTCGTGGCCCAGGACGTGGCGCTGGACGGGCTGCTGTACCCGATGGTGTTCGACGCGATCGTCGGCGGCGTGTTCGCCGCCCAGGGCGGTACGCCCATCGCGCTGGCGACCCAGTTCATGACCGACTGGTTCGGCGAGACCAAGCGCTGGGCCGACGCCACCATCAAGACCGCCGCCAGCGAGTCGCCCGAGAACAAGGCCCTGGTCGAGCAGTGGGTGACCCACTGGCGCGACCGCGCGGCTGCCGCGCTGCGCCCCGTGGCCCAGATCGCCGTGGCCGAAGGCGCGGACGAGCTCATCGCCGAGCAGGTCGAGCAGTTCAACGCACGCATGGCGAAAGCCGGCATCAAGGTCTGAGGAGTCGAAACCATGTCGACCGTATTCATCGCCCTGCAGGCGAACGAGGAAACCCGCCCGATCATCGAGGCCATCGCCGCCGACAACCCGAACGCGAAGATCGATCACCAGCCCGCGATGGTGAAGATCGATGCCGAGAACTCGCTGGTGGTGCGCCGCGAGACCATCGAGGAGCTGATCGGCCGCGACTTCGACCTGCAGGAACTGCAGATCAACCTGATCACGCTCTCCGGTCATGTAGACGAGACCGACGACGAGCTGACCCTGCACTGGAACGCGTAAGCGCCAAGGAGTAGATCAAATGGACATGAAAGCGACGTCCGGCAAGAAGCTGGGCCTGAAGGAAAAGTACCGCCAGATGACTCGTGGCCTGGAGTGGGAGCCGTCCTATCAGAAGAAGGACGACATCTATCCGTTCATGGAATACGAGGGCATCAAGATCCATGACTGGGACAAGTGGGAAGACCCCTTCCGCCTGACCATGGACTCGTACTGGAAATACCAGGCCGAGAAGGAGCGCAAGCTCTACGCCATCATCGACGCCTACGCCCAGAACAACGGCCACCTGAACGTCACCGACGCGCGTTACCTCAACGCCATCAAGCTGTTCCTCACCGGCATCAGCCCGCTGGAGTACATGGCCCATCGCGGTTTTGCGATGGCCGGGCGCGCCTTCCCGGGCGCCGGCCCGCGGGTGGCCTGCCTGATGCAGTCCCTCGACGAGATCCGCCATGCGCAGACGCAGATCCATGCGCTGTCGAACTACAACAAGTACTACAACGGCTTCCACGACTTCTCGCACATGCTGCAGCGGGTCTGGTATCTGTCGGTGCCGCGCTCCTTCTTCGACGACGCCGTCACCGCCGGGCCGTTCGAGTTCATGGTCGCCATCGGCTTCTCGTTCGAGTACGTGCTCACCAACCTGCTGTTCGTGCCCTTCGTCTCGGGCGCGGCCTACAACGGCGACATGGGCACCATGACCTTCGGCTTCTCGGCGCAGTCGGACGAAGCCCGCCACATGACCCTGGGGCTGGAGATCATCAAGTTCATCCTCGAGCAGGACCCGGACAACGTGCCCATCGTCCAGCGCTGGATCGACAAGTGGACCTGGCGCGGCTATCGCGTGCTGACCCTGGTCGGGATGATGATGGACTACATGCTGCCCAAGCGGATCATGAGCTGGAAGGAAGCCTGGGAGGTGTACTTCGAGCAGAACGGCGGCGCGCTGTTCAAGGATCTGGCCCGCTACGGCATCCGTCCGCCCAAGTGGCTCGACCAGATCGCCTTCGACAAGGACCACATCTCCCACCAGGCCTGGGGCACCTTCTACCAGTATGGCGCCGCGGCGGACTTCCACACCTGGTCGCCCACCGATGACGAGCTGGACTGGCTGTCCAAGAAGTATCCGGAGAGCTTCGACAAATACTACCGGCCGCGCCTGGAGTATCTGCGCGAGCAGGCTGAGCAGGGCAACCGCTTCTACAACACCACGCTGCCGCAGCTGTGCCAGGTGTGCCAGATCCCGATGGTGTTCACCGAGCCGGGTGACCCGACCAAGACCTGCTACCGCGAGGTGGACTACCAGGGCGAGAAGTTCCACTTCTGCTCCGACGGCTGCAAGCACATCTTCGAGGACGAGCCGGAGAAGTACAAGCAGGCGTGGCTGCCGGTGCAGCAGATCTACCAGGGCAACTGCTTCCCCGAGGGCACCGACCCGACGGTGGAGGGCTTCGAGCCGCTGGCCAAGGTGCTCGAGTACTACCACATCAATTTCGGCCGCGACAACCTGGACTTCGACGGCTCGGAAGACCAGAAGAACTTCGCCACCTGGCGTGGCATGGCGACCACCAACGAATAAGGCGTGACGGGGCGTGCGCGTCACGCCCCGCGCGTCTCGACGATACAAGGAGACATCCATGGCCGTTGCTGCCGTCAAGGAATACACGTTCGAGTCCGCCGACCGGCTCGAGAACTTTCATGGCAACCAGCTGCTGTTCGTGGGCTGGGAAGACCACCTCTTGTTCTGCGCCCCGTTTGCGCTGGCGATGCCGCCGACCACCCTGTTCGGCGATCTGGTCGGGAAGATGCTGCCCGGTGCGTTCGGCTATCACCCCGACTTCGCGAAGATCGACTGGAACACCGTCGAGTGGTTCAAGTCGGGCGAGCCCTGGCAGCCGCAGATGGACGCGTCGCTGGCCGACAACGGCCTCGGGCACAAGGCGGTCATCCGCTTCCGCACCCCGGGCCTGACCGGCATCAAGGGGTCCTGCAGCTGAATCACCACCACACACGCTCCGCCGCGCCATGCACGCGGCGGACGATGCGGCGGGCGCGCAGCTGCGCCCGCCCCGGGAGAGAGGACACATGAGCTACGAACTGACCATCGAACCGCTCGGCACCACGATCGAGGTCGAGGACGATCAGACCATTCTCGATGCGGCGCTGCGCGCCGGCATCTGGCTGCCGCACGCCTGCTGTCACGGCCTGTGCGCCACCTGCAAGGTCGATGTGCTCGAAGGCGAGGTGGACCACGGCGAGGCTTCCAGCTTCGCGCTCATGGATTTCGAGCGGGACGAGGGCAAGACCCTGGCCTGCTGTGCGCGCCTGGAAAGCGACGTGACCATCGAGGCCGACATCGAAGAGGACCCGGACGCCGAATCCATTCCGGTGAAGGATTTTCCCGGCACCGTGTCGCGCATCGAGCCGCTCACGCCCACCATCAAGGGCATCTTCATCGAGCTCGACGAACCCATCCATTTCCAGGCCGGGCAGTACATCAATCTGCAACTGCCCAAGGACATCGGCTCGCGCGCGTTCTCGCTGGCCAATGCGCCGGGACAGGGCAGGGAAGTGGAGCTGAACGTGCGCATCGTCGTCGGCGGGGCCGGCACCACCTGGCTGCACGAATCGCTCCAGGCGGGCGATCGCATCACCCTGTCCGGGCCGTACGGGCGCTTCTTCGTGCGCAAGTCGGCCGAGGCGCCGATGATCTTCATGGCGGGCGGTTCGGGCCTGTCCAGCCCGCGCAGCATGATTCTCGACCTGCTCGCCGAGGGCAGTACCCTGCCGATCACCCTGGTGTACGGCCAGCGTTCGCGCGAGGAGCTCTACTACCACGACGAATTCCTCGCCCTGGCCGAGGCGCACGAGAACTTCACCTACGTGCCGGCGCTCTCGGACGAGCCGGCCGGCTCGGACTGGACCGGCTTTCGCGGCTACGTGCACGAGGCCGCGGTCGCGCACTTCGACAACGACTTCCGCGGCCACAAGGCCTACCTGTGCGGCCCGCCGCTGATGATCGATGCCTGTATCGGCGCGCTCATGCAGGGGCGCCTGTTCGAGAACGACATCTTCACCGAGCGTTTCATTTCCGCGGCCGATGCGCAGCAGGTGCGCAGCCCGCTGTTCAAACGGATTTAAAAATCTCGAGAAAAAACGTTGACGTCGAGAAAGTAGCCAAATATCTTTAACCCCACGACAGAAACCGCCGACGCCTGCGAATGAAGTTCGCATGACGTACGGCAGGAGGAGACTCAAGATGGCAATTACAGGTGTACTGCGTCCCGGCCACGTGCGGCTGCGGGTGCTCGATCTGGACGAAGGCGTCCGCCACTACCGCGATGTGCTCGGCCTGCAGGAGATGGGCCGGGACGATCAGGGCCGCGTCTACTTCAAAGCCTGGGACGAGCGTGACCACAACTCGCTGGTGCTGCGCGAGGCCGACGAGGCGGGCATGGACGCGATGGCGTTCAAGGTGTCCGACAAGGCCACGCTGGACAAGCTGGAGGCCGACATCCAGGCCTTCGGCCTGAGCACCGAGCGCATTCCCGCCGGCGAGATGCTCGAGACCGGCGAGCGCGTGATCTTCCAGGCGCCCACGGGCCACTTCTTCGAGCTCTACGCCGAGAAGACGGATGTGGGCAACGGCATGCCCTACGTGAACCCGGAGGTCTGGGTGCAGGACCAGAAGGGCATCAACCCGGTGCGCTACGACCACTGCCTGCTGTACGGGCCGAACATCGACCAGGTGGAGAAGCTGTTCACCGAGGTGCTGGGCTTCTACACCACCGAGAACGTGCTCATGGAGGACGGCAACAGCAACCTGGCGGTGTTCATGTCCTGCTCCAACAAGGCGCACGACATCGCCTTCGTGATGCATCCGGAGCCGGGCAAGCTGCACCACCTGTCCTTCCTGCTCGACAGCTGGGAAGGGGTGCTCAAGGCGGCCGACATCATGTCCATGAACCGGGTGTCGATCGACATCGGGCCGACGCGTCACGGCATCACCCGCGGCACCACGATCTATGCCTTCGATCCGTCGGGCAACCGCTTCGAGACCTTCGCCGGCGGCTACCAGACCTACCCGGACAACCACCGGATCACCTGGACCTTCGATCAGGTCGGCCCGGCGATCTTCTATCACGACCGGCAGCTCAACGAGCGTTTCCTGTCGGTGGTGAGCTAAGCAGCGAACGGGGCCGTCGCCCGACGGCCCCGCAACGGTTTTTCTTCCCACAGAGAGAGATCTCCGCACCGGCTGTTCGGCGCGGAAAACCACCCCGGACACAGGCGCCGCATCCGGGCGGCGACCACAGAACCATACCGGGCGAGCCCCTGACCGGAAGGGGGTTGAGGAAGGAGACCACCATGGCAGTGACTGGCGTATTGCGCCCCGGCCATTTTCAGATGCGCGTGCTCGACCTGCAGCAGAGCGTCGATTTCTACACCAAGGTGATGGGTTTGATCGAAACCGGCCGCGACGGACAGGGCCGCGTGTATTTCAAGACCCAGGACGAGCGCGACCACAACAGCTTCATCATCCGCGAGGCCGAAGAGGCCGGTGTCGATTTCGTCGGCTTCAAGGTCCAGGACAAGGCGACCCTGGCGAAGCTCGACGCCGACCTGCGTGCCTACGGCCTGCACACCGAGCACATCGCCGCCGGCGAGATGCTCGAGACCGGCGAGCGGATCCGCTTCACGCTCCCGACCGGCCACGACATCGAGCTGTACGCGGAAAAGACCGACGTGGGCAACGGCATGCCCTATGTGAACCCGGAAGTGTTCGTGCCCGACGGCAAGGGCATCAACCCGGTGCGTTTCGACCACTGCCTGCTGTACGGGCCGGACATCGAAAAGGCGCAGAAGATCTTCGAGGACGTGCTCGGCTTCTACCTCGTCGAGCATGTGCTCATGGAAGACGGCAAGACCGATCTGGCCATCTGGCTGTCGTGCTCCAACAAGGCCCACGACATCGCCTTCGTGCGCCACCCGGAGCCGGGCAAGCTGCACCATGTCGCCTTCTTCCTGGAGAGCTGGGAGGGGGTGCTCAAGGCGGCCGACATCATGTCCATGAACCGGGTGTCGATCGACATCGGGCCGACCCGCCACGGCATCACCCGCGGCACCACGATCTATGCCTTCGATCCGTCGGGCAACCGCTTCGAAACCTTCTGCGGCGGCTACCAGACCTATCCGGACAACCAGCCCATCACCTGGACCTTCGACAACGTCGGCGCCGGGATCTTCTATCACGACCGCAAGCTCAACGAGCGCTTCCTGACGGTCGTGAGCTGAAACGTCTCACCCGGCCGGGGTCACTGACTCCGGTCGGGGTGCAGAAAGGGCTTGAGCCAGCGCACCAGCCGCGGCATGACCACGTAGGTCATGGTGATCACGATCAGCGCCGTGAGCAGCGCCGTGCGCGGCAGGAAGGGCAGCGCCGCCAGATGGGGCGCCACGAACCACAGAAAGAGCGACACCGTGGGGAAGATGCCCAGCCAGGTCACGAGCGTCATGCGCGCCCGCGACGGTGGTTGGGTCACCGGCAGGGGCGGTGGGACGAACCACGCCTCGAGCCCCGAGAGCAGGTGATATTCCGGCGGCCCTTCGGTCAGCGGCGCCATGGCCTCGTGCCAGCGCACGCGTTCGTCGGAGGCATCCCAGCGCGCCAGATCCGGCTCGGAGGCGAACTTCATCGTCACCCGGTGCTCGTCACCGGGCTTGAGCGGGGGGACGAGGTCCGCCCCGAGAAATCCCGGAAACCCGCTCGCGGCCTGAAACATGCCGCGCAGCACGGCCTCGTAGGCATCCACGCACCCGGCGCGCGCGCGGCGATGGGCCACGCGAACGACCGGTGTGCTCATTGCGCTCCCGAGGTGCGGGGGCGCGGCCGGGTCACCCGCTCGACGCTGGCGGCCGGCTCGAGGATCTCGCGTGGCAGCTTACGGATGCCATCGAGGGTACGGATGATGTGCTCGGTCAACACCGCGCAGGCGCGGTCCGCGTCGCGCGCCACGGCCGCATCGCACAGCTTGGCGTGCTCGGCGTGGACGTCGCGGGGAATCCGGCTGTTGTACAGGGAAATGCGCCGATAGCGTTCCGACTGCCGGTACAGCAGCTTCTGGAAGTGGGCGATCCAGCGCGAAGGGCAGGCGCTGATCAGCACCTCGTGAAAGGCCTTGTTGCGCGCCTCCCACTCCTCGCGCGAGGAGTCCAGATCCTCCGCCAGCCGTTCCTCGGCCCGCGACAGGCGGTGGAAGGCGCCGAGCACGGCCGCCTCCCATTCGTCGGTGCCGCGGTTGATGGACTGGCGCAGCGCCTCGCATTCGATCAGCACGCGGGTGCGTGTGATGTCCTCGAAATCCGACAGGGAGATGGGTGCCACATTGAAGCCGCGCTGCCCCTGTGCCACCACCAGGGCGTCGGTCATCAGCAGCTGCAGGGCTTCGCGCAGCGTGCCCGCGCCCACGTCGTAGTGCGCCTTGAGGTGCTCGACGCGCAGCTTCTCGCCCGGCTTCAGCTTGCCCTCGATGATGTCCCGCCGCAGCTGGTGGTAGGCCCCCTCGACCAGGGTCTTGGGCACCTCGTCCAGTACGGAATCCTTCTCTCGCTTTTTCGTCGCGGTGTCGCTCATGGCGATCCTTCTCGTCTTGGGGCGCTCCTCGCACCCGGATAGCACAGATTGTAATCACACCTGATCGTTTGGGGAAAGTAAAAAATCTCGAGAAAAAGTGTTGACGTCGAGAAAAAGCGAAATTATTGTGTTTCCCCAAGGAGACAAGAGGGCAACGCCCATGAACATGAACAGGTCCGAACCTGACGTGGTGGCCCAAGCCGTGATCGGCTGCGACGCCGCCGCCCGTGCCACCGCAGCCGCCGTGTCCAAGGCGCGCGAGCTGGGGGTGCGCATCAACGTGGCCGTGTGCGACAGCGCCGGCAACCTGGCGGCCTTCCTGCGCATGCCCGGTGCGTTCGTTCAATCCATCGATATCGCCATCGACAAGGCCTACACCGCCGCCGGATTCGGGTTTCCGACCGGCGCATGGATGCAGGCGGTCGAGGGCAACGAAGGCATGAAGCTGGGTTTTTCGGCCCGGCCCCGCCTCGTGGTTTTCGGTGGTGGTCTCCCCATTCGTATCGACGACCAACTGGTCGGTGGTGTCGGCGTGTCCGGCGCCTCCGAAGCGCAGGACGAGGAATGCGCCCGGGCCGCTCTGGCGGTCCTGGGGGCTGCGGACGACAACTAGCACTCGCGGGAACAGGAACAGAACGGCATGAAAGACATTCTCAATTTCATCAACGGCGAATTCGTCGCCACGGCGAAGCAGTTCGACGACCGCTCGCCGCTCGACAACAGCGTCATCGCGCGCGTTCATGAAGCCGGCAAGGCGGAGGTCGACTCCGCCGTGGCCGCCGCCAAGGCGGCGCTGAGCGGCCCGTGGGGCAAGATGAGCATCGCCGAGCGCGTCGAGATCCTCTACAAGGTCGCCGACGGCATCAACGCCCGCTTCGACGAGTTCCTCGCCGCCGAGTGCGCCGACACCGGCAAGCCGATGAGCCTGGCGCGCCACATCGACATCCCGCGCGGCGCGGCCAACTTCAAGATCTTCGCCGACGTCATCAAGAACGTGCCCACCGAGTTCTTCGAAATGGCCACGCCCGATGGCCGCGGCGCGCTCAACTACGCCGTGCGTCGCCCGGTCGGCGTGGTCGGCGTGATCTGCCCGTGGAACCTGCCGCTGCTGCTCATGACCTGGAAGGTCGGCCCGGCGCTGGCGTGCGGCAACGCGGTGGTGGTCAAGCCCTCCGAGGAGACCCCGCACACGGCGGCTCTGCTCGGTGAGGTGATGAACGCCGCCGGGGTGCCCAAGGGTGTCTACAACGTGGTGCACGGCTTCGGTCCGGGCTCGGCGGGCGAATTCGTGACCACCCACCCGGATGTGAATGCGATCACCTTCACCGGCGAGACCCGCACCGGCGAGGCGATCATGAAGGCCGCCTCCACCGGCGCCCGTCCGGTGTCGCTGGAGATGGGCGGCAAGAACCCGGCGGTCGTGTTCGCCGATTGCGACTTCGACGCCGCCATCGAAGGCACCATGCGCTCCGTGTTCGCCAACTGCGGTCAGGTGTGCCTGGGCACCGAGCGGGTGTATGTCGAGCGCCCGATCTTCGACAAGTTCGTTGCCGCGCTCAAGCAGGGAGCCGAAGGCCTCAAGCTGGGCCGCCCGGAAGAGGCCGACACCAACCTCGGCCCGCTGATCTCCAAGGAGCACCAGCAGAAAGTGCTGGGCTACTACGAGAAGGCCAAGGCGCTGGGCGCCACCGTGGTCACCGGCGGCGGCGTGCCCGACATGCCCGGCGCCATGGCCGAGGGTGCCTGGGTGCAGCCGACCATCTGGACCGGCCTGGACGACGACTCGGCCATCGCCCGCGAAGAGATCTTCGGCCCGTGCACGCTGATCCAGCCCTTCGATACCGAAGAGGAGATCGTGCGTCGCGCCAACGATACCAACTACGGCCTGGCCGCCTCGGTGTGGACCAAGGATCTGGCCCGCGCACACCGCGTCGCCGGTGAGCTGGAAGTGGGGCTGGTGTGGGTCAACAGCTGGTTCCTGCGCGACCTGCGCACCCCGTTCGGCGGGGCCAAGCAGTCCGGCATCGGCCGCGAGGGCGGGGTGCATTCGCTCGAGTTCTACACCGAACTCAAGAACATCTGCGTGAAGCTGTGAGCGAAGCCATGAGCGCCACCAGCCCCGAAATCGGCCAGACCATCGTCGCCGCTGGTCTCGAGACCAACGTGCACGATCTGGGCAGCGGCCATCCGGTGCTGCTGATCCACGGCTCGGGGCCCGGCGTCACGGCGTGGGCCAACTGGCGCCTGGTGATGCCGGCGCTGGCCGAGCAGGCGCGGGTGATCGCGCCGGATATGGCCGGCTTCGGCTACTCGGCGCGGCCGGCCGGGTTCGATTACTCGATGGACAACTGGGTGAAGCAGGCCGTGGGCGTGCTCGATGCCCTGGGCATCGAGCAGACCGACCTGGTGGGCAACTCCTTCGGCGGCGCGTTGGCGCTGGCGCTGACCATCCGCCACCCGCAGCGGGTGCGCCGACTGGTGCTCATGGGCAGCGTCGGCGTGCCCTTCGAGATCACGCCCGCGCTCGACGCGGTGTGGGGCTACACGCCCAGCTTCGAGGCCATGCGCACGATGATGGACCTGTTCGCCTGGGACCGTTCCCTGGTCACCGACGAGCTGGCCCGGCTGCGCTACGAGGCGAGCATCCGCCCGGGCTTCCAGGAGAGCTTCTCCGCCATGTTCCCGGCCCCGCGCCAGCGCTGGGTCGATGCCATGGCCAGCCCCGAGGCCGACATCCGCGCCATCGAGCACGAGACCCTGATCATCCACGGTCGCGACGACCAGGTGATTCCGCTCGCCACCTCGTTGACGCTGCACCAGCTCATTTCCCGCTCGCAACTGCACGTGTTCGGCCGTTGCGGCCACTGGACCCAGATCGAGCACGCCGCGCGCTTTGCGCGGCTGGTCGGCGATTTTCTGGCCGAGGCGAAGGCCTCGCACTGAGAGACGGACATGGATCAGAACCTCATCAACCAACTCGGTGACGAGCTCTACACCGCCCTGGTCAAGGGCGAGGTGCTCGAGCCGCTCACCAACCGGCACGCCGACATCACCATCGAGGACGCCTACGCGATCCAGCAGCGCATGCTGTCGCGCCGGATCGAGGCGGGCGAGGCGGTCATCGGCAAGAAGATCGGCGTCACCTCCAAGGCGGTGCAGAACATGCTCGGCGTGCATCAGCCGGACTTCGGCTGGCTCACCGACGGCATGGTCTACAACGAGGGCGAGGCGATCCCCATCGACACCCTGATCCAGCCCAAGGCGGAGGGCGAGATCGCCTTCGTGCTCAAGGAGGACATCCAGGGGCCGGGCGTGACCGCGGCCGACGTGCTGCGCGCGACCGAAGGGGTGATGGCCTGCTTCGAGATCGTCGATTCGCGCATCCGCGACTGGAAGATCCGCATTCAGGACACCGTGGCCGACAACGCCTCCTGCGGCGTGTTCGTGCTCGGTTCCACCCTGGTCGATCCGCGTGAAGTGGATCTGGTGACCTGCGGCATGGTGCTGGAGAAGAACGGCGAGGTCGCCGTCACCGGCGCCGGCGCCGCCACACTCAGCTCCCCGGTCAACGCCGTCGTCTGGCTCATCAACATGCTCGGCTCCCTCGGCATCGGCCTCAAGGCCGGCGAGGTGGTGCTCTCGGGCGCGCTCGGCGCGATGGTGCCGGTGGCCGCGGGCGACAGCCTGCGCGTGTCCATCGGCGATGTGGGCGGCTGCTCGGTGCGGTTCGTCTGATGGTTTACGGCAGCGTGCCTCACCCCCGGTCCCCTCTCCGACCCGTGCGCGCGGCCTTTTCTTATTCGCATGACGCTGAAATTCTGACAGGACGCAAGTGATGGACAAGATCAAGTGTGCGCTGATCGGCCCCGGCAACATCGGCACCGATCTGCTCTACAAGCTGCAAAGGAGCCCGGTGCTCGAGCCGGTGTGGATGGTCGGCATCGACCCGGAATCGGAAGGGCTCAAGCGGGCTGCCGAGATGGGCCTGAAGACCACCGCCGAGGGCGTGGACGGCCTGCTGCCGCATGTGCAGGCCGACGGCGTGCAGATCGCCTTCGACGCCACCTCCGCCTACGTGCATGCCGAAAACAGCCGCAAGCTCAATGCACTGGGCGTGATGATGATCGACCTCACGCCCGCGGCCATCGGCCCCTACTGCGTGCCCCCGGTGAATCTGAAAGAGCACGTGGGCAAGAAAGAGATGAACGTGAACATGGTCACCTGCGGTGGCCAGGCCACCATCCCCATGGTCGCCGCGGTCTCGCGCGTGCAGCCGGTGGCCTATGGCGAGATCGTCGCCACCGTCGGCTCCAAGTCGGTCGGTCCGGGCACGCGCAAGAACATCGACGAATTCACCCGCACCACCGCCGGTGCGGTGCAGAAGGTCGGCGGCGCCAAGCAGGGCAAGGCGATCATCATCATCAACCCGGCCGAGCCGCCGATGATCATGCGCGACACCGTGCACTGCCTGACCGAGACCGAACCGGACCAGCAGAAGATCACCGAGTCCATCCACGCCATGATCGCCGAGGTGCAGAAGTACGTGCCCGGCTACAAGCTGGTCAATGGCCCGGTCTTCGACGGCAACCGCGTCTCCGTGTTCATGGAGGTCGAAGGCCTGGGTGACTTCCTGCCGAAGTACGCCGGCAACCTGGACATCATGACCGCCGCCGCCGCGCGCACCGCCGAGATGTTCGCCGAAGAAATCCTCAAGGGCGAGCTGACGCTCGAGCCCGCCAGCGCTTAAGGAGGCAGACATGGACCTCAAGGGCAAGAAAATCACCGTGCATGACATGACGCTGCGCGACGGCATGCACCCCAAGCGTCACCTCATGACGCTCGAGCAGATGAAGACCATCGCCACCGGGCTGGACGAGGCGGGCATTCCGCTGATCGAAGTGACCCATGGCGACGGCCTGGGCGGCAGCTCGGTGAACTACGGTTTCCCCGCGCACACCGACGAGGAATACCTCTCCACCGTCATCCCGCTCATGAAGCAGGCCAAGGTCAGCGCGCTGCTGCTGCCGGGCATCGGCACTGTCGATCACCTCAAGATGGCCCACGAGCTGGGGGTGAGCACCATCCGCGTGGCCACCCACTGCACCGAGGCCGACGTCTCCGAGCAGCATATCGGCATGGCCCGCAAGCTCGAGATGGACACCGTCGGCTTCCTGATGATGGCGCACATGAACAGCCCCGAAGGGCTGGTCGAGCAGGCCAGACTCATGGAGAGCTACGGCGCCAACTGCATTTACGTCACCGACTCCGCCGGCCACCTGCTGCCCGAGACGGTGAAGGCCCGCGTGGGCGCGGTGCGCGCAGCACTGAAACCCGAGACCGAGCTGGGTTTCCACGGCCACCACAACCTCGCCATGGGCGTGGCCAACTCCATCGCCGCCATCGAAGCCGGGGCCAACCGCATCGATGCGGCCGCCGCCGGCCTGGGTGCCGGGGCGGGCAATACCCCCATGGAAGTGTTCATCGCCGTGTGCGACATGATGGGCATCGAGACCGGGGTGGACGTCTTCAAGATCCAGGACGTGGCCGAAGACCTGGTGGTGCCGATCATGGATTTCCCGATCCGCATCGACCGCGACGCGCTCACCCTCGGCTACGCCGGCGTCTACGGCTCCTTCCTGCTGTTCGCCAAGCGCGCCGAGAAGAAGTACGGCGTGCCCGCCCGCGAGATCCTGGTCGAGATGGGCCGCCGCGGCATGGTCGGTGGCCAGGAAGACATGATCGAAGACACCGCGTTGTCTCTCGCCAAGAAGCAGAAGCAGGAGGCCGCATGAACCTCGACCGCGCCACCATCGAAAAACTCGCCGAGCACCTCGAGAACTGCGAGCTCGAAGCCCAGGACACGCTGAAGATCACCGAAGAATATCCGGACATGGATTTCGAGGACGCCTATGCGATCCAGGACGAAATCCGCGCCCGCAAGATCGCCCGCGGCCACGCCATCGTCGGTCTCAAGGCCGGGCTCACCTCCCACGCCAAGATGAAGCAGATGGGCGTGACCGAGCCGGTGTTCGGCTTCATGGCCGACTACTACTCGGTGCCCGAGGGCGGTGAGGTGAAGGTCTCCGAGCTGATCCACCCGAAGGTGGAACCGGAGATCGCGTTCGTCACCAAGCGCGCGCTCAAGGGCCCGGGCTGCCACATCGGCGCCGTGCTGGCCGCCACCGACTTCCTCATGCCCGGCATCGAGGTCATCGACAGCCGCTACCGCGACTTCAAGTTCGACCTCAAGAGCGTGGTCGCCGACAACACCTCGGCCGCCCGCTTCGTGGTCGGCGGCAAGCCGGTGAGCCCGGCCGAGGTGGATCTGCGCACCGTCGGCGTGGTGCTCGAGAAGAACGGCGAGCCGGTCGCGCTGGGCGCCGGCGCCGCCGTGCTGGGGCATCCGGCCGCCGCCATCGCGGCGCTGGCCAACAACCTCGGCCGACGCGGCATGGAGATCCCGGCCGGCACGCTGATCCTCTCCGGCGGCGTGACCGAGGCGGTGGCCGTGGCGCCGGGCGATCACATCACCCTGCGCGTGCAGGGCATGGGCAGCACGTCGCTGCGCTTTGTCGAATAGGCCGGATAGAGCCGAAACGACCTGGGGCGGATGGTGCGGCCGGTGCCGCACCGTCCAACGCAAGAACATAAAGAGAACAGCCACCCGGCACGACCGGGCGGACAGGGCGATGACAGGCCCTGAAGAAGGAGGAGCTGTGAATAACTCGATGGGTCGCCACTGGCGACTGATGACAAGCGTGGCGAGCCTGCTGGTGCTCGCCGGATGCAGCGGGAGCGCCGATCTGTCGGCGGTCCATGCGGAGGAGCAGCGGCCGGTCAAGCGCTACGACGTGGTGCAGTCGCTGGTGTCGAACGACAAGGTGATCGTCGCCGGTCTCCAGAACGGCGCGGTGCTCGTGTCGTCCGACGGTGGCCACAAGTGGCGCCGCGAATCACTCGACTCCGCCTCCATGGTCGGCCTGACCACGTGCCCGGACGGCACTCTGCTGGGCATCGATTTTCACAAGAAGGTCTGGCATGCCGACGCCGAAGCGGCCAAATGGACCTCGGTGGCGATGGACAAGCCACGCGTGCCGCTGACCGTGGCCTGCGACGTGGTCGGTCGCTGGTGGGTGGCCGGCACTCGCAGCCAGATCGCCTACAGCGCCGACAAGGGCGCCAGCTGGCACCTGACCGATCTGGGCGAGGACGCGCAGATCACCGCGATCCAGTTCCTCGACAAGGACTACGGCGTGGCGACGGCCGAGTTCGGCATGGTGTTCGTCACCGAAGACGGCGGCCAGAGCTGGAACCGCCGCACCGACATGCCCAACGAGTTCTATCCCTACGACGCGCTCTACGTGTCGCGCGAGCACGGCTTCGTCAGCGGTCTGGCCGGCCAGATGCTGGTGACCGACGACGGCGGCCAGAGCTGGACCGCGCAGAAGAACACCACCGGGGCGCCGCTGTACCGGCTCTTCGAGCTCAACGGCATTCCGCACGGCGTGGGCGCCGGCGGCGTGGTCGCCTATCTGGATGGCGACACCTGGCGCCCGGTGGCGTACCCGGACCAGATGCCGGTCTTCTTCGGCGCCGGTGCGGCGGTGAATCCGCAAAAGGCGGTCGTGGCCGGTGGTCCCGGCGGTTTGCTGCGCGTGATCGCGGCGGCTGGACAGTAAGGGGAACACCATGGTCAGCGCACTGAAACATTCCATCACCCACAAGCTGCACCGGGCCGAAGAGTGGATCTTCGCCAACCCGAAGATCGTGCTCGCCCTCATCCTGATGTTCACGGTGATGTTCGGCGCCGCCTTGCCGAAGCTGCGGGTGTATTCCGACTTCGCCGATCTGCTGCCGCAGAACCATCCGTACATCAAGGTGTACAACCGCCTCAAGGAGAACTTCGGCGGCGCCAACATGATCATCATGGCGGTCGAGGTGGAGAAGGGCACCATCTTCAACAACGAGACCCTGGCCCTGATCCACAAGGCCACGCAAGGCCTGGACAGCCTGCCGAGCGTGAACCACAACCTGGTCTCGAGTCTCACCCACCGCACGTCACGCAAGATCTTCGTCGACCAGTACGGCGGCTTCCAGTCGGAGTCCTACTACGACCCGCTCAAGGGCAAGCTGAGCGTCGCCCAGCTCGAGCAGCTCAAGAAAGACGTGATCGCCAACCCGACGATCTACGGCCTGCTGGTCTCGCCCGATCTGAAGGCGGCGCTCATCAAGGCGCAGCTCAACGAGGGCGACATCGACTACAAGAAGACCTTCGACGCCCTGCAGAAGGTCCGTAGCGAGCTGCAGACCCCGGGCCACAAGATCTACGTGACCGGCAACCCGGTGCTCACCGGCTGGGTGTACACCTACATCAACCAGATCGTCGAGATCCTGGCCTGGACGCTGCTGCTGCTGGCGGCCCTGCTGGTGGTGTATTTCCGCCGCCTGTACGGCATCGCGCTGCCGCTGCTGGGCATCGCCCTGTCCTCCATCTGGGGCCTGGGCTTCATGGCGATGATGGGGATCAACCTCGAGCCGCTGTCGCTGCCGATTCCGTTCCTGATCGCGGCGCGGGCCACCTCGCACGGGGTGCAGCTGGTGGCGCGCTATTACGAGGAACTGGCGATCGTCAAGAACGGCAAGAAGGCGGCCCGCAATGCGCTCGACGCGCTGTTCCGCCCCGGGTCGCTGGCGATCATCGTCGATGCGGTCGGTATCGCCGTGCTGGTGCTCGGCGCCGCGCCGTTCAACCACAAGCTCGGTATCGCCGCCGGCTTCTGGGGCTTCTCGGTGATCTTCACGGTGCACTTCATGGTGCCGCTGGCGCTGACGGTGCTGCCGCAGCCGCGCACCACCGAGAACGCCAACCAGGGCGTGCGTGACTTCCTCGGCAAGTTCATGGCCATGACCGGCGGCACCGACGGGGGTGCCCGCTCGATCCTGCTGCTCACCCTGATCGGTGCGGTCGGCGCCCTGTACTTCGTCTCCCAGGTGCAACTGGGCGAATCGGAGCCGGGCTCGCCGCTGCTGCATCGCGATCACGACTACAACATCTCCACCGCGGCCATCAACGATCGCTTCCCCGGCTCGGAGGAGCTGCACGTGTCGGTGCGCACCAAGGAGAAGGGCGGCATCAAGCGCCCGGAGGTGATGGCGGCGATCGAGGAATTCCAGGCCTACATGCTCAACGATCCGGCCCTGGGCGGCACCAAGGCGATTCCGGGCGTGGTGCGGGTGGTCAACAAGCTGACCCACAACGACGATCCGCGCTGGATGCAGATCCCGGACTCGCGCCAGGAGGTCGGCGGCCTGATGTTCGCCTACATGGCCTCGAGCCCGATCCCGGGCGCGCTCAAGGAGTTCGTCACCCCGGACGAGCGTGAGGCCGACGTGGTGTTCTACTACAAGGACCACCAGGCCGCGACCATCAACCGGGTCGTCGCCATGGCCAACGCCGGCATCGCCCAGGTCAAGAAGGACGTGCCCGACGTGGAGATCGCGCTCGGCGGCGGCATCATCGGCGTCACCGCGGCGGTCAACCAGGCCCTGCACTCGGATCACATGAAGATCATTCCGGCGGTGATGGCCCTGGCCTTCCTGCTGGTGATGATCTACTACAGCTCGCTGCATGCCGGCTGGCTGATGGTGCTGCCGATGCTGTTCTCCACGCTCATGACCTACGCCTACATGGGCGCCATGGGCATCGGCATCAACGTCAATACGGTGCCGGTCATCGCGGTCGGCGTCGGGGTCGGCATCGACTACGCGGTGTATTTCATGGACCGCATCCGCGAAGAGTTCGCCGAGCTGCACGACATCAAGCAGGCCGTGATCCGGGCGGTGGCCACCACCGGCTACGCCGTGTCCTTCACCGCGGTGACGCTCATCGCCGGCGTGGTCATGTGGATCTTCCTGTCCGACCTGCGCTTCCAGTCCGATGCCGCGGTCCTGCTCTCTTTCATGCTCATCGTCAATGCCATCGCCGCGGTGCTGATCGTGCCCAGCTGGTGCGTGGTGTTCAAACCGAGTTTCGTGACCGCCGCCCACTACGACGAGGACGGCGTGCTGGAGGTCTGATTCAAGCGTCTTGCAAGCGCCGGGCCGGGGAGGTCAGGCGGAATTCAAAGGAGGAGACATCCTATGAAGTGGTACCAGAAGAAGAGACCACCCATGAAGCTGTGCGCCGCCCTGGTGGCCGCAGCCTGGTCAGCCCAGGTGCTGGCTGCCGGCTTGCCGGCCATGGGCGAAGGCAGCGACCCGTGGAAGTTCGACGTGCTGTACGACAACCACACCGCTTTCCGCGGCAAGGACGCCACGGGTCATGCCGTCGGCCTGGCCAAGTTCCGCAACACCCTCACGGTGGAAGCGGACAAGAAACTCGAAGGCGACTGGAAGTTCCACGGCATCCTGCGTGGCACCTTCGACGGCGTCTACCGCATGAACAAGAGCCAGTTCGGCGACGAAGCCGGTGGGCCGGTCATGCTGGAGAGTACTGCATTCGGAACATACCAGCCTCATGGTGGCGGTTTCATCAACAGCAATACGACGGCTCCGGGGACTGCGTTCAACTTTGATGTGTCGAAGAACCCGAATGAAGGCATGCGCTTGCTGGGTGACCGCTGGCACTCCCACACGAGCGGTGACGTCACTTTCGGCGTGCCGGTCCGTCCGTGTGACAAGGACAGCCGCGGTTGCAAGGACTTCGGTGGCTACGGCGATCTGGACCAGAACGAACTGGAGATGCCGGAGTTCAACGACCGCCTGGACTTCATCCGCGAAGCCCATGTGCGCAAGAACATCTTCCTCGACAACGGCAAGTCGGTGTACGTGAAGCTCGGCAAGCAGCAGGTGGTGTGGGGCCGGACCGATCTGTTCCGCGTGCTCGACGTGATCAACCCGGTCGACTACTCGCGCAACAACATCTACGACGAGCTCGAGGACATCCGCATCCCCATGTGGATCGCCACCGCCGAGTACCGCATGGGCCCGTCCGAGTCGATGCAGGATCGCAACCTGCAGGTGGTGTGGAACTTCGACAAGTTCCGCCCCAACAACCTGGGTCAGTGCGGCCAGCCGAACGTGATCCTCGACGCCAGCTGCTTCTTCCGCGGCATGGTGAACCTGTGGGACAACGGCGGTACGGTGGCCAACTTCGCTCCCAATCCCGCCGGTGGCCTGATGTCGACCGACTTTGGTCCGGGTCAGATCGGTATCCGCGACGTGCACCTGCCGGACTGGAAGCTGTCCAACACCCAGCTGGGGGTGAAGTACGAAGGGGTCACGCAGGGGGGCATTTCCTTCTCGCTGAACGCCTTGACCTACCGTTCGCAACTGCCGTCCCTGCATGCGCTGAGAACCGGGGCGCAGAACCCCTTCACCACGGGGCCGCAAACCACCGCCAACACCAATCTGATCGCGTTTGACGTGTATTACCCGCGGGTCAACCTGATCGGCGGTTCGATGGACTTCGAGAGCGAAACCCTGGGCGCGGCCATTCGCCTGGAAGGCGCCCTCACCAACGGTGAAGAGTTCCCCGACAGCACGAAAAAATCCCTGTACTCGAAGCACAAGGTGTGGCGTTCGGTCATCGGTATCGACCGTCCGACCTTCATCCCCTGGATCAACCCGCGTCGCACGACGCTGATCTCGGCCCAGCTGTTCTGGCAGCACATCTTCGATCACACCTACTACAAGAAGGGTGAGCGTGTCGATCCGAACGGCACGGTCAACTCGCTCGGCCCGGTGGGGATGGTCGATTGGGAAGACAACTTCATCGGCACCCTGCTGATCAAGGCCTTCCTCATGAACGACCGCCTGAGCCCCGAGCTGATCATCGCCCGCGACTTCCGCGCTCGTGCCCACGTGATCGCGCCCAAGGTGGAGTGGAGCATCACCGACAAACTGAAGCTGACCTTCGGGGCCAACTTCAAGGGGGGCTCCAACAGCCGCAACCGCTTCGACGATTGCCGCACGTGCAACCCGTACCCGCCGTTTACGGCGGCTCCGGGGCAGGCGCCGGGCTACTCGCTGGGTCTGGCCAGCGCCGAGCCGCTCGGTCGCTTCCGCGCCGGTCCGATCGGCACGGCGATGTATGAAGACGACGTGTTCTTCCAGATGCGCTACAAGTTCTGATCCATTCGGGCGACCCGGCAGCGGTCGGGTCGCCTGAACGGACGGATCGAATGAGTTTGATTGAGATGCATGTTTCACAGGAGACAACCATGCTGAAGAAACTGAGCCTCGCGCTCGTCATGGCGGGCTTGATGGCCGGGGCGCACGCCGCGACCCAAGCGGACGTCGACAACACCTTCTTCCCGTACAAGAACGGCTTCCCGACCTTCCCGGGCCTGAAGCCGGGCGTGGTCATCAACAAGGACAACGTCGAGCAGTTCAAGGATGCGCTCGCCGTCGGCACCTACATGATGATCAAGAACGGCTACACCACGGTCACGGTCGGCGAGAGCACCGACTTCAAACTGCCGGATGAGTACATCCAGGCCACCCGCGACAATCTCAACAAGACCAAGCTCGGTCCCAAGCCCGGTGACAACATCCAGGGTTTCGTGGCCGGCCGTCCGTTCCCCGAGGCGCCGGACATCAACGATCCGCGCGCCGGCGAGAAACTGGCTTGGAACTACAAGTACGGTCTGAACTGGGGTGACAACGCGGTCATCAACCCGCTGATCATGAAGTACCGCAACATGGAGACCGGCGAGGTCGAGCGGACCCTGGTCAACCGTGCCAGCTTCCTGAACTTCAAGCACCGGATCAAGGATGCGCCGGTGCCCGAAGTGACCCCCAACCCGTCGGACCTGTTCCGCGCGATCTACTGGGAAGTGCTCGGCCCCGAGGATCTGAAGAACACCAAGCTGCTCATCCAGCGCTACGACGACGACTCCAAGCTCGACGACGCCTATCTGTACCTGGGCTTCCAGCGTCGGGTGCGCCGCCTGGCGACCGGTCAGACCACCGACTCCTTCCTCGGCTCCGACCTGATGATCGAGGACTTCGAGGGCTACAACGGTCGCGTGGCCGACATGAAGTGGACGTACAAGGGCACCAAGAACGTGCTGCTGCCCATGTGGAACCACAACGAGACGGCCCTGGGCGACGACCCGGCACCGGACGCCGACGGCTTCAAGTACATCAAGTTCGGCGGCAAGGGCGGGTGCTTCTTCCAGGGCTCCTGGCAGCTGCGCAAGGCCTACGTGCTCGAAGCGGTGCCGGTCAACCCGAACCACCCGATCGGCAAGCGCGTGTTCTACATGGACGCCCAGCTGCAGAACGTGAACGGCGCCATCGAGATCTATGACCGCAAGGGCAAGCTGTGGAAGGTCTGGTCCGTGGGCAAGAGCCACCCGGATCATCACCTGCCCATCAACAAGGGCACCGGCATCGGTATCGATGACGGCTTCCAGATGGTCGACGTCCAGTCCAACCACTGCACGACCGGCCACTTCCGTGGCGAGGTGGACAAGTCCCAGACCCCGCCGGCCAAGTTCCAGGTGCAGTACATGCGCGGCGGCGAATAAACTCACGACGGTTCCTCGTCTTGGAAAGCCCTTCCGATCCCGGGAGGGCTTTTTTTTTTGCCTGTTCAGGGTGGGCTTTCGAGCCGTGTCGGTCACCCGCCTCAAAGGTGGGATCGGTTGGCTCATGCGGGCCGAACGCTGCCGCGGATTCCGTACCTTCGGGCGGGTCCGGAGTGTCATGCCGACGGCAGGGCTCCGCACGCGTGGGGTGTGGACGCCGGCGGGATCCGCATGACCGACGCTCAGGCGCAGGCGTGTCCCGATGACGCTTTTCGCCCCCATCGACGCCCGTTCATCCCCGCGATGTTCCGCTTCGCGGCGTTTGCTCCGGTGAATCGCTTTCCCGCCTTTTAGGTCGGTGCCTTGCGCTGTCCGGCGCACCGATGATTTCCCCATTGCCATTCGTGGACGTCCGCTTTCGGGCGACGTTCAGGACCGTCTTCGGCCGACCGGTTCCGGGGCCACGGTGACGCCGTTTCGTGCTGGAGGTGAAACAGGTTCGCAAATGCCGGCCCACAGAGGTGCGGCGATATTCCAAGGAGGAGACATCCTATGAAGTGGTACCGACAAGAGAGAGCATCGGGGCAACGGTGTGTTGTGCTGGCGGCGCTGATGATATCGGCACCGGTATGGGCGGGCGGGTTGCCATCCATGGGGGAAAGGAGTGAGCCGTGGGATGTGGACGTGCGATTCGACAATCACACCGCGTATCGTGGCAAGGACGCCACGGGTCATACCGTGGGTTTGTCCAAGTTTCGCAATACGCTGACCATCGAATCGCAAAAGAAGCTGGCCAATGGATGGACCTTTGGCAGTACCTTGCGTGGGACTTTCGACGGCGTCTACCGGATGAACTCGGGCGAGTTCGGCGACGATGCCGGCGGACCGATCCTGCTGCAGGATTTGTCATTGGGAACGATGGTTCCCCACGGCGGTGGTGTTCTGAATCATGCGCTGGGGACGGCCTTGTTCGGCCCCTCCAACAAGTTCGGCTTCGATGTGGGTGCGAACCCCAACGACGGGTTGCGAGTACTCGGTGACCGCTGGCATGGATATCCGGACGGCGACGTCGCCTTTGGCGTACCGGTGCGCCCCTGTGACACGGATAGTCGCGGATGCAAGGATTTCGGCGGTTACGGCGATCTGAATCGACAGCAGCTGGAAATGCCGGAGTTCAATGACCGCCTCGACTTCATCCGAGAGGCCCATGTACGCAGGAGCATCTACCTGGACAACGGCAACGCGGTGTTCGTCAAGGTGGGCAAGCAACAGGTGGTATGGGGCCGGACCGATCTGTTCCGCGTGCTCGACGTGATCAACCCGGTCGACTACTCGCGCA
Source organism: Nitrogeniibacter mangrovi (assembly GCF_010983895.1). GTDB lineage: Bacteria > Pseudomonadota > Gammaproteobacteria > Burkholderiales > Rhodocyclaceae > Nitrogeniibacter > Nitrogeniibacter mangrovi. The sequence continues at coordinate 1,810,510 of NZ_CP048836.1, forward strand.
ACAACATCTACGACGAGCTCGAGGACATCCGCATCCCCATGTGGATCGCCACCGCCGAGTACCGCATGGGCCCGTCCGAGTCGATGCAGGATCGCAACCTGCAGGTGGTGTGGAACTTCGACAAGTTCCGCCCCAACAACCTGGGTCAGTGCGGCCAGCCGAACGTGATCCTCGATGCCGGCTGTCTGTTTCGCGGGATGGTCAACATGTGGGACAACGGCGGTACCGTGGCCAACTTCGGTGCCGGCGGCATCGTGTCGACGGACTTCGGTCCGCGCCAGGTCGGAATTCGCGACGTCCACCTGCCGGACTGGAGATTGTCCAACACCCAGCTGGGCGTGAAATTCGAGGGTGTCACCCAGGGGGGGGTCTCGTTCTCGCTGAACGCCTTGACCTTTCGGTCACAACTTCCCTCGCTGCGTGCGATCAAGGGCGGTGCGGTCAACCCCTTCAACGGGGCTCCCCAGACGGCGGCCAATACGCACCTGATCGCCTTCGACGTCTATTACCCGCGGGTGAATCTGATTGGCGGATCGATGGACTTCGACGCCGAGTCGATCGGCGCGGCCATCCGGCTGGAAGGTGCGTTGACCGACGGCGAAGAGTTCGCCAATACCGCACGCGACCGGCTGTTCTCCCGCAACAAGGTATGGCGCAGCGTGATCGGGGTCGACCGGCCGACCTTCATTCCGTGGCTCAATCCGCGACGAACGACGCTCATCTCCGCCCAACTGTTCTGGCAGCATATCTTCGATCACGAGTACTACAAGAAAGGGGAGTACGTGGCACCCAGCGGTGCGGTCAACACGCTGGGCCCGGTCGGCATGCCGGACTGGAAGGACGATTTCATCGGGACGTTGCTGATCAAGGCCTTTTTGCTCAACGATCGACTCAGTCCGGAGCTCGTCATCGCACGAGACTTTCGCGCGCGTACCCACGCCATTGCGCCCAAGGTGGAGTGGAGCGTCACGGATCAACTGAAGCTGACCTTCGGTGGCAATTTCAAGGGCGGGTCAAATTCGCGCAACCGGTTCGACGACTGTCGCTCGTGTAACCCGTATGCCCCATTCACCGGATCGGTCGCCGACATGGGCTACTCGATGGGGATGGCCAGCTTCGAACCCCTCGGGCGCTTCCGTGCCGGTCCCATCGGTACGGCAATGTACGAAGACGAGATCTTCTTCCAGATGCGATACCGATTCTGAACGCAGGCGGCACATCGTGAATCCTTCCCGGGATTGAAAATGACGCCCGCATTCGTGCGGGCGTCATTGTATTGGCGATGTCGATAACATCGTGTCACCGATGAAGGTGAGCCCGACCGGGCGATTCGGGGCGCAGGTGTCGTCACGGTCCCGGCGGTGGGTGCTCGGCCATTGTCGAAGCCTCCCATTGCCCGCCGGGGGTGGGCGATTCCCTCCTTTTTGACCGGTGCGAGACACCGATGCCGGCGCCAGTATTTGATGGCGGCTTTCGTCAAGGAGAGCCACGGATCTCCTGATCCTGTCGTCGAATCAGACGCGCAGCCGATCATGGATCCGCATCGTGAAGACAAAGGAGACAAGCATGTTCTTGAAGAATGCGTGGTACTGCGCCGGTTGGGGAAAGGATCTGAGCATGGCGCGGGAGGAGTTGCAGACGCGTCGGATCGCTGGCGAGGCACTACTGCTTTATCGCGACGTCGACGGCAAGGCCGTCGTTCTGGAGGATCGCTGCTGCCATCGGCAGGCGGCACTGTCGTGCGGGAAACGCGAACAAGGCGGCATCCGCTGCATGTATCACGGCTGGTTGTTCGAATCGGGTGGCAAGTGCATCGAAATACCCGGGATGGAGATCATCCCGGATCGTGCCCGTGTCCGCGCGTTTCCGGTGGTCGAGCGGGACGGTTGGATCTGGGTGTGGATGGGTGATGCGGACAAGGCGGACCCGGATCTCATCTGTTTTGCGGTCGGCCCCGACGATCCGGACTGGTTGCTCAATACCGGACAGATGAGCATCAAGAGCAATTATCGTCTGGAGATTGCCAATCTGGCAGATCTGACCCATCTGGCATGGACGCACGACAAGACATTCGGGGGGACTCGGGCGTATGCCGATGCCCGGATCAAATACAAGCTGACCAAACGTGGCATGAACTACGAGTTCTGGATGCGCGACGCGCCAGCGTTCAATGTCTTCGCCCACCTGTTTCCCGAGGGCATGCGCTTCGATTTCCACTTCGATGTCCAGATGACGCTGCCCTGCAATTTCGTCATGCGCTTCAGGAGCTTCACGGCCGGGACCGTCACCGAAGGCGAGTCTGACGGAGAACTCCTGCTCGACACATACACCTGTCAGGCCGTGACGCCGCGTGACGAAGGCAGCCTCGATTACTACTACTCGTGGGGGCCGCATCGGGACACCCAACAGCCCGGGATCACCCAGTCGCTGATGGCCTGGGCCCATGAAGCCTTCCTCGAGGACAAGCAGATGCTCGAGGCCCAGTACTTGCGCGTCAAGGAGAAGCCCGATCATCCGGTGGTCGATTACATCCACGATGCCGGACCGGGGAAATTGCTGTGGCTGCTCGACAAGCTGATTGACGACGAGCGGACGGAAGACGCCGAGGCTAGCTCATCCCGGCAGGGCACTGCCTTTGTATGACTTGCATGACGACCCCGTCGGTGACGGGGTCGTCATGCGAACCGCTGATTCTTTTCTCCAAGGAAACGATTGTGATGCAAAACCAGGAGCCGAGAGATCTGCTGCGACTGACCGTGGCCGATGTTGCGTGTGAGGCTTGCGACATTCTCCGGATTGAACTGCGCGCCCGGGACAACCGGGTCTTGCCAGGCTTTGAAGCCGGGGCGCATGTGGAGATCCGGTTGCCGGGCGGCATGGTGCGGCATTATTCACTCTTGAACGATCCGGCCGAACGGGATCGCTACTGCATTGCCGTCGCGCGGGTGTCAGATGGACGCGGCGGTTCGGCTCTCATTCATCAGCAGTTGAGAGTGGGCATGGAAGTGCTGGTCTCGGCGCCGCGCAACAATTTTCCGCTCGATGGCAGCGATGCCCCGTGCGTCTTCATTGCCGGTGGTATCGGCATCACGCCCTTTCTTTCGATGATCCGGACCTGCGTGCGCATAGGGCGTCCGTGGCAGCTTCATTACGGAACGCGCAACCGCCTTCGGGCAGCCTTCTATGAGGTTCTGACCGCGGAGTTTCCGAGGCAGTGTCATTTGCATTTCGACGACGAGGCCGGTGGTGCGCCTCTTGAGGTCGCGTCACTGATCGAGGCGGTGCCCGTTCACTCGCACCTCTATTGCTGTGGCCCGACGCCGATGATGGAGGCCGTGAAGCACGCGACGGCCGATTGGCCGGCCGAACAGATCCACTTCGAGTGGTTCTCGTCTCCCGAGTTGCCCAACCGCGCGGAATCCGCCTTCGACGTGATCATCGCCAGTACCGGTGCGCGTTATCCGGTGCCACCGGGAAAGTCGATTCTGGAGGTGCTCGAAGCCCACGGCGCCCTGGTGCCTGCCGCGTGTCGCGAAGGCTTGTGCGCCACCTGCAGGACCCGTGTACTCGAGGGCGTGCCCGAGCACCGGGATTGCGTGTTGACCCAAGCCGAGCGCGAGGCCAACGATCAGATGCTCATCTGCGTGTCCCGGGCGTTGTCCGACAAGATCGTGCTCGATCTGTGATCACTGGATCCACCCCAGGCAGCGTGCCCGCTTGATGGCATCGGACCGACGTCGGACATCGAGGCGGTCGAAGATCCGCTGCCAGTACCACTTGACCGTGCTTTCGGCGAGAAACAGGGTGGCGGCAACATCTCGGTTGGGCAGCCCGCGGGCGCCCAGGTTGAGGATCTGGATCTCCCGGTTGCTGATGTTCGCCACTTCAATCGTTTCCAGGTCGGGGGGCGGTTCTGGCGACGGTTCGGCGCAGTCGCCGGCGCCCGTGCCCGCGGCGATGAGCGCCTCCAGATAGCTCCGGGAAAAGGGTTGGACTGACGGGTCCATCTGCGCGATATGCCTGAGCAACTCGATGATGGGCAGACCTTCGTCCAGAAATGAGCGGACGAAGCCGCCACGCTCGCCCATCTGCAGCGCCTCGACAACCAGGCGCTGGGCCGCCAGCCTGTTGTTGAGGGCAAGCTTGGCCTTGGCCAGCAGCAGGCCGATGCGGATCGCCGACCGGTGGCATCGCCGCGTGGTGACGAAGCCATACCACTGCTTGAGGAGGGTCACGGCTTCCGTTTCGCGTCCGGTTTCAAGATAGAGGCGTGCCGTGGCCAGGGCGAGGAGTTCATGCTTGGTCGTCGTGTGGTCCCCCGGGCTCAGACGCTCGTCCAGCAGGGGGCGATAACGGACTTCGCGGAAAAGATCGATCGCCTCGCGGATATGACCCAGGCAGAGGAGCTGGCGTACGCGTTCGTTGAGGATGTGTGCGTGCAGGCGTTCGAAGCCGTATTGAGCGGCGATGTAGGTGGCGTCCTCGAGGCATCGCGCGGCTTCGTGGTAGTCACCACCGAGGACGGCCAGTCGCGAACGGGTGATGAAACCGGCGATCAGCTTGTCGATGAAGCCCAGATCGGCCGCGATGTGCTGGGTATCCAGCAGGCGTCGGGCATCGTCACAGCGTCCCTGCTCGTAGCGCAGTTCAGCGAGTAGCACGGTCGGCATAGCGAACAGCGGCGAACCTTCACCGTGCAGTTGTTTCGCGATCCGCCGGCCACTCTCGTATGCCGATTCCGCCTGGTCGAGGTCGCCGCGCAGGAAGAAGATGCTGCCGACCACGGATTCGTGGAACGCGATGCCATAGAGTGCGCCGCCGTTGCGGATCACTTCGGACAGTGTCTTGGCCGCCGCCGCCGTTCCTTCGCACTTGTATTGTTCGCGGTTCGCCAGGAGCAATGCGGTTCCTGTCGAGCCGCGCATGAAGGGCTCCTTGGTCCGGTCGGCCTCGAGCCACTCACGAGCCTTGATCCGGGTCTCGATCACATCGTCCAGGAACAGGGCGAGCATCATTTCCCGATGGGCCAGTTCCGACTGCAGGAACGTCCGTTCCGCATCCTGATGGTGATCCTCGATGCCCTTGTATCGCCGCGCCAGCTCGGCCCGCACGAGCGACAGCGCTTCCCTGGCTTCGTCGAAGCGCCAGGTCAGTTCCATGAACCAGGCCAGATCGAGTTGAAGGCGAGGCAGGCG